>DEBQ01000007.1 GCA_002348605.1 Candidatus Saccharibacteria bacterium UBA2952
CGGCTACGAAAAGAAGGTCGCTGCCGTCAACGCACTAGCTGACAAATACAAGGATATGAAGAAGGCAGATCTGCCAAAACAGACTGCAGTGCTGAAAAAGCGCCTGGCTAAAAAGGGAACAACACTCGACGACATTCTGCCCGACGCGTTCGCGTTGGTGCGTGAGGCGTCAACGCGCGTACTTGGTATGCGTCACTTCGATGTCCAGTTGATTGGTGGCATGGCCTTGCACCAGGGCAACGTCGCCGAAATGAAGACGGGTGAAGGTAAGACCTTAGTCGCAACCTTGCCAACCTACCTAAACGCACTCGAAGGCAAGGGCGTTCACGTGGTTACCGTGAACGATTACTTGGCACAACGCGACGCGTCGTGGATGGGCGAACTATATCACTTTTTGGGGCTTTCGACCGGTGTCATAATTAACGACGCAAGCTTCATTTACGACCCAGATTTCGACAACGCAGCTCACGACGACGAACGCATGCGCCGACTCCGTCCGGTCACACGTAAAGAAGCGTACGCCGCTGATGTTACATACGGCACAAACAACGAATTCGGGTTCGACTACCTTCGCGACAACATGGTCGACGATGTTGAGCTGCTTCGCCAGCGCGAACTAAACTTTGCGATCGTCGACGAGGTCGACAGTATTCTGATTGACGAAGCCCGTACGCCGCTTATCATCAGCGCACCGGCAGCCGAAAACCCGGATAGTTACTATCAGTTCGCTAAAGTTGCTGCCAAACTTGAGGAAAAAGATTACATCTTGGACGAAAAACGCCGTAGCGTCGCGCTGTCTGACGAAGGTGTCGAGCGCGTGCAAAAAATGCTTGGCATAAAAAACTTGTTCACCCCTGAATACGTTCGCACTGTTTATCATATGGACCAGGCACTAAAGGCGCAGACGCTGTTTAAGCGCGACAAAGACTACGTCGTGACGAATGACGGCGAAGTAATTATCGTTGACGAGCACACTGGTCGTTTAATGCAAGGCCGTCGTTACAACGAAGGGCTGCACCAGGCAATCGAAGCTAAAGAAAATGTTCCGGTGTTGTCGGAAAGTATGACTTTGGCTACGATTTCATTCCAGAATTACTTCCGTTTGTACAACAAACTTTCTGGTATGACCGGTACGGCATTCACCGAAGCAGAGGAATTCCAGCAGATCTACAGCCTTGATGTCGTGCAGATACCGCCGAACAAACCTGTTATCCGTGACGACAAGGAAGACCTGATTTTCAAGACCGAAAAAGGCAAGCTAAAAGCCGTCGCCGATGTCATTAAAGAACACCACAAAGCAGGTCGCCCAGTGCTAGTCGGTTCGGCTAGCATCGCTAAGAACGAGATGATTGCGGAATACCTGAAGAAAGAAAAGATTCCGTTCGAAATCTTGAACGCCAAGAACAACGAACGCGAGGCGGCCATCATTGCTAAAGCCGGAGAAAAAGGTGCGATTACGCTGGCAACCAACATTGCCGGTCGTGGTACCGACATTAAGCTTGGTGAAGGAGTGGTTGAGCTTGGCGGACTGGTAGTGATCGGTAGTGAAAGACACGAATCGCGTCGAATCGACAACCAGCTGCGTGGACGTGGTGGCCGTCAGGGCGACCCAGGCGAGACACAGTTCTTCGTCAGTACCGAAGACGATCTTATGCGGATTTTCCAGGGCGAGCGCATCGCTAGCCTGATGGACCGTCTTGGGGTCGACGAAGACACGCCGATTCAGAACAAAGCCGTATCAAAGACGCTTGAAAATGCCCAGAAGCGCGTTGAAGGTTACCACTTTGACACCCGAAAGAATGTCGTGCAGTACGACAACGTTATTAACCGCCACCGACGTGTCGTCTACACCATGCGCCGCAAGATTCTGGAAGGTGACAACATCCAACCTGAAATCAAGCGTTTGATAACTGAGATGATCCGTCAACTCACGATCCTTCCAGCTAAGAACAATCCAAAGTTTTACGACGAGTTTACCGCCATTTTCCCGGTCGACGAGAAAGACCTGAAGCTAGTCGCAGAAGAAAAACGCGACAAAGCGCGGTTTGAAGCCGGACTAAAGCTGGCTGAAAAGCTGTATAAGCACAAGGAAACCGAAGTCGAAGCCGAAATGCTCCGCAAGGTCGAACGTGACGTTTACATTCAGGTACTCGACACGCTTTGGATGCAGCACCTTGAAAACATGCAGCACCTACGCGACGGTATTCACTGGCGCTCCGTCGGACAGCGAGACCCGCTAGTCGAGTACCGGTCGGAGTCGCAAAAATTGTTCGACGGCTTGCAGGCAACCTTGCGCGAAGAAGTGCTGCGTGCGATCATGCATGTGCACAAGCATGACGCTATTGCCGCTGACCATGAAGATCATGACACCGAGCTGACGCGACTCGCCGAACGAGCAGTTGAGCGTGGTGTGAACGAAATCGATAGCGGCGAAACCAACCGTGACGACGATTTTAAGGTTACAAAGGTCAAATCGGCCAACGAATCTGCTCGCGTCAAAAACGCGGCTCGAAAGAAAAAGAAAACCCAACGACAGAACAAAAAGAAAGGCCGACGTTAACCGCTCTCCCGACAGGGTCAACTATATAAAACGGGTGGGCAGGAAGACGAAATCATCGCAGTGAAGCATACGACACAAGAAGTACGATTAAAGAACGGCGCGCGCGGCTTGCTGGTTGATATTCCTGGCGCGACCGTCATGAGTTTCCAGTTCCAGTTCCGCGCTGGTAATCGCTATGTCAAACACAAGGACATTTACGAGACGGCGCACATCATGGAGCACATGGCGTTCGGAGCCAACGCTCAGTTCAAAAGTGAACATGAATACGAAGCTGAGTTCACCAAGAATGGCGCGTACCACAATGCGTTCACAAGCGACCTTTCAATGGTTTATATTGCCGACTGTGCCGACTTTGAATGGGATCGGATATTGAAACTACAGCAGGTGGCGATTTGCCAGCCGCGCTTCAATAACGAAGAGCTTGAAGCCGAAAAGGGCAATGTTCGTTCTGAACTTACCGGTTACCTGAATAATCACAGTAGGGTGCTTTGGCCTAAGATCCAACAGCTTTTAGGCGAGGACATCCTGACGTTCTGGCAGCGCATTCAGACTATCAATAATGTGACGTTAAAAGACATTAAAGAGCACTACAAGCGTACCCATACGGCAGACAATATGCGGTTCGTCATTGCCGGCAAGCTGTATGGCAGAAAAAAAGAGATCATTCGCATGCTTGAAGAATGGGAACTTGGCCCGGGTGAACGGTTTGAAGTACCACGTGATGAACTTTCAAGTGGTAACCCAACCATCATCCGCCGCAAGGAGGCATCGAACATTACGTTCGGACTGTCAATGATGGTGCCGCGCGAACTTGACGATGACGAACTTGAAGCTATGAACTGCCTTGACCATATATTGACCGGTACTATGCATTCACGTATATATGGCGCAGCCCGCGCCAAAGGTCTTGCCTACGGTGTATTTTCAGACACGACAGCTGGGTTCTACGATTCAAGTTGGGATTTTGGTGGACAAGTTAACCACGAAACGGCCGATCAACTATTCGACATTTTCGTTCGCGAAATCAACGCCGTCTGCCAAGGCAATGTAACCGAAAAGGAACTCGAAGCCGCCAAGTCATACGCACTTGGCCGTTACCAAATGGGCGCGCAGACCGTATCGCAAATCTCGGGCTTTTATACCAACCGTTACTTCGCCGACGGCGTAGTCAAGGAATACGAAAAAGTACCGGATGCCATTCGTGCCGTCACATGCGACCAAATGGTACATACTGCGCAATCGTTCATGGAGGCAAATACCTGGGTGCTCGCCGCAGTCAGTAGCGAAGAAAAGGACGAGATCGTCGCCCTAAGTGATAAGATGGAAACGTTGTTTAAGGTAAAGGAACAGTAACGTAATGAATATAGCGCTGGCCGGTTTTGGGCAAGAGGGCAGGGCTAGTTACGAGTACTGGAGTACGCCCGAAAATACGTTGACCATCGCCGACGAGCGAGAGATAATTGACGGTTTGCCGGACGGAGTACCTACCATATTAGGCGCAGACGCGTTCGCGAAACTAGGTGAATTTGACCTTATTATCCGCTCTCCAGGCGTCAACCCGAAAAAGCTGCCGTATGGCGAAAAGGTCTGGAGTCCGACCAACGAGTTCTTCGCTAAATGTCCTGCGCCGATCATTGGCGTCACTGGTACCAAAGGCAAGGGAACGACTAGCAGTCTGATAGCAGGCATACTTAAGACCGCCGGAAAAACCGTCCACCTAGTTGGTAATATCGGTACGCCGGCGCTTACTGAGCTGCCGAAAATTAAATCGGATGACATCGTCGTGTTCGAATTGTCGAGCTTTCAGCTTTGGGATATAAAAAAGAGTCCGCGAGTCGCCGTCGTGCTAGGCATTGAGGCAGACCATTTGAACGTCCATGATTCAATGGATGATTACGTGGCAGCGAAGGCTAATATCGTTCGGTTCCAAACAGCTGATGACCTGACGGTATTTAACCGTAACAACCAAATAGCGGTTCAAATCGCCTCACAGTCGTCTGCCCGAAAAGCAGAGTACCCGATAGAGCTTGGGGATGTCGTTTCGACCATACAGCTACCTGGGCCGCATAATGTCGAGAACGCCAGTGCAGCCGTCGCTGCCGTCCAAGATTACGTGACCGACCCCGAAGTATTGAAACAGGGTATCGGTTCATTCACTGGCCTGCCGCATCGTATTAAGTTCGTGAGAGAAGTCGGGGGAGTACGCTTCTATGACGACAGCTATTCGTCGGCACCGGCCGCGAGTATCGCCGCGCTAAAATCATTCAATGACCCGAAAATAATTATTCTCGGAGGGTACGAAAAACAAGCCGATTTTTCAGAATTGGGAGGGTATATCGCGAACGATACGACGGTCAAAAAAGCGCTTCTTATTGGTCAGACTAAGAACCGAATTGCTGACGCATTCACCGCACTAGGTATTGGAAGCGAACGTTACGAAATTATGGAAAGCACGGTCTTTGCCGATATTATCCGGCGTGCATATGAATCAGCCGAAGCTGGTGACGTCGTGCTTCTTAGTCCAGGCTGCGCCAGCTTTGACATGTTCAATAACTTTACCGAGCGCGGCGAACAGTTCGTCAGCCTTGTCGCTGAACTATGAGCTACCAATCGCCGTACCGTGAATTCATCTTCGAACACTATAACTTTGATAAAACAAACAGACTGTTAACGTTCGAATATAGTTTTGACGGCACAATTCGTTTTTATGAACGCGTCCAGTTCGATACTAGCTCATCGTATGACGAAGCCCTATTTGAAAAAGTCGCCCTTCTAGCGTTCGTTGTAGCCGGCATTTCGTATTACAAATGCTACCCGACAAAAACAGTACGCTTCGAAGGTCACGACGTCACACCTGCTCAGGCCGACTTCTTCTCGTCAGTCTACCGTAATGGCCTGAGCCAGTTCGTGTACGAGAACGGGCTAATGCCAGAAGACATCGCGCAGTTCACGGCAACCACCAATGAACCAAGCGGCGCGCTTCCGTATGGCGGCAAGGGAATCATCGCGCTACAAAGCGGTGGTAAGGATTCGCTACTCCTCGCCAGCCTGCTTCAAGAAAAGGGCATTGATTTTACCCCCTGGTATTTGTCGCAGGTTGCCAACCACCCAGCGGTACTTGATAGTCTTCCCGGAACACTCGTAACACCATACCGTCACATCGACCGTGATACCTTATTATCTGAACAAGCAAAAGGGGCGCTAAACGGCCATGTGCCGGTCACATTTATCACGCTTTCGTATGCGCTCATCGACGCGGTGCTTCGTGGCAAAAATACTGTACTTGCAGCGATTGGCCGCGAGGGCGAAGAACCGCACGCATACATAGGTGACTACCCGGTCATGCACCAATGGTCGAAAACATGGGCAGCCGAGAATCTATACGCAGACTACATTCGACGCTTCATCTCACCAGACATTCATGTCGGGTCGCCTCTGCGTGGCTATAGTGAACTTAAAATAGCTCAGTTATTCGTAGAACATGCTTGGGTTAAATATGGCCAAAGTTTCTCTTCGTGCAATGTCGCGAATTACAAACAGGGACATGATAATGCGCGCCTAACATGGTGCGGCAACTGTCCAAAATGTGCTAATTCGTTCCTGCTGTTCGCGCCTTTCGTTGCCAAAGACGAACTGGTCAAAGTATTCGCTAAAGACTTGTTCGCGGATGTCACGCTGACCGAGACATTCAAAGGACTGCTTGGTGTCGACGGTATTATGAAGCCGTTCGAGTGCGTCGGCGAGACTGACGAACTACGTCTTGCGTACCATTTGGCAATCCAAAACGGCCATGCTCGGCTTAGCTTCGATGTTCCTGAGTCTGACTACGACAAAGACCGGATAAGTGATGTCCAACCGTGGGCAGCCCAAATGATACAATAAAGGGAATGCAACCCCTTGAAAAACGCGCCCAAGCCCTAAGAGAATCAATCGACCAGGCAATGGAGCGTTTAGATGTGGTCGGAAAAGCTGAGCGCCTACAGAAAGTTGATGCCCAATTGGCTGTTCCCGAAGTATGGAATAACCCGGCGCACGCGCAGGAACTAAGCAAACACTCGGCTGGACTCCGGGCTGTTGTTGAACCATGGCAGACGCTTCAAGCGCAGGTTGCCGATATTGTTGAACTTATGCAAATGGGTGATGAATCGATGCAAGCCGAGTTCGATTCACAGCTTACCGCGCTCGAAACCGAGCTCGCGTCACGCAAAAAGGATTTGCTCTATGGTGGCCCGTATGATGACCACGACGCGATTCTTCGTATTACGGCAGGCGTTGGCGGTACCGACGCGCAGGACTGGGCGGAAATGCTTGAACGCATGTATATACGCTGGTGCGAAAAAGCGGGCATGAACGTCACGACGGCCGAGCGCTCTACCGGCGAAGAAGCCGGTATTAAAACGAGTGTACTTGAAGTCAGTGGACCGTTCGCTTACGGCAAACTTAAAAGTGAACACGGGGTTCACCGCTTGGTGCGTTTGAGTCCCTTTAACTCCGACAACCTGCGTCAAACGAGCTTCGCATTAGTCGAAGTGCTGCCCAACATCGACGCGCCGGACGACGTACAAATTGATGACAAAGATCTTAAGATCGATGTCTATCGCGCCGGTGGTCACGGCGGCCAATCGGTTAATACCACCGACTCGGCCGTGCGCATAACGCACCTTCCAACTAACACGGTAGTTGCGATTCAAAACGAACGATCCCAACTGCAGAACAAAGAGACTGCCATGCGCATTCTGCGGTCAAAACTTGCGCAGCTGCAAATGGAGCAGCATGCTGAGAGCCTTTCCGACCTGAAGGCAGGGGAGTCGGCCAACTGGGGGTCGCAAATCCGCAACTATGTACTGCACCCGTACACCCTCGTCAAAGACACCCGTACCAAATACGAAGACAAGGACGCCGCCAAGGTACTCGACGGCAAACTCGACGGCTTTATGACAAGCTATCTCGAATCCTTAGATATTGACAAATAGCACTAAATATACTAAAATAGTAAAATACCGTACCTTCACATCCGTATGTCCACGAAGTCTTAATAACTTCGATGGAAACCCTACGACAGAAGGTGAATGCCATGTTTGAACGCTACACCGACCACGCCCGGCGCACTATTGCGCTTGCGGAGGTGGAGGCACGTCAGCACCACCACGCCCAACTCGGGACCGAGCACCTGCTGGTCGCACTCATGCTGCTGGAAGATGACATTCCGGCCCGTTCTCTGCGTGACCTCGGTGTTCCACTTGAGACCGCGCGCCTGAACCTCGAGAAGCTTCGGCTTCCCGCCGTGACGCGGCCGATCGCCCATGTGCCGTTCACCGTACCGGCCAAGAAGTGCCTGGAGTTCGCACTGCGTGAAGCACTGCAGCTCGGGGATAACTACATCGGCCCCGAGCACCTGCTGCTCGGCATCATCAGACACGACAGCGAGGCGGTCAACAACGTGTACGGAGTCTACCCGGGCACCGTACGGCAGACAGCTGTCCGTCAGATGGCTGAACGGAACGGCAGCGTGATGACTGCGACAGTCGTGCCGGAAGAGCCGACCGAGCGCTCATCCGCCGACATCCAGTTCGACATCGAGCTGCAAGAGGAGCATCTGCGTCAGCTTCGTGAGGAGCTGGCCCAGGCAGTGAAGCGCGAGACGGGCTGCGACCCGAGCTATCACCACTAGGTCGACAGGGTTTCCACCGAGGAGCGCCGCACACCAGCGGCGCTCCTCGGAAACTCACTATTTAAGGACTCATGAATATACGGATGTTAGTACACCGCTTATGCTATAGTAATTTCAAGATTAGCGTAAGCGGGGAAAAGCATGGCGGACGAAGAAAAGCACGACAACCTTCAGGAGTTTGACAAGGAGCCGGCAACCGGTAGCCTAAACGACGCTTCAAGCGATTCCGCCACGCCAAACGACACCGAACAGCGCGCTAGCAGCGCGTGGGGCGGTAGCCCCTCCGAACCAGAAGCAAAAACTGAAAACGACGAAAAAGCCGACACGCCGCAAACCGACAAAGCGCCTATCAATCCACTTCATGATGACATTGCGCCGGCAACCATTCCAATGTCAACACGCCCGTTCGACGCGCCGGCAGCACAACAGCAAAGCGGAACAGTAGTCACCGATGAACTACCAAAGCCTGGCCCAGGTTTATTAGTCCTACAGTGGTTGACCTACGCGTTCTGGGGTTGGACAGTACTGTCACTTAGTGGACTGGTCCTTACTGTCGTTAGCCAGTTGCTAAACCAGACAAGCGAAAATTACTGGCTTGGCGGTATCGCGTACCTTCTGGCAGCCGTCATCGTGCTGTTCATCATTTCGCTCGTTACCGACATCTTTTACGCCGCTGCTGAAAAAAAGCACGCACGTTCGAGCGGCTCGAACGTCATCATGATCATTCATGCCGTCATCTTTGCACTGTTCGGTATTGGGTCGCTTATCGTCGCGGTATTCGGATTTGTCAGCCTGCTTCTTAATGACGCATCGGGCAGCACCGGGCCGCAAACGAGCATCATTAGCGGAATCATCATCGCCGCCTTATATGGAGTGACGCTGCTTCGGACGCTCCGTCCGCGCTGGATCAAAGGCGTCGCGCGACTGTACTGGATTGTCATGACGCTCGCGATCATCACGACTGTCGCGCTTGGTATTGTCGGCCCTGCCGCGCAGGCACGGCTTCAGAACGAAGACAGGGTGGTCGAAGAAGGGGTGTCAGACATTTCGGACGCGGTCAACTCATATGCTGACAAGAAGGCAAAACTTCCTTCCTCGCTTAAAGACCTGACATCACTCTCAGAAAGTGCCCAAAAACTGGTCGACGAAAACAAAGTCACCTACACGCCAGGCGAAGAAGTAACGAGCAAGATTAAAACACCGCTCAGTCCGGTCGAGCCTACCTCTTACCGTGTTGGATCGCAGAAACCAGTATTCCACTACGAACTATGCGTCGAGTATAAAACCAAAGATGGATCGTCAGACTATTACTCATACTCGTCCCGTTCGGCGGCAGAAGACGGGCAATACCCAACCCGTGTAGACACGTACGGCCACAAAGCCGGCCGCGTTTGCTACGACGTCCAGACAGACTACGTATACGACTACTAGTTCCCGCTGGTTCCACGCCGTTGTTCTTATGCTATAATGGCGGTAAATGATTCTTTTGGACAGGGTAACAAAAACATACGGAAAAAGTACCAATCCGGCACTGCAACGTATTAGTCTTCACATCGAACCGCGCGAGTTCGTCATCTTAGTTGGAACATCCGGAGCGGGGAAGTCGACGCTACTCAAGTTACTTACCCGGGAAGAAAAACCGACCAGCGGCAAGATCGTCGTCGGCGGCATAGACTACGATACGTTGAAAGACAAGCACATTCCGCTTTTGCGCCGCAAAATCGGCGTCGTGTTCCAGGACTTCAAGCTGCTTCCGCAGCGAACGGTGTTTGAAAACATCGCCTTCGCCCTGGAAATCGCCGGTATGACCAACCGCGAAATCAAGACGACCGTACCAAAAGTCATTGAACTTGTTGGCCTGACAGGTAAAGAAAAAAGCTTTCCGCACCAGCTATCTGGCGGTGAACGCCAGCGCGTGGCAATTGCCCGTGCCGTCGTACGCCAACCAAAAATCCTGATTGCCGACGAGCCAACCGGAAACCTCGACCCGAAGCACAGCTGGGACATCGTGCGCCTGCTTGAAAAGATCAACCGCTATGGCACAACCGTACTGCTGACCACACATAATGTCGAAATCGTCAACCGCCTGAAGCGCCGCGTCGTCACGTTGGAACACGGTAAGATTACTTCTGACCAAGCCCAAGGAAGCTACCGACAGTAATGGCAAAGAATAAAATGACATCAAAGCAGTTCGCACAGTCCAAGACGCGTCGTCGCCAGTGGATCACATTCCTTCGTATGTGTCGTTACGGCGTAAATAACTTTTCGCGTAACGCGTGGCTGACCATTGCAGCGACCGCCGTCATGACCATTACGCTGCTTATTGTCTTTGCTACTCTGGCTGCTAGAAGCACGCTAATTAGCTCGGTTGACGTCATTCGACAGAACGTCGACATGTCGATTTACATTAAGACCGACACGTCAAAAAAAGATGTCGAAGCTATTCAGTCGGGGCTTGAAAAATTGAAGTCGGTCGAAGAAGTGACCTATGTCAGTCCACAGACTGCCCGTGAGAACTTCGCCAAAGAAAACGGCACCAACCCCGACACGCTGAACGCTCTGAACGAAGCAACTAACAAGTTCCCAGGTACATACAAAGTACAATTGGTCGATATTAACGACACGAGCGAACTGCGTAAGTTTGTCGAAACAAACAAGCAGGTCAAAGACAACCTGGACTCAAGCCGACCGCCATCGTTCGCCGGTGAACGTAAAAATGCGATCGAAGGCATTGCCCAAGGAGTGGTTTTCGCGGAACGTGCCGGATTAATTGCAACGGTCGTGTTCGTCGTCATATCGTCGCTCATTGTGTTTAACACCATCCGCATGGCCATCTTTAACCGCCGCGACGAGATTGAAATGATGAAACTTATTGGTGCCGACAAAAGCTTTATTCGCGGGCCGTTCATAGTTGAAGCTGTCGTGTACGGATTTATAGCCGCCATCGTAGCCACAGGACTTGGGGTACTTGGAATGATAGCCCTGAAGGGAAGACTCATTGGTGGAATCGAACTGCAACCTACCATCGACTTCGTACTGACATACCTAGGCTTCGTACTACTCGGCATGATTTTACTGGGCGCAATTATCGGTGTCATTTCGTCGCTCCTGGCGACACGCCGTTACCTGAAAATTTAACATATTTTAAGCGAAGGGGATTATTGACTTAACAAGCTGCTTATGCTAACGTGGAAAGAGATGAAACTACGGTCCACCACACCATCATCGAAAAAGGGTACGGCACGACGCCTTAAATTAGTCGTTGTTGCGTTTGTGTTGGCCGTCACTTCTTCGGCTGGACTCTTTATTAAACAAGCTAGCGCCGACCAGTACGATGCGCGCATTGCCGCTTTGCAACGGCAAATCGACCAATACCAGGCGGCAGCCCAAGCACTGGGTGCGCAAGCCGACACGTTGCAACGCACACTTGATGGTATTAATAACGAAATCGGGCAAATCCAAACCCAGATCGACCTAACCCAAGCCCAGTACGACAAGCTTATCGTCCAAATTGCCGACACCGAAAAGCAAATCGCAGAAAACCGCGACGCGCTTGGCGAAGTCATTGCCGACCTGTCAATTGAAGGTAAGATTTCACCGCTAGAAATGCTCGCAAGTTCGAAGAATATTTCTGACTATGTCGACAAGCAAACTTACCAGTCTGCCATGCAGGACCAACTGAAGGCCACTATTGACCGTATTAAAGAACTGAAAGCACTACTTGAAAAGCAGAAGCAGCAGACCGAAGAGTTGCTTGCTAACCAAAAACGTGCCCGTGACGCCTTGGCGGCTAAGCAAGCTGAACAGCAGCGACTGGTTAACGAAACTCGTGGCCAAGAAGCTGCCTACCAAAACCTGAAGAACCAAACCCAGGCGCAAAAAGAGCAGGTTATGGCCGCCCAGCAGGCAGCCATCCGTGCAGCCAGTGCCCGTAACGGAGGCGTCAGCTTCATCGGTGGTGGTAACGGCGGCTACCCATGGGGTCCAGGCAACTGCCCAATGAGCGGTATGTACTCGACCGGTGGTGCCGATGGTAACGGTGGCGACGGTTGGGGCTACGGCTGCCGACAGTGTGCAAGCTACGCTGCTTGGAAGATTGGTGAATACACCGGGGTCATTCCAACCTACCTTGGTAACGCCAACCAGTTCCCAAACTCGTACTCGAACAAGGGTTACACGGCTCGTGCTAACTCGGCAGGTGTCATTATGGACGGTGCGTATGGCCACGTGGTGTGGGTAGAAACCAACCCAGACGCAGCCGGATTCATTACCGTCAGTCAGTACAACGCCAACTACGGCGGTGGCTGGGGTAACTTCTCCCGCGTTCGTGTTCACCAAAGTACCTACGACGTCTTTATCTACTTCTAGAAACGTCAAGTCAAATCTACACTAGCGCACCCTTTACCGGGTGCGTTATACTTACTGCTAATGGATAAAAAAGTCGAGCTTTCTCGCGTCTATCTGGCAGCGGTCATCCTGGTTGTGCTGCTCATTGGGTTCGTGGCCGGAACGCGCTCGACCCAACTGGCCGCGTTAGTTGGCCCTGTCTTCGGCGCCAAGGTAGAAACCGGTACGCTCGACGACGAGTCGCTGCAGATGGTCTATAGGACTCTGAAAGAGCACTACAACGGCAAGGTCGACAATAATAAGCTTATTGAAGGCGCTAAAAGCGGCATGGTAGCAGCATTGGGTGACCCGTACACGGTGTACTTCAATAAAGCGGAAGCCGACGAATTTAACAAAGAGCTTTCGGGTGACATTGGCGGCGGTATCGGTGCAGAAGTTGGGGTGCGCAGCGGACAACCGACAATTCTGCGGACCTTACCAGACAACCCAGCCGAAAAGGCGGGGCTTCATGCAAACGACACCATACTTGCAGTTAACGACGAATCAACCGACGGCTGGGATGCTGACAGGACAGTTCATGCCATACGCGGCGAGCCGGGGACTACGGTCAAACTGGCAGTCCGGCGAGGCAACGAGACCAAAGAATTCACCATTACCCGCGAAATCATCAACAACCCAAGTGTGTCGAGCGAACTTCGGGGAGATATTGGTATTATGACTATCAACCGCTTCGACCAAGAAACGGTTAGCCTAGTGCGAAAGACCGTCGCCGACCTAAAGGGCCGCGGCATGAAAAAGATAGTCGTTGACATGCGCGGCAACGGTGGCGGCTATCTTGATGCTGCACCGGGCGTAGCTGGACTTTGGCTGCATGACCAACTTGTCGTTAGTGTAAAAGCAACCAACGGTAGCGAACAAAGGCTTATAAGCGAAGGTGACTCGTTACTACAGGGGGTTAAGACAGCTGTGGTAGTGAACGGCGGATCAGCCAGTGCCACCGAAATTGTTACCGCGGCATTGAAGCATTACAAAGCAGCCACCATCGTGGGTGAAAAGACCTACGGTAAAGGGTCTGTGCAAGAACTGGTGCCGCTCAGTGGCGACGCGCTCCTTAAGGTAACAATAAAGCGTTGGTACACACCAAGCGGCGATAACATCAACAAAAAGGGAATCAAGCCAGATGTCAGCGTTGGTCTGAAGCAGGCGGACCTTGACGCCGGACACGACCCGCAGCTTGAAAAAGCAATTCAAATCGTCAGTACGCCATAACGGTTGTGCCTAGTTATAAATCGGGGTAGAATAAGGGACATATGGATACGAAAAAGAAAATCTTGCTCGTTGAAGATGACACGGCGCTTGCCGGTGTTTACCGTTCACGACTGGAACTTGAAGGGTTCGAAGTTAGCGAAGTTAATAACGGCGAGGACGCGCTGTCTGCCGCAATCGACTTTAAGCCTGATCTTATTTTGCTCGACGCCATGATGCCAAAAATCTCTGGCTTCGACGTACTCGACATTCTTCGTAACACCCCTGAAACTGGGAATATCCGCATTATCATGCTAACGGCGCTTAGTCAGCCAAAAGACAAGGAACGAGCTGAATCCCTCGGTGTTGACGATTACTTGGTTAAATCCCAAGTTGTCATTGGTGACGTTGTCGAACGCGTTAAACACCACCTTGGCATGAGTGACACGCCTGTCGACCAGCCACCAGCTGCTCCAGTCGCTTCTTAACCTGTTATTAAGCAGAAGCATATTGACAACTAGACAATAAACTGCTATTGTTTATATATGGAAACCAAGCCGCCAAAGGGCTTCGAAACATCAACACACTCCATTGACCACGTGACAATCATTGGCCGGGAACTGCCGAACGCACTAGATTCCTACGACTCGCTTTCAGAAGTAAGAAATATTACCGTCTACAGCGCCGCCGATTCACTTATTCGCAAGGGAAGTGCCACTACAACGGTTAGCGAAAAAGAACTGTTTGACGACTTGCTTGATTTTTGCGGACGTTGTCGTGACCTTCCAACAGAAGAGTCGGACCGCGCCTATGGATACGACTCTGCCATCAATGGAATTGATGATTTTCTGACTTCAATGACCTATGTGAGCAAAGAGTTGTATGCCGAGGCGGTCCACGGTCTGGCCGGACGGCATGAGCGCTGGTTGGCGGACAACCCTCAAAAGAGTTTGCTGTTCGTGATACCGAACAGCCGCAGTCTAAAGTCGCAAGCTAAAGTGACGACCGATATCGCCTCATCGGTTTCTTCGGAAACACGTGAACGTGTCCATGTCGTCATGACTGGTGACCTAAGTAATGAGATGATCGGTCCGGATACCAAAATTGTACTGAGTGATGATTGGTCGGTGTCGGGCAATCACGTCGCGAATGACCTTGGCAACTTGTTCCAGCGCTTAGACGCGCAAGGTATTGATGCACATAAACTGACAGTTGAAGTGAACCTGCTAGTGGCGCGAAGTGACCAAGTCAAAAAGGGTATCGGGGCAGTTGATAGGCTAAAAGAGTATTTTCCTGAATACATGACGAAAGAACCAACATTAATCTCGTATTTCGAAGCGCCCGTGAATCATGGCATGACCACTCCTACCGGCTCACATAGTTCGGCGGATTATGGGTTTGCGACCAACCTTGATTCGATGCTGACCATCGCCCAGCGCCACGGCGTTGCCGATCGAATGCCATATATCGGTGTCATTATACCGGAGTATTCCTATGAGTATAAGCATATTGACAAATAATCAATAAACTGCTACTATAAAAGCATATCCAATAAGACATAAACAATATGAACGAACGAACATTCAACCAAATTAACCAGCAGGAAACATCCGCCTACATGAACGGAAGCAAGGACATGCCAACCGTTCTGATTGATCGAAAATCTGGTAATGTCACGGTCGCTCGACTAGATAAAAATACGAGAACAGCATACTTCACAGAAAACGGTGTTGCATATGAAAAGACTATCGCGTTAGAAAATTTGTCAGATGCCCAACAAGAGGAGCTTGCAGAGAAATTAGCAGGTCGGGCTCTTCGCAGCACGGTTGAAATCGAACCGGAGCCTACTCCAGTTTCCAGTGTAGAATTTGACGAAGATGGGCTTATCAAAATGCCTGATTGGATGCGAAATAACGAACAGGCTCAACCGGTGGCCGACGTTGCCGCACAAGAAGCTGTTCAGGCTGTCGACCCACTGGACGCACTCGACGAATCGGTCCGAGCAGAAGTATTATCGTACCGCCGTGCAGTTCGAAACAAGACTGAATCTGAGCAGGCTAAGAATTTCGCGCAAGCCGCTGAAGACGGTCGGGCGATATACCGGGTACAGCAGAGCCTGTCCCCATCCGCGAAAGCCTTTCTTAATCTTAGGTAAATCATCTCGCATTGAAAATTACCCCGGAGCGATCCGGGGTAATTAATTTCAAAGACGAATTATTGGACCGAAACTTGTGTGCGAGGTGCGGTCTTGCCAGTGAATCGGCGAGTCTTTACCTTGCTGAAAGCAACTACGCCATCTTGAGCGGCGTGAATGGTAAAGTTACGGCTCATGAATGTGCCTGGGCCAGCAACCTTAGTAGAACCGGTCTGACGGACCAGGACTTCACCAGTACGAACGGTCTGACCACCGAAACGTTTGACGCCCAATCGGGCACCGGCGTTGTTGTGGACGTTCTTAGACGAACCACCAGCTTTGACGTGTGACATAGCTTCTCCTTAAAGTTTATGACGCTAATTGATGTAATTGTAGCGTAAAATACGCTGTTTGACAAGGGTTGTGGCTATATTATTTTCGGGTCAAGATTAGCAGCTGCCGTGCAACAACTTGGTCTTCGCGGAAGTAGACTAAACTTTTTGCGTCGACATGTTCAAGATCTTGCCATTCGTAACCGAGCGATTCGAGCTTTTTTATGACCGAAAGGTGAGTAAAACGCCCCTGGGCGTCGCGCCAGGCGGGAACAGCCAAACAATGCGGGGTACCGGGTTTTGTTTGAGCGGCCAAGTTTTCAAGGAATTTAGTGACGATGTGTTCGACGATTCGTTTAACTTTGTCGAGCTTGTCTGGTGCGGGCGGTGCGCTGAATGGTTGACCCAGATAGGTTTCGGCGACTACAGCGTCGATTGGCTGCTGCCATTGGTGCTCAATGGCGTCGCCAGCCTCGACCCTTACTGTTCCGATAGGGTGCTTTACGGCCAGCCATTCAAGATTAGCCTTGGAATAGTCGACCATTTTTTCTGCTAAATCGGTGCCGTAGACGTTAAAGCCAAGCAGGGCGGCTTCTTGCAGGACGACGCCGGTGCCACAGAAGGGGTCGAGAATGGTGGGGCGGTCGCTTGAAGGTCTGGTAACAACATCAGCTCCGCGACTCTTCTGTCCAATTCCGGATAGGTTTATCATCATAAGTGCAAGTTTAGGTGGCAGCATGCCCACGAACGCGTCACGTTTTGGGCGTCCTTGGTCACGGGCGGCGAGGGCAGTAATGTTCTGCGCGCCCATGCTTTCGGCAACGACTACGGTTTTTGGTCCGTACACGACCATCAATTCGACTTTATTGTCTGAAAGCCCGAGTTTATTGTGGTGCGACGTAGCAGTTGAAAGAGCAGGGCCGTCGTTCGGAACTAAACGGACCGAACGGCCTTGTTTTTTAAGTGACTGTTTAAGTGCTAGGCCGGTGCGCTGTACTTCACGGGCTGGAATATCTTGGCCGTAAACGCTAATACCAAGGGTTAATTTACCTTCGCCTTTGAAAGTGCGGGCGTAACGCTGCACGATGTCACGCGACAGGCGTGACCAGTCGGCCTTTTCAAGTTCGGCGATTATTTTGCCGCCTTTTACCACACCACCGAGAGTTGTGATGTCGAATAAGTCGGTTTCGACTGTTGCTGCAGAATCGGAAAATACTCGAACATTCGCGCTTCCAAAGCGCTGTTCAAGTTCAGCTAGACTAAGTTCTGGCTGACGCCCAAGAATAGAGATGACATTCATTACGTTTAGTATACCGGTTTACGGTAGTTAACGCATGTTTGTCTTATAAGCCCCTGGCGCACTATAATGAAAATAATGTCCGTCAAACGTGTCATCAGCTGGGTAACGCTGGGGCTGGTAGCTCTTATACTGTTTTTGTCGCGCCACGAGCTTCAGAAAGCTTGGATGCTACTTGAGCAGGTGAACGTATATATTTTGGTGCTTATCATTCCACTAATGTTGCTGTCGTTTTATGCGGCGTCCGAAATTATGTTCAGTTACTTGCGCGCCAAAGGCTCGATTGAAAAGACGCACTGGACCACCCGTGCCCGCATGGCGCTGGAACTGAACTTCGTGAACCACACGCTGCCTTCTGGCGGCGTGAGCGGGATTTCGTACATGACATGGCGGCTTGGGAAGTTCGGCGTTAGCCCGGGGCGCGCGGCGTCGGCACAGATGGTGCGTTATGTTGCAGGGTTCATTGCGACGGCAATTGTTATTCCGTTTTGTGTACTTCTTGTAACTATCGACGGAAGTATAAACCGCTGGATAATTTTAGTGAGCAGTATGATTGTTTTGTTCATGTTGGCTGCGATTGTCGGTATGGTCTACTTGGTAAGCAGCCGCGTGCGTATGCAGCAGTTTGCTACCTGGATTTCGCGCAGCGTAAACAAGCTTGTCCGTAAACTGACCCGTGGGCGAAAACGAGTGGTCATGCACGAAGGAAACGTACTCAAGTTTTTCGAAGAAATCCACGACGATTATTTGGAGCTGCAGCGTGACCGACGGGTGTTAATTTACCCGATTGTATGGGGACTGGTCTTTACGATTCTTGACGCCATGGTGTTCGCCGTAACGTTTTGGGCACTCGGTACGCCGGTGAACCCGGCACCGATACTTATTGCTTACACTTTGGCATCGCTCGCCGGATTCATTGTCGTGACTCCTGGCGGTGCTGGTGCGTACGAAGCGATTATGGTGGCGTTTTTGGCCGTAGCGGGTATTAGTTCGGGTACGGCTATTGCGGGTATCTTACTCAGTCGTGTCATTATCTTAATCGTCACCATCGCGGGCGGTTATTTATTCTACCAACGGGCACTTTCGAAATATGGAAAACAACGACATCCGGCTTAGTGTTAGCGATTTTGTCGCGCTGGTAAACCAGACGTTCGAATACGCCATGCCGAACATCGTTATCGTTGGCGAAGTGTCGGGCTACAACGTGCGACAAGGCAAGTGGGTCAGATTTAAACTAAAAGATGAACAATGCGCCGTGGACTTTTTTGGTTCGGTCTACCAAATACGAACACCACTGGAAGACGGCATGGTTGTGGCGGTACTTGGCCGGCCACGCTTGAGTGATAAATGGGGCTTCAGTGTTAGTATTCAATCTGTTCAGCCTGTTGGCGAGGGAAGTATTAAACGAAGCTTTGACCTACTGCTTAAAAAGCTTGAAACCGAAGGACTGTTCGACCCGGCACGCAAACGGCTGTTGCCAGAACTCCCAAAACGTATTGGGCTAATCAGTAGTACTCAGGCTGCCGGCTACACTGACTTCATAAAAGTGCTGAATGGTCGTTGGGGCGGCATGGAAGTTGACGTTGCAAACACCTTGGTGCAGGGAATTAACGCACCGGGGCAGATTATTCGGGCTATCGACTACTTCAACCAGTCAGGTGAACCGCCTGAAGTGATTGTCATTGTGCGTGGCGGTGGTGACCCGGATGATTTGGCAGCGTTCAACGACGAAGGGCTAGTGCGGGCTATCGCGGCTAGCCGTATTCCAACATTAGTTGGGGTCGGACACGAAATTGACACGACGCTTGCCGACTTAGTGGCAGATGTGCGTGCCAGTACGCCAAGCAATGCGGCGCAAATTCTAGTCCCAGACCGCCGTGAACTGATTGAACGGTCGCGGAACATGGTGCGGTCAATCGTGCCAGAACTACTAGTAAAACTGGCTGACTACCGCCGGGAGGCAGACGACTTAATGGTAAATAGCGGGCAAATGATTGCCGAACGAATTCGCGGCTTTAAGGACGAAACGGCAACGACGCTAAAACTGCTAACCCAATACGACCCAAAGACCGTACTAGCCAGGGGTTATGCGCTGGTACGCGGTGACGTCGACGTAGGAAAATTAATTGAAATCGAACGACAACATGATGTGATTGAAGCGGAGGTACGAAATGTCAGCAAAAAATAAGACCATAGAAGAAAAGATGAACGAGCTGCGGGAGATGACCGCATGGTTCGAAAGCGAGGAATTTTCGCTGACGCATGCCGCCGAAAAGTTTGAAGCGGCCGCCAAATTGGCCCGCGAAATCGAGCATGATTTGTCAGAAATGGAAAACACCGTGAACGTGCTGAAAAAATCGTTTGAAGACGTATGATTCTGCTTTGGTTATTCGCACTTCCTGTGTTTTTGTTCGGGTTTGTTGTATTGTTCGGCGCACCCTATGTACCGAGCTTACGACGTGAAGTGCGCCGAGCGTTCGAAGAGCTGTATCCGCTTGGAGGAAATGACACGCTAGTTGATCTTGGGTCGGGTGACGGCGTAGTACTGCTTGAAGCGGCGCGATGTGGTGCTAAAGCGTACGGGTACGAGATAAATCCGATTCTCGTACTGGTATCGCGTCTGCGGCTAGGCAAGCGCGCAACTGTAGTTATGGGTAATATGTGGCACGCAAAACTACCTGACGACACGACGATCGTATATATGTTCTCGGTGTCGCGCGATAGTGAAAAATCAGTACGCTACCTAAAGGCCGAGGCGACACGGTTAGGTAGGCCGCTTGCCGTTATGATGCTTGGCGCGGGCTTAAAAGGCCTGCCCGTACGGGCGAGTTACCGTGGTCATACGCTTTACGAAGTGGTTCCAGGCAAGTAATTTTGCACTGGTATCACCGCCATCACGATTTTCCACTGCAAAGTGGAAATCAACAATCGTTATTTTCCACTTTGCAGTGGAAAGAAGCTTAAGCTATACTACCAGCATGAATAAGAATCTTTCAGAGCGCGGGGGTGTATCGGTTTCGGCGTTGGTGATCGCGGGAGTCTCGGTCCTAGCGGTAGCATTTGCCGGTCTTGCTATTTGGGCGTACGTTAATTACGCCGACCAAAAGAACAATGTTGACTCCAAAATATCAAATGCCGTCGCGAAAGCCGAAAAAGCACAGGCAGACGACCTTGAAAAGAAGTTCGCCGAGCGTGAGAAAGAGCCGCTTCGTAGCTTCGTAAGTCCTAGCGACTACGGGTCGCTCGGATTCAAATACCCAAAGACCTGGAGCGTCTACGTTGCCGATAACGGTTCAAACGACAGCAGCTACAAAGCCTACCTTAACCCAGCTACCGTTCCACCAGTCAACGAGCCTGAATCAAGGTATGCTATTCGCGTTAGTATCGTCGACCAAAAATACGAAGACGTGATTGAAGACTACAAGGACTTGGTAAAAAGTGGCAAACTGACAACGTCGTCGGTTAAGGCAAACAGCCAAAACGGCACGCGGCTTGACGGTAGCTTTACGAAGGACATTCGTGGCGCAGCGGTTATTTACAAGATTCGTGACAAAACCGCTATCATTCGCACCGACGCAGATACGTTCAAACCTGACTTTGAAAACCTGATCAAAACGATCACCTTCAATACGTAATCCGTCGACACATTTTTGCCAGGCCTGCTACACTAAGTGTAATGAGTAGGAATGGGAGTCCGACGAACGATAGCGGCGTGAACAGAGTGTCCGCCGTCGCCGTCGCGGCCCATGAACTAAAATCGCCACTGGTTTTGCTCCGTCAGCTGTCGCTGGAACTTGCCGCGAACGACTTAAGTGAGTCGGAACGCCAGCAGGTGGTTGAACAAATGACGCATGTGGCCGAAAAGGCGATTCGCCTGACCAGTGACCTTACGCGTGCCGAATCGCAGTCGACACTGTTTGAGCTTGCACCCGTGAACCCGCTGGACGTCGCGCGCGACGTACGAAGCGAACTTGACCGGTTGTACAAAGCGCACGGCCGAAAACTTAAAGTCGCGCGTATTCGGCATTTGCCACCGGTAATTGCGAACCGCGATTTGCTGCGTCGTATTCTACTTAACTTTGCAGACAATGCGCTACACTACGGTGATATTGACGGCGTGGTCGAGCTGCAAGCGCAACTAATAGGTGAGCGCTCGACAGTACGGTTAAGCGTGCGCGACTTTGGGCCCCACATGCCGATTAAGCATTGGCGCAAACTCACCAGCACGCTAGAGCAAAGTCAGCCGGTTCACGCCCGACCGCAAAGCAGCGGACTTGGCCTGTATATATCGAATCAATTCGCGACCGCCATGGGTGGGCGGATCGGTGCTATACGGCACCAGGATGGCGCGTCGTTTTACGTGGAACTACCGGTTTCACACCAACTTTCACTGCTATGACAGAACGTGTTGTCGTTGTCGAGGATGACGTATGGCTGGCAGAACACTACTTGCGGGTGTTACGACGAGCGGGGTATGAAGCCTACCATGCCGCACATGCGCTGGGTGCGATTGACGTTATAGATGACGTCAGGCCGCATGCGGTACTGCTTGATGTTCTGCTGACAGGAACAACAGCATTGGCGCTTTTACACGAACTGCGTTCACACCCTGACTTGGCGGACATTCCTATTGTTTTGGCTACCAACCTGGCCGACCAGATTTCGTTGGAAGACGTTGAAAGTTACGGAGTAAAACGCATACTCGACAAAGCAACCATGCACCCCGAAGACGTGGTGGCTGCCGTACGGACGGTTATCCAATGAAAAGTATCCGCACCAAAGCCATCGTGCTGCGGCGCACCAATTACGGCGAGGCCGACAGAATTATACAGCTTCTCACCCCTGACAACGGCATGCTTAGTGTTATGGCCAAAGGTGTCCGAAAAGAAAAAAGCCGACTAGCCGGCGGGATTGAACTGTTTGCTCGCTGCGACGTGAACGTCGGTGTCGGTAAGGGCGACTTGGGGATTTTAACAGCCGCACGTTTGGATGTGTTTTACTCACACATTATGACCGACTACGACTGCCTGCAGTTTGGGTACGACATTATCAAACAGATTACCCGTGCAGCGACGACAGTCGACGAGCCGGCATTCTTTGATTTGCTAGACCAAGCGTTTGCAGCCCTAAACGACCCACAAATCGACGTACGGCTAACCAAGGCGTGGTTTTGGCTTCAACTCGCCATACTGCTAGGGGTCGGGCTGAACTTGGCGACCGATACTAATGGGATGAAGCTGGTCGAGGACGCGTCGTACGACTTTTCTGAAGCCGATCACGGGTTCGTATTCAGCGAACGGGGTACATTCACAAGTGACCACATAAAATTACTTCGAATTCTTAGCGCTCAGTCACCAAAGGTGGCCGCGCATGTCGCTGGAGCAGGAGAACTTATTAATGATTGTTTGTGGGTTGCTGAACGCGCGGTAGCGCACTAAAACAAGGAACTCTCGCACCCAATACAGGCGCGGGGTTCGCGGTATCGACCAGAAACGGCTCTAGAATGGAAGCAAGTGACGCGTCATCCGTCGTGCCGACCCCAGTGTTGCTCCGCGAAAGTTCCCATCCATCAGGTCCTGCGTGACGGTCCTGATTTCGTGACCAGCGATGAGCCGCCACCAGATTGTTTGGGACCGTATTTCGTACCCGGCCCGCTCAACGATGGGGATGCGGCGAACCAACCGCCGCAGATTTTCCCGCTCGTAAATCGGGTCGGAGCCTCCGCGGACCCGCTCGTCTACAATCAGGAAGTGGCGAATGGCTTCGGCGTGGGGCAGGGACGGGTCGGTTCCTGCCACAATGCCGTCTGTGACAATGAACTCCTTTTCCCAGGTTGGGTCGATCTGGCTGGGTCGCTTTAACAGGTTGCGCGCTCGCTTAGCAAGCGCACCGCCTTCGTCGGGCTGACCGTGGCGGTACGTCAACAAAGCGAGGTCACGCAAGGTCCTTGCACGTCCAATCGCGTTGCGGCGATCAAATGATCCTTCGGCGACCTCAAACAACTCCCTTGCATGTTGTACGTTCCCGCGTGCGGCTTGCAATTGCCCCATGCGGTGGTGAATCCGCGGCAGCAAGTCGGCTGCTGCCGTCCGTTCACCGCAGTCGCGCGTGTTGTACAGCGCCCGAAGCAGTAATAGCTCCGCGGCGTCGTACTCGCCGATGTAAATCAGCACGGCGGCGTGGCGAACCAGGTTCTTCGTTTCAACCTTCACAGCTTCCAATGCAGGCTTCTTTCTGTTTGTCGATGTGCGAACCAGATAATTATATTGCTTTAGGCTGAGAACTACCTGTAAACAAGGCGGACTGGTATACTTTAAGGTAATGGAAAAACAGGTGAAATTAGAAGATATCGTTAGCCTGGCCAAGCGCCGAGGTTTTATTTATCAGGGCTCCGACGTATACGGTGGTTTAAGTGGTACATGGGACTACGGCCCGCTTGGCGTGCAGCTGAAGCGAAACATCATGAATCTTTGGTGGACTATGTTCGTGGACGAGCGCGACGATATGTACGGTGTAGACGCGGCGATCCTAATGAACCAAAAAGTATGGCAGGCAAGCGGCCATGTAGACACATTTACCGACCCGTTGGTCGAATGTTCAAACTGTAACGCAAGGCACCGTGCCGACAAATTGGACGACCCGAACAAATGTCCGACTTGTGGTAAAGAGGGTACGTTTGGTGAGGCCAAGCAATTTAACATGATGTTCAAGACGAACGTCGGTCCGGTCGACGACGAAAGCTCAATCAGCTACCTGCGACCGGAAACTGCGCAAGGAATTTTCACGAACTACAAGAATGTTGTAGACAGTTTTTACCCAGACCTACCATTTGGTATTGCTCAGCAGGGTAAGGCATTCCGTAACGAAATTTCGCCGCGTGACTTCGTGTTCCGTTCGCGCGAGTTTGAGCAAATGGAAATCGAATACTTCGTAGCCCCTGATAAGTGGGAAGAAGCCTTTGAGCATTGGGTAGAAAAATGTAAAGAATGGTTTGCAGCACTTGGCCTGCCCGAAAGTTCAATCCACGAACTCGAAGTTCCGGAAGAAGACCGCGCGCACTACAGCAAACGCACCATCGACTTTGAATTCGACTACCCGATCGGTCGTGAAGAACTCATGGGCCTGGCATACCGCACCGACTTTGACCTAATGAACATTCAGAATGCCAGCGGTAAAGGCATGGAATACCGCGTAAAGGGCAGCAACGAACAATTCGTTCCGCACGTGATTGAACCGTCGTTCGGTGTTGAGCGAGCACTCATGGCGGTGCTAGTCAGCGCGTACCGCGAAGACGAACAGAACGGCGAAAAACGCGTATTCTTGGCATTGCCAGAACACTTAGCACCGGTTAAATACGCCGTTAGCCCGCTGCTTAAAAACAAGCCGGAGCTGGTTGAAAAAGCGCGCGAAGTTTACGCCAAACTCGCTAAAGAAAACCCTGGCCGCGTCATGTGGGACGACAACGGCAATATTGGTAAACGCTACCGCCGCCAAGACGAAATCGGAACGCCGTACTGCGTGGTAATCGACTTTCAAACACTAGAAGATGGCACAGTTACAGTTCGCGAGCGCGATACGACTAGACAAACTCGTAAAACACAAGTGGATACGCTTGGCTAAGGGTTAGATGAAGTGGGCTCTCAGCGGAGAATCGCACTACTTAACGCAGTAAATGCTATTAGCGAGCCTTCAGTACAATCGCTGGAAACCTTAGCAGGCGTGGCTTTAAAAAGCGACATAATAAAAAACATTCCCATATTGGGATTTGCTGTGGGGATAATCAAATCCTCAAAAAGTCTTCAAGATTATATATTGATAAGAAAAATTGCAAATTTTCTAATCGCACTTGAAACTAATTCAGTCGACGATGACTTACTAGAAGAAGGTATCCAAAATATCGAGAGAAATAGTGGGCAAGAAGCCCTGCTTAATTTAATAAATGAAGCAAAGGGTGAAAAAATAGCCAAAGCATTAGCGATGTTGTTAAAGGCTCATGCTGTAAGAAAAATCACCAGTGAGGAATTCAAGCAAGCCGCAGATGTCTTGACTCTTCTCTCTTATGAACAGTTAAGGCGTTTTCTAATGTTAGAAATTAAACCGTATGAGCCGGGCGAGCTCGGTTCATTAAATTCTGTGGGGCTATACGAAATTATGTATGATTCACCTGAAGTCTCCGTTTGGGATAATAGTGATCCTGATGTTAATGAAAAGTATCAAAGCGAAGTAGATGGTGGGGTTATTCTGATGACGCCAACTCACGAAGGTCAAATATTAAAAGAAAATATTGATCTTAACAATCTGACCTAACAATCGGCTATACTCATGACATAATGAAAAATCAACAATTCTTAGGACTATTGTTTGCAGCGTCGATTGGCTTTATAAGCCTTGCGGTGGTTTTTGGCGAGATGATTCACATGTATGACAGAGCGTGGTGGTGGGATGACATGCTGCACGCGCTATCGGGCATATTGTTCGCGTACATAGGGCTGTATATGCTACATGTGCTTGAGCGAAAGAACGCCGTCAGACTGCACCCTATGACGATTCTGCTATTCACACTCTGCTTTGCCATTACCGCCGGCGTGCTGTGGGAGATATACGAGTTCGTACTCGACATTTCGTTCGGCTTTACCATGCAGCAATGGAACATGGGACCGCACGCGATCGTAATGGGCAACAGCTACCAGGGAATAGGGCTACGCGATACCATGCAGGATTTGATACTTGCGACCATCGGCGCATTCGTGACGGCGTTTGCGATAGCGATCCGCACTCGCCGCCGAACGATGTTAACTGTCTGACGCTACCGGTAGCGTCTCGGCCGGTACTTCGAGAATGCTCGCCAGGCGTTCAAGCTGCTGGAACTTGCAATATTTAATCGGTTCACCCATGGCTGAGTAAATGCGGTAAAAATGGTCGTATTCGACCGTTTCGCCTTTGAAGTTTTGCGCCCTGGTTGATTGGTCGATCCGAACGATATACCAGCCAGGAGTTTGTTCGGCGAGAATACGTTTAATTTTTGCGTAATGATTGAATGACATACATTCAGTATAGGCCAGCCGATGGCGGACATGTATAGTAAAGTCATGAAACCACGCCTATTCGTTGAACAAAAAATCACCGCGTTCGTGAACAAGTATAAAGTGTTCGGTGCCGACGAAGCAGGGAACCAGGCGGGCCTCGCTGCCTTGGCGCAGCAGAAGCGCCTGGCGTTCAAAGAGAAAGTCACGTTCTTTTCCGACGAACAAAAAACTGCCACCGCGTTCACGTTCCGCGCAGAAAAGGTACTGGACGTACACGGACGTTACTTCGTTGAAGATGCGAACGGCCAAATAGTCGGCATGTTCAAGAAAGAGTTCCTGAACAGTTTGATCAATAGTACATGGAAGGTGATGGACGCGAACGGTACGGAACTATTTACCGTAAAAGAAAGCAACGAAGTGCTCGCAGCAATCCGTCGTTTTGGCGGTTGGATTCCGATCGTCGGTGAAATCATTGAACTTGTGACATTGTTCTTGAAATATCACTTCGTGTTCCTTGATACAGCCGGTCAAGAAGTTGGAACGTACCAAAAGACGACATTGTTCCGCGACCATTACACGTTGTCGATGACCGATGAAGCCTACGCTAAGGCCGACTGGCGGACTTTGGCGGCAATGGGCGTGGCGCTTGACGCACTGCAGTCGCGTTAGAAGATTTTTGTTCTTAAAATTGCTACAATAGACGCACATGGGGAAAACTGATAAGCCGTCCGTTCCGAGCAAATGGCTACGAATACTATGGCCGGCATTGCTTATTGCCGTATGGTTCGCGGCGGGCGCCATTGGTGGGCCGTTCTTTGGCAAGATAAGCGAAGTAGCCGACAACGGTTTTGCCGGCTTTTTGCCGAGCAGTGCCGAAAGCACCAAAGTAAACCAAGAGCTTAAGAAGTTCCAGGACGACGCGACATTACCCACGATCGTCTTGTTCAGCGGGGACAAAGTGCTACCGGCCGGAACCGTAGAAGTCATCGACGCACAGGCCGGCGACATACAAAAGATCGAAGGCGTCACAGGGAATATCAGCCCTGCGACCGTATCGGATGACAAAAAAGCGGCGTTCGTGGTGGTACCGCTCGATAGTAAGGCAAAGCTGCAAGTCGTCATTGACGACGTCAGGGGCGTGTACGAAAAAGCCGACATAAAAGACGCGAAGCTTCAGGTAACCGGGCCCGCCGGTTTCGCGGCTGGGCTGAACAAAGCGTTCGCCGGCATCGACGGTATTCTTCTACTGACGGCGCTGGCAGTGGTGTTTGTCATCCTTATCATCGTGTACCGTTCAATCTTGCTACCGATCGTCGTGCTGATGACGAGTATCTTCGCGCTGAGCGCAAGCATAGTCCTGGTGTGGTGGCTGGCCAAGAACGATTACGTTGATTTGAACGGACAGGTGCAGGGAATACTGTTCATTCTGGTCATCGGGGCGGCGACGGACTACTCATTGTTGTTCGTGTCGCGCTACCGCGAAGCGCTGTATACCTACCGTTCGAAGTTCGACGCCCTCAAAGCGGCCTACAAGGGAGCGTTTGAGCCGATTATTGCCAGCGGCGGTACGGTAATCGTGGGGCTGATGTGTCTGTTGCTTTCGGATTTGAAGTCGAACAAGGCGCTTGCGCCGGTTGGTAGCATCGGAATCGCATTCGCGGTACTGGCCGCGCTGACATTCCTGCCGTCGGTGCTCTACGCGCTAGGCCGGACGAGCTTTTGGCCGGTTCGCCCGAGTGCTGACCCGGCCGCCGCGAAACGACATAAACAGCGCCTGGCACGTGGTTTTTGGCACAACGTTGGCATATTGGTCAACAAGCGCGCCGCGCTGACGGCACTGTTATCGGCGATGGTTTTGGTAGTATTCGCGCTGTTTTCGACGCAGCTGAAGGCCGACGGCGTGGCACAGAGTGACTTTATACTTGGAAAGTCAGAAGCGCGCGACGGCCAGGTCGAGCTGTCCGAACATTTCACGGCTGGCTCTGGAAGTCCGGCACAGATTTTGGTACCCGAAAGGCTTGTGGGTAGAGCCGTGGAGGTCATTGACGGCACCAAAGGTACTGACGGTGTGAATGCGCTTGCGACAGGTGTGGAGCCAGGGATAAAACCGCTTGGTAACGCCGAGGCAATAATAAAAGACAAGATACGGAGGGGCATAGAAGCCAATACACCGGCTGAAGCACGCGCCTTCGTACCGTTAGACACGCTGGTAGAAGCGGCGTATCCGTTCAAGAGCGCCATTCCAAAGACGGCTGACGGGAACGCACTGTTACAGGTGACGTTGACCGATAAAGCCGACGGTGAAGCCGCTAAAGATACGGTGCTGCGTCTGCGGGACAAGCTTGGCAGGCTGAGTGATAGCATTTACGTTGGCGGGCCGACTGCCGTGCAGCTTGATACGCTTAAGGCCTCGATTCATGACCGTACGGTAATATTGCCAGCCGTACTCATTGCCATAACGATCATTCTGATGATACTGCTTCGGGCCATCGTCGCGCCGATCATCCTGCTTGTCAGCACGGTGCTGTCGTTCGCGGCTACGCTCGGGGTCGCGGCGCTGCTGTTCAACCACGTGTTCGGCTTTCCAGGAGCCGACCCGGCGGTCATCCTATTCGGGTTCGTATTTTTAGTGGCACTGGGAATCGACTACAACATCTTCCTGATGACCCGGGTGCGTGAAGAAGCATTGAAACATGGCACTGCCGAAGGTGTGATAAAGGGACTGGTCGTGACCGGTGGAGTGATTACGAGCGCGGGTATAGTGCTGGCCGCGACGTTCGCGGCACTTGGGGTGATTCCCATATTGTTCTTGTTCCAAATCGCGTTCATCGTGGCGTTCGGCGTGCTACTCGACACCTTCGTCGTGCGTAGTTTGCTGGTGCCGGCACTGATACGCTATATCGGACCATTTGTGTGGTGGCCATCAAAGCTTAAGAAATAGGGGAATCATGAAAGAGTTTATACGACAAAAATTCCTTGCCATCGAATGGACACTTGGCGGACTTGCCATCGTGCTGCCAGTCGTGGCTTGGCTTGGCGTAAGGACGCTGAACGGTATAAGCGTGTATGACATATTTCCACCACTTGGCCTCATAGCATTTGGGTTGATGTGGACCCACTTTGTCATGGGAGCACTGCGACGGTACTCGGGGTATGACAAAAAAGGGCACGGGCTATACATGCCAGTGTCGATGGGTTTGGTGCTTGGGCTGATCATTCTTCACCCGGGACTACTTCTGCTGCAGCTATACAAGGACGGGTACGGATTGCCCCCGCTCAGCTACCTGACAGTGTATGAAAATCAAGAGGTGTATCTTGCTCTCGGCAGCCTTGGTCTGACCATATTCTTGGCGTTCGAACTGAAGCGATGGTTCGCTCACAAGACGTGGTGGAAATACATCGAACTGTTACAGATCATCGGTATGGCAGCGATATTCATTCACGCGCTTGAACTTGGCCGCGAGGTACGAACCGGTTGGTTTATGGGGGTGTGGTGGGTATATGGTATAACGCTTGCGGTAGCAGTCATTTATTCCCGGTTGGTATATAAGAAAAAGGAGGCTTAAGGTATGGAGCAAAACAAATCGTCATCAAAAGTCGGACTAATCGTAGCGGCAGCCGTCGTGCTGGTCGTTGCTGGCGTCGTGGTCTACGCCATGAACGATGAATCAAGTAAGACCGACGCCGCGTCGGAACAAACGAAGACGACTGATACCTCAAAGACGAATGGGTCTGTCGATACGTCCGAAAAAGCGGTTGTCGGCAGCACTGTCATAACGTTTACCGACAAGGGCTTCGACAAAACGACGTACCGGTCGAAATCAGGCGAGGCGGTCACGGTAAAGAATGCATCGAGCATGGACATGCAGTTTTCGAGCGACGACCACCCAAGTCACCTGGAAAATCAGGAGTTGAATCTTGATGTCATGGGACCGGGTGAAACTGCTACGTTTACGCCTGCAAGCACCGGAACGTATGGGTTTCACGACCACATTGAAGAGCAATTTACTGGTACGCTCATCGTAGAATAGTCCTACAGACGACATTCTTACTACAGTTCTTCTGTACGCTACTTGCTACAATGAAAGCAAGACTATATAAGCTATAAAAAGGTACAAATGGAAGAACCGAAACCAGACACGACTGATATTTTTTTGTGGGCCAACCGCACAGACGCCGTAAAGAACGACTTAACGCTCGAACTATTCGTATTTAACAAGAACTACACGCCGTATGCGGTTAACTTGTCGAAAGCTCTCGACGCGCAGACACGAGCGCTGTTTGTACTCGACCTTATAAGCACCGTTAACTTCGGCGCTGGAACCGGCATGAGCGTACGCGATTATGAACTGTCGGAAGCCGAGGAAAACGTGCTACTCCGGACAGACCTCGCAAATGTTGGCCGCGCCGAGACGTTGATTCACCTGGTTGAAAAGCAACGCGGCGATATTGTGCAGTTTTCAGAGACCGAACATGAATTCAAACGCGTAAAAGGTGTGCTACTGAAGGCAACCCGACCTGATGGGGAAGTGTTTTACGTGGCAAAAGCCGTCCAGCAATCGGGTGTCCTGCCTGGAGCAGTCAGTTGGCAGCTGTCGAACGGTACGTTCGCTCCGTTCGAGCCGGAAGTCGGGGTCAAACTGCCAAGTGATAACCAAGTACTTATCATTGGAAGCGACATATACGTATTCAACCAGCCAAAGTTTGAAAAGTTATTCCAGTACGAGTATAAGAAGCAGCTGCTGGCCGATAAGAAAGTCGAAGAGATTTTGGCCACGTACAAACTAAGCCTTCCGGACGGATTGGATTTGCAGTCACTGGTACGCGAAAAACCAGGGGTTGTGAATAAACTGCAAAAGCTTGAAGTTGGCGGCATAACACAGGACCAGGCGGTTGATTACGCTGACACTATGCAGCTAGAACTGATGACAGACGACAACAACGCGATCATCATTATGGATGGCCGCGACCTGGATATGTTCGTAAACTTGATTAACGAAGACTACATTACATCAGAAATCACGGGTAAGCGCTACGTCATAAAGAGTAAGAAACTACTTGATGAGCCCGAAGGCGAACCGCCGCGCGGTTAAACGACCAGTCGACGTTTGAGCTGCATCATGTCGAGCATGGCCTCGACGCGCTCAACCAGATCCTCACGAAAGAGGGCTGACTCTCCGTCATTGTCAGAGTTTGCCAAGGTGAGAGCCCGGAAGGCGAGATGAACATCGATCCGGTCATTATCGGCGATACGTTCATGATGGATCGGCTCGGGTACGAACAAGTGAGTATCGAATTCACCGGCTTCGGGCGAAGGTATGGCGACGGATTCACCTTCGCATCCGCGATCTGTGTAGACATCGCTATCAATACATGCAAGCGTCTTGTTTCGGTGTTTGAGGGCGTATGTATGAGTAGCTACGATCTCATCGGGATTATCGCTACGCAGATGATAACTAGTGGCGGCAACCGCACTCAGAAACAGACCACGGTCACGCTGTACTTTTAAAAGCTTCTTTGGTGAGATATCAGGTTCGAATGCAGGCGGAATACCTATGACGCTTTGCTCAAGACTCGTGGTAACGACGTAATTGAGCAACGTGTTATCGAGGCCGTCGACGATACGTTCTGCTGAAAAGCTGTAGGCGACCGATGCCGACGTATCCAAGATGTCCATCAGGTAATCACGACGATCTGGATCTTCGACTTCAAGGAATGGCGCCAAGTCCTTGCGCTCACCGATACCAAGTTTCCGCTCGACTTCGACGGTATCGATATAGCCTAGGCGGAAAGCCTCTTCAGTGCAGGCGATATCGTATAATCTTCCAAACACGCCTTGCTTATATTCCGGCTTTGACATGGAAGCAGTATAGCGCACCTGTCCAGTCAGTGTCACTAAACTTCTGCTAAGGACTGTATAATAAAAGGAATGAAGCAAACCTTGGCGCTCGCCATTATGAATGAGGGGCATAACGTACTGTTGACCGGTCCGGCAGGGAGCGGTAAGACGTATGTGTTGAACCAACTTATAAAGCTGAAAAAGCACGAGGGCAAACACGTTAGCGTGACGGCGACGACGGGCCTCGCGGCGTCGCACCTGGGGGGCAGCACGATCCATAGCTGGAGCGGTATTGGCGTGCGCGACGAAATTGGGGCGCACTTCGTAGACTCACTCAGTAAAAGCCGACGAGAGATTATTGAAAAGACCGACGTGCTTATTATTGATGAGATTTCGATGATGCACGACTTTCGACTGGACATGATTGACGCGATTGCGCGTATGGTCCGGCGCGAACCAGACAAGCCGTTCGGCGGCATACAGGTTATAATGAGTGGCGACTTTTTCCAGTTGCCACCGGTGAACCGGGCCGAAAGCATGGAAGGGAACTTTGTGGTGTTTTCAAAAGCATGGGCAGACCTCGACCCGATGATATGCTATCTCGAAGAGCAGCACCGTCAGGATGACGACACCTTGTCGGCGATACTGGACGCCATGCGTTCGCGTGATATTCGCCGCTCGCATGCCGAAGCCTTATTGGAGCGTGCGAATAAGCTGCCAGCTAAAGGGGTGGTATACACCGAACTCCACACAGTGAATGTAGATGTCGACAAGCAGAACGAAGCTAAGTTAGATAGTCTTCCTGGCGATGAAATGATTTATACCCAAACGACCACAGGCAGTCAGAACTACATCGAAAGTTTGCAACGGTCCGTACTAGCTCCGGCAGAACTACGCTTGAAGCAAGGCGCGTTGGTGATGGCGGTTAAGAATAGTTTGGACAGGAAGTACGTCAACGGTAGTCTGGGCACGGTCGTCGACTTTGACCCAGCGACCCAGTACCCGATAGTTGAATTTACAAACGGCCGCGAGGTTACAATGCAGCCCGACACGTGGGAGCTGCGCGATGGGGACAAAAAACGCGCCAGCATAACGCAGATTCCGCTACGCTTGGCCTACGCCATTACGATTCATAAGAGCCAAGGTATGACGCTCGATGCGGCACTAATTGACCTTAGAAAAGCGTTTGTGGCTGGTATGGGCTACGTGGCGCTCAGCCGTGTACGAAGCCTGGACACGTTGTTCTTAAAAGGAATTAACCGTATGGCGCTTGAAATCAGCGAGACGGCTTATGATATTGATGACCAACTGCGGACGCGTTCAGCTGCAGATGCCAAACGGTTCGCTGGTTTAGAAACAACGCTTGAAAAGATTGAGCTGAAGAAAACGCCAAAGCAGTCGAGTGGCTGGTCGGAAAAAATCGAAAAAATGCGCGAAACCTATCCGAATGCATATCGTCCATGGACGAAACTACAGGACGAACTGTTGAAGCAAGAATTTCAAAACGGCAAGTCAGTCAAGGAACTCTCTCAAACACTTGGCAGACATGAAGGGTCGATTACTATGCGCTTGCAAAAGCATTTCGGCGAAGACGTGGCGGTATAATTAGAGGATGGGGTCTACGCCATTTCCAAAACGATTTTTATGGGGCGCGAGCACGAGCGCCCACCAGGTAGAAGGGGGTAACCACAACCAATGGAGTGTGTGGGAACTCGAAAACGCCCGGTCGCTCGGCACTCAGGCCGAGTACCAGTACGGTGACTTGGAAAATTGGAAAGATATTGAAAAAGCTGCTAAGAATCCTGAGAACTATGTGTCGGGCAGGGCAGCCGACCACTATAAACAGTACAAGAACGATATCGCCATAGCGAAAAAATTGAATATGAATGCACTTCGGTTCAGTGTCGAATGGTCACGGATTGAACCGCGCGAAGGCGCATGGGATGTCGAGGCGATCGACCACTACAAAAGCTATGTGCAGGAGCTGACGAGGCAAGGTATCGAACCTGTCCTCACGCTATTCCACTTTACGCTTCCTGTGTGGTTCGCTGAACGGGGTGGCTTTGAAAAGCGCTCGAACGTACGCTATTTTTTGCGTTTTGCCGAAAAAATCTTAGCTGAACTTGGAAGCGACATTACCTATGTAATTACCATTAACGAACCCGAAGTCTATGCGGCCGAAAGCTACCTCGAAGGCCGATGGCCGCCAATGGTACAGAGTAAGCTGAAGTTTCATACCGTACTTACAAACCTGGCGCACGCACATAACCGCGCCGCACGTATGATTCACCAAACGAGTCGGCGCTACAAAGTATCGGTTGCTAAGAATTCAAACTATATTTATTCCGGTGACACCGCAAGGCTGTCGGTTCTTTCAGCCAGCGTTATGCAGTATATTCAGGACGATTACTTTTTAAGAAAAATCAGAAGGTACTGCGACTTTTTGGGAGTAAACTACTATTTTTCGCAGCGTGTCTATGGCTATCGTATCCATAACCCTGAACAACGAGTCAGCGACTTGGGGTGGGATATGAGTCCGGCAGATCTTGAGCATACATTGGAACGCCTGGCGTCAAAATATAAACTGCCCATTATTGTGACAGAAAACGGCGTGGCAGATGCCAGCGACGAAAAACGCCAGTGGTGGATGACGCATACCATTGCGGCACTACAGCGGGCACTAAAGGCCGGAGTTGATGTACGTGGCTACTTGCATTGGAGCCTGCTCGACAATTTCGAATGGGACAAAGGCAAATGGCCACGGTTTGGTTTGGTTGAAGTAAACTACGAAACGATGGAGCGGACTATCCGACCCAGTGGTCGGCGGTATGGTGCTATGATTAAGAAAGTAAGGAACTGATATGGATAAGACCGGAGCAAAAATTGCTGTTATTGGCGGGGGCACAGGGAGCTTTACGCTACTCAGCCAACTGAAACACTACACCAAGCATTTGACGGCACTGGTGAACATGGCCGACGATGGCGGGTCGACTGGTATGCTGCGCGATGAACTTGGAGTATTGCCGCCCGGAGACGTACGGCAATGCTTGGTAGCACTTAGCGAATCAGAGCGAGTGCGCGACCTATTCAACTATCGATTCGAAGAAGGTACGTTCAGCGGCCATGCGTTTGGCAACTTGTTTTTAACCGCACTCGAAAAGATGACCGGCAATTTTGCTTCGGCGGTTGAAACGGCCAGCGAGGTGCTAAACATAACCGGGGAGGTCCACCCTGTGACGCTCGACAAAGTGACGCTGGTTATGAAGCAAGCGGACGGCACCGTGACCGAAGGCGAGTTTAAGATTGGCCAGTCCGACTTTGGCGCTAGTAAACACCCAGAAATGGCACTTAAGCCATCGACTGCGCAGCTGAACCCAGACGCGGAACAGGCAATTATGGCGGCAGACGTAGTGGTAATCGCGCCCGGCAACTTGTATGGGTCGTTGGCACCGGCATTAATCGTACCGGGAATGAGCAAAGTGTTGAATGCGACTAAGGCCAAAAAAGTTTACGTTTGTAACTTGGTTACAAAACCTGGGCAGACCGATGGTTTTGGTGTGGCAGATTTTGCGGCCGAAATCGAACGGTTTGGTAACTTCAAGTTGGACTACGTGTTGTATAACGACGACAAGCCGTCCAAAGAACTACTTGATACGTATGCCAAAGAAGGTGAGTTCGGGGTCGAACCGGACAAAAAGGCACTGGAGGGCGCACATTACAAGGCAGTAGGTGGGCACTTTGTTTCGGGCGAGCCGTACGCTGCAGCACAAGACTCTGACCCAATCGCACAAACCAGAACGCTTATTCGGCACGACGCCGATGCCATCGCTAAAGAACTTATGAGGATTTGTTTTGCGTAGCGCTAGAAGCCGCGACCACGAAGCACCTGCACACGCGGAGCGACAGCCTAGAAGCATCGAAACGTTTGCTGTGCTCGACCTAGACCGCACCCTTATGAACAGCGGCGTGCTAACCGATTTACTGTTCATGCAGCTTTTGAACCACGGTGTATCGATTGACCAGGTGCAAAAAGACATTGATTTTGTACGGCGAAGCGACGGGATGTCATTCTCGACACTCGACTTTATTCTTGCTCAGTACGGGACGGCGAAATATACCAGTGTTATGCATGAAATTGAAGAAATCGTAAAAGAGGGCGGCTTTAAGAACGAACTGCTGTGCGATGGAACACTTGAACTGCTGAATGCTCTGGAAGCGCAAGATGTGCCATATGCGGTGCTGACCTACGGCGAGCGAATTAACCAGGAATTTAAATTGACACTGCTTCGGCACATGGTGAACCGTAGCGCGAAGCAACTTCATGCGACTGTCACCGAGGAATCAAACAAGGCGTCATGGATTGCAAGCGACGAATGGAAGTCAGAGGGCAAGCAGAGGTTTACCGTACCGGCATTTATTTACCCGCAGGCTGACCTGCATGCAAATTACGTTGTGGTTATTGACGACAAACTGAGCAACCTTGAATCAAACGACGACGCGGTGTTAGGAATACTGGTCGATAACGCGAAGGGAACAGGTGCGCTTTCGACTGCCGAAGTAGCCCGTTTGCTGGCCGATGGCATGGATTTAAGGGCCGTGGCGGACATTTCTGCGGCAAGAACAGCGTAATTGACATATTAAGACGCTTATGCTAGAACTGTTAATATGAAGGCGAATATTAAAAAGAAACTGTTACAAACGAAGCGGATGTCTAAAGTTTCGGAGCCTAGTGCAATCATGCAGACCGAACGGGACTTCAAAGACGCGCTGCTTACAGTTTCAGTATTCGTAAACTTGTTCATGCTGTGTGTATGGGTAGCACTACAAGCCACTACCCAGTACGATACGGCGCTAGCCACATTCTTTCTGAACCGATAACAGGGGCAAGAGAAGTCTTTTATCCACAAATCTGTGGATAATACCCGCTGAGAACAAAAACGTAAAAAAAGTACTTGCAGTGGGTAGCCGTGGGTATTATGATTAGGTCAGTGGAAAAAAGTGGGTAACCCCACCAAAAAACAAACACCAACCACTGCACCAATAAATAATCAACGCTAACGCTGACAAAAGCAGCGAGAAGAAGGCACCCTTAAAACGCGATGGATTATTTCGAACGGAAGCTTGATGACAAGCGTCGGTTAACTATACCGACGGAGCTTCGCGACGAACTTTCCAGCGGGGTAGTCATTACTCGCGGCTTTGGCAACTATCTGCATTTGTACTCGGTTTCAACCTGGGACGAGCAGATGGAGCCTGCGCTCAAGGGTTCAATCCTTGATGAGACCGTAGCCGACTTAAACGTCCGCTTCCGAACTGGTAAGACCCAGGCGGACCTGGACGCTAAGCAGGGCAGGGTCACAATAGAGCAGCATCTTCTGGACTACGCCGGAATCGACCGAAATGTCGTCGCCGTGCGGGCCGGAGCGTATTGGCGCATCAGCGCGGCCGATTAATCATCCGTTCGCACCTTTACAAATAAACACAGAACGAAAATACCTCGAGATTACCAATCTGGTGGGCTTGGAAGTGCGAATGGGCTGGCACATTAAACCTCAGCTTAGAACCTTCCTCAAAAACACACCTCCCAAAACTCCACCTCACACATAAGTCTCTCAATTTTCTAACCGGCCCGGTATGCATCCCAATGGGATACTTCCACTACAACCGCTTAGAAAACAACTTATACAAAAACAAACACACTCTGCGAAAACAAACATTCCATAGCTCACCAGTTTGGTGATCTCGAACCCTTCGAACCGTAACGCTCTATGCGATACAATGAAGGGAATGAGTATTAAAGCACATCCACCACACTTACATGCTTTACATGTTCCCGTCTTACTCGATGAGACGGTCCGATTACTGGACCCTAAGCCAGGCGAGACCTATTTGGACCTCACTGCCGGCTACGGTGGCCACGCATCGGCCATCATTGAAAAGACAAAAAATCCTTCTGGCGCCGTATTGGTTGACCGCGACGAGAACGCGATTGCCGAGCTGCAGGCACTGAAAGATTTGGGAACCGTTCTGCTTCATACCGATTTTGTCACTGCCGCCCGGCAGTTGGCCGAAGAAGGGAAGCAGTTCGACATGATACTTGTGGATCTCGGGGTGTCGTCACCACAGCTCGACAGAGCTGAGCGAGGCTTTTCGTTTTCGAAAGACGGACCGCTCGACATGCGTATGGATCCAAGTGCTGAAAAATCAGCCGGAACCATTGTTAATCGGTCGTCAGAAAACGAACTCCGTCGTATCCTCACCACATACGGTGAAGTACCGACCGGATTTGCCGCACGAATAGCGAAGACTATCGTACGGAACCGGCCGATTGACACGACGAAGCAACTAGCTGACCTCATTTTGAACGAGCACCGCGGTAAGTGGCAACGAATCCACCCCGCAACCCGCACCTTTCAAGCCCTTCGCATAGCGACCAACGACGAAATCGGTCAGGTTGAAGCCATGCTACCACTGCTGCCAAAACTTTTAAAGATTGGCGGACGGGTTGGCATCATTAGCTTCCATAGCCTGGAGGATCGTCCGGTTAAGCGCTATTTTAAGGAACAGTCGGATGCTGGCTACGAAGCCGAACTAGGCATACTGACCAAAAAACCAATCGAAGGTGCGACTCACGACGTTCACAACCCGCGTTCACGCAGTGCAAAACTACGTGTCGCAGTGAAAAAATAAAACAAAAAGGGAAGGGGCAAAAAATGCCTGTCCACATTCCAGTACAAAGCCAGTCGGTCGAAGAAAAAGTCACCGTCCGGTTTAACTAACCACCACAGGGAGGCCCGGGCCGAATAGGCCCGGGAACGACCCCAGACCCTAACACAAAAAGAAACACCACCACATGTCTTATTCCACCACCTACAATTCGGGGCAGTATGCCAGGCGCCGCGCAGGAATGACGCGAAACCAGAACAGCACCCGATTTACATCAAGTATCAAACTCGGCCCAGTCACGCATACCGTACTCGTTGCGCTTATGATTACTGTGCTCGGTTTGATATACTTGACTCAAGCGACCAAGGCGACGAGTTACGACTACGAAGCGCAAAAGATTGACACACAAATTTCACAGCTTTCGGAAGAAAAAACCGACCTTGAAGTCGAGAATGCCCGCCTAACCGCGCTTTCTACCGTACGTGAAAGCAGCGTAGCTAAGGCAATGACAAAGCCGGACGCTCCTTCCTACGTCAATAACTAGCCCGAAAGGCAAACACTATGCCGAATGAAGTAAAAGCCAATCGCAGGATCAGAGCTTTGGCCATCATGTGCGTCGCACTGATGGTCGTCTTCGTTATACGGCTATTTTACCTGCAGGTCATACAGCACGATTATTATGTCTCCAAAGCGCGTCAGGAACAGGAAAAGCGCTTGGTTATTCCAGCACAGCGCGGCGAGATATATTTGCTTGACGACGGCAAGCCGGTCAAAGTCGTCATGAACCAGACCGTTTACACCATGTTTGTCGACCCAAGCATCGTTGACAAGCCTAACGATGTGCTAAAAGCCATCCGTGAAGTGGTCGGGGGCAATACCGTAAAAGGCTATGCCGACCGGATAAAGCATACGGACACTCGCTACCAGGTTGTGGCACGTCAGGTAACGCATACGCAGGCGGAACTTATTCGTAAAAGGTCGCTAAAAGGCGTCGGCTTCCAGGCTGAATCGGCTCGAATTTATCCCGAAAAAAGCTTAGCGGCCCAGACGCTTGGGTTTGTGAACTTTGACGGTGTTGGCCAGTACGGAGTGGAAGGCAAATTCGACAAGGAACTGCAGGGCACAGACGGCCTATTGCAGTCTGTTACCGATGTCGCGAACGTGCCACTGACTATTGGCAACAAGAACATTGACATCGCTCCCAAGAATGGCCGGAACATCGTTCTTACGATTGACCGGTCGGTGCAATCATACGTCGAGCAAGCATTAGCCGATGGCATGAAGCAAAAAGGCGCCGACGGTGCCAGTGCAATCGTAATGGATCCGAACAACGGTCACATCATTGCCATGGCAAACCTGCCAACATATGACCCAAGTGAAATCAGCAAGATCCAAAATTTTGCTCAGGTAAACAACGGAGTGGTAGCCAGCCCGTACGAACCAGGTTCAGTCATGAAAACGTTCACGCTCGCAACAGGTATCGACATGGGTGTCGTAAAGCCCGATTCGACGTACGTTAACACTGACTATATTAAGGTTGATGACCGAGTGATTTCGAACGCATCAAAAGGCCAGACCGGTACGATAACTTTGCAGCATGCACTCAACTGGTCACTCAACACCGGTATGGTAACGGTTGCGCAGCGCCTTGGTGCGAATAACAATATTGATTACAAAGCTCGTTCAACGATGTATAGCTACCTTTACGATAGATTCCGGCTTGGTCAGTTGACAGGGGTTGAAGTAAACGGCGAATCGGCAGGCCGAATCATATCACCGAAAGAGTCCGAAGGTAACGCGGTGCGGTATTCCAATATGTCATTCGGTCAGGGAATGGACCTGACCATGGTACAGGTAGCAGCCGGATTCTCTGCCATGATAAACGGCGGAACATACTATGCCCCAACGGTTCTCGCCGGTACCATTGGTGCCGATGGTGAACTGAAGCCCCAAAATGACCGTCCGGCGTACCCAGGCGTTATCAAATCGTCGACGTCAGAACAGATGAGGGGCATGATAACGACCGCACGCAAGGCGTTTTATGCCACCAAAGACCGCAAAGGGTATGAAGTAGGGGGAAAGACCGGAACTTCACAAACACTCGTCAACGGATCGTATGAAAATGGCCAGACCGTCGCGACCTACCTTGGATACGGGGGTGACACGAAACCCAAATATGTCATAATGGTACAAGTGTCCGGTAAAAACAAAAACTTCGCGGGTAACAAAGACGCAAATCCAATTTTCACCGACATTTCCAACTGGATGATCGATTACCTAAAACTACAACCAAAGGCATGACTATGAACCAAGAAGCCACCTACCAACTCCTTGTCAGCGACGTTACCGGGCTGTTTCTTATTAGCGTCGGCGCGTTTTTACTTGCTATGTTCTTGACACCTTTCTATACCTTCATGGCGTATCGTTACCGGTTCTGGAAAAAGCAGCGCACGACTAGTACGAATGGCGAGGCTCTCGAGGTGTTCAACAAACTGCACGCTGCTAAGTTTCGACGCAATATTCCAACTATGGCCGGAGTTATAGCAGTCATTACCATCGCTGCCATTACGTTCGGATTTAACTTAGACCGTGGCCAAACATGGTTGCCGCTGGCTGCACTCATTGGTGGGGCGGTTGTTGGGTTGATTGACGATGTCATTAACCTGCGCTCGAACGGCCACGGTGTCGCTGGACTTCGTTCGAGTATTAAGTTCACTATGATCGTTGCTATCGGGTTGGGACTTGGCTGGTACTTCTTTACGAAAATTGGTATTGATACGGTTCAAATTCCGTTCCTTGGCCGTATCGCCATTGGATGGATGATTATTCCGCTGTTTGCGTTCGTCGTGACGGCAACGGCCAATGCCGTGAACATATCGGACGGCCTGGATGGTCTCGCGGGCGGGTTGTTGGCTATGAGTTTCGCAGCGTTCGGACTAATTGCTTTATTGCAGAACCAACTTATGTTGGCCGGCTTTTGCTTTACGGTCATCGGCGCACTTCTTAGCTACCTGTGGTTCAATATTTACCCGGCGCGGTTCTTTATGGGGGATGTCGGGAGCTTCGCGTACGGTGTAGCACTTGGTGTCGTGGCGATACTAACGAACTCGCTTCTGCTACTGCCTATCATCGGCATATTGTTTGTCGTCGAGGCCGGTTCTAGTCTGCTCCAGATGACGACCAAGAAATTCTTCAAGAAAAAGATATTCCTGTCTGCACCGATTCATCACCACCTCGAAGCCGTCGGCTGGCCTGAGGCAAAAGTAACAATGCGTTTTTGGATTATTGGCTGTATCGCGGCAAGTGCTGGTATCATCGTTGCCATCGCCGGAGGACACATTTAGTGGTTAACCGCCGCCTTAATGCCGCTATAGGAAGCGTACGCCAACATAAGCCCGATTACCGGATAGCGCTCTACATGTGTCTTCTTATGATGCTCGGGCTTATTATTATGTACGCGATCGGTCCGCAGCGTGCCCAGGTACTGAATTCGGCATACGGGTTCGATTATGACAGTACGTACTTTTTTATGAAGCAGGCGATTAGCCTGGCACTCGCTGTCGCCGTATTCTTTGCCGTGTCGCGCGTACCAGTCTGGTGGTGGCAAGCCAACGCCAAACGGTTGTTCATAGGTGGTATCGTTGCGTGTACGATTTTGGCATTCGGCGGATGGTTCGGACTAGGGTTCGTGCAGTGTACGCTTGGGGCTTGCCGTTGGTTCGACCTAGGGCCGCTTGGGAGTCTTCAACCAGCCGAATTTTTGAAGTTCGGCGTACTTCTGTTCGGGGCCGGGTTCTTGGCATACCGCATGAAACAAGGTGTGGTGAACGACCTGTATAAAACGTTAATACCGCTCGGAGCGTTGCTGCTGCTCGTTGCGCTGTTCGTGATTGGTATCCAGCAGGACATGGGAACCGGATTAGTTATATTGGCTATTATCGCAAGCATGGTGCTGGTGTCTGGGGTGAGCGCCCGTGTTGGGGTTTTGCTCGCCGGAGCGGCACTGCTTCTGGGGGTGGTGATGGTCCTTATAGCGCCACACCGGTTGGCGCGCGTAGCGACGTTCCTTCAGGGGGACAGCGCGACAACTGCAGGGGACGCATCGACATACCACATTACTCACGCACTCATTGCCATCGGAAGTGGCGGTCCAACTGGCGTCGGCATTGGCAACAGCGTGCAGGCAACCGGGTATCTACCCGAAGCAATCAACGACTCCGTATTTGCCATCATGGGCGAAACTTTTGGATTCGTCGGACTCGTCATTGTCTTGATATTATTTGGGGCATTATTACTTAGTCTGTTAAAAGTCGCCGACCAATTGCCGGGTTCCCATGAAAAACTGATCGTTGTCGGGGTGTTTGGCTGGCTAGCAGCCCATGTGGTATTGAACGTTGCCGCCATGACTGGCGTATTCCCGCTGACTGGTATTACGCTGCCTCTACTCAGCTTTGGCGGCACCAGCATGGTCTTTATTGCCGGGGCATTGGGTCTGGCGTTCCGACTATCATCGTACACTGTCCATTCAACCGTTAATGAAGGAGAGCGCTATGAGAATTCTCGCAGTGGGCGGGGGCTCGGGCGGCCACGTTACGCCGGTCGCGGCCGTTTGTAGCCAGATACTAAAGACACACCCAGACGCAGAAATACGATTTTGGTGCGACCAAAAGTTCTATCAGCAGGCCTTTGCAACCATGGTTGCGGTGGACGGACACATAAAAGTCGAACCTATCATCGCAGGCAAGCTTCGGCGGTACCATAAACTGCCGGTCTTGCGACAGATTCTTCAAGTGCGGACGATAGTGTTGCCTAATGTCATTGACGGATTCAAGTTGCTTGCCGGTGGCGTCCAAAGCGTTGCCAAACTGCTTGTGTGGCGACCGGACGTCGTCTTCGCCAAAGGAGGCTTCGTATGCTTGCCGGTCGGTGTGGCAGCGCGACTGCTACGTATTCCGTTAGTTATTCATGACTCAGACGCTCACCCAGGGCTAACCAGCCGTATTTTAAGTCGCTGGGCTGATGTTATTGCCACTGGCGCGCCGCTCAAGTACTACAACTATCCGAAAAAACGGTCGCACTATGTCGGTATTCCAGTCGCAACGACAACTAAACCATTGAGTGTCGCAGCCCAGCGCGACATGAAGGAAACGCTTGGGTTTAGCCAGCATGAGCCGCTTATCGTCATTACTGGCGGGGGGTTAGGCGCAGCCAGTATTAACCAAGCGGTCGTCAAGGTGCTTGATGACCTGCTGAGCTTCGCCTCGGTGGCACTTGTTGCCGGACGGGCGAATGCAGATGATATTATTCAGTCCGTAAAGAAACGGCCGAACCTGCAAATTCACGGATACCTTTCGCCAGATAAAATGCAGCAGCTCCTTGGTGCAGCAGATATTGTAGTCAGCAGGGCAGGGGCGACGACCCTGCTTGAGCTGGCAGCACTCGCAAAACCCTCGATTATTATTCCGAACGAACACCTGACGGGTGGCCACCAGGTTAAGAATGCCGAGGTATATAAAAAAGCCAAGGCGATTGTGGTGGTTGAGGACGCTATGCTTACTTCTGATCCCCTCTCGCTAGTTGATGCAATAAATGCAACACTCCTCAATAAAGATACGATAAAAACACTCTCAGCGAACATCCGGGAATTCGCCAAGCCGAATGCCGCTCGTGACATGGCGAAGCTTATTATCGGAGCGGTAAAGTGAGGCTAGGACGCAGGAAATCTGGCGATGCTGAAGCTCCGGCGCGCCGTCGGCAGGCATCTGACGAACAAGTACGTCCATCGGCCGAAGACCTATCGAACCGCTACGCGTTTCGCCGCAACCGTACACTGACCGGCAGTTCTTCGGCGCAAGTGGCGAGTTCGAATGAACTAAATGCCGAGCTACGGTCACCACGCGCCCATGTTCACCACCTGACCGCCCTTCGCCGACGGCTACTCGCAACATTCATAGGAGTAGCGTTCGTTGCTCTTGGCCTTTACTTATTGCTATCGCAGCTTGTCGCCAGTGCGACAATACAAATGGCAAAAATAGGCGTGCTTCCAAATGACGACCAAGCGGCATACCACGAAGCTCTTGATTCATACTATGGCGCCCGCCCAGCCGAACGCCTACGATTCTTACTTAACGAACAGGCACTACTTGCTCACCTGCAAGCCAGCCGCCCTGAAATAAAATCCGTACGAATTGAGCCTGGTGATGGCATAGGGAATGCATCGGTTACGCTGGTTAGCCGTCAACCTATTGCCAGGTGGAACCTAAGTGGTAGCAACCAGTACGTTGACAGCGACGGCATCGTTTTTGCCCGCAATTACTACAGTGACCCTGGCCTGCAAATCGTCGACAATAGCGGCATACAAGCCTCATCGAACCGTCTGGTTGCGTCTAATCGGTTTCTGGGCTTCGTAGGACGCGTTATCGCTAAATCATCGGCAAATGGCCTATCAGTAGAAACCGTCACGATCCCTACGCTCACGACACGACAAATAGTCCTTACCTTGAAAGGGAAGAAGACTCAATACAAGTTATCTGTCGACCGCTCGGCAGGGCAGCAGGTAGAGGACATTGTACACATTGATCGCTATCTCGCGGCGAAAGGCCTGACTCCTGGATATGTCGATGTTCGAATATCGGGCAAGGCATTTTACAAATAGTTACCCCGCCTCATCGGGCATTAGTTCGTTTTTTGTTCGATTTTAAATCGTGAAAAAAACTATATTAAAATACTGATTGTCAAAAAAGCAAATAGGCGGGCAGGGTACAAAAAAGAGTAGGGGGAAACAAAATTTAAAAAAAGCAAATACAATGAATGCACGGTTCAAATATGTGGAAAACATGACAAATCGAATAATCATATAGAATCTGCCATAGGAACGACACACCGGCGCACAGAAAATAAACTAAACACCAACGTGTAACAGCAGTTAAACGCGCCAACACCCGTATATGACCAAAATACTCCCCTAATAAAAGGTATAGTGAATCAACTATCATTGATATTATTAATGTCGTAAAAGATATATTGTGCGACGTTAAATCTATGTTTGTTATTTGTATTACCTATCATGCTCTCGGCCGCAATTTCGCCTGTTAGTTCTCCTATTTTTAACGTCTCCTCTTTTTCATTCCTTCATTCCCCCCGTGTGATTTTCTTCACATCCACCGCACATGTATTGTCTGATCGTATGCAAGTTTATGTATTGTACGTTGAGCTTAATAAATGCCACTAGACCATGTATCTAATGTTCTAATTATGTTCTATCACTTTTTACGATACGAAATTTCGCTAAACGAGGGTTAACGAAGCTGAATTTCGGCTGTGCCTTTTTCGGGTAGAACGCCTTCAGAAGCCTTTACTGGCTGCTTAGGTTTGTCGGAAGCGGTTGGCTGTGTTGCGGTTGTCGGCTTACGCTTACGGCTACGGGTGCGCTTTTTCTTTGGTGCACCGTCTGAGGTGGTCGCTGGCTGCGGCTTAGGAGCGTCTGGCGTAATGACTTGGCTTTGTGCGTTCAGTGGCCAAGTGGACACGCTTGGTTGAGGTGCCTGCGCTACTGGAGCGACTGTTTTAGGCTGAATGAGCTCCGATATCATCGTTTCGACTTCGGCGCGTGGACGGCTGTAGTTACGGCGAGTGTTTTCAATAATGGCAGCCGAGTTGTCGGCTTGCGCTACAGGGAGGTTGAGCGTACGCGCACTAAAGGCCGGTGTTTTTTCGCCGTTAATCACCATATTAATAACAAAGTTACGGTTGTGCATTTGCAGCAGGTCTAGGGCCTCGAAGTTGGGTTCAAATTGCTTACTAAGGATTGGCGAGTCGTCGGCCGATACACGAAAGCTAATCATGGTGCCGACGTTACCGAACACGGCGTCGCGTACGGTGTCGCTCATTTGGCTGATGTACTGGTTGGCAACGGTTAGGTTTAGGCCGTATTTACGTGCTTCTGACAGGATTGTCGCGAACGAATCGGTCGCAAAGTTTTGGAACTCATCTACGTACAGGTAGAACGGACGGCGGTCTTCGATTTTAGGTATGTCTTGGCGGCTCATGGCGGCCAGCTGGATCTTTGTGACCATGAAAGACCCTAAAATCGCCGCGTTGTCCTCACCAATCAGACCTTTTGACAGGTTGACGATAAGAATCTTGCCTTCGTCCATAATTTGGCGAATGTTGAACGTACTCTTTGGCTGGCCAATGATATTACGGATTATCGGGTTGGCCGTGAACGCCCCTACCTTGTTGAGTACCGGTGCAATGGCTTCGGCCTGGAATTTGTCGTTCCAACTGGCGAATTCGACGTTCCAGAACTGCAGTACCACGGTGTCGGTACAGTAGCTAAGCGTTTCTTTGCGGAACTTCTTGTCGGTTAGCATACGGGTAATGTCGAGCATAGTAGTGTCAGGCCGGTCCAAAAGCGCCAGAATGGTGTAACGCAGTATGTATTCGAGCCGTGGTCCCCAGCTTTCGCCGAACATACGCTTCAACACCCCGATGACCTCTGACGAAATGTTCGTCTTTTGGTTCGGATCGGTGACTTCAAGCGGGTTGAACCCTAGTGGGTAGGCGGTGTCGGCAGGGTTGAAGTATACGACGTCCTTCACCCTAGCCCCAGGAATAAACCGCATGTTGTTAACGGCAAAGTCGCCGTGCGGGTCGATGATGGCGTAGCCATGGCCATGGAATATATCGCTTAGGGCAAACAGCTCAAGCGTACCGCTCTTCCCTGCTCCCGTCTGGCCAATGATGTACACGTGACGTGAGCGGTCGTAGCGCAGCATGCCAAACTGGTGGTTGATGCCACGGAAGTTGGTAACACCAAAGGCAGATATGTTCTCGTCGATTGCGTCGTTACCGGTAATAACCGGTAGTTTGGCGGGTGGCTCGGCCGTCTTGGAACTGGCCCAAACGATATTCGGCGTTTCGACGTTGGTGTGCGGCAAGTGGAACACCGATGCTAGTTCTTCGATATTTAAAATAAAGCCGTTGTCGGTGAATAGGCGTGTTTTATATGCGTTCAGGTCTTCGTTCTTGAAGCTGGCATTTGTTACTTTGAAGCCGTTCAGGTTGGTCGAGTTAAACTGCTTGAACGTACCTACCAGTGCCTGCATGCGCTGCTTAGCGCTTGATTCGCTTTCGCCAAGGTAAGCGAGCCGGATTTTTACCTGGTAGCCAAGCTTAGTCGCCTTCTTCTCTACTTCGCTAATACGTGTCTTGTCGCGTTCGGACAGTTCGTGGGGCTTCCCTGCCTCGCCTTCTTCTGGCGGTTTCCAAAGTGCTTCGAAGAACGTACCGATCCAGCGGAAGTTAATGCCGCCGCTACCGCCAACCAGCAGACCAAACGGGTTACCACCCTTCAAGCTCTCAATCCAGCGTTCACTCCCCCGGTGCCACTCGTCGGCAATCGGCCGCACAAGTACCTGAATCCATAGTTCTTCACCGGTCGATTCGAGCTTTGCTAGGGTTCCGGTAATACCAGCAAGCGGGTCAACTTCGAAACTTTGGAAGGTTTTGATTGGCAAAAACTCTGGTCCGGTAACCGTAATTTCAGAGGTATGAACCACCGAGTGCCGACGTTCGTGGCTAACATAGTCTTCATCGGCAGCGTGGATTTGGACGGTTGGATACTGCGAATAAATCTGACCTTCGACAAAGCTTTGTAGGTCTTTTGGTACCCAAACGTAAAAACGGATTTGCCCGTTAACGGACGCAATTTCGAAACTCAGATGTTCTTGAATTCCACGGCTAAGTTTTAATTCCGCCTTATCACGTAAGATTCCGTGGAGCGCCGCAAACAACTGTTCGGCGGCTAGTTCTGACTTGTCGTTGGCCTTCGGAATTTCAAGGACGAGTAGGCTGCTTTCGTGCTCTGCCAGGGGTGCGGCGACACGGGAGTTGCGCCAAGCGGCAAACAGCAGAATCAATACGATCGGAATCCAAACGTACCATTGAAGCAGGGTCTCGATTATAAAGGAGAGAATTGACATGGTTGACTCTAAGCTCTATTGTCCCACCCCGAAACCGCTAATGCAACTAGGGTTCTAAGCGGCCGGTTCAACAAGTTCGTAGGTGGCCTTGGAAACACGCTTGAACTGCGATTTTGACTGCAGGTTCAAAAGAATCGTCGTTTCTTTCACCTGACGGCTCTTGAGGACGCGCTTAACGATTTCGTCGCGGTGAAGCGGCTCCCCGGCGGTCTTTAAGACGTCGGCAATGATGTCAGCGACCGTTCCCTTGCTGTAGCCCCAAGTATCAAGTGCATAAATACCGCGGCCAATTAGTACGAAACGACGGTCTTTTATAAGTTCGTTGTGAATTGCCTGTGTGGTGACATCTTTTCGTTTAAAGTCACTCTTTTTAATGGCCTTGGCAATGTCCGAAAAGTGCATTGGCTTGCCATGGTCGGCTAAAATAACATAAATTTTATCGCGGATGTTCTTTGGGTTGACTGTCGGCCATTTGACAAGTCCCCATTGGTCTTTCAAGCTAGCCAGTTTTTTAGAGGTGCTGGCAAGGGCGCGGACGTGGTCTGGATGTTCGTGAGTTAGCTTGGCGTGCAGGTCTTCGATACCAATTGGCTCGCCGTGCTGCTTAATAGTTTTTACGATTTCTTCAACATGCGATTTGATCTTTTTTTCGTCGGCGTGTTCGTGAATACCAATGGCGTGGTGGTAATCATCATTTTCGTTAACAACCGAAATACTTGGCGACAGTTCAGCAATGAAGGCAATGTGCGACTTCTGCTGAGGGGTAGCTTCAGGGCCAACTAGGTCGTTGGCGACATCACTAATACGGGCGACCCTTCCCTTTTCTGACAGATGACGAATCAGCGTGCGTTCGACGTCGTGGACCGTTGGAATCTTACCGCCTTCAGCGGCAATTTTAAGGCGAATCAAAATAGCTTTTTCAAGCTGTCGGACACGTTCACGGGTAATGCCCAAAAGCTCACCTATCTGCTCGAGGGTTTCTTTGCGGTCATACAGTCCGAACCGGCGAGTAATGATTTCGCGCTCGCGGTCCTGTTCAATCACCCCAAGAATATCCTTCACAGCAGAGCTGAGAGCATTAGCCATATCCGTTTGTACCGACTGATCCATGTACGTGTTCCTCTCGGGTGTTTTTATACCAATTAAGTTCATTATAAAACAATGTATTTATAATGTCAAACACATTATTCGATATGGCTAATTATAGCATATACTAGACGCTTATGGTAAATGATATTTTTGTTAAATCAAAGCCTTATTGGTAGTAATGAAGCGTCGGATCAGCTGGACATGCTCCGGCTTCTACGGTCTTATCTTCGCTTAGGGAGTGATAAACAACCTGGTTATGTGTGGCCGATCGTCCCTCGACACAAAAGCGGTCTGCCGGACCATTTGGCACCAATGTTGGTACCGGTAGTGGCACGTTACCATCCGGTACGGTTATAGGGAATGTTCCGCCCTGACCATTGAACTGCGTAATAATGTCTTGCAGCGCGGCGTCGCATAGAGCCTGCTGGGAGCCGCACTCAAGAGTGAGGTCGTTTTGGGCTACCGGGCTATCCCAAATGGCGTTCGACGCCTCTGTTCCTTTGACATGGATTTTCGCTCCGCCAGCATTACCCTCGAAAGTGCAGGAAGTATTGTTCGGGGTCGTGAACATGTTGGCGTTACAAACGTTAAGAAACAGCTGTGCGTTTTGGTCCGGCGCGAGATTTTCGTATATACCTATAGACGGGGCGTTGGTACTAATCGTCACTGCCACCGTGTTCGAGGCTGCAAAGCCCGTCCCCGCTAGGTTTGGTGGGTAACTTCCGTTGAAGTTTTTATAATTTTCAAGTCCAGAGACCGCCTGCTGCACGTCGCTACGAACCGCTTTGCTGGCAGCCGTAGCTTGCCAAGAACCATACCCAACGATAACAACGCCCGCTACCACGGAAACTACGGCAACGATAATGATAACTTCTACGATTGTAAAACCGCGTAGGACAGCGCGTCGCATACGCTTATTTAAACATAAGCGTAAACCCAAGAGTGTTATTTTGCGGCGCGGCGGCGCGGCTTTTTAGCCGGAGAAGCTTTGAGCAGATCGAGTGCTTGATCATGCGTAATTGACTTGGGGTCAGTATCTTTCGGAATTTTAGCATTCTTTTTACCATCGGTGACATACGGGCCAAACCGACCGTTCAGTACTTTAACACCATCGCCGAAGTCAGCGATGTTCTTTTCGGCTTCGGCCTTTAGCTTGGCTTCGTATAGTTCGAGCGCCTTCTCATGCGTAATAGTATGCGGGTCTTCTGGTTTTATGCTGACGAACAGTTTGCCCACCTGGATATACGGGCCGAACCTGCCGATATTCGCTTTAATCGGCTGGCCATCTTTGGTTTCGCCCACGGTGCGTGGTAGTTTGAACATTTCAAGTGCTTGTTCCAGGGTGACGGTTTCAATCCGGGTGCCGGCTGGCAATGGCGCGAACTGTGGCTTCTCGTCTTTGTCGTCGGTGTCCCCGAGCTGTAACATCGGGCCGAACCGGCCAAACCGCGCGAGAATCGGCTTACCGGTCTTGGGGTCGGTGCCGACTTCACGGTTAGCGCCAACGGTTGAGCGGTCTATACCGCCAGATTTCACTATCAGGTCGTGGAACGGCGTGTAAAAGTCTCCTAGCATGTCGTTGCGATTCATCTTACTTTCGGCAATATCATCGAAATGCTCTTCGACGCTGGCCGTAAAGCCGTAGTCGACCACTTTGTCGAAGTGGCTGGTCAAAAAGTCCGCGATTAGTTCGCCGCTTGGCGTCGGAACTAGTTTGCCACGGTCGGCGCCGGTTTTCTCTTGAATAATCTCACGAATTAAACCGTTCGAAGTCTTGCTGACACTTCCGCCTGGCTCAGGTGTCACATCTGACGATGTCGACGGGGTCACTGAACCAGTCGAAACGTCAGCAGCCTTCTCTGCCGGCGCGTAGCGCAACATAATGACGTCACGTGGCGTTCCCTCACCTTCGCCTTTTTCGACGTAGCCACGACTTTGAACGGTGTCAATGATTGTTGCATACGTACTTGGGCGGCCAATACCAAGTTCTTCGAGTTTCTTAACCAGGCTTCCTTCGGTGTAGCGAGCCGGCGGTCGGGCGAATGTCTGGCGAGCCGTGGCTTCTTGTAGTGCCACATCGTCGCCACTGGCGAGCGCTGGCAGAATATCTGCCTCTTTTTTGCTGCCACCGTACACCTTCATGAAACCATCAAAGATAATGACTTCGCCTTTGGCTTCGAATGATTCTTTGCGGGTCGAAATAGTAATTGTTACCGTCGTCTTTTCCAGCTTGGCCGGAGCCATTTGACTGGCGAGCGTGCGGCGGCGGATCAAGTCGTAGAGTTTTTGGTCGTACTCGTTACTCGAAGCCTTTTCAAGCGACATGTCGGTTGGGCGGATAGCTTCATGGGCTTCCTGTGCGCTAGCACTCTTGGTTTTGAATTTCCGCACCTGTGAGTATTGTTCACCGTACGTACTCTTTATATATGAGGCGGCTGAGGCAATTGCCTGCCCGCTCAAATTGACCGAGTCGGTACGCATGTAGGTAATCTTACCGGCTTGGTAGAGCTTTTGAGCACTCGACATAGTCGCTTTGCTGCCAAAGCCAAGTTTCGCGTTGGCGTCTTGCTGTAGTGTGCTTGTAGTGAACGGTGCGGCGGGGTTGCGGCTTGCCGGGCTCTTAGTGACGTCAGACACGCTAAACGTCGCGTCTTTTAAGCTTTCAAGGAATGCCTGGGCTTCTGCTTCGGTATCGAATCGCTGCGGCAATTCGGCTTTAAAATCTTCGCCGTCGTGGGTGAACAGCGCTGTCACGCGGAATTGGAACGAGCCCTCAAATGCGCGTATTTCACGCTCACGTTCCACGAGCAGGCGGACCGCCGGACTTTGCACGCGGCCTGCAGACTTACCGCCTGGAACTTTTTGCCATACGACCGGACTGAGCTCAAACCCGACGATCCGGTCCAGAATTTGGCGGGCCTGCTGCGCCTCTACCAGTCGCATGTCGACCGTTCGCGGCTTTTTAATCGCCTCGGTAATGGCGTCTTTGGTAATTTCGTGGAACACGATGCGCTTGGTCTTTTCGACATTAAGCCCAAGTACTTCGCAAAGGTGCCAAGCAATTGCCTCTCCTTCGCGGTCTTCATCGGTGGCAAGCCAGACGTCATCGGCAGCTTTAACAGCCTTTTTGAGTTCGGTAATAACTTTACGTTTTTCGGGGTCGACTTCGTAGGTGGTCTTAAAGCCATTCTTTATGTCGATTGGCGGCGTGCCGTCTTTGGTCTTTTTGACGATTGAGCGGATATGCCCAATCGAAGACAGTACGGTAAAGTCTTTACCGAGGTATTTTTCTATGGTCTTCGCCTTTGCTGGCGACTCTACTATTACAAGATTCTTACTCATTGTGCTTATCTATTCAGCGTGACACAACTGCCTATACTACGCAACTTGCCTCGTTTTGTAAAATTGACTGTTGACGGGCAAAAACCACGGGAGCATACTGGATTTTAAGACGCGGCACACTTTAAACCAACACGTACGGCGCCATAACAAAAAGAAAAGGAGTAAAGATATGGCAGAAACCTTAGAACACTCAGGCAGTGTACTTAGTCATGATTTACATATTGGTTCGGTCGAGCAGCGACTCGAAATTTTAGACCGGCTTGAAGAGCTTAGGGCACAATATATCGCACTTATCGCGAAGAACCCTTTATTTAAAGAAGCCGTTCGAACCTGGGTCGAAGGCGAAAAAAATGGCATTCAAGAATATGAAGCCCTCAGGAAACTCGAGGGGGAACTTGATGCCGAGGTTGCCGATATGACTGAGGATGAAAAGAAGAAGAATCCCGACGCTGATCTCCATGAAATGGTACGTCTACGCCGTGAGATTGCAGAGCTGAAAATCAGCCTGCGCTCTATGGCGAACGCAGCGTAACCCCTTATAAAAGCGAAAACCCCACTCGATCAATGATCGGTGGGGTACGCCTGATGCGGGTGAGCACTACCAGGTGTGCGGTCTGCTCCGCCGGCTGATCTGAGCCAGAGACGCATCTCTGTCCTGGATAGCCTTGCGGTAGCTCGCGCGAAGCGTGTATAGCCCTAGGGCGGGATCGCCTGGCTGTGCCTGCATGAGCCAGTAGTGGAGATGTTCGGTGATCCTGGCGCCACCCTTCCCGGTGCGGTTCACACCGTCGTTGTCGAACGTTATGCCACTCTCGCGGATGTGCCAGTTGATCTCACGCCAGAAGTCGAACGGCAGCTCGTCCGCTGGGGCGTAGTGCCCAACCGGTAGAACGAAGTAAGCGCCCGGTGCAGGCACGTAGACGCCGTCTTCTTCCACCATCACCTGGACGAAAATCGTGTTTCCGCTCGGTGAGGTCTGGATGACCTTGACCCTACCGTTGCTCGGGCAGAATGTGCAGCCCGGCTCCTGCGGGGAATCGAGACTGGTTTCCGCGTCAACCACGGCCCACCTCACTTTCGTGTGCTCCAAACGCGTATCTCGCGTCAGGCGACATATTTATATCACATTTTTAACGTAAAGTCCATTGGTTTGCACCAAGCGCCCGGATGGTGCCGGACAGCTCAAGCATGGTAAGTGTGGTGGCGAATTCAGTTGGGTCTACCCTGCTTCGGGCCAGTAGCTCTTCGCCGTCACGCATGCCCTTGGCTATAAGAGTGATAAGTCTCGTTTCAAGTTCGTTTTGCCCAAGTGGTAGCGCGGCTTGGGTTAGTGCAGCCTCGGGCGCGATGACATCGAGCACGTCGCGGCAGTCGGTTACTACCCGAGCGCCCTGCTTCAGTAGTGCGTTACAACCAGCCGATAGTGGACTGGTAATATTGCCGGGTACCACGAAGATCTCTTTGCCCTGTTCCAACGCGTGCGCTGCCGTGTTTAACGTGCCACTTCTGGTCGCTGCCTCGGTTATGATAATTGCGTCGGCCAGGCCGGCAACCAGCCGGTTCCGTTCTAAAAAGTAATGCGGCCGAGCGTCTTCGTTATGCGCATATTCGCTTATAATCGCCCCGCCCTGCTCCACTATTTGGTCGGCGAGTCCGCGGTTGCTCGATGGCTGTATTTTAGGTAATCCGTTACCAAGCACTGCTATGGTCGTACCGCCTGCTTCAAGAGCGGCTTTGTGAGCAATTGCGTCAACGCCGAGCGCCAAACCACTTACAATAACTATGCCCCGGCTTGCTAAGTCGTAGGCCAACCGGTGTGTTACCTCTTTGCCGTAGGTGGACGGCCGGCGTGTTCCAACGATCGCCACAGAGGTCAGTCTTGTTTCGGGTAACTTTCCAATGTAATCTAACGTTTTTGGCGGCTTCGCAATAGTAGTCAATACCTGTGAGTATTCACTCTTATCTGGTGAAAAAGTATTGATTTTCATAAAAAAAGTGTTGAAAGGTATTGACGAAAGATCTAAAGCGTGCTAATCTAGTAAAGATTGATTGATTTCTGCGAGTTCAATCAAATGCACCTTATACCCCCTATTCTAACTTATGTTAGGGTGCGCGCAATGTGCGTTCGTGGTATTCTACCCTCCACCGCGAGCGACGCTTACGAAAGCATTGTGTGCATACTAATCCCTTTGACCAGCGAGCAACTGCGTATTATACGAGTGGGCTACGCTTGCCCTCACGGGTGGGTCGAAGGGTCAAATGGCGCCAGGTGATGCCCACCCTTACCTGGCGCCTTTTGATTTGGTGGTAAGACACCCCTTCAACTTTTTTTGTCATAAAAATCAAACGCCCGGCTCCAGTGGAGCCGGGTCGTTCGACAGGTGGGTCATTGACACTCGTGGATGCGCCGCCGGATGCGGCGAAGCAGCTTGCCGAGATGCCGCGAGTCGGTGCTTTCGAGGACGATGGGAACGCAGTAGACTGTGTCCCCGTGCCAGTACCTCATGAGTGGCTGGCCGGTCGACGCGTCCAGAAGGAACCTTCCCTTGTTACTGATCCGGTACGCGTCCGTCTTGTAGCGACGGAACAGGTTCCGTACCGACGGCCGAGAGCCACTTTTGAGCACCACCACCTTCTCGGTCTTGTAGTCGCCACTGACGCCCATCATGCGGACTGCTCGACCCGCTTCACTGCGGATCTGATACGCCAACGCTTGGGCGTCGGTGTTTCTGTGTTGAATCACTGACGTCACCGGCACCCCTACCAGCGCGCCGGGGCGCACATCTCGAACAGGATCTCGGTGATCCTGCCGATCTGGTGCGGGGTGCATTCGTCCTCGACCATGAAGATCTTCGCCTCGTGTGGAGACTCGACATCCACCAGCTGGTAGAAGTCGATGTCCTCGCCCACGCACAGGCCGTCGAACGGGCTGTCGACGAGCTGCCACATGCGGACCGTTCGGTGGCTACGGTGCAGCACCTTCCGCCATCCGGTTGACCGGACGGTGGCTCGGTGTGCCTGAAGCGGGTAGTCGTGGAGCTGGTGGCTGACAGCTTTTCGAGCCGTCTGCCTAAGCAGGCTGAGTCGCACCTCGTCCGAAGACGGAGGGTCGGTCAGAGCCGGCAAAGAAAGGTCCATCTAAGTCCCCAATCGGTTGAGTGTTCACCTGTCAAACTTCAACTTCGGTTCGAACAGGCATGGATGATGTTGCTGCTGACGCGAAATCTAGGGCGTACTATACGGTTTGGTCGGGATGATTGTCAATAAGGGTGAAGCTGGTATGCAAATGGTTGTCCCGAGCGAATTCGTGAATGCATTCGATAAGCTTTGGGACCAGCGTCGATTCGAACGTCTTTTGTTCTGCAGTACTGAACCGCCCAAGCACGAAATCGACGTCACCTATGACAGATCGCTGTTCGTTAGCTACACCGACTCGTAAGCGTGCCGACGCTTCACCGCCGTGCTGGTTGACTGACTTTACACCGTTGTTACCGGCGTCACTACCTCCGAGCCGACTGCGGATTGTGCCGAACGGCAGCGCCAGTTCGTCGTGAATGACCAGCGTGTCGTGCGGGTCGACCTTGTAAAAGTCGACAATTGCCCGGTAGCAACGACCAGTGTCGTTGTAAAAGGTTTGGGGTTTCACGAGCAGGACTTTTTCGTCGTCTATGTTTGTCTCGGCCACCTGCGCATAGAACTTTGGTGCGTCCTTGAACTGGACTCCCTGCCCTTCGGCGAATGCGTCCAGTGTCAAAAATCCGGTGTTATGCCGGGTTTTAGCGTACTTTTCGCCAGGATTTCCAAGACCAAACACGATTTTCATATCTTTAAAGTAAGTATAGACTATTGACAATTATAAGCAATAGTGTTATTATGAAAGTTGGACACCCTCACTTCCCCTATAGAGATTGGAGTCCAGTAATGTCGAACAAGTCGGTGTATGAGGCTGGCAAGTTCCGTTTTACATTCGGGATCGGCGGAGTGGCAGCGGTGCTGCTGTCGCTGGTCGCCGTCACTGGCTATTTCCTGATGATGGGAGACAGCTGGTACAAGGTAGTGTTCGCACAGGCCAGCATTCTTGGCATCGCGTTCATCTGCCTGAAGACGGCTCGTGGAAGTCAGCGTCGTGCGTTTGCACGCGCCACTTCTGTCGTCCCTTCCCCCGCACCGGCGGCTGCTGCTCGGCCGGTGCAAGAGGCATGGTTCGTCCACAAGGGCGAGCGCGTGCCTCTCGGCGAGGCGTTCGATCGTCTGCTCGGCTGATCCGAGCCCTCGCCTGCCCCGTCCTCCTTCCGCGCGAGCGGTTGGAGGACGGGGCACTTCTTCTTTTTTAGACTTCTTTTTTAGACTTATTAATAGGGTCTTTACCGTCGGCGATACGCTGGCGGTTTTCTTTGATTTGCTTTTCGTCGCGGAAGCTGAATTTTATAGGAGTTCCGGAATAATCGTAGGCTTCGCGCACCAGGCGTTCCAAGTAGCGCTTGTAACTCCAGTGAACGAACTTCAGGTTGCTACCGTGAATGACGAACCACGGTGGGCTGACGTCGGTTTGCACCATGTAGCGAAGCTTCGGGTGGGTGTTCTTGAGTCCTGCCGGTGGGTGCCGGTCAATAGCTTTTTGTAGCAAGTCGTTTAGTACACGGGTCTTGGTTGCCTGCTTGCGGCGTTTGTCGATGTCGGTGACCAGGTCGAACAGCTTGGTAACGTTCTGCCCGGTAACACTGGAGGTGAAAATAAGCGGCGCCCACGGGGTAAATTTAAAGTTGTAGCCGATTTTTGGTGCCAAGGCGTCGCGCGTGTAGGCATCTTTGCCTTCGACGCTGTCCCACTTGGATACAACAATAACCAGGCCTTTACCTGCCTCGCTGATAATGCCAGCCAGGCGCTGGTCGAGCTGCGTGTTCAGTTCGTTGACATCCATGAGCAGTAGACAGATGTCGGATTCTTCGATTGCCTGCAGGGTGCGTAGTACGCTGAACTTTTCGATTCCTACCTCTTGCTTGCCCTGGCGGCGAATACCAGCAGTGTCGAGTAGTTCGATGGTGCGCTGGTGGTAGTTTACCTGCACACGGTTAACGTCGCGCGTAGTGCCGGCGACATTAGCCACGATTGCCTGTTGCTTGCCGGCGAGGCGGTTAAATAGATTACTTTTACCGACATTTGGGCGGCCGATTAAAGCTACTCGCAGTACATCATCCGCATCGCGTTCGCGCGCTGGCGGAACGAGCTCGGCGATAGCGTCCAAGAGTTCAGAAATACCTTGGTTGTGCTCGGCGCTGGTGCGAATAATGGTAGAAATGCCGAAGCGCTTAAACTCGTCGTCCGGCAGGCTACCTTTTAAATCGGCTTTGTTTGTAACAAGGATGACCGGTTTTTTGCTCTTTAGCGCCTTTTTAGCGACGGTGCGCTCTTCGTCACCGGGGTGCTGGGTGCTGTCGACGACCACCAAAATAACATCGGCAGCGTCGGCGGCTTCTTCGATCTGGTCCTGAATACTAGCTTCGAATTCGTCTTCGGGGTTTTTAAGACCAGCGGTGTCGACCAGCCAAAACTGGGCTTCCGCGCCTTCGTTCCGGTAAGTCACCTTGCCAATAACATTGTCACGCGTCGTACCGGCTTCACGGGCGACGACTGCCTGCTGTGATTTTACGAGACGATTAAAAAGCGAGCTTTTGCCCGCGTTGGCACGGCCGATAATCGCCACGGTAGGAAGTTTAGTCGCCATAATTAGAGATATTATAACAGAGGTAATACAGATTAGCGAGCATAAGCGGCATGAAGGCGTCTCAGTTAGCTAATGTTGGACAGCTCTTTGGTTTGGCCGCTTTGAAGGTCAGCAAGCGTGTATGGGCCGAAATTTGTCCTATGAAGTGCGGTCACCGTATAGCCAAGCGCTCCGAAGGTGCGGCGAATTTGGCGGTTGCGGCCTTCGCTCATAGTGACGACCCAGTCTTTACGGTCGTCGTCGACACGCTCGAGCGCCAGCTGGCTGGTACCGTCGCCAATCTCGACGCCGTAATCGGCAATCATTTGCTGATGAAGTGGTTCTAATGATTTATCGAGGCTGACTTGGTAGACCTTTACTTTGTGGAATGACGGATGTGTCATTTGGTGCGCGAAATCACCGTCGTTGGTGAGGACGAGAAGCCCCGAGCTGTCTTTGTCGAGCCGGCCGACTGGCTTAAGTGATGCCATATCTGCGGGAAGAAGCTCATAAATCGTCGGGTTTTCACCCTGGGGTTTACGCGAGCATACGTACCCGACTGGCTTATTAAACAGAACGTAGCGAAAATCAGTGCGGCCTTCTAGTGTTTTGCCGTTAACAGTTATAGTGTCGCCTTCTGCAACCTGAGAGCCAAGAATAGCCACGGTGCCGTTAACAGTTACCTTGCCGCCTTCTATTAGTTCGTCGGCCTCACGTCGAGAAATGCCCATATGAAGAGCAAGGTATTTGTTTAAGCGAGTTGGTTCGTTTGTCACCAGTTAAGTATAACAAGCGCCGAAGTAAGGACCTATTGCCGTGGCGTTTCTTCGAACGAAACGCTAGAAGGCATGTCGGTTGGCTTGGGTGCTGGCGGGACCTGAGGCGTGTCATCTGCAGGTGCTGGCGGCGTGGGTGCAGGAATCGGAGGCGCCGGAGGAGCGGCTGGTGGTGCCAAATCAGGTTCGGCAGTCGAGTTGCCAAGTTCTTTGTCCATTAGGCTGCCAATCGGTTCGGATGGGTCTTCGGGACGTTCAAGCGGCTGAATAATGCGGTCGGCTAACCCGGCTGGGCGGGCGGTCGAAAATGGCGCAGTCGGTTGTGGCAATGTCGTAGCGACCGGTTGCTGAGGAGCTACTGGCGTTACCGGGGCGACCGGCGCAACTGGTTGTTGCGGCTGGGCAACGGGCGCTGGTGTAGGTGTAGCTGGCGGAGGTGTTGGTACTACAGGTGCTGGCACAGCGGGTTGCGGAGCAGCGGGAGCCTGAGCTGGTGCGGGTGCAGGGGCTGCTGGGCGAAGTGGAACGGCTGTAGCAGCAGGTCGTGGTACGGCCGATGGTGCGTTGGAGCCGAATGCGTTAGCGCCTGGCAGGCTTGGGGCGTCACCCAGGACTTCGTGAACGGTGCGGACAACGTCTTCGATACCAACTTGGCTTTTAACCAGGTAACGGTCTGCACCTAACTGTTCGCCGCGCTGGCGTTGGTCTTCAGACGAAAGTGCGGTCATCATGATGACCTTGATATTCTTGGTCTCGGTAGTCGAGCGCAAGATGTCCAGCATGTCGAAGCCTGAAATCTTTGGCATCATGACATCGCTAACAATCAGGTCAGGACGGTCTTTTATGGCCATTGCCAGCGCTTCTTCGCCGTCACCGGCGGAAACGATGTCATAGCCTTCGGCAAGGAGCCTCACCCCATATATTTCGCGAAGACTTTTGTCGTCTTCTACCAGTAGTATCTTTGCCATATTGCCCTTATTGTACCCGCTCCCTTTTTAAATTGCCATACCGGTTATGGTTGTTTCGAATCAGTTGGTCCACGTACTGGAATTTGAATTGGTGCACGTGGCTGCGTATAAGCGGTGGGATTTTGCTCAAGCTGAGTTAATGGGACGTTGGCTGGCGGCTGTGGCGTGACAGGCTGGGCCGGTTGTTGAACGGGTTGCGGGGCTGGTGTCGTAGGCAGTGGTTGGGGTGCGGGGACCGGAGTCGGTTGCGGCATGGCAGAGAGTGGTTGAGCGACAGGTTGAGGTTGTGCAGGCTCTACCGGTGTTATGAGAGCTGGTGTTGGCTGCGCTTCGGCTGTTTCTTCGGCCATTTGCTTAGCGGCGGTAGCAGCTTCCATGAGTCGCTGGGCTTCAGTGTGGTCGATGCGAGGTAGGTCAACGTAAAAGGTACTCCCCTTTTTGTATTCGCTTTCGACGCGGATTTGGCCACCCATAAGTTCGGCCAATCGGCGGCACAGGTACAGTCCAAGGCCGGTCCCGCCGATTTCGCGGGTATCGCTGTTGTCGACGCGGTAGAACTTTTGGAATAAGTGCGGTATGTCTTCGGTTGGAATACCAATACCACTGTCTTGCACGCTTATTGTCACCTTTGTCTCGTCACCGCCGACGTCAATGACAACATCGCCCTGTGGGGTGTATTTAATGGCGTTTTCAACCAAGTTGGCAATAACTTCGCGTAGGTGGTCGTTGTCGACGTGTGCGTAGTACACGGGAGCGATTTGCCGTTCTGGTGATTCGCCTTCAGGCAGTGGTTTATAAAGGAAACGTAGTCCTTTTTCGACGGCTTTTGGCTTAAGTCCTTCGGCAACGTCACCCACGAACTCTACGACGTCGACCACGCTGGGGTCGTTCGTCATGCGGCCGTCTTCTGCCTTTGACACGTCAAGCAGATCCTGGAACAGCCGTCCTAAGTGCTTGGCGGCGGCCTGGGCTTTTTCAACGTAATCGCGAGCCTTGTCGTCAATCGTAGCGGTAGCTGGGTTTAGAACCAGTCCTAAGTAACCTTCTATGCTCGCGACTGGGGTGCGCATTTCGTGGCTGGCAGTACTAATGAATTCGGCCTGTTCGCGTTCCTCGGATTTTTCTTTGGTCATGTCGCGAAACACCATAATAGCGCCGGTGCTAGGATGACCGATTGGCGATACGATAAGCGAAAGTAACACCTTCTTGCCAGCCTCGGTCATGACCGAGAAATCTTCAGAATGGACTTCCTGTTCGGTGACAAGTACTTGTTGTACCGGGTCGACCTCTGGTGTCAGTGGTTTGTCTGATTTGTCGTTCAGTTTAATGACCGATTTGTAGCTTAAGCCTACGGCGTCTTCCTGGCCCCAGCCGATTATGCGCTGGGCTGCCGGGTTGATTAGCTGAATGACGCCCTCTTTGTCCACTAATATTACGCCGTCGTTGATGGCGTTAATAACGGTTTCGGACTTGTTGGCTTCGTGACTAAGCTCGCTCGCAAGTTCTTTATAGGCTTTGGCTTGCTGTACCTCTTTGGCAGAGCGCGAATGCCAAATGATGAAACTAGCGACGAGCGGGGCGATTGATGCCAGCGACGCAATGATAAGCGATTCCGGCGACACGTGGCGTAGGTACGCGTACGCGTCGTACCCAGCAATAAGTAGTAGAATGAGCGCGAAGCCCTTCCAGCCAAACACACCTGCGAATACCCCAACGGCAATCCACAACCCAATGAACGGCGAATTTGATTCGCCGGTAAAAAAGACGACCGATGCAATTGTAAGGACGAGCAGTGCATAAACAATAAACGTCGATGTGCCAATCGCGTTCTGTGGCGGTTTAAGGTATAGAACCAGTGAGACGACGAATGTTACTACTGCCGCCACGGCACTTATAACGCCGACCGGAAATAACACTACCAGGTCGGCTTTGGGCATGACGAGCGACAGTATGTACAGCGCCGCCACGACAGCCGAAACGAACATCGTCGCCTCGGTAATACGGCGATGCCAGAAGCGTGTCAGCGTGATCGGTTGGATAAGTCCTTGCCCCCTATTTGTAATCTGGCTTCATTATGGCAAATTTGCCATGTTGGAGCAATAAAAACACTATTGTTTTTAAGGTATTTGGGAGTATGATGAAGACACACCGGATTGAGAGACGGCATGAAAGAAATAGCAGAAAAAGTATTTGATCATCTACTACCACCTGCAGAAGAACTGTGGGAACGCGGCGGCGCAACGATGGTAGCGTATGAAAAAGAAGACGGGTCTATAGAAGATAGGCCTTTTTTTGACCTTGAAATCACCAACCATAACTATAAGAAACCGCTTGAGACCGAAGAGTTTGTTACCCGCCGAGGTAGGCATATTGGCCGCAAGGTACTACATCAGATCGATGTGAATGGGGTTGATCACCTGGTTCGTGCATACATACCAGACGGTGATCGCGAAGATACGGACATTACAATCACAAGCGGCGCAGCTTGGTTTACGACCATTGGGGGCTACGCTGAAGACCGTGCTAATAAATTGTTTGCCGATAACAGCCAGGCGGTGCTTCAAGTAGGCTCACCGCATAGTGGTACGCAGCTTCCTGGTCTGTTGGAATGGCTTCGGGTACCCGAAACGGTCAATGAGGCGTATCAGACCTCTCTTGCCCGCACGGCACAGATTGAACAATACCTATTTGCCACAGTCTCTGACCTGTATGGGCTTTCTAAGCATCAAATAGCAATTGGTGATTCTCGTGATAGCATGACGACGCCTGGTCAGTACTTATATGCGCCAGAATATGGTGCCGACATAGTAACATTCGACAACAAAGCGCGTTGCGGCATTACACGGCTCGACATGAAAGACCTTCCTCAGGTAGGAACGTGGGCGCTTACGACACTCGTCGGCGGCATAGCGGTTTCGGCATGCTTAGCGAAAGAGGGACAATTGCATGTGCTAAGCGGTACGACGTCGTTAAACCCGAACTTCATGGCCAGCACGCTGACTGGTACGCTGAGGAGTCTTGTTAGTGGCGAAGGCGGTACGACAATCGGCTGGGTGCCGAAAGATGCGGCCGGAATCGATATTATATACGGGCACGATGCTATGAGTAACGTTGATGAAGTGCGCGAAGCCTGGGAAGAGCACCCTAATGTATACGTCAAACTTGTGCGCGGTGGCACGCATGCGTCGCTGCTTCACCCATTAGCCCACAGCGGAAGGCGCAAACGGACGACTGACACTATACAGACCTACAAAGCGAACGGCGGAAACCTGACAAAGGCAGACTTAGAGCGTATTTATGGTGGTCACAAGCCAACTATGCTTCCAAAGGCTGCCTAAGGGCAACAAAAAAGCCCCGTGGGGCTGACATATCGAGATTTCCGGTGAACCGGGACCGACCGTAGTGGTCGGTCCCGGTTCACGACTGTTGGGGAAGATCAGGCGATGCGGAGGCCTCGGATCATGCTCGTGGGGTGGTCGGCCATGACGGCCTCACGACTCCTTGCCTGCCAGTTGTCCTGGCCGTCGGCCGGGACAATGTCGCTCCCCCAGATGGCCTGCCGGAACAGGTCACCCGTGGGGACGTTCAGCTGATCGAGGTACTCGGGCCAGCGCGTGAGCTCCGGGTCGACGTCGCGGTCTGCCGGAGCCGGCCGCGTGATGAGGTCGATGACCTCGTGGGTGGCCGCCGGGATGACCGGCAGCCGCTTGTCGATGTACGAACGGTCGTGGTCGCCAGTCGGAACCAGCCGCTTGTTGACGTAGCTGAGCTTGTGCTGAGCCTGAAGGTTGATGACGTGCTGCATGACGACCCGGAACTTGGCGCCGAGCTTGGCGGCAAGACGGGCGACGGCGTGCTGGAAGGTCTCGCCGTAGATGCCCACGCGGGTCTTGGCGGAGTTGCGCTTCTTGGTGGTCACACACCTGGATGTGCGAACTGCGCGGAGAACATCGTTGTAGGTCAGGACCATCTCGGTCATGAGCTCCTCTTCCCTGTTTGTTACGGTACGCACCTAGCAGGCATCGTTGGCTACGATACCCGGGAACCACCTGCTCGGGGGCGGTCCTTAAGCGTATGTACTGTTTATACTCCCCTTGACTTGATAATTCAACAATAATATCGGATAAAATGTTGGAACTTTAACTTCGCTTGATACGAACGAAGGAGTCACCGAGAACGGCGAACGGCAAAGCAACAATAAGTCCACCTGCTTCGCGCCATGTATACCGCTTAGACGACGCAAGCCAGAATAGGTTTGATAACAGGTACGCTATCATCACAGCCAGTACCGTAAAGAACCACTGGGTCGACAAATAATACACTGCTGCGTAGCCGAGTGCCGCGGTTACGAGCACGTTGACTAGAACAACCAGCATATTACGCAGGTCAGACGAACCACGAGGCCGTATGATAGCAATCGGTGTGCCGGCCTTTACGACCTTTTCGGGCTTCGTACCTCGGTTGAACGAGCTGCGCCGGTATATTGTCCTGTGCGGACGCGTGTTCTTTCCGTAAATTGCGTCAATCGTTTCGCCTCGTACGCTTGACCAAACGGAGACTAAATCGGCTACCGACCGTGCTGCTTGGTGGCGATACGGAACGTTTACCCTATCGATTGATGGATTCGCGAATTCATACGACGCTCGTTCAAAGAAGCGTGGACCCAGCTGTTCTGTAGGGTTAAGCCACAGTACGAGCTCGCCACGGGCGTGCCGCTTGGCAATTGAGGCGTCGTCACGTCGGCCAGCTGAGCGGACGATCCGGACATCCAATTGCGGGTGCGCAGCACGGTAATCGGTTATGTAGCGATTTTCATTCGCCTTTTTTGAGCGCGGCACAACGACGATCTGTAACTTGGCGTAGTTAAACGCCGCTAAATGATCGAGAAGGTCCAACACTTGCTGTTTGCCGTTCTTTTCGCGTACGACCACGCTAATAGTCGTAAGCGACTGCTGCTTCCCTATTTCAAGAAGCTGCTTGCTGACTGCCTTGAAACGCCGGTTGCGCCGTGTATCGATAATCATTTGTAGCAGTATAAAAACAACAAGTACCGTTACGGTCACGACAAAAGGAGCGTACATTACACAACCTCCTTAAAGTCGAAGAACATGACCCGTCGGGTCTGGCTGAATATCCCTTCGCAGGTCATAAGGGTCAGGCGCGGTGTGGCAGGTTCGGCGTTCAAAATGTCGGTATTGCTTGGCTGTACAATTTGCTCACCACTGTATACATAGCGGAACGTTAGATTGTTGGCCGTTTTCACCTCGGCAATGTCGCCAGCCTTAAGTCCGGCGAGCTTGGCAAACACAGGGTCGGTATTGTGGCCGTAAATGAACGTATTGCCGGCACGGTCGTTCGGCTGATCGGTCATGGCGGCAAACTGTGCCTTGTCGTCGGTCAGTGTCCAGCTATCTTTCGCTGAGTCGTATGTTCCGTTAATAACCGGAAGATTAATACCGACGTTCGGTACCAGTACGCTAACTGGTGTACCGGTCTTAATTGACCGGGTAACCTCGGGAGTAATCTGACGGGTTTGTGTGGGGTGGTCAGCTACTACTACTTTGGGCGGCTGAATAGTCGTCGAAGCGTACCAAAGAGGTATACCCACCACGACATACAAGGATACCACTCGTAAAATGAGCGGTATCCTTGCTGTCATATTGCCCAACCGTTTCAACGTAAACCTTTCAGATTAAAGCGTTGAAGCAGCGCGGTTTCGCAAGACGTAACCACCAACAGCGGTTCCGACAGAAGCGATTAGGGCGATCAGTGAAGCGATTTGGCCAGCAGCGCTGCCTGTATTAGGCAGTGAAACTACGCCGGTAACTGCACCTTGACCATCTGTGACTGGAGTTCCAGTACTTCCTTGGCCTTGGCAAGAAACGAATACCTTGTTCTCGTACTTCTCGCCACCTTCGGTGACATAGACATCGCCATCTACCTTTAGAGTTAGGGAACCGCCACCATCAAGGGTTCGGACAGCTTCTTTGCCACCATCAAGTGTGAAGGTTTCGTCATTGAACATTACTTCAGCGCTTGCTTCACCATCGTTTCGGATAGTAAAGGTGAACTTATTGGTTACAGGATCACATACCAATGTTACCGAAACATCAGCTGGCTTCGGTTCTTCCTTGCATTCCTTGACGTATACCCAGTCAAAGTCAACAACCTTGCCATTTACCTTAAGTACCACGACGTGCCAACCCTTGCTGACTTCGTTCATGCCTAGTGATGCAGGCGAGCCGTCGATGTAGTACTGGTACTGAGCGTTATTAGGCTTCACGTACCAAGGACTCTTCAGCTTAATAGCTTCACAGTAGGTTTTGTAGTGGGATTTGCCTTGTGGCCGTTCACACTTTTCAACTGCTACTTCTTTAGTGTCAACAAGTGTGCCGTTTACTTTCAGGGTGATGACATGTCCACCAGCGGTTACGCTCTGCGAACCAAGTCCGACAGGATTGCCATCGATGTAGTATTGGTAGCTAGCGCCTTCAGGTTTAACACCGGTTGGTTCACTAAGACTAATCTCTTCGCATTTAAGTGAGTAAGCCGCAGTACCTTCGGGGTCAACGACATACTGGCAGCCCTTGTTCCAGATTGCTTGACCAGCAGTTGTCCAGTTTTTGCCTGGGTAGCTAAAAGTACTATTTCCGATTTTGTAATTAAACGGCGGGATGATGTCACCCCAGTCGTCATGGTCATCTTTCAAAGCTTGAGCGACTGCTTCTGATGTAGCAACCGGTCCATTGTGCCCATTATGACCCTGTGTAAAGATGGCGCTGGTGCTCACCTCTATCTTTTTTGGGCCATATGGCTTTTTGACATTGTTATCTCGGTGACAAATTTCCACCTTGTCAGCTACCACAACGGTAGCATTTGCCGAGTTAGTTTGTAGTAGTCCCACCGCGCCCACCATTGCAGCTACTACAACGAGTGCTGAAATGATGCGTTTACCCATACCTTCTCCTTTACTGCCCTATTCATGTGAGCTTATGTAAATTTAATATTTGTAGAAGAAACTTTTAGTGTTGTTAGTAAAATACGCTTATTTTGCGTCTATGTCAACAATGTATTATAATACTTATGCTTATATCCCGTTAGTTGAAAACACCAAGATTAATGTTCTACGTAAATTGAGGCTATAATCTTATTAGCCGCAAATGAAGAATCCCAAGGTATATATGCGTCACGGTCAAAAAAGCTAAGAGGCAGCTTTTCTGACCCATTTCTTGTTATAGCATTCGGTTCGGATTCGACTTTTACAACTGAAAGTACCACGTAAAAACCCCAGACGGGCTGGGGCATTTACGTGGTGATCCCGCGGAGAATCGAACTCCGATTGCCAGGATGAGAACCTGATGTCCTAACCGTTAGACGACGGGACCAACTTCATTACTCTACCAACTTCCACCCCTGTTGTCTAGCATGCGTAAAGAAAAGCACCCGCATGTTTGGCGGGTGCTTTGTTGGCATTATTCTGTAGAGTCAGAAAGTCGGAAAGGTTTGTTTTATTTGGTGACCGAGATGGTTTTGCTTTGTTCAGCGTCTGGAGCTGCCACTGTTACACGGCCATTGGCGTCTTTCATAATGGTGTAACCAACGCCATCGGTTGAACATACGCTTGGACACTGTGGATCTTTAGGAATAGATACAAGGTATTTACCGCTTGTCGTAATAGCTGATAGGTTAACTAGGCTAGTACATGAGCCGCCACCGGTTGCACAAATTTCGGTAGCAGTGTTGGTAATACCTGCCGGCAGAGTACCCTTGTTGTCAATTGAGTGTTGGTAGACGCCGTTCAAGATTGTGTTGACGTCGGCTGAGCGCTGCGAATTGCGTGTGCCAACCAAGTTCTTGTTTGGGTTAATAGCGACAATCACGATTCCGGCCAGAAGCGCGATAACCGCGACGACCAACAGGACTTCCAGAAGCGTAAAGCCCACCTGTCGCTGCTTGTTGGTTTTGAAGTTTAGCATGGTGTAAATGCCCAACCCTTTCTCTACTTCCCTCTAGGTTACATTCTGCTCACGATTTTTCTTTTATGACTCGTAAAACTTGATACGTATTGTAGCGCACTTAAGCGAAAGCGGAAACAGCAAATCTTACTGATCGAGTTTTTGGATGACAGAGATTAGTTTTTTCGGAGTAATCTCGGCTTTTATAAGGTAACCGTCGGCGTGACGTTCCATAGCCAGACGTGCCTCTTCGGTCTGATCGAAGTTGGTTAGAACGATAACTTTGGTGGCCGGAATAAGATCTTCGGCACCGCCACGGAGAATCTGAAGTATTTCACTGCCACGACGTTCAGGCAACATGACATCCAGCAGTATAACGTCGTACGGTTTATTACGAGCCGCAATCAGCCCATCGTTACCGTCTACCATCCAGTCGACATCGTAGCCGGCCTTCTTTAAGCTGCGAACATACATTTCGCCGATAAAGCGGTCATCTTCTATTACGAGTATCGATTTGATTGCCATAATCGTATTATACCCGCCTACCCGCGGAAGGCCCCATGATTCTTAATCCAGCCACTCGACGAGCGTTCAATGAAGTCCTGATTGTTAACGCCAGTCTTTAGTTTATCGGCGACGGTTGAGTATATAGGTAGACTGAATGTAAATGTTGACCCGTGGCCTTCGACGCTGCGGACACTTATTTTGCCACCGTTGCTTTCGACAATTGCTTTGCTAATATAAAGGCCGATTCCTGTACCCGCGACGGTTTCACGCGAGCGGTGCGAGCGGTAGAACTTATGGAACAGGTTCGAAATAACATTAGCCGGCATGCCGATACCGTGGTCGGTGACCGAGACTTCAACGAAGTCTGCATTTACACCAGCAGTAACTTCGATTGAACCACCGTCGTTGGAATACTTAATGGCATTGTCGATCAAGTTGGCTAGCACTTCACTCATGCTATTTAAATCTGCGGCAACTGTCGGCAGGCCGTCAGGCAGCGATACGCTAAGTAGCCGCTGCTGCGCAGTCGCCCTCATTTGCATGTCATCTGCTATGGTGTCATAAATATTTTGCACCGTCTGTTCTTCAAGGTGCACCTTGAGATGTCGACGGTCAAATCGGCTGGCGTTCAGAATGTTATTTACGTACCCACTTAGCCGGTTGGCACTAACAATGAGACGCTGGAACAGTTCTTTCTGATCAGGATCTGTGATGTCGGCGAGTTCGTCATTTAAGGTGTCCAAATAGCCGCGAATAACAGTAATCGGGCCGCGTAGCTCATGGGCCGCGAACGCAATGAAGTCCAAATCATCATCTTCGGGTTGGTAATCGTTTGTGCGATCGAACAACGTAATGATTGTTTCGGCCTCGCTTCCCTTTTCGTATGACACGTAAACATCGAACAGCCGCCTGTCTGGTTCGCCGGTCAGTTTGTTGGCAATACGCCGCCAGGTTTTTTCGGCGTGAATATCGTGCTCGTCCCGCTCGGCCAGCCACTGTGAAATGCTCGGGTCGACATCGAAGATAAGTTCGATCGATTTTTTGCCGTTGCCGTCAATCAGAATCGGCGCGCTCTTGTTGGCAAACACGATTTCGCCAGACGCATCGAGCATGATAAGTCCTGTAGCCGTATGGTTTAATTGGCCGGCTACATCGACATTTGTAACGACTGCTCCTTCGTTATTTTCTTCAGCGGGCGATCCCGGCTGGTTGGTTGCCATGTCGTACACAAGTTTCAAAAGCGGCCGGAGGCGCGTGTGGACATAATAGCTGTCGTTAAGATTCGGTGGAACCTGCGCGCTTAATTCGCCGGACACGTGAACGAGTGCGCTGGATAAGTCTTTGACCGGCCTCATGGCCATAAGAGTGACGACCCATGTGCCAAGCAGAGCCATGACTGTGAGTATGCTAATGACGATCCAAGCACCGATTGGAGGGTTGGGATACAGAACGACAATCACGCCAATGACAAGCGCGATAATGAACGATTGGACGGTCATGGCCCGTAGTAGCGTCATGCGCCTGTGACGCGGCCAGAACAAGTGTAATTGCTCTGACTCGGCGGCTTTGCTTTTTACTGCCACGATACATTTCCTCCGCTATTAGGAATCGCTGAAATCCAAGTTGTGCCCCGGGCCAGAGCGATCGGTTGCCCGTTGGCGTCGGCGAACGTTATTTGAGCGCTGTCGCTGATTTTTGACCAAGTTCCGCTTATCGCCTGTCCGTTCTGAAAAATAACGACGTTACCGCTACCTGTGGTCGTGATGTTCTCACGGTAGCCGTCTTCCATAACTTTACTCATGTCGACTCTCAGTGCGATCACTACCTTAGCGGTTATTTGGCCCGCTTCGCGGTCGATGTGCGGCGCACCGCCTTCGGAGCGCGCATACAGTTTGGTGGCGGGATCGTATTGGTACGTCGAGTTATATAGTGGCCCGCTGATCTTGAGGCTAATCGAGGTTGCATCCTGTGTAGAGGTCTTTTTATCGTCTGCTCGTTCGAAGCCAATTGGCTGGGACGACGTGTACCCTTTGAGCGCGTTCAACTGGCTTAGCTTAGAAAAACTGGTATATACATTATGCGGCGCGTACCGGTCGGTTGCCCGCCAGTAGTATTTGCTATTAAAGAATTGGTCGATGTCACGGTAGCCCCCACCACGAACCTTCTTGAGCGCGTTGTAGCTGCCACCGATATGCGCAATACTGGCGTCGTACGGTGTCGCCCAGTTCAGGTAATACATACGAAGACTTCTGACTGGCCCAATAAGGTCTGGTTGACGCTGCTGGTACAAAGCGAGAAACCGGGTAATTCCGCCTTCAGCAACGGCCTCGTATACGATTTCAGCGTCTTTTAACCCGGATTGTGGTCGTGCTGCCGGGCTGTTTTCAAGCATAATGGCCGTAACAGGCTTGATTCGTGCTTTCTCATCCGCAACCTGCTCTCCAGTGAGCGGCGAATAGTACTTAGGCTTCGGAGTAACCTTGGCAGCCTTCGGCTTGTTGGCGGTGGTCTCGACCTCCTTTGGTTGCTGCCAAAAGAAAATAAGTGTTACCAGGCCACCGGCGAGCACTAACCCGAAGCCGGCTAGAAGGTAGGTTCGCACAGGATGCGAACGAACGCCAGCTAGAAGGCGTACGAAAAACCTTTTTATAGGTGACTGTCGGGGCCCCATAATGCCCTCAGTATAGCATGAAGCTTATGCTTAACTAAGGTAGTTGGCTGCACTCGCTAGACGGCCGAGGGTGCGCTGTTTACCAAGAAGTTCAAGGGTATCGTTTAATTGTGGACTGAACGGCGCCCATGTGGTTGCGATTCGAATAAGGCTGAAGAGCGTTCCTGGTTTCTGACCGGTTTTTTCAAGCAGATTGTTCAGAGTATCCTGTACTGACGCTGCGGTCCAGTCGTTAACTGCCGACAATGCTTCATGCGCTACTTTTAGTAAATTGGCGCATTCGCTCGTCCCGAGTTTCGCGAGCTGCTTGTTGTCGGTAATAAGCGACATATCAGCAGTTGGCTCAGTGAAAAAGTACGAAGTAAGGAGCGGCAAGTCGGCCAGCGTCTTCAAGCGGTCCTGGGCCAGGCTAAGTACTTTGCGGCGGTAGTTGGTGTCGACGTTCGCGGCGCTGGCCGGCCAAAAGTCAGCTACCCGCTGCTCCAAATCTTCCAACGATAGTTCACGTATGAACTGTCCGTTCATCCACAGCAGACGTTTTTCGTCGAACCGGGCGCCACTTCGTTGCACGCGTTTCAGACTGAATTTCTCAACCAGCTCGTTCATAGTAAATACTTCTTGTTCCGTGCCATCATTCCAGCCGAGTGTCGCAATAAAGCTCAGTAGTGTTTCCGGCAAGTACCCTTCGCGTACATAATCTAGCACGTCTTTTGCGCCGTCGCGCTTGCCAAGTTTCTTGTTGCCCTGCTCATTCAAGATGTGTGGCATGGTGGCGAAAATCGGCGGGGTTAAGCCTAGCGCTTCGTAGAGATTCATGTAGTTCGGCTGCGAGCTAAGAAATTCTTGGCCGCGAATAACGTGGCTCACCTTCATTTCAGCATCGTCCACAATATGGGCAAAGTTATAGGTTGGGTAGCCGTCGCTTTTGATCAGAATAAAATCATCAACGACTTCTGGGCCTGAGTGTAGGTCACCCATGACTTCATCGTGCCACTCATAGGCTTTCGGGTCTGACTTGAACCGAAGTGGCTGCGTGCCGTCCCAAGCCGGTGGGTTTTCTGGCCGGTGGTTGCGGTACAAAAATGCCCGCTTTTCTTTTTGGGCTTGCTCGCGGAAAGCCTGTACTTCCTCGGGTGTATACGGGTCGGCGTAGGCGCGACCAGCATCGATTAGTTTTTGCGCCCAGGCTTTATAAATATCAAGCCGCTCGCTTTGTTGGTACGGCGCGTATGGACCGCCGACATCCAGGCCTTCGTCCCAAGTGATGCCAAGTAGCTTAAGACACTCTTTAATGTGGTCAGCCGAGCCTTCAACCTCACGGTTTTTGTCGGTGTCTTCAAGCCGTAATATGAATGCTCCGTCCCCATTTTTGGCAGTCAGGTATGCAAATAATCCAGTTCTAAGATTACCGACATGCATAAAGCCAGTCGGGCTAGGAGCGAATCGAGTTCTAATGTTGGTCATTACCCCGATTATAACAGAGATAGACGTCCGGAGGACCGCGCAATACTACATGCTTGTAGCGAGGCGACGGATTTGTTCGTTGCTAAGTAGCGCATTGCCTTCGACGGTGTACAAAATACCGCCGTTAACCCATGCAGCGTCGGTACCGTAGGTGTAAATAGTAAGTCCGGCGTCGCTATAGGTAGCGTAGTTGCCCTTCGAGCGAGGGTTAACGTATTTTTCAAGTAGTGCGGCAGAGTCCCAGCTGCTCTTTGATTGGTTCAATGAAAATGCAATCGGTGCCGAATTAGAAGTGAATCGCATGCTGACTTCACCACTTTGGTAGGCGACTGGACCGTCCAAGCGGTAGCCAACTGGACGGTATTCAGGGTACGTTGCGTCAATGCCAGCTTGAGCGGCAGCGACGCGAACGGATAAGTTTGGCATGTTCAAATACGTAAAGTAACCCGTAATCAGTAGTAGCCCAAGGCTGGCGGCAGCGACATGGAATGCTCGGCGACGAGGCTGCTTGGTCGGGTGAGAAGGCGTACTGGCGTTCGCTAGTGCCTTGCCTAGTTCGGCGTGCTTGATATCGCGGCTGGTTGGGTGCGAGGTTGGTGCTTTGGCAGTATGCTTTGCCGCTGAAACGGCGTGTGCCTTCGCGGCGACCGGGTGACGAACCGGTGCAATGTCGGTCGAAACGGTCTTATTCGCGACTTTCATTTGTGGGTCACGGGCGAACTTTGAAATATGGGGACTGCGGCTGACAGGACGTCGGACATCCATACTAACTGCAGTTGGGGCGACAGACTTTTTGGCAACCGTAGCTTTTTTGACGAACCGACGGTTAAGCGCCACAGAGCGCTGCTGCGCTTGGTGTACGCCTTTGGCGTGAACGGACTGTACGCGTCGCATTTCCTTGTGGAGCTGCGCTTCCTTTTGTGCCGTTAGTGGCAGGCCGGTGTGGCTGTCGTAATCGATTCCACCTATCGAAACAACGTTCGGTTGACTCATGTCTGTTCCTGTTTTCCCTTTTCTACCCTGTTGGTTGTTCCTATCATACCGCCGCCATAAGCACGTTGCAATACTAAATGTAACCTAAGCGCAGCGATGTATAATATCCCTATGTACAGAGCACCCTCAAAACGCCGGCAACTTATAAGCCGCGTCGCTATTTATTCGTTTATGACAATTGCGGTTCTTTTGCTCGTGACATTCCTGGTGTTCGTCATGCTCGGCTACCGATTCAATCGCGACACGAGCACGATTGAACAGGGAGGGTTAGTTCAATTCGCGTCGCGTCCGACCGACGCTAACGTAACTATTGGCAAAGCCAAGCTTACCGACCTTACCCCATCTAAGATCACCGTCAATCCAGGTAATTACGACGTATCCATGAGCCGGAAAGGCTACCAATCATGGAAGAAGAACGTCGACGTGCGGTCGGGCGAGGTTTTGTGGCTTAACTACACGCAGTTGGTGCCGAACCGTGTTACGACTAAGCAGCTAACACGGTTTGACGCCCTCGCGGGCGCGCTGTCGGCACCAAACGGCGACCGGTTCGCGTTAATCGAAGACGCGACGAAGCCGGTCATAACCTTCGCTGACATTACGGGAGATACCCCTAAGCTCACTCGAATTACGCTTCCGGCAGCTGTGCTTCCGACCGACAAGGCGTCAACAATTACCCTATCCAAATGGGCAAATGACTCTGACCGCTTGCTGGTTGATATAACCTACGGCACGACGACCGAGCGCCTGCTGGTCGACCGCCGCGACTCCGAAGAGGCCGTTAATCTGACACGCAAGTATGTGCCGGATATTGCCGAAGTTATGTTCGACCCTCGTTCGTCCGACCGATTGGTTATCCGCAACGCCAAAGGCGAACTACGCACGGTCAATACCGCCAACGATACCCTGTCGGGAGTGCTGGCATCATCGGTGTCGTACATGTCGCTGTATAAGAACGACGCAGTACTCGTCGTACGTACCGATCCAGATGGCAGCCAATCAGTCGGCTACATCTCGCTTGGCGGCGACAAGGTCAGGGTTATAAAGCGCATCGCATCGACCGAAAAGACCTTGGTGGCACTAGCAGACTACTTTTCAGACCCATATCTTGTTATCACGGTCGGAAGCCAGCTCGATATTTATAAATTACGGCAGCTGCCTTCAAGCCAATCCGACGATTCAATCAGCATGAACCGAGTGTTCACAAGCGCCCTACCTGCGCCAGCAGACCACCTGTCTATTCGTACTAGCGGTCGGTTCGTGCTAGCCCAGTACCCTAGTGGCCTGCAGACATACGATATTGAGTTAGAACGACAATCAATCACCGCCTTCAAAACTCCCGCCACGCGCGAGCTACGATGGCTCGACAAATACCACTTCTACTTAACTGACGGCAAACAGCTGGAAGTACTTGAATTCGACGGTGCTAACCCGCACCACATTACGGACCTCACTACGACGTTCGATGCCGTCCAAAGCGATGATGGCAAATACATCTACACTATTGGCGCAACCGAAAAAGGCTACGCCATTCAGCGCAGCCTAATGATTCTTGAATAGCCTACCCGCCAAATATCTTTTCGAATAACGTTGGTGAGTTACTTGGCAGAACGATGCCCTTGTCGGACCCGCTGCTCGTAGGAGCGGCCGTGGCTGATGTTGGGTCGGGGCTTACCTGCTCACCTATGACAAGCAGCCGGTTCAACGCCGTTCCAAGCGGCGTACAAGTAATTAATGTAGCTTCGGGCTTGGTGGTCGGATATACGAGGGCGTTAACATCGGTTGGCTTAACGACACGCGTCTTTGTAATGTTGTAGGTGTAACGTATGCCATTGTAATGGAGGTAAAAGATATCCCCGGGCTTTAACCGCTCTAGTAGCGCGAAAACGAACTTGTAATCACCGGTTTCCATGAAATCATTGCTTGAGTGGCCAGAAATAACGGTATTGCCCACTTGGCCAGGCTTGCTATTTGCGCCAGGTATGCCAAAGTAGGCCACGCCGTTTTCCATTGCTTTAAGTTGCGACGCTTGATCTGGGGTGGTGTTGTAATTAACGGGTACATTGACGTTGATTTTAGGAATGATTAGTCGTGGATCTTGGCTAACCTGAAGGCTAGCATTAGGATCGACAACAATATTCTGCGGATCGATTTCGCCGGGAGTGACATACGCTTTGACGTTCGCGATAATGGCCCGGTTGTACTGGAGGAATGAGAATAAGAGCAAAACGACCAATGCTGCCGTAATTGGGATGAAATGCCGGCTTTTGCGAACGCGCTTACTTGCTGTCTTGACCCTGCCAAGCAGTTGCACGCGCAGGTCATCCATGGCCTCTTCTTTACTCAAGCTGTCATTCCCTGCTTCGGGAGCCGCGGTGGACTGGTCTTTTAGCGTGGCGGCATGCTGAGTGTAGGCGTGATGAACCTGATTAACCGCTCCAACATAGTATTGTTCGTAGTATTTCTGGTAATACTCTTGCCACGCCGAATGGTAGTCTTGCCATTCCTTTTGGTTGGCAGAGGTGGCTGCGTCGTGGGTGCGGCGGTACGTGGTCGGAAGCGCTTGCCCTTCCGGGGTTGTTGCTGCGGTCGCGGGCTGACCTGAATAGATGGAATCTAACTGCGTGCGAGCTATATCGGCAGCGGCCGACTGGGCGGCCGAATTGTCGCGCTTTGGCGGTTGGACGCTCCCTCGGGGGTCACCGCTTTGGATTTGTCGATCTTCAGGACGCATTGCTATAGATTCCCACTTGGGTTCATTGTACAATATCAGATGTAATTTGAGTATGCCGCGATGGTGGAATTGGTAGACACGTTAGACTCAAAATCTGATGTCCATTAGGACGTGCCGGTTCAAGTCCGGCTCGCGGTACCATTTAAGGATTTTCAATTGAAAACGCCCCCTTCCAGGGCGTTTCCTTTTTGTAGGAACGGTGGAAGAGGGCTCGTCAGAGCATGAAGATCAGTCCTTGAGCAGCTTGTTGCCGTTCACGATGCGCTGGCCGATGCCGCCCAGGATGAGCCGAGCGACCATGTCGTCCTCGATCTCGCTGAGGCAGCTGACCGCGCCGGCGAGCGTCAGCGGGCCCATGCGGACCATGACGCCGCCGCCCCACGGGAAGTCTCCCCACGGGAACGTGCCGTCCGGGTTCTGCTGCTCGACCTTGTCGCGAAAGGCGCCGGGAAGGTCGAACCGCATCTCAAGAGTGCTCTCACAGAGGTATGGGTCCCACGCCTCCGACATCTTGTGCGGCCGGAACAGCGCTCGCATCTTGCGAACGGCGTTCGCGATGTAGCGGTCTCGGTTGTCTCCCCAGCCGCCAACGAACCAGACGAACTCGTCCGGCGTGTCCCAGAAGTTGCCGCGCTGCTGCAGCTCGTCAAGGTCGCCGTCCCACATCGGGGCCGCCATGGCGAAGCCGAAGCTGTCGTTGTTCCGTACCAGCTCGTTGCCGGCCAGAGCCTGGACGACGTCGTAGTGCAGGTCCAAGAACTCGCGCAGGTCGATCTCGGTCTTGTCCTCGCAGGTGTGCACCCGCTCGAACGGCATGGTGCTCACGTCCAGCAGTTTGCCGGTCATGATTCTCCTTAAGTGCTCGTGGTCGCGTACTTACATTTCCGCAACGGTGACAATAATCTATTATACATTATTATAGAATTATTGTCAATTCTACCTCTGTATTAATCAATTCGCAATGCTGGTAGTAACCGCTTCCAGCGGATGCGCTCTGTTCCATAGCCAGTACGAGGCGGCGTTCGTAGCGACGGTACCACGCCAAATGGCCATTGGTTCTTGCCATGGCTGGGTGACGACTTCGCCGCCGTGAGCGACGATAAGCGTGTCTTGATGGAGCGTTAAGATGCTGCATGGGTACGTTATGGTGAACTTATGTAGCGCTTCGACGAGCTGCATAAGCTGCATGCCAAAAGTCAGGATTTTTGGGTAGTACACGCCACTGAATAGCTTTTGCGTCTGCGCGAAGCTAGCGACATGTAGCGTATTTGGTCGTTCGACGAGCAGTGCCGGGTCGTTTTTAACGAGGTCAATGGCGTCACGCGTGACGGTAAGTGGTCCGGAATAACCGCGAATAAAGTCTTCATAGGCAAGCACCGTTTCTGCGTTTCGCCCGGCGTCACCGACTAGCAGAACTGCGTCGGCCCAGTCGCTGGCGGCACGCAGTTCAGGCAAGGCGTCTTTGGACAGGCCGCCGCTCGGGGTGCAGGCGGCGAACAGTATGTCGAGTAGTGTCGGTGGCACGGACTTTTTAAGGCAATCTGGCAGCAGGACCTTCACCTGCCCGACCCCTGTTTTTAGCGACGTTTCGTAGCTTTCAGCAACGGCCGAAAATCCGAGTTTGTTGCCGCCAATAATGAGCAACTTACCCGCTAAATCACGCCGTTCGGGCTTGCTCCATTCTATGTCCGGGTATAACGGTTTGCCTGGTAGTTGCTTATGCCAGTACGTATGTTCCATCTGTGCCTCGTTTTAACGTATAAGCGATACTCTTTCGTTCGATGACGATGGTCCACCCTTCCTCTAGCGCCTTTGCTTTAAGGCGTTCGTCGGGATTAAAAGCAATCGGGTTATCGACAATCTCGAGCATTTTAATGTCCCCACCGGAATCCCCAATTGCGTATGATCCGCTCCATTCCAAATCATACCTACTGGCAATGTCTCGCAGTACTTCATCTTTTCGTCCAAAAATCTCACTCGACTGTTCGGTTAGACGTCCATTTTCAATTACATGTTCCCGGCCAACCGCAATATCTATGTCGTGAAGACTAGCGAACCGGTCGACTAACTGCTGGTACGAGCCACTAATGGCGACAATGGCATACCCTTTGGACTTCAGGTCTTTTAATAGATCCAAAGTGTATCTGTATATGTGATGGCCTTTGGCTTTTAGAATGCTGTCGGCAATGTTGTTAAACCGATCGACTTCAACCCCAACGATCGATGCCGTCATGGCGCGGACTAACGTCATTTCGTAGGACTCATAGTCCGCCCGCCGTTCACGCCAAGCCTCACGGGCTTCAAGTACGGATTTCGCCGCAGCTGGCGCTACGAGCCCTTCTTCGACGAATGCATCGAATAGTTCGTGGTACAGCTGCCACCGAAAAATAGTGCCATCAATATCGAATGCTGCGAACGGGCGTTTCGTCATAGGCTATACGTGGCGGCTATGGCGACAAATAGCAGCACAAACAGTGACAAAAGTATAAGTGCCAGAGCGATTGGTACGAAGAACGTTAACCAGCTCAACCAATGCGCGGCCGGTTTTTGCTGTCCGGCGTCGGTGACGTCGCGAAGTTGGCGGTAGAGGACTGCAGACGACCCGGGTGCGAGTAGCTGAGGGATCATACCAAATGTCATCAGGTTCCATAGGCTATACCCAGCAAGCGTAGTGAACCACGCGCCCTTAGTCAGTTCAGCACTCCGTTTGACGGCGGCATTACCGCGCTTGCCTTCGGCGAAGAACACGGTACCTGCAAGTTTGTACCGCACGGACATAATGATTCCTGGCACGATGAGAAGCAGTGACCACAACACAATCTTGACCATGACGACGATATTTACCCATAGGTAACCGGCAAGGTCTTTCATGACTTCTTTAAATGCCTGCTTTAAGCCGACTTTTTCGCCGAGGGCAAGCCTGGCGCCGGTGTATTCAAGGATCCCGTTTAGCACTAACGTGACAAGTACGACAATGAACAAGATTGAGGCGATCATGATACCAGCAACGGCGATTCGCCCTGGATCCTGCGAAAAGAAGTCATTCAATGCCTGCTGGTCCTGACGTTCGATTTGGGCCTGGCTTCGAGTGTCAACGACATCGGCGATGCTTGACACTGTGTTAGCGACAAATGCCAGTGAACACAGTACGATGGCATATATTGCTACGGATTGGGCATTCGCAAAGAGCAATTTAAGGCCATTCAGGCCAATATAGAACGGGTTGTTTTCATACGGCCCTACTGGGGCTTTCGGGTGTGTTTTTGCCATAAGATACCTCGTTTAATGATATTCGTATCATAACAGAGATTTTGCGGTTGAAAGCAACTCTGCGGCTTCTGCCGGCGGGTTGGACGGCTCGGATTGGCCTCGGACAACCGCAATAAGCTCGCTAGCCGTCTTATGCAAATCATTAGGATGGTTGACGAGCCAGAAGTGCTGGGACGTTTGCGCGAGTGACCATTCTATTGACTGGACTGCTTCTTGGAGGCGTTTTGTCCGCTCTTCACCTGCTTCTGGGTAGCGCGTTAATAGCCAGTTCCTCCAGGCACTTGAATCGGTGGTGAGACTAATAGTCACCGTGTTCTTGAACGGTAGCGCCTGCATACCAGCGACGACCGTCGACAATGTGTCGAGCAAGTTAAACTGGCGGGGGTAGTCTTGGGGCTGGGTGCCATACATATCGCCGGTTGTCGGGTGAATAGCGAACTGCACTACCTCGCCGTGCTCGATAAGCTGGCGCGCCGCCGCATTGGTCAGGTAACGGTAAAGTCCGGGTTCGTCGTTCGACCGCGGCTCACGGGTCGTAAAGCCACTCACGCGGGCAAAATCCGCATCTAATGTTACGACTTCGTTCATAAGGCTCGACTTGCCAACTGCGGTTGGGCCCACAATCATGACAAGCGTCTTCTCGGACAGACTATCCATGTCTTTACTCAATCTCAATACTGACTGGGCAATGGTCGGACCCCATGACGTCGGGGTGAATAGCGGCAGATTTGACTCGATGCGCAATGCCTGCTGAAGCAAGCCAGTAGTCTATGCGCCAGCCAACATTACGCTCGCGGGCGCCGCCCCAGGCAGTCCACCAGCTGTAGGCGTCTTTTTTGTGTGGATATAAACTACGGAACGTATCAACGTAACCAGCTTTTAAGAAGTCTCCGAACCGTTCGCGCTCTTCGTTCGTAAAGCCGTGCTTGCCAACGTTATCGGCCGGACGCGCTAAATCTATTTCTTCGTGTGCGACGTTTAGGTCGCCGCAGAACAAAACCGGCTTGGTTTTTTCGAGCTGTCGAACATATGCCAAAAACGCGCGGTCCCATACGTCGTAGCGGAGCGAAAGTCTGCTTAGGTCGCCCTTTGAGTTAGGCGTATAGACGGTGACGACCCAAAATTCGTCGAACTCGGCAGCAAGTACCCGCCCTTCGGCGTTCGGGTCGCCATAGGTGTCGCCGGTAACTTTGTACTCGTCAATAATGTCCTGCGGAAAGCCGTCTTCGTAGCGAATTGCCGGCATTTTAGAAAAGATCGCCGTGCCCGAGTACCCCTTTTTAACGGCTGAAAAGAAGTGCTCTTCATATTGCGGAAAGTCGATGACGAACTGGTCGCGCTGCGCTTTAGTCTCCTGCAGGCACAAAATGTCAGGGTCATGCTCCTCAATGAACTTTTGCAAAGCCCCCTTATTTAATACGGCACGGATTCCGTTGACGTTCCAAGAATACAATTTCATAACTCTAAGTATAGCCCATCAAAAGCGTGAACCTAAACTGTATGCACCGACATAAACATTGAAAAATGTCAACAAAATCTCTATAATAAAAAGTGTCCGTACGCCCTACTTGAAGGATGCACATGTCAGATAAGTTCGACCCGAGCGCCATCGCCGACGGTGTGTACAGGAGGCTCGATATTGGTGTTGCAGCCAACCTCAACCGTCGGTTGATCGACTGCGACCACCACGACGAGTTGTACGCGCAGTTCGACAAGCTGGAAGGAGTACCAAGTACGCGGCACCGCAAGCCGCAAGAGACGCTCGGTCCCACGACGGTCTACGTTTTCGGAAAGGACGGAGAGCAGAATCTGCAGCTCAAGCAGACACTGGAGTCAGGTTCGGTGAAGTACGACTTCCCGGATGGTTTGACTGTCACCAAGCTTCGCAAGACGCCGCTCACTTTCAGGCTCGACGACGAGTCCGGTCGCCAGCTGATCATCCGTCGGCAGCGTGACAGGCTGAGTAAGGCCAAGGAGCTGTACTGGGAAGTCATGAGTAAGAGTGGCTTCAGTCAGCACAGCGGCAAGCGTGCAGGGGCACGCATCAAGGGCCGCAGCGCTGACAGATCCTTCGACTAAGGTCGAATCGGACGAAGCCGTTCGTACCCACGAACGTGGGTACGAACGGCAGTTCAATGATTATTTTCTACTCTGCGATGTGCTCGATATTTCGAGCAAGTCGTTGAGTAGACAAGCTAGATGAGTTGCCCGGTACGGGCGCGGCTCATTCGAACCGCGCCCGTACCATGGTCACTTGGTGTCGACGGTGATGGTTGCGTCGCCGGTGTTAACGATCATGCGCTGATCGTCATCCCACCGGGCCGGACCCCCCTCGGTCTGGACGTAGCCCTCCCAGTAGGTCGGGACCGCCTTGCCGCCCACCACACAGACCACGTAGGTGCCACTGGACTCGCCGGTGTAGACACCGGTGGGCTCCATCTGGCTGATGACGGCTTCGTGGTTGTCCACCTGCTGGTCGGGGCTGGTCAGCTGTGCCGTTGTGGGCACGGGGTAGCCGATCGACGAGCAAACCTTAATCGGCCGCTCGACACCCTGGTTGAAGAAGAACGACGTCGTTGCAGTTCCCTTGGCCTGGGCCTCCTGGATGCTGATGAGCGTCTCCCGGTACTGGCTCCAGTCGAAGAACGGAATCGGCTGGACCTTCTGGTACTGCTCGAGCTGCTTGTTCGTCGTCTTCTTGTCGTTGGATGTCCCGCTGTCCTCGCATGCGGTGAGCATGATGGCGAGAGCGAGCGTGACGACGATGACGGGGATGGCCTTGAACTTCTTGAGCAGGTTCATCTGATTCTCTTTCCTTTTCTGAGGTTGAGTGGTGGAATGGGCGGTCAGCAGTACTTGCCGCTGCCAGCCGCGAGGTCTTTCGGCAGCTCGTCGATGTTCTCGAGCGTGCTGCAGAAACGTCGGATGAGCAGGTCCTTCTGGTCCGGGTCGCCGGCGATGATGATCCCGTCGAGCAGGTTGCGCGCCTGGTCGATCTGGGCGTCCTGGTACTGCTGGGACTCGTGGTTGATCTCGCGCTGCTTCTCGGTGGCCCACGGGGCGATGTTCGCCCATGTGAGTACGCCAATGAGAACGGCGATGAGGACCAGCGCGATCCCGAACAGCCAGGCACCACCAATGGCGGCACCGTCACGAGCGGTCTGACGGAACGACATGACGTTCCCTCCTTCTACGTTCGGTACTGTGCTTCCCGAATCGCACGATACGTTCGACATTCGAAGGCATTGTGCGACTCAGGAAGACTTACATCTAGCTTGTCAATGTGCGTGCCAGGAGCAATCTTTAAGAATGCTCAACCGGCATGAGCTGGGGTGCAGAGAAGAAGGCTACATCAGTAGCTTCTTTCTGATTTGTAATGTGTCGTACCAAAACTACGGTTACGAGGGTTCTTTAGCTTCTATATTGCTACAAGAAAAGCGCCTTATAACGTATCGGTACAAACGTTCGCCTTAGTGTGCGAATGCTTATCCCGAAGCGTTATAGGCGCTTACGGCTTGGGCACAGCTGTTTCGGTAGCCCGAGGGAACACTGGATGTCCTTCTCAGCCTAGTAACCTTTCGGTTACCATAATGTCATTATAGGACATTGAGGCGGTATTGTCAATAGCAATGTTATCGCTGCGACATGCTGCGCTGTGCTTCACGTTCTTGGTCGCGGCGCTTCATTGTTTCGCGCTTGTCGTAGCGCTTCTTACCCTTACCCAAGGCAATGACAAGCTTAATGTGCCGACCAGTCGTAAGTAACTTAGTGGGCACGATAGTCATTCCTTGCTGCTTTTTCTCAGCGAAGGCGTCGATCTGTTTGCGGTGCGCCAGGAGCTTTTTCGGGCTGGTGTCGACGCTTCTGGCATTTGCATTCTCCTTTTCGTTCAGTTTGAGGCTAAAGCTGGCGTTGTTGAGCCACAGCTCATTATCTTTAAGGCTTACGAACGAACCTTTGAGCTGCACGTGGCCGTCGCGGGCGGCGCGGGTTTCTTGGCCGGTAAGACTAAGGCCGGCGACAATTTCGTCGCCCAGTTCATAATCGAACCTAGCCCGACGGTTAACAATCGGACCCGAAGCTTTTGATTTGGACTGTTTCTTGGCCATAACCACTTCATTGTAACAGATATAAGCTATTGACAAAAATGTATTTTATTACTATAATAAATAGATAGTCATCACTACTCCCCAAGGAGCCGAAGTATGAAGTACATCGCTGATCTGTTGACTGCTCTGCGCTTTGTCGGCGCAGGAGTGGTCGGGTACGCCTCATGGCAGGGCCTGTGGGTTCTGGCATTGGTGGCGTTCATCGTTGGCATCCTAAGTGATGCGTTCGATGGTCCGGCCGCTCGCCGGTGGCCACATTCCCCAGCTGACAACGCCCGTCTGCCCTGGCGCAAGGACCCGCACGCCTTCGACAACGCGGCAGATCTGGCGCTCAGCACTGCTGGACTGCTCGGGTTGACCTTCAGTCAACTGTCGGTCGAGCTGGCCAGTCTGCTGGTCGTGGCCGTTGCTTTGGTGTCGGTCGCCTTTGTGCGGTCGGTCGAGGCGTACAAGAGTGCAGGCAAGCCGAAGGTCGCCGAGAAGATCGACGTCGCGCACGGGTTCGTCTACGGTGCCGAACTAGCGGCCATGTTGGTGGCTATGACGGTTCTAGCGACAGACGCATGGTCGATCCTGGTGATTGTCTACGTCGTCGCTGCTCTTCCACTTTTGTGGTTCAAGCGCGACCGGATCACGAGCAGACGCGAGGTTGACTACAGCCGGTCCTGAACCGGCACGAGCCGCCAAGTACTCCTTCGGGAGGAACGGCGGCTTTGTCATTTTTGAAGTTATGCCGGAGCTCTGTTATAGTCGGTTGGAATGTCTATGACAAACCCGGTGCCAAAACTTATTACGTTCGACGGCGAAGCCCGTAGCGGCAAGGGTACTATCGTTCAAGCGACTAAAGATGCTTTGCGCGACACTTACGGCCACCACGTTATGCTTATCGACGCCGGTCAGGTATTTCGGTGCTTAGTCGTTGCGGCGGCGCGTGCCGGAGTGAATCTTGATGACCCGGCAGCGATAGACGCTTTTTTGGGTGACGACGCCAATGCCGAGGCTAGCGTTCGGTTCGTCAAAGAGGTCTATCATATGTCTAAGTCCGAGCGCGACGCGCTGCTCTACACTAACCAGGTTGGTGCCGACAGCGCCAAAATTGGCGCCAGGCCACTTAGCCAAGCGTTCAAAGATGAGCTGCTTAAAAAATGGCTGCGTGATGCGCGCGTAGAAGGCTTTGATGTCGTTCTTCTTGATGGACGCGCACTCGAAGAAACCGGCCAGATGTTAGAGCGTGAAGGACTGTGTGACTTCGTGATGGGTCTTTACTTTGTGTGCGACCCGCTGGTGGGTGCCATGCGTACGCTCGGCTTCGCGAACCGCCGCTTCGAAGAATTAAATCGTGGTCAGGCAGCGGCTGTCGACGAACTTGTCGAGCAGATTAAGGCGCGCAACAAGGCCGACCGTGAACGCGCCGTGCAGCCGATCGTTGTCCCTGTCGGTGCTCCTAGGTTCAGCTTGCCAGACATACCGGCTGTTGATGTAGGTAACGGACGATTTATGGCAACTATAGATACAAGCGAAAAGCAGACAAAACACCAGATGAGCCAGCCCGTTATAGCACTTGTTGCACAGAGTGTGAATAATTGACAAATACACAACTTTTTGTTATAATATAAAGATAGCACCTTTCGTTTCCAATCCAATCCTGCTAAGGAGTCCTAATGCACTGGTGGCAATGGGCGGCATACGCCGTCCTGATGGTCATCGTGGTGACGTTGTTCGATGGCTGTTTCCGGGTGTTGCTTCAGGGCGACGTCACGGTGACCAAGCTGGAGGGCAAGCGGAACCATGACACACTGATCGTCTACCTGCCAGGACTTGTGGCAGATGGCGAATGGTCTGCGAGGCAGCAGACCGAGACATGGCGTGACTTCGGTGACGTCTGGCTGGTCAACCCAACCGGTGACCGGTTCGAGCACGAGCAGTTGGCTGACACAGTGGCCAAGATGCTGCAGACGGATGACCACAAGCAGGTTGTCTTCATCGGCTCGTCGCTTGGCGCAGACAGTGCACTTGACGTGATGTCCCGAATTTCGAAGCGCAAGCGGGCTAATGTCGAGTACGACCTGATTCCCGTATGTACTCCGTCCGGAGGTGTCTCAAGCATCAAGCAGCCCCTCAAGGCCGTGTCGGTGTTGGCCGCAGCGTTCCGCCTTGGTCCGCTTACGAACGTGACCTGGGGGAAGTACTTCACCCGGTCGATCACCGGAGAGCAGCCCCGCACGTTCGCCATGACGTACTACATCGATCAGGTGAACTACGTGCGATCGCGCGAGAACCCGCCCGGCAGCCTCCTGAACGAGTTCGACAAGATCGTCTACGTTCAGGCATTGAACGACGAGCTCGTCTCGCCGTCGGCAGCCAGAGCGTGGGTCGCGAGCGACCTCGACGTCGTGCAGGTGAATTCCAAGCACGTCGCCTACGACGCCGACCCGGAAGTTTGGAACTCGGCGTTCACGCGCGCACTCAACCGCGTGATCAAACGCTGAAGATGAAGAGGTGCTATGGCCCCGGTGAAACACCCGGGGCTTTAGCATGTCAACGGGCAGTCAGTTTATGCGCTTCTTCAAGTAGAACGGCGGCCGACTCGTCCCAGCTGAACCGTTCAACCGCTTTTTTGCCATTTGTAATTATGCGCTGCCTGACGCTAAGGTCATTGAGCGATTGAATTGCCCTGGCAAAATTTTCGGCATCGTTTGGGTCGGCATACACTGCGCCGTTGTCACCTGCGATCTCACGAAAGTACGGACGGTCACTAACGACGGCAGGTACTTCAAGCTGTAAGGCTTCGGCGAGCGGCAACCCATAACCCTCGGCCAGGCTCGCGCTGACCATAATCGCGTCGTCCGCAAGAAGAGCCGCGTACTTTTCGTCGCTTACACCGTTATGGAACACGACTTCCGCTCCTTCTGGAATCAAAGCGCTAAGTTCTGCCTTTCTAGTTGGCGATACCTTGCTGCAAAGATGGAGTGTCCGGCCGGGCAAGAATTCCATCATCTTAATTAGGGTCTCTGCGTTCTTGTATGGCAGCAGCGTACCCATGAAGACGAGATTTTTCGGCGGTGTGTCGAACTGCTTAACCGGCACTGTAAGGAGCGGCGTCAAATCGCGCGCGGCGTTTGAAACGACAATGAGTGGACGTTTTGTAAGTTTCGCCTGTACTATTTCGGCACGAGCGGTTTGCGATACGGTGGCGACAGCATCGGCTCGGTTTAGTACCAGACGTTGTGGCCAGTATGCCATATGGAATAAACGCCACAGTGGTCGCACCAAGCCTTTGGCGGTCGGTGGCGGTACGCGGTGAACGTAATAAATCATGTCGTGCAGCGTCAGAATAAGTTTAAAGCGGCGGCCAAGACTTCCCATTGTCTGCATGGGAGTGAACACGACATCTGGCTTGAACTTATTAAGCTTTAGCGACGTAAAGGGTTCCATCCACGAGTCGATCTTGTGTATTTTGACCGTTTTGCTGCCGGCAGGTAGTTTGGTCGCCTGCGCGTCGCTGGAAACGATGAACGTGACCGGGTGCTGTTTAACGAGCGCTTCCGCCAGTTCACTTGAATACCGGCTGACACCATCTGGAAAGTCGGTACGGATATAACGGGCATCGAAAAACAATTTCATGTGATGGTAGTATATCGTGAACCGTGAGTACTTTCATCTTGACGGTACGCTTTTCTCGTAAATGCCACAGGCATTTACTTCGAGCGCTCGGCCAAAATCCTCGGGTATGCCTCGGATTTTGCAGCCCATCGAGATGAAAGTACTCACGGTTTGCCATGGTACAATAAGACAATATGAAAATCCTCATCGCGGCCGACCTTCATTGGCCGACCATCAACGGTGTTGCCGTCTTTAGCCGTAACTTGGCAAAGGGGCTGGCTGACCGTGGACATGAGGTCTTAGTAATTGCTCCGAGCCAGCGCCGCTCCGGCCGTGGCGGCGAAGAAACCGATGGCAACTACCTGATTCGCCGCACCATGTCCGTCCCCTTCCCTTTGTATCAGAACTTCCGTATTTCGGTAGCACCGCAGCGCGAAGTTAAAAAGATTATTGAAGAGTTTGAGCCAGATGTGGTGCATATTCAAATGCTACTCGGTATTGGCCAGGCGACCATGCGGTATGCCCAGCGCTACAACATTCCGGTTGTAACAACTAACCACGCTATTCCTGAAAACCTGCTCGATAACATCCGCATGCTCGCGCCGGTTTCAAAGCAGCTTAGTTACCTTATTACCGAATACGGCGCGCGGTTCCACAAAAAAGCCGACTTTGTGACAATGCCAACACAGGCGGCAATTGATATGCTTACGAACGGCCGAAAGGATTTGCCGGACGTACCAATAAAACCGGTATCGAACGGCATTGACCTGAGCCGGTTCCAGCCGACTGCACCAAGTGATGCCATGTACAAGAAATTTTCGATTCCTAAAGACCGTTTGGTAATTGATTACGTTGGCCGGTTAGATAGCGAAAAGCACATTCATGTCCTTATCGACGCGTTTAACTCGGTGCTTAAGCGAACATCAAAGCCGGTTCACCTACTGATTGTCGGCGGTGGAACAGATGCCGAGCGCCTAGAAAACCATGTGTACGAACTTGGAATCCATGAACATGTGACGTTTACCGGCCGCGTGACGGATGACGAAATCGTTGAGCTGCATAAGGTTGGCGACATTTTTGCTATGCCAAGCCCGGCGGAACTGCAATGTATTGCGGCTCTTGAAGCAATGTCGTCGGGTAAGCCGGTAGTTGCCGTAAATGCTGGAGCCCTGTACGAGTTGTGTCAAACCGACCGCAACGGATACTTGTGCGAAAAAGACGACGACGCTGGGATCGCCGACGCGCTACTGAAGCTGGTCGAAGACGATGAACTACGAACCAAGTTCGGTTTAGAGAGCCAAAAAATTGCCGCGACGCACGATATGAACCACACCCTTGACCAGTTCGAAGAAATCTATAAGCAGGTTATTGCGACAAAAACGCATTTAATGCCGCAGCGACTTCTGTAGGTCGCTCGTAGTGTAGCAAGTGACCTACGCCGTTTAGTACGTGTAAATCGGCGTTCAAGGCATTTGCCAGCTTTATTTCGGTCGCAAGCGGCGTGACGTTGTCTTTATCGCCGGTTATAATGAGCGGTTTGAACTTTTTGTTCAGTTCGTCGGCGTAATCAATCGCACCTTTTTTGTTAATGTCGACATGCAATTGGTGGTAAAAATCGATACTCGAAATATAGTCCAAATTCTTAAAATGGTGGCCATTGATGGTCTTTTTCATGGCGCGTTCGTTCGTGGTTAGAATGAGCGACGTTGCAATACGGCTAATTAGCCGGCTTTTAACCAGCTTTGGTCCTGCTTTCGGTACCGACTTGCCAACATAGTACTGCAGGCGGCCTAGGAACGCTCCAAGCGCACGTGAATCCAATCTGTGTACTTTCGTGGCGACCGGGCTAATGAACACCGTTTTTTGATGAAATAGCTCGGGGTTTTGCGCCAGCATGCTGGCGGCTACAAGGCCTCCCATAGAATGCGAAACAAGATAAGGTTCTTTTAGTTTTAATGCTTTTACGAAAGCATTTACTTTTCTAGCGATCGCATCAATCGTGTATGAATCAAGTGAAAGTTCGCTTTCGCCGAAGCCTGGCAGGTCGGGAACGATGACATGAAAGTCTTTAAGATTGGGAATAATATACTGAAAGCCTTCGTGGCTGCCAGTAAAGCCATGAATAAGAATGCAGACAGGCTTTTTGCTGTCATGATACGTCCAATAACGGATATCATTACGTTGTTTTGTCATTGGTAAAAGTATAACAAATGAAAGGACCGCCAAGAGCGGGCGCGAGTGAGGTTGATACTCATCTCAGCGGTCCTCTCATGGCGGTCAGTCGCTGTGCACGTTCACCGGTGTTGGCCCGAGGAGCCAGCCCGAGACCATGACAGCGAAGTAGATGGCTGCCAGCCATCCGACACTATGTACCCCCGCCTGATACCAGGCGACGACCGCGGCGGCCGGAATATACCAACCGCCGATCACGCCGTAGAAGGTGCCGTTGTAGCTCGGCATGGTGAACTTGATCGCTTTTGCCCTGCCAGCTACGAAGCGCAGCAGGACGAGTACTACGACGGTGATTATCGTCGCGATAGCGATGTGCATCGCCACTCCTCTCGTAGAAATATGGACGACTTATATAATAATAGCATAAACATAACTAAATGTCAATGTATATCCACTACCATCTGCTATAATTAACAGATATGATTGCCGATATCTCCATATCCGAAAAGTCATTCGGACCGAAGCTTCTCATGTCTAATGTGAAGTTTTCTGTTGATGACAAAGAAAAGGTAGGAATAATCGGCCGTAACGGTGTTGGTAAAAGTACATTGTTCGCTATGCTTGCGGGTACCGACAAAGACTTTGAGGGCGACATTGTGTATCGGCGTGGCCTGCAGGTTGTTGCCACGGCACAGGAGCACCACGGCACAAACGACCAAACGGTGCTGCAGTACGTGTTAGCTGGCCTACCTGAATATGGCGAATTGTCGCACATCGTTGAAACCTACCCTGAAACTATGGGTGATGACATGAAAAAAATCGAAGCCTACACTAATGCGTTGCAGCGGTTCGACGACAGAGGCTTTTACCAAATTGAGAGCGACATCGAACGAGAGCTTGAGACGTTCCAGTTGCCGGACATTGCGCATAAGCCCTTCGCTTCCCTGTCGGGTGGCCAGAAGCGCTTGGTCGAAGTTGTGAAGGTCATGCATTCTAAAGCTGATTTAGCGCTGATCGACGAGCCGACCAACCATATGGACTATGTGGCAAAAAAGCAGTTTATAGACTGGATGTCCGAAGCTTCCGAAGCTATGTTAGTTATTACGCATGACCGCGACGTGCTGCAGCGAGTTGACAGAATTGTCGAGCTTAAGGACGGCGGAGCGCAAAGCTTTAAGGGTAATTACGACGCGTATTTAAAACAAAATGCCCACTCAACTGGCACGGCCATGAATGAGTTCGAACTGATTGAAAAGCGTATCGTGAACTTAAAGCAGAAAGTCATCGACTACCAGCGGCTAAAGGAAAAGTCGCGTAACCCTCAGACCATTCAAAAATTCAAGCGACTGGAGCAAGTGTCGCGGGCCGAACTAGCAGAGCTACAAGCCAAAGAAAAACCGACATTTTGGATTGACCGCGAGTCGGCCGAAAATCTGAATTACAAGGTAGCTGGGCAATATGCGAAGTTTAAGTCCCGTAACATAAAAATGGATTTAAAGAGCGACGAGTCACGGTCTAGCCATGTGCTGGTTAAAGCGTTGGGACTAAGCCTAGGTTACGATGCGCCGCTTTTTAGCGATATCAATATTGACCTACGTGAGGGCGAAGCGGTAGAACTGCGCGGTCGTAACGGCGCCGGTAAGACGACGATTATTAAGCGCCTACTTGGGTCGACTGAACCAACCGTGTTTGCAGGCGAACTTTCGCTCGACCCGAAAGTACGGATTGGTATTTACGAACAGGAAGTGTCGCCTGATTACTTTAACCTGACGTTGAAGGATGCGATTGAACGGACGTACCTGGCCCGTGACCTTAAGATTAACGAAACAAAAATCCGTGGCTTAATGCACGACTATTTGTTTACCGAAACTGATGGTCATGTGCCTGTCGCCAAACTGTCCGGTGGTCAAAAAGCCCGCCTGCAGATTATCGCCATGCTAGCGAACGAGCCGCAGCTGTTAATTCTTGACGAACCAACCAACCACTTAGACCTTCCGAGCATTGAAGAACTTGAAACGGCACTTGGTAAGTATTCGGGAGCGATTCTGTACGTCAGTCACGACGACTATTTTAGAAAAGCCGTGCCAGCCGAAGTAGTAAAAGTAGGTTAACGCCCAAATTGTCGGATTTCTTCATAAAGATCGGCTTGTGACACTTTGCGAAATTCACCGGTCTGCCGGTAATGAAAGAAATGCTTTAGTCGCGCGTTACTAAGCATGGATTGGAAGTCGGCTCCAGTCATGTCAGGGGTATGCGCCGCCAATGCAAACGGGTCTAGGTCATCTTCGTAAGGAATAAAACTAAGAATAGGATCCTTGACATCATCCGCTACTCGCCTTGCATCACGATGGAAGTCCCCAAAACTGGTAAGTGATTGGCTAAGCACTGCAGCCCATATATCAACCCGTTCTTCTTCGTTTGGCAGGGGTGCTCCAATGGGTTTAAATCGGCCCGACCGAACAAGTGATGGCTCAAGATCATCTATATCAGTATTAACTGCGGCACCTAAAACGACATTAGGATGATTGGCTATAATGTCTTCGATTGCGAGGTTTAGCTGCTTTTTAACATCGATACGTTCCTGGTTGCTAAGAGTCCCTTTAGTTCCGAGTGCTTCGAATTCGTCAAAGAACGCAACGATAACTTTGTCTTTCGCGTCCTTCACAAGGCCGTCAAAAAACTTTTTGACGTTCTTGCCGGAACTGCCTACCCATTTTTCAATGATATCGGTCGACGACATGAGTCGAAATTCGGCGTCCAACTCGTCTGCGACAGCTCGACCTAACGTAGACTTACCTGTTCCAGGAGGACCATATAGTAGGAATGGCTGTGCCTTTACTCCATAGAGTTTCGCGCCGATTGGATCGCGATATATCTCGACCAATTTTTTGAGCTCCTGCTTGGCATGCGTAAGGCCGCCTACCATATCGAAGCCCTTTAAAGTTATTTGCTCGGCCATCGGATCGTATGCTTCGGGAGTGACCTCAACCGATGGAATTGCCAACGATTTGCCAGGGGTAAAATCTGGCTCTTCTTGAACTTCTGGCATTCCTAGAACAATACTTGCCTTTGGTATACCCTCGGTTTCTACCATGCCGAATTCAAACGACACGGTGTCAATAGCGAGTGACCATACAGCGGCAAGTTCACGCAATGTTTCGACGACGGAAGGGATAATACGCTCTTCTTTACCTAGATGGGAGCTAATGTCGTAATTCGAAACACTTTCTAATTTTTCAAGAGACACAAGACTAACGCCAACATGGCAAGCATCCGTGTCCGCGTCGAACTGAATGTGTGCCGTATAAACGTCATTTATTTGAACATAGAAGTCATATGGTTGGTACGGGAGTGAGTAAGTTTCTTTTTCACTGTCGCGCAAGATTTCTGCCATTTTGGTTCGTAGAATACTTGGCCAATGTTCGGGGCTTTCATTACCACTTAGCGTTGACTCCGGGTCAAATTCGAAGGTGGCAAATATCTCTATATCTTCGTTATCATCTCGGCAGTAGCTCACCGAAGCGTCACGAATTGGGTATGGCAATGATTCATGAGGCATCCGGTAAAGGCTTTGATAACCTTTGACAGAACTAAGATACTCATCAAATTTTCCGCCTGGATTCCTGACCGCTATATCGGCGGCAAGACCACGAATGGTATCGTACTCAGTTGGATTAGCCCCCAGCTCACTCATCTTATGAAGACCATACGTCATTTAGCGCTTGGCGGCAAGCATAAAAATAAAATGACCACTCATGCAAGTGGTCATTTGTGTAACGACAGGCTTTTTACGCCGCTGCAGGAACGAGGTTGTTCTTGTCGAGTGCTGCCTGAAGTGCTGGGCGGTTGAAACCTAGAATCATCTCGCCGGCGATGTCGGTAACAGGAACGCCAGTAAAGTTACCACCGAGCTTTTCGAGCAGTTCGTTGTGAGCCGCTTCATCTTCCTCGATATTCTTTGCAACGTACTTCACACCGAGCTTGTCCAGCCATTGCTTTTCGGTCGCGCAAAACGCGCACCAGGTGGTGCTATAAACTGTTACGGTTGGTTGGTCGGTTGTTCCGTCGCTCATGTTCGTTCCTTTATGTGACTGTTAGTTACTATACATTATACACTAAATTCGCTTGCGGTTAAGTAGATACTATCACAACTTGCTGCACGGTGGTATTATTGGCGTAACCGTTATGAAAAACATAATTAGGTGGAAAACAGCTAAGGGGTTTGCGCTACCGACCGTCATGATTTCGTCGGTCGTCATGCTTCTTGTGTTGCTTTCTGGATTAGTGTCGACAAGCTCAACTAATACGACACTTAAACAGCAATATTTCAACCGCTTAAATAAGGAAGCGTTTGCCGCGGGTTATGCACGTGCCCAGGCTTGCCTTAATGCGTACGGCAGTCCTAGTTGGTCTAACGCTTCACCTTTACGTCCCGACTCCACATGTAGTGGTGGTGCGCAGTGCACTACGGGACCTACCTGTTACGTACTTAGTACCGCAAATCTAAAGACGACATTCACGGTTAACGCTGCAACGTCTAATAGTGACGGATCGTACACGATACCGGTAACAAGTGAGGTTCAGCAATTTCGCTCAAGTTCGTCGACTCTCAGTCAAACGTTTCCGTACAATGGATACGCCAAAGCCACGCCTCTTTACTGGAGCGCAGTTTCAGCCGGGACGAACTTTACCTGTGGTCTGACCCGAAGTACGAATCCGACATACAACAATAGAGTGAAATGCTGGGGATCGAACAGTACTTATAAATTAGGAAACAAAACTTCTGATAATTCCCTTGTTCCGGTTGATGTAGCCTCGGACGGAGTACTTAAGGGTATGTATATAAAGAAATTAAGCTCCGGAATGTCGGTGAGTTGTGTGATCGCATCTGATGACAACGCCTATTGCTGGGGTCACAATAGCCAATATGGGCTTGGGGATAATACAACTACTGTGCGCACATCCCCTGTCGCAGTATATAGGACTGGGGTATTGAACGGACTGACAATAAAGGACATCGCGGTTGGCTCAAACCATACCCAATGTGTCGTTGCGTCAGACAATAAAGCATATTGTTGGGGCGAAAACTTATACGGAAGTGTGGGTGATAACACGACGACTCCAAGGGCTGCGCCGGTAGCTGTGAATTCTGCAGGTGTTCTTCTGGGTAAGACTATTTCTTCTGTCAGTGCTGGAGTTAGCAGTGCTTGTGCTGTCGATTCGACAGGCAAAGTCTATTGTTGGGGTAACGGTGTTCTTGGTAACGGGTCGAGTGGAAGCTCTGCAGTTCCAGTGGCTGTTACCTCCACAGGAGCACTTAATGGCAAGGTTGTGACGAGTGTCAGCATAGGTAACGGCTTCGCATGCGCACTTGCTACCGATGGCAAAGCGTATTGTTGGGGCGGTAATACTTATGGTCAGCTAGGGACTGGTAATACTACCGCCTCTTATGTGCCGATAGCAGTCACAGGTTTGAATGGGATAACCTTTACGCAAATTACTGCCGGTAACTTCTGGGCATGTGGGCTTACAACGACCGGTACAGTTTACTGTTGGGGGCGAGATGGTGAATTGTCAGGTACATATGTTATTAACTCGACCAGCCCACTTGCGATTAACACTAGTGGTGTTTTAGCCGGAAAAACGATAACATCTATTTCGGCCGGCTACGAGCAAACATGCGCACTTGATACAGAAGGCAAAAAATATTGTTGGGGCGGAAATTCTTCAGGTGCCTTCGGCAACGGGGGTACTACAGGATCAATCAACCCAGTGACGACGTTTAATACATGGTTGACATTACAGTATTAATTCACTGACCAACTACTTACCTGAGCTAAGGTGCCAGCCATTGCAGTATGGACACTGGTAGGTCTTTAGCACAAGTCTGATATCCATAAGTGAAGCATGCTCTATAGCGTCCAGGGCTTCAGCTTCGGTTTTGAACCGCCGTTTGCGCTCACACGGTACGTTAGGTCGGAAGGCCTTATGGCGGACGGACCGGTTATGTCGAGGCATGGCATTCTCCCGCGTTATCTGCTACTATATGTAGTGTACATGAGAGCGCCTGACGAAACACCCGGCGGCACTCCCAGGCCGCCGAAGACATCGACGGTCGTTTTGTTGCTCGGCACTATCGCTGACACGACATGGAGGATGTTCGTACCCACGGTTACTTTCATCCTGCTGGGATTCTGGGCGGATGAAACATGGGGAACGATACCGTGGATGACCGTGCTCGGCATCATCGTCGGTACAGGCGTGACAAGTCTTCTCATCAAACGACAACTTGAGGAAGTAAAACGAACCAAATGAACCTGACTAACTTTAGTGCGATCGAAATCCACCTGGCTGCACAGGAGGTGTTTAAGGTTGGTAGCTTTTCGGTTACGAACGCGCTGTTTACCGGCGCGATCAGCCTGGTGATTCTTTTGGCCATCTTTGGGTACGTGACATGGATGTTAAGGCGTGGGCGCTACAACCGCTTCGTCGGATTGGTCCAATGGGCGTTCGAGGGCATGCTGTCACAAATAGAAAGCGTTATTCCCGAAAAAAAACTCGCTCGCAAAGTGGCTCCACTGGCGCTCACTATATTCTTTTACGTGCTTATTTCGTACTGGATGAGTATTTTACCGGGGCTTGATTCGATTAAGGTAGGAGAAGCTCCCCTGCTTCGTAGCATCGCAGCGGACCTTAACTTTACGTTCGCTATGGCGATCATCGTACTCGTCGTCGTGCAGTACTTTGCCTGGAAGGCGCATGGGCCGGTTGGTAACGCAAAGCGTTATCTTCGCAATCCGCTGAAGGATCCGATTGGGTCGTTCGAAGGCATTTTGGAATTCATTGGCGAGGCGTCGCGCTACTCTGCCCTAAGTTTGCGTCTGTTTGGTAACTGTTTCGCAGGCGAAATTCTGCTACTTATTATTGCCGTCCTAACCAGCTACCTTTCTATCGCGATGCTTCCGGTGTTCATGGCGTTCGAGCTATTTATTGGATTCATCCAGGCGTACGTGTTCTTTATCTTGACGGTCATCTTTACTAGTCTCGCAGTCGAGTCGCACGGTGACCACGCCGAATCAACCCACGACCATTCCCCTGCTGATGCTAAATTGGCTCCGCAGCACGAATGATATAATTTAAGGTAATAACAAGGAGAATATTAATGGAACAATTAGCTTTCGGTCTTACGTACGGTCTGCCTGCACTGGGTGCCGCAATGGGTATCGGATTTATCGGCGCAGGCGCGCTCGGCGCATTCGGCCGTAACCCTGAGCAATTGGCGAACATCCGTACGCTGATGATTACCGCTATCGTCTTCGCCGACTCTCTGGCTATCATCGGTATCGTCGTAGCTATCATCGCGAAGTTCATTTAGGAACCTAAGGTCTAATGATTGACATGACGAAACAACTTCACTACCTGGCTAGTGCCGAGGCGGGCTCGGACAACCTGTTCGCAGCGCTCGGTATCGACTGGCAAATGCTCATCTTTCAGATGATTGCTTTCGTCGTGCTCGTGTTGCTGCTGGGTAAGTTCGTCTTCCCTGTCTTCGTAAAAGCTATTGATGACCGCCAAGCGAAACTCGATGAAGCCGGCAAAGCAGCCGCGAATGCCGAAAAAAAGGCTGAAGAAGCAGAAGCGATGATTCAGGATACTTTAAAGAAAGCCCGTACTGAAGCCGCAGATATCGTAAATACGGCTAAGAACGAAGCGACCCAAATGATTGAAAAGGCCGAATCGCAGGCGAAGAGCCGATCTGAGCGTATCGTCGCCGAAGCGCAAGAAGACATCCAAAAGGACGTCCTGGCAGCCCGTAAGACGCTTGAAAAAGACACGATAAGCCTGGTTAAAAAGGCCGCCGGCTTAGCAGTGGCAGGAATCGCCGACGAAAAGCTCGACACTGAACTCGTCAAAAAGTCGGTTGAAGGAGCCAAGCGCTAACATGGCTTTGTCACGTCGTAAACTAGCTGACCAAGCAGCGCGTCGTATCGCGGCCGGTGAATCAAAGACCGTTGTTCTGAAGGAACTGGCGGCTTACTTGATTGACACCGGTCGTAAGAGTGAAGCCGGCCTGCTAGTACGCGACATTGAAACGGCACTGGTGGCCCGCGGAATCGTGGTCGGTACGGTCGTATCGGCCCGCCCTCTAACGGCAGAGGCAAAAAAATCGATCGACTCGTTCGTCAAGCATCACTACGCCGACGTAAAGTCTGTGGTGTTACGCGAACGGGTGGATGAATCGGTCATCGGTGGCGTACGGCTTGAGCTAGCCGACAGGCAACTCGACGTGACCGTAGCGAACAAATTAGACAAATTGATGGTGTAGTAGGAGTTAACGAACATGGCAGAATTACAAGTTGCAGAATTATCAAAAGACCTTCAGGCAGCAATTGCCGGTCTTGAAAAGACAGAAGGTCTGAAAGACGCCGGAGTTGTCATCCGTGTCGGTGACGGCGTGGCTTGGGTGCATGGTCTAAAGCAGGCCGGTTACAGTGAAGTGCTTGAAATTGACACCAAGGCTGGTGTGGTCGAAGCATTCGCGTTGAACCTGATGGAAGACGAAATTGGTGCCGTTATTCTTGGTGACGACAGCAAGGTCGCTGCTGGCGACACAGTACGCCTGAAGGGTACGATTCTAGAAGTACCGGTCGGCGAAGAACTGCTGGGCCGTGTAGTCGACCCGCTTGGACGTCCGCTTGATGGTGGTCCAGTCATTAAGGCAAAGCACTCTAACCCAATCGAGCGTGAAGCAATCGGCGTAATGGGCCGCAAGCACGTGCACGAGCCTATGATGACCGGTATTGTCGCTATTGACGCCATGTTCCCTATCGGCCGTGGGCAGCGAGAACTTATTATTGGTGACCGCCAAACTGGTAAAACTGCCATTGCCGTTGACACCATGATCAACCAAGCCCGCGAAAAGACAGGCGTGATTAATATTTACGTTGCTGTCGGTCAGAAGCTTTCGAAGATCGCAGGATTAGTCGAGCGCCTGAAGCAAGAAGGTGTGATGGAACAAACCATTGTCGTCGCGACCGGACCATCCGACCCTGCTTCCCTGCTGTACCTGGCACCATATGCCGGTACTGCTATGGGTGAATACTTCCGCGACAAGGGCGGCCACGCTCTCATGATTTACGATGACCTTACCAAGCACGCCGTCGCTTACCGCCAAATGTCACTGCTGCTCCGCCGTCCACCAGGACGCGAAGCCTTCCCTGGCGACGTCTTCTACCTGCACTCACGCCTACTCGAACGCTCGGCTAAGCTGTCCGACGAACTTGGCGCCGGTTCACTCACCGCGCTTCCTATTATCGAAACGCAGGCTGGTGACATTTCGGCTTATATTCCGACAAATGTCATTTCAATCACCGACGGTCAGATTTTCATGGAAACCGACCTGTTCTACCAGGGTATCCGGCCGGCAATCTCGGCAGGTCTATCCGTCAGCCGTGTTGGTGGTGACGCCCAGACTAAGGCGGTCAAGAGCGTGTCGGGCCACTTGAAGCTCGGTCTTTCGCAGTTCCGCGAACTTGCTAGCTTCGCTCAGTTCGGTAGCGATCTGGATGCTGACACAAAGTCGCAGATTGAACGCGGACAGCGTTTGACCGAACTTCTGAAGCAGCCGCAGTACCAGCCGATGAGTATTTGGGAACAAGTTGCAAGCGTGTTCGCCGTATCGGAAGGTCTATTCGACGGTGTGCCGGCCGACAAGATTAAAGACGCCCAGGCAGCTCTGCTTACCAAACTATGGACTGACCATAAAGCTGAAATGCGCGAACTGAACAAGGGCGCCGAAAAAGTCGAGAAAGACACAGCCATCGGCAAAATTATCACTAAAGCTGCCAAAGCCGCAGCCAAGGGATTCGAGGGGTAATTAAGTGGCTTCTCAGCGACAGCTGAAATCGCGAATCCGCTCGGTAAAAAACACCAAGCAGATTACGAAAGCCATGCAAATGGTGGCGGCTTCAAAGATGCGCCGCGCTCAAGACGCGACCAAAGCAACAGCAGCCTATACTAAGACTGCTCGTGAAATCCTGGCCGACCTTGCCAAGCAAGGTGAAACTAAGAATCACCCGCTGTTTGAGAAGCGTGACGTCAAGAACCGTTTACTTATCGTAGTGGCGAGTGACAAAGGCCTGGCTGGTGCGTACAACTCAAACGTTGCCAAACAATATCTTCGCGAGCTAATGGTCGACGACCAAGCCGGCATAAAGACCAAGACAATCGCTATTGGTCGTAAGGTTACTGGCTTTGTGACACGCTTAAAAAGCGCCGAGCTTGTCGGTGCGTACGAAGACCTACCCGACACTCTTGAGGGACATGAACTGCGGCCGGCGCTCGATACTGCATTTAAGCTATTCCAGGCTGGCGATATCGACGCAGTTGACATGGTTTACACGGAATTCGTGTCGTCGGTTAGTCAGGTTGTTACGACCGAGCGCTTGCTTCCCGCCGGTGATACTGATACCGAACTGGAAGAAAAAGCGATTTCTCAGGCAATTTTTGAACCTGACGCCGAGACGGTACTCGCAAGTGTCGTCTACCGCTTGCTGAATGCCCAACTATTCCAAGCGTACTTGGACGGACGGGCGTCGGAACACAGTATGCGCATGCTGGCTATGAAGAATGCGACCGACAACGCCAGCGACCTAATAGACGACCTAACGCTCGCTATGAACAAAGCCCGCCAGGCGTCGATTACCCAAGAACTGGCCGAAATCAGTGGCGGCGCGGAGGCAATGAAGTAATGAAGGAGACAAAATTGATGAGTAAAGACACAGGAACAATCACCCAGGTTGTGGGCGTCGTGGTCGACGTAGAGTTCGGCGACAAGGCATTGCCGGCCATTTATGATGCCCTAACGACCAAGCTAAACGACCGCACGATCACATTCGAGGTCGCCCAGCACCTTGACGAGCGCACCGTACGTGCTATCGCGCTGCAAAGCACTGATGGTCTGAAGCGCGGCGACGTAGTCGAATCAACCGGCGCGGCTATTAGTGTACCGGTCGGCGACGCGACCCAAGGCCGCATGTTCAACGTCGTCGGCGAGCCTATTGACGGTCAGCCTGCACCTAAGGGTAAAACTGCGCCGATTCACCGTGAACCACCAGCACTTTCAGAGCAGTCGAACAAAACTGAGATCTTGGAAACAGGAATCAAGGTCATCGACCTTCTTGCGCCAATTGCCAAGGGTGGTAAGGTTGGTTTGTTCGGTGGTGCTGGTGTTGGTAAGACTGTGCTGATTCAAGAGCTCATTAACAACATTGCCAAATTCCACAGCGGTAACTCTGTCTTCGCAGGTGTCGGTGAACGTACCCGTGAAGGTAACGACCTTTACCACGAAATGAAAGATGCCGGCGTGCTCGACAAGACCAGTCTTGTCTTCGGTCAGATGAACGAACCCCCAGGAGCCCGTCTACGTGTCGCCCTGACCGGTCTTGCTATGGCCGAAACCTTCCGTGATGAAGGAAAGGATGTACTGCTGTTTGTCGACAATATTTTCCGATTCACGCAGGCGGGTGCCGAAGTGTCTGCCCTTTTGGGTCGTCTACCTTCTGCCGTTGGTTACCAGCCAAACCTGCAGCAAGAAATGGGTGCGCTCCAAGAACGTATTACGAGTACCAAGAAGGGCTCGATTACGTCAGTCCAGGCCGTCTACGTTCCTGCCGACGACCTCACCGACCCTGCTCCAGCAACGACGTTCGCTCACCTTGACTCGACGATTTCGTTGAACCGTGCCCTGACCGAAATCGGTATCTATCCTGCCGTTGACCCACTAGATTCAAGCTCAACCATTCTTGACCCAGAAGTCGTTGGCGAGACGCACTATAGCGTTGCCCGTGAAGCACAGCGAGTACTGCAGCAGTACAAAGACCTCCAGGATATCATCGCTATCCTTGGTATGGACGAACTGTCTGACGAACAAAAGAAGGTCGTTAACCGCGCCCGCCGACTGCAGCGTTTCTTGGCGCAACCGTTCTTCGTGGCGACGCAGTTTACGGGTAACGACGGTGTGTACATTAAAGTAGAAGACACCGTCAAAGACGTTCAGGACATCCTAGCTGGCAAATACGACGACAAGCCAGAAAGCTGGTTCTACATGGCGCCTGGTCCGCTGTCAGAAAAGAAGGACTAAGGGGCTAGTTCATGAAGCTTGAACTGGTAACATTAGCTGGCATAAAAGTAGACGCAGACGTCTACGAAGTCATGCTACCGACTGCTGCCGGACCGATTGCGGTGTTTCCAGGTCACGAACCGCTGGTCTCTGTTGCAGTTCCCGGCGCAATTGCTGTCCGGTTCAAAAAAGGCGACCCTGAAAGCGAGCTGGAATATTACGCAGTTTCCGGTGGGGTGATTGAAGTAACTCAGTCGCTCGTCAGGGTGCTAGTCGACGAAGCCGACCACGGCGATGATATTGTTGAAGCCGAAAGCCGCGCCGCGCTTGAAAAAGCTCTCAAGCTAAAAGAAACCGCCAAAGACGCGGTTGAGCTTGAGAAAGCAACTGAGCTGATTGACCGACACCAAGTACGCCTGAATGTTGCCGGCCTTCGCCGCCGACATCGCCGATAGTTGAGTCGCTAACTATGCAAGAATCGCACGGACTTCGTCCGTGCTTTTTGCGTGCATAAGTTTATCGCGTAGTTCAGCGGCACCGTCGAAATCACGAACATAGATTTTGAAGAATCGCTTAAGCGGATCAAACTTGCGTGGGTGCTCGAGAGTGTCCCATTTATCGTGAAGGTCGAGCTGTAGCTTCAATAAGCCTAATAGTTCGTCACGGGTATGAACCTGCGGCGCTTTTTCAAAGACGAATGGGTTCTTGAACACCCCGCGGCCAATCATGACGCCGTCGATACCGGTTTCTTGTGCTATTCTTTCTCCGTCTTCACGTGTATCAATGTCACCGTTAATGGTAAGTAGCGTATCAGGTGCAATTTTATCACGCAACGCTTTTATGGCTGGAATGAGTTCGTGGTGTGCCGGTACTTTACTCATTTCTTTTTTTGTACGCAAATGAATCGTAAGATTCACGATGTCTTGACGCAGTAAGTGTTCAAGCCACGCCGGCCATTCGTCTACTCGGCTGTAGCCAAGTCGCGTTTTTACGCTAACTGGAAGCCCACTGCTTTTGGCGGCGGCGATCATTTCAGCGGCGAGCTCAGGTGTTCGGATCATGCCGGCACCCCCACCACTTTTAACCGCCGAGCTATCCGGGCAGCCCATATTAATGTCGATGCCGTCGAATCCGAGGGTTTTGCAGTGGGTCGCGAGCATCGCCATGGCATCGGGCTTACTGCCCCATAGCTGTGCAATGATTGGGCCTTCGGAATTGGTTTTGATGAGCCGTCCACCAATAGCTTTATCTCCTGCTGCTGCCCATCCTGTCGCGTTGGTAAACTCAGAAAAATAAAGGTCCGGAGCAGCGGCTTTCGCAATAACCTGTCGGAATACAACGTCGGTCACAGCCTCCATAGGGGCTAAAATAAAGAACGGTTTCGGTAGGTCGTGCCAGATATTTTTCATGCTTTATATTTCATCTTACGTCTTACACTGGACACGAATGCTTCATGTCGAATGTGAGACGGACAGGAATAGTGCTTCGTTCCCTTGCCTACGCTGGCTGCGTAGACGTCCGTTCACTCCAAGGCCTACTTGCCCTTGAATGCCTCGCGAGCGAGGTTGCCGGTTGCGCCGGCCTGCTTGGCCGCGGCGGCTGCCCACTTCTCCTGCTGAGGAGTCGCGACGCCGTTCTTGACGGCGGTGATGGCCTGCTTCACCTGGTCGGTGGTCGCCATACTGATCACCTCCTTCGAGGCGTCGTGGGTTGGATACGGATGGGCCTCCGGACGGGAAACGAGATGGGGATACCGAAAGTAGTATGAGTACTCTTGATAGCTCGCTCCCGCCCGGAGGGGTATAACCCAGGTGAGACCAACCCCTCGGGTCGAGTCGATCTCACCTGGTGCTTCGGGCCGGACAGACGCTACGCGCGGGCGGGGGGGTCCGCTTCACGCCTGCCCGGCGTTTGTGGGGCACCCCGCACCGCATATTTCAGCGGTGCGGGGTGCCAGAAGGCTGACTGCATGAGTCAATACCTTCTCCGCAGGCCGCCGTGATATTCGTATCGATCCGTGGACCCTTGTTTCGAATCCAAAGAGACACATCACTCGGCCAATGCAGTTGCACTATTCCTGTCTTTCAATGTACGCAAAAGACGGGAGCGCGGATACAGGACCACGAAGCATTTGCTTCATGCTGCTATATCCGCCCTCGACCACCTAATGCTTACATTACTTTACTGTAAATAAGGGTAATCGTCAATACTTGCCCTCGAGTATATCACTCTCAAACGCCTTTACTCCGGCGTATGTTGCTGGGTACTCGGACGTGTCTGGTAACGTTAGGCTGGTAATAAGTTCATACACCTTTTCGATGAGCCGGGCGAATTGATCCAGCTCGTCTGCAGAGAAGCTAAGGTCGAGGTTGACAATTCGTCCACCTGGGGTATGTTCGACGAACTGCAACACGCCTTTTGTCACCGTATAGTTCGAAAAATCACGCGAATGCTCAACGAGCAGTTTGTAAAATAATAACTGTTGCCGGTACTTGTGCAACTTCAACTTCTCGCCGTCGGTCTTCCCCGTCCATTTGTCAGACGGCGAACCGGTCTTGTAATCGGTCACGACCATTTCTTTAGTTTCAGGGTCTATATCGACTAAGTCGAGTGCCCCAGTTAGGGTCGCGCTTCCAACCATGCTTTGCTGTCCTGCGAACGCAACTTCGACTTTTTGGCGCTCACTGAAGTCATCGTAATGCGCATGTAAAAAGGCAGACAGACTTGCTGCGCCGCGCTGCAGGTAAGCGCCAAGCTCTTCGCTCGGCATGTTATAACTGACGAGTGATTTTTCAAAGTCCTGCAATACATCTTCGACAGGTTTGCGTTTTCCGGTCGCGCTGAGGTGTGTGTGAGCCCGTTGCAGTGCGGCGTGGATGGCCGAACCGTATAATGCGCTAGGCGCTTTGCTGGTAGGAAAATGCAGCAAGTTAGAAATAAGAAAATGGTTTGGTCCGCCGCGCGTGACATCGAGGAACGACGTGAGGTGCGTGACACTTAACTTGTAGCCTTCCAGCTGGTGCGCCAGGACACGCTTCATGTCGGTGGGGTCAAGGTTTGTGAACGGTTGGTACCATTCCTGTCGTAGCTCGCGCACGAGTTCGTGGCCATCGCTTGATGTGCTGACCTGTTCGACTTCCAGGTCGCTGGCAACCAAGAAACTGCTTGGCAGAAGCGATTTGCCATTGTCATCTGTTTCTGAGTAACTAATGGTGAGCGAGGATCGGGCACGTGTCATGGCGACAAAGAACAAGCGAAGGCGTTCGTCGAACGAATCGCCGCTTGGGCGTATAGGCAAGTTCTCAGGGTAACCAATTAAGCGCGAACGTGACCTGACTTGCTCGCCCCATGACGTGTCGACCGCACCGACAATATAGACGTGGTCGAATTCGAGTCCCTTGGATTTATGCGCGGTCATAAGATTTACGGCATCTTGCGGATTATCGGATCGGACGCGAACGCTCGTAATGGCACTGCCTAAGCTTAGGTGCAGCTCGATGAAATCAATAAAGTCGGACAAACCAAGTGACTGACCCGGTCGGTATTCACGCAGTTTTGCACGAATGGTCCGAAGTGCCTCAAGGTATGTGACGTATTCGGCTGGCTGCGACGTTCGGCGGTCGGCAGAAAAGAAATAAGGAAAGAGCGGCGAATGGAAATTACCGTCGCCCAAATCTTCGTCGGGCGACCCGACGAGTGTATCAATAATACGCTCGGCTGGCTGCGACGCGATACGACGGGACTGCTCCATCAGCCAGCCATGTAGTGGCATGAACCGCGGCGTTACGCCCATTTGCTCTAACCAGCCGCCGTGGTGTTTATGCGCGTTCAGGCTTAGCTGCCAGACCGCTTCAGTCTCGAACCCCCATGCCGGGTGGGCAATTAGGCGTGGCAGGAGCGCATCGGCTTCGCTAATAAGTCCTTCGGCCAAATGACAGACGATTTTTGAAACAAGAACTAGCTGCGAAACGACTTCCGATTCAAGGACGTTGTCACGCCGTTCGTAATTGACATCAATTCCTTCCGCGGCGAAGTACGGCAAAAGCGCTACAAGTTCGTGATGCCGACGCGCGAGCACAGCGATTGTTTCTGGTTTTACGCCAGCCTTTAACCGGGATTTTATTGCCTTCGCGACAGCACGTCGCTCATCCTCGATGCGTGGGTAGGAATACAGCTTAACGCTCGCCTTTGCGTCGGTCCGGTTGGCGGTTAGCTGTTTATCGACTTCATCAAGGTAAAGTTCCAAACGGTCTTGCCCTTGCTGTATGACCGAACGAGCGCTTTGTAATATGCGGCCGGCCGAGCGGTAATTGTCTTGCAGTGTAATAATGCGAACGCCTTCGTAACGGTCACGGAAGTTCAATATATTTCCGACTTCTGCCCCCTGGAAGCTGTAAATCGCCTGGTCGTCATCGCCGACCACCATGACATTAGGCGCGTCACCAGTTGGGGTTGAGGTGAGGTTATACAAAATACGGGCTTGCGCCAGATTCGTGTCCTGGAACTCATCGACCATGACGTATAAGTACCGCTCCTGCAAGTTGTAGCGCAGGTCCGGGAACACCTCCATGGCATGGACGACCCGAAGCACCATGTCGTCAAAGTCGAACAGTTCTTCTTCCTGCATTTTCATGAGGTATTGGTAGTACAAATAGCTGAGAGCGCGCAGTTTAACCGCACGACGACGGTCCTTAAACACGAACTCGCCGTGCTCGTTTTTTTCTAGGTGTGTGTTCTTCCAGGCGGTGATCGGCTTGGTTGAGTTTTGATCATGTGCTGCATCGATGGCGTGAGCAAGACTGAGGGCTAATACGTTCGAAAGCGGGGCGACGCCAGGCGGCAGGTTGGCTGCTGGAAGCTCAGCCAGCTTGGTCGCGATGGGTGCTAAAGTGTCGATGGTTTTATTTGAAATACGACTCGAAAATACCGCCGCCAGGTCATCTTCAACAGCGTCAAGCACGATGTCGTTCGCATCGAGTAGCTGCATGAGCTCTTCGTTTGTGAGGCCACTTTTTTTCAGTTCGGAAATAGCGGTTAGAGTATCGGGCAGGTGCGTATACTCGTCGTTCATGCGCGACGCGAGCGGGTTCGAAAAATCAAGCGAATCAAAAATTGAACGCAGTAACTCATACGAGCTAAGGTCTGACGCTGGACGAAAATCAGCACCGTGGTAAAAGTACTCACCATATTGGTTTATAATGTCCGACCCGAAACTGTGGAACGTATGAATGGCTACCTTATATGCCTGTGGCCCGATAATTTCGCTTAGGCGCTCCCGCATGGCCGTGGCGCCACTTTCGGTAAACGTCAGACACAAGATATTTTCAGGAAGCGTATCCGTTTTTTGAAGAATGTTCGCGACACGCATACTAAGAAGCTCGGTCTTTCCCGTCCCCGGTCCGGCGACCACCATAACCGGCCCTTCGATCGTATCCACCGCCTCACGCTGACGATCGTTCAGCTGTTTATACCGTCGTTCGAAATCCACTGCCTATTATTGTAGCAAGTTTCGCGCTATAAGAGGTTTGCGTGGGAGCACGCGGTGGTACAATAACAACATGAACGAAAGCGTATACGATGACATGGCGCTTGAACAAATTGCCAAAAACCAGTTTGGCATGCAAATCGATATCGACCATGTCATTGTGCGCGGCGTGCCTGTCAGTAGGGTCGCCAGGGCAACGCTCTTTCTTACGACGAAAAAACAACTCTTGCTGTATGTGACTGGTACATCCAAGCTACTTCTCGCAGACATTAAAAAAATCGTCGGACGTATGGGACTAAGCGCCGAAATATACCTGCCGCCAAAAAATCAACCGAATTACTTTGATGACATTGGTACGAAGAAGTTTAAAGATGTTTTTCCGGGCCGCAGTAACCCTACAAAACAGGACCTACAGTACTACCGCACGCTCGCGCCGTACAACCCTGCCTTGGTGTTGATATCGGAAGTCCGTACCGGTGAAATCAAGCAGTTCGACACCGACGCAAAAGGTGAATGGCGGCCGGCGGCCAAATTTGCCTACCGACGAATCAAAACGCTTTGATAGTTATGGTTTAAGGTCGAGCACCACAAGGTGTTCAATGTGCGGTGTTGCTGGGAAAAAGTTATAGCCAACGTGGTAGCGTATGCCGTACTGTTCGGCTAGAAGCGCGACATCACGAGCCTGTGTAACAGGGTTGCAGCTTAAATAGACAATTCGGTTAGGACGGACATCGAGTAACCGGTGTATCACGTCGGCATGCAGACCGGCACGGGGAGGGTCAAGAATGATATCGGCATCTTGTGCAATATAATCGAGTGCCGTTTCGCTAGCCGCATGTACGACCTTTGCCTCTTTTTTTAGCGTGGCAGTGTTACGTTTCATTTCGCGAACAGCCGACTCGTCTAGCTCTACTAGCACCGGCGAATCACCGCCGATTGTCAGGCCGATGGTCCCTACCCCGCTATACATGTCGACGACTGATTTTTGCGTAAGCCACTTCTGCATGTCACGGAGTGCCATTTCGTACATCGGGATATTTACCTGAAAAAAACTTTCGGTCGCATATGAAAATTCTGTGCCGAGGACCGAATCGGTTAACGTTGTCTGTCCGAATGAACTTAGGCGTTCGGTAATCCTACTTGCGGGACTTCGTGGGTCGGAATAAATTACTTCACCACCAACTGCTGGCAGTTGATTGGCCTCTTGCTCGGTGATAATGTCATCCCAACGATCCTTAACATATAGCTGCCATACGCAGTTACCGTCTTGGTCGCAGCGAATCAAAAGTGTCTTAAGCGAACGGGCTTCAATGGATTTGGTGCGAAGTAGGTCGCGAATCTCTCGCGCAAGCACATTAATCGGTTCTTTCGCAAGCGAGGTGGCATTAACTGGAATTTTACCTTTGCTTGCCCGAACGAAAAACGCTAAGTCTAGCGTATCGGTGCTAGTATCCCAGTAAAAACTGAATTCGACTTTGTTGCGGTAGCCATACCGAACACCGTCTGTTTTAACCTCTATCGCTTCGGGTAGTACGATATCATGCAACTCAAACGCCTCTTCAATTAAGGCGGCCTTATAGTGAGTTTCCGCTTCGGGCGCCATGATCTGCCACGGGCTGGTCGACAAGTAGCTTTGGCTGTCCTTCGGTTCGATTCGTTCTGGACTTGGTTCAAGCACTTCGACAACCCGTCCTTCAACAAGCTTTGAGCGTTTTTTGGTTACTTGAACATTGACGGTTTCGCCGGGCAATCCGCCCCAGACGAACAACTTACGTCCGTCTGGAAACGTGCCAAGTGCCTGACCGCCGCCAACAATTCGGTCTAGTGTGGTTTCGACGATAGGAAAAGCCGCCATGAACGGCAATTACCTACTTTGTCGGTCAATGAATGTCAGTGCGATGCCGCTGGCGCCACCACGACCGGTTCGGCCAATACGGTGGACGTAGTCTTCGTAGGTAGCCGGCGTATCAAAGTTGATGACGTGACTGACGTTTGGAATGTCGAGTCCACGGGCAGCGACGTCGGTCGCAATCAATACCTTCACCTTATTCGACTTAAAAGCATGCAAGGCGCGTTGGCGCTGGCTCTGCGACTTATTGCCGTGAATGGCTTCGGACGGAATACCGTCTTTAGTTAAGTGGTCGGCCAACCGCTGAACGCCGAACTTGGTTTCACCGAAAACGAGAACCTTTTCAAACTCATCTTTTACAAGCATTTCTTTCAAAATTTCCTGCTTGTGCAATTTGTCACCGGCTTCAATAATGTCCTGCACTACGTGGTCAGACGTCTCGCCGGTACGGACCGATACGGTTTCAGGATTTTGCATGAAATCGTGGATTAGGCTTTGGATTGTGGGGGTAATGGTTGCTGAAAAGCAGAGGGTTTGGCGTTCTTGCGGCAATAGGCTTGCAATCTTACGGATACCGTTGATGAATCCCATGTCGAGCATACGGTCGGCTTCGTCAAGAACGAAGTGGTTGATGCTGTCGAGGTTCAGCGCACGTCGGTTTAATAGGTCGTTTAGTCGGCCTGGTGTACCGATAATAATATGCGGTCCGCGCTTGAGTTCCCGAATTTGTCGTTCGATGTTCGTGCCACCGACGACTACGGTTGTGTAAATGCGCATGCCTTCAGAAAAGCGACGGGCTTCATCATTAATCTGCTGCGCCAGCTCACGTGTCGGGGCCATAATGAGCACGCTGCTTCGCGCTTGGCTCTTTACCAAGTGAGTCAGGATTGGCAGCAGGAAAGCTGCCGTTTTACCGGTACCAGTGTTAGCGAGTCCTATAACATCCTTACCTTCAAGCACCAGTGGGATAGCTTGGTCCTGAATGGCGCTAGGAGTGGTAAAGCCGATACTCGCAAGATTTCGCTTAACGTCGTTCGCTAACGCAAAGTCGCTAAACGTATGAGTTGGTACGTATTCAACCGTTTCAGCGGTTTTAGGGGTACGGTTAATGAATTTTGAGGGATGTATGTAGGCCTTGCGGTTACTCTTTGATCGTTGGCCGCCACCACGCGCAGAGCGGTTTGGGCCGAAACTACGGCCGGTTGATTTTCGCGCACGAAAAGTGCGTGTGTTTGATAGAGACATGAATTCCTTTCGTTCACGTATTTAATCGATGAACGGTCGGAACTTAAGAAGAATGGATTCTAACTGAAATTACGGTATTCATCCAGGTAAATTTGATTACCTTATGAAATCATTATAGCATAAGTAAAATATTTTGTAAAGAACGGTTTTGGCGGCGTATACTGTACGTATGGATAAAGAAGAGCTTCGTACGCAGATAAAAGCGCTTCGTAGTTTGCTTACCCCAGACACAAAACGTGTTAAAAACGACGCGGTTGCCCTAAGGGCAAAAAAAGAACTTCCCTGGCAGGACATACGCCGGCTGCACGTCTTTCAATCGATCGACGAACGCGGAGAAGTTGATACTTCCTGGGTGACGCCATATGTAACAGCGGCGTGGCCGTCAATTCAAGTCACTATGGGTGACTCGACGCGTCAGGCGCCGATGCCAACAGAAAAGTTCGATTTGATACTCGTTCCCCTATTGGCCTTTGACGACAACCTAAACCGCGTCGGGTACGGTGGAGGATGGTACGATCGGTTTTTAGCCACCCAACCGCAAGCGGCCGCGGTAGGTTTAGCATACGAATCGCAACATGTTGAACGCATCGTTGCTGAGCCGCATGACATTCCGCTGTCGAGAGTCATTACCGACCAACGTGTCTACGACTAATTAATCCTTGGGATGCCACTTATCGTCGTCATTTTTTTGGTACTTACGTTTGACAGCTGACCAAGCTACCCGATGAGCGGCTTCTTCACGCGTGCCACCCGCGGAGCGGTCTTTGGGGTCTTTGTATTCGTCGTAAGCATGGTTGAATGCTTCCTTATAAATATCTTGCGCGTGGTCCGGTAGGACACTTTTGACGTTCGGAGGTAAATCCTCGCGCTTGGAATATGGCATATGTCGCCTCCTTTCGTTTACGTTTAGCGATATTCAGGGTTGTGGTAACCCCAGCGTTCACCTTGTTTCCAGGCTTCTGGTAAGTTTCCTTCAGCCGGGAAACCATCATTATCCTTTAGTAGTTTCGCCATGTGCATAAGGTTGTAGGTCATGAAAGTAATATTCCGGTTCGTGAAATTGCTTTCCGGGCCGCCCGATCCTTCGTCAAGATAACTGGGACCGGGACCAATGGCCCCAATCCAGCCCGCATCCGCCGCGGGCGGAATAGCGAACCCAACGTGCTGCAGGCTGTAAAGGATATTCATAGAACAATGCTTTACGCCGTCTTCGTTGCCGGTAATAATCGCCCCACCTGCTTTACCGTAGTAAATGAACTGACCTTTGTCGTTCAAGTCGCCTGAATTCGAATACAACCGTTCGATTAAGAGCTTCGTTTGGCTGCTATTGTCGCCAAGCCAAATAGGGCCACAAACCACAACGATATCAGCGGTTTTCACCTTTTTGTATAGCTCTGGCCATTCGTCCTTGTCCCACCCATGATCACGCATATCGGGCTGAACGCCGCTGGCAATGTCGTGGTCGATGGTTCGTACTATCTCGACTTCAACGCCGTTCTGTCGCATAAGAGCAGCACTGGCATGCAGCAATCCTTCGGTATTACTGACCTCGGGTGATTTCTTAAGCGTGCCGTTAAAGAATATTGCCTTGAGCCCCGAAAATTTCCCGTCTGCCATCACTCACTCCCCTGGTTAGATGTATTTCTAGTATAGAACGTTCGACAAGGCGTATGTGTAAGAAATCTTACAATCCAAAACGGCGCCCCTAAAGTGGCGCCGTCGAGGACCGGCAGCTTGTTACGCGCTCATCGAGAGCAGCGTCCAAAGTCCGCCGTAGTTGTCACTTCGCAGTCGAAACTGCGAACGGCCGTCGGTAAGAGTCAGAATCTGGCTCGCCATCTGACCGCTACGCACCAGGCAGCTCAGGCCGGCGTCTACAAAATCGTAGGTGCGGCCCTCGAACTCAATCTGGCGCGGGTACGCGCTGAGGTTCTTTTTAAACCCAAGCGCAGTGACGTGTACCGGTTTGTTAATAGTAATGTTTCTCATATTCACTCCTAATCTTTCCAAGGGAAAGAGCTAAATTGATTTAGCGAACGGATTTTGGAGTATAAGCGAAAACGAATAGGACCAGCCGACCGTTCGGAGCCAATCTGTTAACCGCTTTCACCGGTGAATATGTGCGGCCCAAAGGACGCAGATCGTAAATTTACGCTTGTGCGTGGAAAGTCACGAATGTGACAGTACGTACATAGCTATTTGTATTATACGCGCTTATGGTTCGCGCTTCAAAGTGAACAGTATTTCACCAAGTTGCACATGATACACTTATGGTAATTACAGGGGGTAAATATGAACATACAAGACAAAGTATTCGTAGTCACCGGTGCGGGCGGTGGTATTGGTGGCCAACTGGTAGTCGCCCTGCTTTCACGTGGTGCAAAAGTTGCGGCCGTTGACCTAAAACAGGAATCACTCGACGCGCTAAAAAACGGTCTTGGCGAAAAAGCCGCTGCGGTTTCAGTCCATGCGCTTAACATTGCGGATCGAGAGGCTGTATCACTGCTTCCAGACGCGGTTGAGCAAATACATGGCAACGTTGACGCGCTCATTAACTGTGCAGGTATCGTGCAACCATTCGTAAGAGTGAATGATTTGGATTTTGAGTCGATCGAGCGGGTTATGAATGTGAATTTTTACGGCACACTAAATATGACCAAAGCATTTTTGCCTCGACTGCTTGAAAGGCCAGAAGGGTATATAGCGAATGTGTCGAGCATGGGCGGCTTCCTACCGGTACCGGGCCAGAGTGTTTACGGCGCGTCGAAGGCAGCCGTTAAACTACTGACGGAAGGACTGTATGCCGAACTACTTAGTACGAATGTGCATGTGTCTATTGTGTTCCCGGGTGCGACCAATACGAATATCACAGAAAACTCCGGGGTGGCCGCGCCGAACATACCAGACGCAGATAAAGCCGCCCAAAAGTTCCCTATGCTGTCACCCGCTGAGGCAGCAGAGATCATCGTAAAAGGCATTGAAAAGAACCAGTCACAAATCTTTACGGGTAAAGACTCGCGTATGATGAACAAACTCTACCGCTTAAACCCGGTGTTCGCGACTAGACTGATAGCCAAGCGAATGAAGGCACTTTTAGGGAATTAGATTCCCTGGGAGTATTCGCCGTGGTCTTCTTTACGGCCATTGGTGGCAAGTAGGTAGATAATTGGCAGAATCCCGACTGTATTTAGAACCAGCAATAGGAAGAACCAGACTGAATGATTCCTTTTGGCGGCTCGCCACAGAGCAAATCCTTTCCATGTCAATTCCCAAACCGCGGCTACAATAAGTAGTACGACCTGCCATGTTTCCAGGTTGATATCTTGTAGGTTCATAGTAATTCCCTCCTTGCTAAAATCATGCTCCGTGGTTGTCGTTTTGTCTATGACAGACGTCACACGAGAAGATTGGCAGAACTTAGATACTTAAAAAACCTCATATGAAGTCTTTTTAAGTACTATTTTGCCTGTGCTTAGTATGTAGGCAGGTTTTGCTCCTCTGTGGCGACGAATCTTACGCAGTCACCCTGATTCCTGAAGGCGCCAAATGTCTTCCAGCCGTCGTTCTTACATTGGTCTTTGTTAGTAGGCTTGCCGTCAGAAGCAGTAATTTTGAAGGCGACCGTGCCACTTGCTGGCCAATTAGCGTCAAGCTTAAATCCGCCACTATAACCAGGGAACATTGTGTCCCAGAAGACCTCATTGATGCTGTCGTCAGTGCCAACGCTGACGTTTTGATTGGCCGAGATGCCTACGTTAAGCGAATTGTATGGACCGGCTTGTAGGATCGGGCTTGCGCCGTAATTTGCCGTGTTGTAAGCAACACCGATAATCACATCGTCAGGTAGGGTGACATTTAGGCTACTCATATCAAACACCGCGTTGAACGCCTTGCCGTTATAGCAGTTGTTGTCGTCCGCTAGCCATGCAGTGCCACCACAAGCTGGGCTTGCCGCCGGTCGCCATGGAATAGAGACTGATTGGGTTGTGGTTGCAAGTAACGTGTCTGGCACACCATTGGCATCTAAGTGATTGCTGTACACATTGACTGTAATCGGGTGAGTCCAGCTGACGTTGTTCGCGCTGTAGCGGGCATCATTTACGTAGTCGGAATAAAGTGCCCAGTTGCTCATCGTTACCGTTACGGTGTCTAGCTTCCTGCTCGTACCTGCTAGGTGCACGTAATCGCCAAACTGTGCCGTGGATGTCGCTTCATACCCAAGGCTTTGGACATTTGGCGGTAAGACTGCCGGGGTTGCGTTATATACGGTATTAGATGCGGCGAATGCTGAAAAAGGCATCGCGAGTGCCAGCAGTAACCCAGTTACGACTACACCTAAAGCTCCTACTCTCGCCTTAATAAACTGACTCCTCATACACCTCCCCCACGTTAGATTCTGCATTTATTATACTCCATGGCAGTTTTCGTCCCGAGTGAATATTCGGAGTCTGTACCCCAGCCTCAACAATATAAAATGACCGAGCAAAAACTCGGTCGTTTTATATGGCTGGGACGGAGGGATTCGAACCCCCGAATGCCTGGACCAAAACCAGGTGCCTTACCACTTGGCGACGTCCCAATAAAGCCGTGAATGTACGTGCCCGAGGGCAATTGTTGAATGGTTTTGGTCGCTGGACGGTTATGATTTACTCGTACTTCGTACTCAGACAGCGGATGCCTTAGCACTTGGCGACGTCCCATTAAACCTAGACCATTGTACCACATTCGTATCTGTTAACTTGTAAAACAAAGCACCGCTCCGAGTGGGCAGGAGGAGCGGTGTCTGAGGGTTTAGTGAAGTGGTGGCGAAATTAAGAAATGCGGACCAGGGTCAGTTGCATCGATCCGAACTTACTTCCCCAGTTAATGGTCTCTTTAATGGTGCGGCCAAGCAAGGTCTGACCAAGCGGACTTGACGCTGAAATGCGGCCATCCGACGGATTGGCCTCGATGCTGTCTACTAGCTGATACTGGATAACACGGCCATTCTTGTCGATAAGTTCGACTACCGAGCCGATAGCCACTCGAATGGCGTCACGTTTACGTGGGAATAGCTGGGCATTTGATAGGTACAATTGCTTGTCTGCTAGCTGGCTTTCGACCGTCTCGAGTTCGGCAAGCTTTTCGATTCGGGCAAGGCGTTGGTCATGGCCGTCGGTCTTGTCGAGTTCGCGCAGTTCTGAAATGATTTGGCGTTGGCGGCGCTCAAGCTTGCTGACGGACTTTTTAAGTTCCTTCATGCCTTTCTTACTTAGCAGGATAGGTTTTTTGGTCGTTTCTAGTGTATTCATGTTGCCTCCTGTTTAGGTTTTGTACGATGCCTCTCGTCATCGTATGGCTTCACTATACGTCTTGATTCTGAAGATTTTCTGAAAAATCGCCTGATTTTCGAAGAAAATCAGCAAAGCCGTGAAACGGCTTGCAAAATTGCTAACGGTTTTTTCGTACTTGGGGCAGCGTAACGGTAAATGAAGTGGTTTTTCCTGGGGTGCTGACGGCCGAAATTGAACCGTCATGAAGGTTTACAATTTCTTTGGCGAGTGACAACCCGAGCCCATATCCCGCCGCGTGTGCTGAGTTACGTGACTTCTCAGTACGATAAAAACGGTCGAAAATACGCGCCAGGTCTTTTGCGTTTATGCCATCACCTTCATTCGAAACCATAATTTTACAGGTGCGACCATTTGACGTAAGAGACACGCCGATCGACGACGCTGCTGGGCTGTACTTGACTGCGTTATCGAGGAGAATCCTAAACAGATCTCCAAGCGTTGATTCATTGCCGTCGATAGTAATGGTCGTGTCAGGAAGTGTGTACTTCAGCCGGTCTGGTTCGATTTTAAGGCTTTTAGCCGCCTTTTTAATGGTTTTTACGACGTCTACCCGTTCTGAGCGCTCAAGCTCCCCGTAATCAAGCCGTGAAAGCTGCAGCAGGGACTGGGACAGATCGGTAAGCTTGTCTACTTCTTCAAGGTTGCTTTCAAGCAGCTCCTTATAGTCCTTAGATCGGAGCGATGGGTCGCGCATAGCAACCTGAATTTCGGATTTCATGATGGCGAGTGGTGTTCGAAGTTCATGGCTGGCGTCAGACGCGAAGCGGGACTGCGCTTCATGGGCTGCTTCGATAGGTTTTAATGACCTACGAGCAAGTAGGTACGAACCGAATCCCCCTAGCGTAATAACAGCCAGATTCATATAAACCAGACCTACGAATATACTCGCCTTCGCTTCCCTGGTCTGATTAACTCTAATATCATTCAATGTTACCGGTCCGGGAAGGGTCAGTGTTTGTGAGCTTCCTTCGACGCGTATTTGCAAACGCTCCAGGCGACTACTTATTTCCGAGGTCGATATTTCATAGATGATAAAGCTGAACAAGAGACAGATTGTTACAAGGATGATAAGATACCACGCCGTCAGCTTGAGTGTCGCCGAGGCGAACATTCGTCTCATTTGTTGTCGTCCTCTATTTTATATCCGAATCCCCGTACGGTTTTAATAAGCCCCTTGCCGAACGGTTTATCAATTTTGGCACGTAAATACTTAATATAGACTTCAATTGTATTTGGCAGAATATCTGCATCGTAATCCCAGACATGTTGCATGATTGTGTCTTTTGAAAGCGGGCGGTTCTTGTTGCGAAGCAAAAATTCGAGCAGCCCGAACTCTTTTGAGGTCAGACGTATTTTTTTGTTGCCGCGCTTGACTTCGCGTTTTGATGTGTCGAGTGATAAATCCTCAGCGTCGAGTATCGTCGACTGTTGCTCAATTGGCCTTCGCAGCAAGGCGCGCACCCGTGCCAGTAGCTCCTCGAGCGCAAATGGTTTAACCAAATAGTCGTCAGCGCCGGAATCCAGACCTGTTGTCTTGTCTTCTACCCTACCGAGCGCGGTCAGGAATAATACTGGTGTTTTGATACCTTTTTCGCGAAGCGCCTTAACGATACCGATACCGTCGTATTCGCCTGGCAACATGCGGTCGATGATCATGACGTCGTATGGTTCGGTTGTTGCCATGGCATAGCCATCGTCGCCGTCATAGGATACGTCGACGGCGTAATGTTCCTGCTCGAGCGCTTTCTTGAGTGCCCGGGCGATCTTATGTTCATCCTCAATTACCAATACACGCATGGTATGTTCCTATTATACGGCGTAATTGAAGAAAGGGACTACGAGTATTTGCTTGACCACGAATGCATTTGGGTCAGAATCGGCATAAGGTCGCGGCCTTTGTCAGTCAGCTCGTATTCGCAGCGGGCCGCAGATGTTGGTCGTTTGACGATAATACCTTCTTGCTCAAGCTTAACTAAACGGGCAGAAAGCGTGCGTGGGTTTATATCGCCTGTCATGTCTTGTAGTTGGCAGAATCGGACGGTTGGTTCAGCCAAGAAGAACCGAAGCAGCCGGGGTGTCCATTTGTCACCTATGATGTCGGTTGCTGCGTCGACTGATCCGATCTGTGTCTTCATGTTTCAAACTATACATTGTCTAGCGTACTTCGTCAAAGCCATGAGCACCTTGTATACTTATACTGATGAGATCGACGCTCCACCGTTTCGACCATAATGTCACGCATTGGGTTGTACAATCATTCGGTCAGTCATTCCGACCGTTCTTCGAGTTTATGACCATGCTTGGAGACCCGCTGGCTATTGGCTTGGTGTCAGTAGCAATCATTGGTACGGGTTTTATGACATCGAGTATGCGGCTTGCAGTGAGTGGTGCCGCGATACCAGCGACCCTTTTAATTGGAGCGCTTCTGAAGCTTTTGTTCGAACGTGCGCGGCCTGTGACTGAATACGCGATGAATATGAAAATACACACGTTCAGCTTTCCGAGCGGACACTCAAGCGGTTCAACTATCGCCTATGGACTGCTCGCCTATTTTGCCTTAATGAAACTGCCGGCGCCATGGAATATAGTAGTCGGTCTAATGCTCGCAGTAGTGCCGATTTTCGTCGGGTTGTCACGTATATATTTAGGCGCGCATTTCCCATCTGACGTCGTTGCGGGCTGGATATTGGGACTGGCGGCGCTCGTTATAGTTATCTTAATCATCCAACCACTCTTATGAATGTCGTTCTTATTTATAACGTTAAATCCGGTGGCAAGTATGACCTTCGGCGCCTGAAAAAATTATTCAAAGAACACGGCATGAATGTCACGTATAGCTTTTCGGTGCGGCAACTCTCATCGCAAAAACTTGCCTCGTTAGTGCATCGGGGAGTCACGGTCGCCGCAGTGGGCGGCGATGGTACGCATAACGCGGCAGCACGGCTTATTGTGGGCACGAAATCGTCGCTCTTGCCGCTGCCTGGAGGTACGTTCAATCATTTTGTGCGCGATCTCGGGATGCCACCGACTGTCGAAGGTGTGCTTAAGAATATCTCTACCGCAAAACAGCGCACGATAGACGTCGCCTATGTGAACGAAGAGCTGTTTTTAAATAATTCGAATCTTGGATTTTACCCGTTTAGTTTGATTGAGCAAAAGAAAATTAAAAAGCTAATTGGTAAACTTCCCGCAGCTGCTATTTCGGCGATGCTTCAGTTTATGCGGTTTGAGCGGCACAGTCTTATTATTGACGGGAAGCCGGTTCGCTCGCCATTTGTATTCGTAGGCAATAACGTGTTTGACATCAAGGAAGGCATGATTCCATCTCGCCGGGCGTTTGCCAAAGGAGTTCTGACCGTTATGATTGCTGCTTCATCATCCCGGCTTCGCCTGCTGCGTCACGCGATTGCAGTTCTGCGTGGTAACGTTTCAGACCATGATGACTTCATTCTGTCTTATCGTAAACAGGTCGCGCTGTACAGCCACCACTCAACACTGCCTGTCAGTTACGACGGAGAGCTGAAGCGGCTTGCTTCCCCGCTAGAATATAGGGTTAAACCCAAAGCGCTTCGCGTTACGACGGTCAAGAAGTCGTGATACTTGCCCTTAGTGGTACAATAACGGTATGAAAGTTACCATTGACTCATCTACGCGTACGTTCGTCCGATTTTGGCTTGTCCCGGTAGGTCTGCTGGTCGCAGGCATGGCTGTATACAGCGCCAGGACAGCGCTTATTATTTTAGGCACGGCTCTGTTCTTAGCTCTTGCCTTGAATACACCTGTTTCTCGCTTGGCAAAAGTGCTTCCAGGCAGGAGTCGCGTACTTTCAACCGCAATCGCCTACGTGGTTGTAGTCGTACTACTTGGTGCATTTCTTTTTCTTGCCGTACCGCCGATAATCGAGCAGACGGCTAAATTCGTGCAGACAGTGCCGCAACTTGTTGAAACAGCCCGCGAGCAGTGGAAGGGCTTGAATAGCCTGCTTGACCAATACAACCTGCATCAACAGGTCGATCAAGCTACTACATCGCTACAGCAAAGCGCATCCGGCTGGGCTTCAAGCGTAGGCAGTAACGTACTGAGCGGGATTACTTCAGTATTTGGCTTCATTACCGCGACCATTTTGGTGTTGGTTCTGTCGTTCCTAATGCTTATCGAAGGTCCTGGCCTAATGCAGAAATTCTGGGGGCTTTACGCCGACACCGAAAAGCGCGACCTTCACCATGGCATCGTTAGCCGCATGCACGCTGTTGTGTCGGGGTATGTCACTGGCCAGTTGACCGTATCTGGACTGGGAGCATTGTCCGCCGGTTTGGTAGTGTTCCTGCTTAGCTTCTTCTTCGATATACCAAGTAACCTTGGCGTGCCCGCTGCCGCAGTTACCTTCATTCTGTCGTTGATTCCTATGTTTGGCGCCACGATTGGCGGCATCATTATTACGGGTCTGCTGGCATTTAACGACATTCGGGCGGCAATCGTATACGTTATTTTCTTCGTCGTGTATCAGCAACTTGAAAACAATTACATATCGCCTACCATCCAATCAAAGCGTTTAGAATTGTCAGCGCTTACTATTCTAGCCTCGGTAACTATCGGTTTATACCTCTTTGGTGTAGCTGGTGGTATTATCTCTATTCCTGTCGCTGGTTGCGCGAAAGTACTACTCGATACCTACCTTGAAAAGGTCAAGGCAGAGCGCAAAAAGTCATCGCAGCCGCTCGCAAAGCTTGCCAAAGCCGTCAGCCGCGATTCTTAAAAGGTTATTTATCGTATGACCAAACGGTTCCGTTCGCGGTATCGTTTAGGCGTATGCCACTACTTGCCAGTTCGTCTCGAATTTTGTCAGAAAGCTCCCAGTCTTTCGCATCACGGGCACGCTCGCGTTCAATAATACGTCGCTTCTGATCATCCGATATATCAGGTGTCGTTCCAATAAGGTCAATTCCGAGCAGCTGCTCGATCGCTTCAAGTAGCGCAACTAAGCTGTGGCGGTTGATATGTTCGACAGATACGTTCTCAAGCGACGATAGCGCTTGGTCAATGTGCGCCAGTGCTGCCGGGGTATCGAGGTCGTTCTTCAGGGCCTCTTTAACCGTGCCGACGGTAGCCAGTAGCGATATGTCATTATCGTCACCGGCGCTTAAGGTGTCGTGCGTCTGGTGTCGAAGCGCCGCAGCGGCGCGCCAATTATTAAACCGATTTGCAGCCGCTTCCATGATTACCCAGTCAAAATTTCCCTCGGTCCGGTAGTGTTTTGAAAAGGCCAGCACCTTGAATGCGTTCAAATCATAACCCTTTCGCACGATATCGTCGAGCGTGACGATATTACCAATAGACTTTGATATTTTGGTGCCGTCGATTTTTATGTGGTTGTTGTGCAGCCACATACTCGCGAACGATTTGCCGGTCAGTCCTTCAGTCTGTGCTATTTCGTTCGTATGATGAACAGGAATATGGTCAATGCCTCCAGTATGGATATCAATTTGGTCGCCTAGTGTTTCGCGTGCGATGACCGAACATTCCAAATGCCAACCAGGGAATCCCTTGCCCCATGGGCTGTCCCATTCCATGTCACGCTGGGAGCCCTCAGGGCTTAGCTTCCAAATCGCAAAGTCCGTCACGAGCCGTTTTCCATTCACCGCAACACGCTTACCTGCTTCTAGTCCTGAAATATCGAGTTTAGCTAGCTTTCCGTAGTCGTTCAGTTTGGACGTGTCGAAGTACAGTCCTTCGCCTTCAATAACATAAGTCAGTCCTTTATCTTCGAGCCCCTTTGCGAATGCAATCTGTTGTTCAATATAATCGGTTGCGCGCACCAGGTGCGTCGGACGTTTAAGTCTTAATAATTCATAGCCTTCACGCTCGGCGACAGCAATATAACGCTCGGCGACGTCCCAAGCTGTCGTTCCCTCTGCTTTAGCGCCCTTTTCCATCTTGTCTTCGCCCGAATCGTCGTCGCTGGTTAGGTGACCGACGTCGGTGATGTTTTGGGTGCGCTCTACCGTGTAGCCTTCGTCTTCAAGCACACGCACCAGAACGTCCCAGTAAAGATAGCCGAGCCAGTTTCCGATGTGTGGTTGTGAATAAACAGTCAGGCCACAGGTGTAAAGCTTAATGATCTCTGCTTCAATCGTTTTCAGCTCTTCTTTGGTATTTCCAAGCGTATTATGCAGCTTCATCATGGGCCTCCAGTGCCTTTGAAACCGCCGTGGTAAGTTCTTTTATGACGGTGTCATATGATTCATATACGCGGAATCCGGCGGCGTACACATGACCGCCGCCACCAAAATAGCCAGCGACAGCATCTGCGACTGGTAGGTTCGTCCGGAGCTTGCCGGTTAGTTTTCCGTCAGGGTAGGTTTTTATCGCTACTGCCACTTGGACATTCTCGACGAGTCGCATTTCGTCGAGCACAAGCACACTGGGGTTGTACTGGTCGCTGTAGGCCTGTATGTCCTCCCACGGAACATGGACGAGCGCCAATTTGCCATCGAGCAGGTATTCGATCCGCTGAATCAATTCGCCTTTGTATTTCAGAATTTCAGGAGACTTTTTCATGAACTCCCGGCGGCGGTCTTCAATGGCAGCAACATGCGCACCAAGTTCGGTCAGCTCGGCGGCAATTCGGTAGCTTTCTGGCGTCACGGTCGCGATAGAAAGGCCGAGCGAATCGGCGAGCTGGGCTCCTAATAAATGTTCGGCTGCTTGCTCGTTTATCGGCCAACCGGCATTTTTTGCTAGTCGGTAAATAACCTCACTTGTTGCGATAGCTTCCTCGAATAATGGCGTGTGATCGAACGTGAGCGTGCTTTTTGTCGCATGATGGTCAATCACGAGAACAGGGTGAGATTCGAAGAACGAACGAACACCTGGCGTATCAAGAACTTTGGTTAGCAGTACGTCTGCACTCGTGTCCACGATAATCGCTAGGTCAGTTTTAGCGTCGAACTCCATCGTAACCCGGTCCCAACCCGGGAAGTAGCGCAGATACTTAGGAATTTCCACCGGACAGTGCATGACAACTTGCTTACCAAGGTCACCTAGAATTTCTTCAAGCGCTAAAGAACTGCCTAGACTATCGCCGTCGGGGTTTTCAGCCTGAACGACAACAATCCGCTCAGCGGCGTTAATGAGTTGTTTCGCCTCTTCGTACATTGCTATTAGTGTATCAGAAAAGCAATCAGCCCGCCCCCGAAGGAGCGGACGATTGCTCAACTCAGGGAACGGGCGACAACCGACTCTACGGAACTGTGAAGCCGGTAATGGTTCCCTTCAGGATGACTGACTTGTTGCGGCCGTGCTCTGCACACGCAAGGAGCACATGCACGCGATTTCCGACGATGAGGCTACGCCTGGAGTCAATCCAAGCCGTCACATCAGCTTGATCAACATCGGCCCCCCGGCGGCGCATCTCTTGTACTAATTCGGTGGCTGCGTCACGCACCGGCTTGGGCCAATCCTTGGTGCGGATCACGTACTGCTTTTCGCCCGATCGACCGCGCGACACAGTACAGACTCGCTTGCCACCGGTGGTGTGAACGATGAGCTCCTCACCCATGTCGGGCGGACCTTCGTGAACAACGGTCGTGATGATCTTGAAGGGCATCGCCCTCCACCTCCTAGACTAGAAGTTGAAAAGCGGTACGATAATCATCGTACGAAACTACGGGTTTCGCAAGCATAGCCTTATTCGGACTCGTCCCAAAATAATGTATCTGTCGTCGGGTAGTCGAGTTCGGAGTAGGTATTACCCTGCTTTATTTGTTTAACAACATGCTTTATCAGTGGCAATGTTTTTGATGGAAGCTTATCTATAGCCACCCAGAGTAGTTCATCGGCTTTTTGGAGTTCATTATTTTTTGCAGTTCCCTGGTATGTATTTGCCGTAAAGAAGAACGACACTCGTTCATGATCTTTATCGTCTGCAACATAGTAGGCCGTGTGTGATAGTACTAGGTCCTTACGGCTAACGGTAATGTCGACTTCTTCTTTTGATTCACGAATAGCACAATCTGTCGGTGATTCCATTGGTTCAATGTGTCCTGCAGGCAATGTATACCAACCATCGCGCCAGCCTGTATTGTGTCGCCTAATTAAAAGGACTTCATCTTTCTCGTTCCTAAAAAATACCCATACCGCAGGGATGACTGAATGTCGGCCGTTCACAGCTTGCGTCTGCCTTCAAGCGCATGACTCAGCGTAATTTGGTCGGCGTACTCAAGGTCTACTCCAACCGGTATGCCGCGAGCCAGGCGACTCATGGCGATATTGACGTCATTGTCCTTCAAGTATTTCTGTAGGAATAGTGCTGTTGACTCACCTTCGACGCTGGCATTCGTGGCTATGATAAGCTCTTCGACACCGTCATTATTAATGCGCTCTACCAGCTCTGGAATGTGAAGCTGCTCTGGGCCAATACCGTCGATTGGTGATATCGCACCGCCGAGTACATGGTATGTGCCCTTGTACTGGCCGGTACGTTCAAGCGCTACGATGTCGAGTGGCTCTTCGACAACAGCAACTAAAGATTTATCGCGTGACGAATCGCTATAGAGTGGTGATACCTCTTCATCGGCGTCAATGAGCGCAAACGTAACAGGACACTGCTTAACTTGGGCATGAATAGCACCAAGTGCTTTAGCGAGATCCTGGGCGACACGTGGGTCGGCTCGCAGCAAAAAATAGGCATAGCGTTCGGCGGTACGAGCACCAACGCCAGGCAGTTTGCCTAGCTCGTCAATGAGTGCGGTAAGCGCTTTTGGAAGCAGCTGGGTCGACACAAGGTGCCTGCTTACATTCCGGGCAGGTTCAAGCCGCCCATGAGTGGTTTCATGGTTTCGGCGGCAATTTCCTGCGCTTTGGCGAGTCCGTCACGAACAGCAATCTTGATCCAGTGCTCAAGTTCCTCGATGTTCTCAAGGTCGACCATTTCAGGGTCGATCTTGATGCTATCGATCTTAAGTTCGCCAGTCACACGCACGATAACGGCGCCGTCGCCAGCTTCTACTTCGATGATTTGCTTTTTCAGGTCTTTCTGAGCTTTTCTCAGGTCGTTCAGCATTTTCATTTGGTCGAATGCCATAAGTAACTATCCTCTCGTTTAAAACTTATCCCATTATACTTCAGCGTCAGCTGTTTTTGTAGAGGTAGAAGCGGTCCGCGTCGCTAGCGGTCCGCGTCACAAGTATGTCCGACGGCAATTTTGTGATTCCTCGACGCATAGTGCGCTCAACGATGCTGACTGGAGCGGTAGCGACCGCACTGGTATTTGCAGATACGGTCAATTTCGAGACGTAACGTTGGTGGCGGGCAAAACTACTATAAAATTCCAGCTGGTCGGGCTCGACTACCAGCTGAACGGTAGTGTTACGATCGAGGGTATCAAGTTTTTTTGATAGCACCGAAAGATCGCTATTGTAGGCGGCGTTAACATTCGTATCGTAGTGTAGGCCATACACGTAGCGGTCAACGCTTGAAACGACAAGCCCAAGCACCAGCACGGCAAGCGGCAGTAAGCCGAACACCCTTGCATACGGATTGTGCGGGAACAACCCGTACCATGACCATATCAGGTAATCGAGCGCCAAGGCGATGAGTAAGACGACCGGAATGAACGTAATACTGACAAAGGACGGATTCAGGCAAACGAGCGGTATGAGCAAGACCAGCCAAAAGCTAATGATATAGCTTTTTGCAGTATACTTTGCGCTTATAAGCCGGTACAGACCAAGCAGAATCAACATTGCGAGGCCAAGCCCATAGACAGGGGCAAGAACGATGCCACTTGATGGCTGCGCGAAGCGCAGGTAATTTTCTGCAAGCAGCGCCGCGTTCTTTGAAAACTCACCAATGCTTGCAGAAAAACCTAATAGTGTTTTGAGCACCGAGAGGTCGTTAATTATTCCCATGACAAGCGGCGATATTATGATAGCGAAAAGCAAGCTGCCCGCTATGATAACCGGCTTTGACGACTTACGGAACAGCATATGCCTGGCGTGTGGGTGAATAAAAGCGGTAAGAACGAGCGCGACTAACATATAAATATTCAAAGGCATGTACAAACTGATTCCTGCTAGGACAAAACCTGCCAGTATCCATAACCTCGCATAAGTGCTCTTTCGAGCAATCATGGATGCAGCGATAAGCACCATGGTTGTTATGAATATATAGACGATACCCGGCTCACCAGCTTGTGACGACAGAAGAAACTGGTTTGTCGTTACTGCAATTGTTGCCGCTATGATTGCGACGTTCCGGTGGTACCAAAGATTAAGCAAGTAAAGAATACCAAGCGCCGAAAAGAATCCGAGCAAAATAGAAGGTAGTTTAATACCAAGCGTTGAAATACCAAACAACGAAATTGTCCCAGCCTGCAACAATCGGTACGGCAAGTACAATAGCTGATCGGGATTTAAGTTGAATAACTGAGCCGGACTCAATTTGTCGCTGATGAGCGCCGAGTGAGTCTCAGGATTGGTTAAGCCACCCGGTAGGTAAAAGCCCGCCACGAGTAACATAGTAGCTAGTGCTACTGCGAAGATCACGTACGCCAAGACATACCGATAACGGTAGAATGCGAATTTACTAAGTCGTTGCCTCACCATCGTTGGTATTTAGTATAGCACGAGGAAACGAGCGAGAATTTTGCTTGCAAACTTCTTCGAGTGACGAAGTGATATATGTATATACCACTAGGATTCGGAATGTTTGCGGTCGAGCGACATGAATCGCAGGCGCTCAGGGTGGAAGTATAGGCCGACTTCACCGGTTGGACCGTTACGGTGCTTAGCGATAATAAGCTTGGTAATGTTTTCAACCTCAGGGTTATCCGGTTCGTAGTAACCGGGCCTGTAGATGAAGCTGACAATGTCGGCGTCCTGTTCGATGCTTCCCGATTCACGCAGGTCCGAAAGCTGCGGAATTTGTGGACTGCGGGACTCGACACTACGTGATAACTGGGAAAGAGCGATAAGTGGCACGTTCAGCTCACGCGCTATAAGCTTCAGCCCACGTGAAATCTCAGAAACTTCCTGAACGCGGTTACCATCGCCTCGGCCAGTAGCCTGCATAAGCTGAAGGTAGTCCACGATAATAAGTCCCAGCGGCTGGTCGTGACTAACGCGTCGTGCTTTCGTGCGCATTTCTAACACTGAAAGTCCTGGGGTGTCATCGATGAATATAGGTGCTTCGGCTAGTTCTCCCATGGCTTCGGATAGTTTTGAAAAGTCATCGTCAGATAAATTACCTGTGCGGATGTTCCACGCATCAACGCCAGAAGCATCGGCCAGCATACGGTCTACCAATTGTTCCTTGCTCATCTCTAGGCTAAAGAACAAGACGGGCTGCTTGGCAATGGTTGCCACATTATAAGCAAGATTGGTCACAAGAGTAGTCTTACCCATAGCAGGACGGGCTGCCAGGATAATGAGGTCGCTCCGCTGCAGGCCAGCGGTCATATTGTCGAGGTCGCGGTAACCGGTCCGGATTCCCCGCAGTTGGCCTTTGTTGCGGTGAAGCTCTTCCATGCGGTCAAAACTGTCGGTCAAAATGTGTTCAAGCGAAACCACATCTTGCTTAAGCGATTGGTCGGAAACGCTAAATAATTCCGCTTCAGCCTTCTCAAGAAGCTCCTGTGTTGACGTGTCGTCATCGTAGCCAAGCTCCGAAATATCGGCACTGGCTTTAATAAGCCGCCTGCGGACCGCGCGTTGGGCGACGATATCGGCATATGCGGCTGCATGAGCAGCGGTCGGAACGTAAGTCGTTAGTTCAGTCAGGTATGCCGAACCACCAACAGTCTCGAGTTCTTTCTTACGTTTCAGTTCGTCGGTTAACGTTAGAAGATCAACAGGTTTATGACGCTCGTACAGCCGCATCATGCCGTCAAAAATAATTCCGTGTCGCTTGTCGTAAAAGTCCGCTTTGCCAACAAATTCGGTTACATCTGCAAGTACCTCGTCGTCAATCAAAACGGCACCGAGCAAACTCTTCTCGGCGTCGATACTTTGCGGCGGGACCTTTCCAGCCTGTACTTCTTTTGTAGCCATCCCAATATTCTAAGCGTCTTCGACGCTCACCTCTTCTCCACCCCCCATGATAGCAGCAACGCGCGCGGCCTGACTATCTTTTAGCGGTTTTGCCGCTGCAATTGTTTCTACCTCAAAGTCATACCCTAGTTCTTCAAGCGAGCTGTTAAGAAGCGCGCGGTATTTCGGGTCATCGAGTTTCTTTTTATAGAATGCGCTTTTTGTATATAATTTCAATGTTCCATCTGTTACGTCCGGCTCGCACTTACATAGAACGCTATGTAGGGCGACATGATGGGTCCGAACGTGTGTGACGAGTTTATCCCAATCAAACGGACCGGTCGCCTTTTGCTTACCTGTAAACTTCTTTTTAATGGGTACTTCGGGTGGTTCTTCAGTCGGCTTTTCTTTTAGTTTTTCGACGGTAGCGACAGACTTAGTAGATTCTTTGGTAGTCACGGCAAGAGGTTTAGGCACCGAGGTGGGTACTAGCTGAGAGGCAGGCTCTTTTTGGGAAGATGGTTTAGCGAACAAACTAAGGACCGTAAGTAGTTTAAGTTCCGGATAGTGTGAACGGCTGACATCCAAAAGCTCGTCGAGCAGCTTTGAAAGCTGTGGCTGCGTAGCAAGGTTTTTCCGTATATGTTCAGCAAGCTGCGCCGCAGTTGTTCGCGGAGGAACACCTTGTGACTCAAGATCAAGCAGCATCGTATTGATTGCTGCTACATCCCCATCCAAAGTGAGACCCAACAAGCGTTCCACTCCATCTGTTGGTACAAGTCCTAGCGACTTAGTGACGTGCTCTTTAGTGATTGCTTCTGACCCTGCCGCACTAAGCAGCTGGTCGAACAGGCTAACACTGTCACGGAACGAACCATCCGAATGCTTGGCGACAAGTTCAAGAACCGATTCGTCAACATTCGCACCTTCCTTTTTAGCAATACGCTTCAAATTCCTTACAATATCGGCTTCAGATGCGCGACGGAACGAGTGGCGCTGCGTTCGACTGATGATGGTTTCGGGCACCTTGTCAATGTCGGTCGTGGCCAGAATAAACACGACATGCTCAGGCGGCTCCTCAAGCGTTTTTAAGAGCGCATTGAAAGCTGGTTTTGACAGCATATGGACTTCGTCGATAATGTAGACCTTTTTCTTGGCGCTTACCGGAGCGATTTGCACACGGTCGCGAAGGTCTCGTATGTCTTCGACACCGTTGTTGCTGGCGGCATCTATTTCGATAATATCGAGGTGTGTGGATTCGTCGTCGTACGGAACTTCATTAATCTCATGTGCCAAAATGCGCGCAATTGAGGTCTTGCCGACGCCCTTCGGGCCAGTAAACAAGTAAGCATGCGCGACTTTGCCCTGCTTCAAGGCATTAGCGAGCAGCGTCGTCACATGGTCCTGTCCAACGACTTCCGCCAGTGAGCGGCTGCGGTATTTACGATAGAGCGCTAGGCTCATACACGGTTCCCCATGAGTACCATTGTACGGCACTATGCAAGGCAGCCACGTTGTGTTTTAAATTGTACCGCCTTCGCGGACGTAGCAACGGCCACAGAGCGAGTCGTAGGTTACATCGCCCTTTTCGATTGCCACTTGGTCACCAGTAAACACATACTTACCGTCGACTTTTCGGGTGTTGAACTCGGCCTGCGAGCCGCAGAAACACATTGTGGGCAGTTTTTCGATGTTGTCAGCAACTTCGAATAAACGTTCACTGCCAGGAAACAGTTTGGTCTGAAAGTCTGCCCGAAGCCCGTAGCAGATGACTGAAATGTCATGTTTTTTCGCAAGCCGAAACAGTTGAGAAATTTGCTCAGGTGACAAGAACTGGGCTTCATCGACAAGCACGCACGCCACATTATTTAATTTCAGAACGGCACTTTCAAGGTCCGTATCTGGAGTGACAAGGATATCGGCCTTTCTGGTATACCCGGCTCGTGCCGTTACGTCGGTGTCATGCTTCGTGTCTGTGGCTGGCTTTACGACCGCGACTTTCAGTCCGCGCTCCTCGTAGTTATATGCAGTTTTAATAAGCGTATCGCTCTTGCCGCTATTCATTGCTCCGTATTTGAAGTGCAGTTTTGCCATGTCAGTCAATAAGTCCCTTCTGCTTTAATGTCGGAATGATCGTATGCGCAATTAGCGAGGCTACGTTAGTCAGGTCACTTGTCGAATCGAGCCACCTCAACTCTTCAATCTCGTTTGATGCGGCAAGAGTTCCGTCGTACTCATGGATGATGAATGTGTCCATTCGAAGCTTCTTATCTGGCTGGGTTGCAGCGGGAGCGTAGTACGTATCAAGTAGTTCTGCGTTATGTTTTTTAACGTCGATTGTCAGTTCTTCAAATAGTTCTCTCACTAGGGCGTCCTCGACAGATTCGCCAGGGTCGAGCTTACCACCAGGGTTTAAGAACATTGTGCCGCCTTTAGAGCGGAGCGACAGGACTTTTCGGTCCTGAATGATAATTCCAGCCGCCTTATGTATGTCTACATCCATACCTACTACTCTACACGAAAAGAGCCACCGTTCGGTGGCTCGATTGTGTTTATGTAATACTACAAAGCTGCTTCAACGGCTGCCCAAGTTGCGTCTGGGTTGTCGGTCGGAACGATGATGGTGACTTGGTCGCCAACATTAATGCGGAAGTACGTTACGCTGGCGAGTAGAATGCGGTATTCTTTGCCGTTCGCTTCAACGTAGTACGCGCCGTCGTGCTGAGTTAAGGTTCCAATGACTTGGGTACGGTCTACTGGACCGATTTGCTTGTATATAAAGCTGCCGTCGTCGGCGATGGTTAGCTTAAGAATGTCACCTTCAACCAGCTTTGATTTTGAAGCGTAGTTGGCAGGTACAGGGTATTCTTTGCCGTCAGGACCGGCCATCTTTTGACCGTCAAAAACGCCCTCGACAACCTTTCCGCTAACTTCGTCACGGCTTGAAGTTGGGGTAACGACGTGTCCGTCGTCGCCAATAATGCTTATAAGCAGTTCCTTTGCCGCGGCGATGTTCGTCTCGGCATCGGTGATGAGCGACCGAAGTCGTTTCACCTGTTTTTCTGGTAATTCAGACATATTGCTCGCAGTATCCTTTGTCTGTGTTTATGCAGTAGTATTAGTCCCATTATATACCATTTCGCATTTTCATAGTCAACGAGAATTTTATCCACACGATTTTAAGAGGTAGAAAAAATGTCGTTGTATTTTTTCGCCCCAAACAAAGGCCGCCCGATTACTCGGACGGCTTTGTAGTTCATATAATGTGGTCGTTAATGCCAGATTAGCTAAGTTCGACGGTAGCGCCGGCTTCTTCAAGCTGCTTCTTAGCAGCTTCAGCTTCGTCCTTAGAAACCTTTTCTTTAACGGCAGCTGGAGCACCGTCAACAATAGCTTTTGATTCACCAAGGCCAAGACCGGTGATTTCTTTAACTGCCTTAATGACAGCAACTTTTTGAGCACCAGCGTCCTTAAGAGTAACGGTGAATTCGCTCTTTTCGTCAGCAGCGGCTACACCAGCGTCACCGCCGGCAGCAGGACCAGCAACAGCAACAGCTGCAGCGGCAGGTTCGATGCCGTATTCGTCCTTAAGGACGTTCTTTAGTTCGTTGACTTCAAGTACGGTCAACTTTGTCAGCTCTTCAGCGAGCTTCTTTACATCAGCCATGGGTATGACTCCTTTATTCTTCTAAAAATTAACTTGTTGCTTTGGCCTCGACTCCATCGAGTAAGGCATGTAAGTTGCCAGAAAGCGCGTTGGTAACGTCGTGTACCGGGCTAAGCAGCTGTGCAACGACTTCAGCAATAAGCTGATTCTTGCTTGGCAGGCCAGCCAGGGCCTTAACATCGTCTGCGCTGAGCGCCAGACCTTCGTCAGAAAAACCACCAACGAACTGAAGCGCCGGGTGGGTTTTAGCGAACTTGTCGAGCACCTGTGCCGGAGCGACTTCGTCGTCAGACGAAATAGCGTAGAGCAGCTGGCCTTCAAGGGCCGACGTGTCGGTGTCCTTGTAGGTTTCAACTTGGCTCATAGCTACGCGTACCAAACGGTTTTTAATGACCGTAATGGTAACGCCAGCTTCGCGGGCGGCGCGGCGCAGTTCTTGAAGGTCGGCGACACTAAGGTCTTTGTACTGAGCGAATACGGTCAGTTTAGAACTTGTTAGCGCGTCGGCCATCTGGGCAACTAAAGCTTGTTTTTTATCGCGTGAAATAGCCACTGGATAAAACTCCTACTTCTTTAGTTATTGTTCGACCACATTGTTAATGAACAGATCGACACTACGACGTGAAACAAGATAGATTGCCTCGGTAGCGGATTAAGCATTGCTGCGGCTACTGTCTTCGGTAATGTCTTGGCTTAATATAACAGATACGGCCTTGAGAAGCAAGCATCTATTGCGAAAAAGCTTAAACTATGATACAATAAAGTTTTAGATGAGTGCGGAAACATCAAAAGTCAGCCATACCGACTTAGAGTTGGCCCGACGGCAGACGACCGAGAGCGAAACCCCCCCTTCTTTTCGGGGTCGTTTGGCATTTTTAAACGATGCCAATGCAGCACTTAGTAACTTAGAGAAGACATTCCCTGGAGCTCCTCGTAACAAAGAGCTCGCATTTAAACTTGCCCAGGCAATTACGCCTGAACGAAGCCGCCGCGAGGCACATTTTCACCGGTACCGCCTGATGACAAAGGCGGCCTTACATAGCCAGCTCCTTGATTCAGACGATAACTGGCCGGAAGCCAGCTTACTGGATATAGAAAATCGCACCAGTGTCATGACAGATGACGATTGGACTCTCGCCGCTGCCTACACTGGTAAAGGCATTTCAGCGGAGCTCGGCCATGTCGACCAATTAGGTGACTGGGAGGTTGGTCGTGAACTTGACGATGTCGTCAGGCAGCTCCCGGATTCTCCCACCCTTGCGGACGCAGGGTTCGTATTCGGCGAAACCTATGACAGCAAAGATTCGGCACGCATAACGTACGATTTTTATATGTCGGACGGAGGATTGAAGGCTAAGCGTAAACGCGCCGCCGCCGATGTCATCACTGAAAGTGGCACAATTTATAACATCGTGAAGTCGTCTATATTTTTAATTGACGAAGCTGCGTTTTCTACCCGTGAAGATGTACGAGCAATTCGTGCAGTGAAGCGCGTTCTTCGAGATAAAGGTATGTCAGATGTGGAGTTGGCGGAACGAGACGCGGTATTCGCTGGAGCTGGCAATGACATCGTCGAGCCGTTCATCACAGAAAAAGACCGCCGTGAACGGTCAACGGCAGTATTGGCTACGACGAGTCTTTATTTCGCGCTGGTTAGGCACCGATAAGATCACGGATTTCCCGCTGAATATCGTCGATAGGTCGCATAGCGCCGGAATCGTCGGTACAGTAAACGGCCGTGAATTCATCTGGATATACCTGGCATAGTTCCTCAAAATTTGCCTTAGCTTTTTCCAGGTGGTCGGCGTTAGCCTCATGTATGTCGCGCTTCAGCTCCGTGTATGAGCGCGCGGCTTTTTTGTCGACGTTAGACTGCATGTGTGCCGTTGGCATGACGAGTACGATTGTCTTGTCGGGCTTCGGAATGCCAAGTACGCCGTACTCGGTCGTTTTGGTACGTTCATAAAACGCATGTCGCTCGATTTCGTCGTCGATCTTGGTTCCCTGGTGTGCAAGATTGCTCGCCATGTAGCGATCTGCAATAACGACTGATTTATCACCTTCGAGCTTATGACGGATGTCTGCGCTGGCCGCATAACGATCAATCGCATATGGTAATACGCCAAGGTCGGCCGGAACGTCGTCAGCCTGGCCGTACGCTCCGTTTAAATACTTTTCAACGTAGTAGGCTGAATCTTCGCCGTAGCGCGGAAAGCTGATTTTCGTAGCTTCGTAGCCGGCATCAATCATGTGTTGTAGCAGGAGGTCAGAGTGCGTTCCTTTGCCTGAGCCGTCCCCGCCTTCGATTGCGATAAATAGTCCCATTACTTCATCCCATCGGTCATGCCGGGAATAACAGGAGCCGCAACACGTGAATCCTTAAATGCGCGCGGAAGCATCATTTCTGGTCGCCAAGTGCGAATAAGCTCGTCTAAGTCGTCCGTATGTTGGTATTTACCGCTCATGCCCCCGCGGCCTTCAGCGTACCCGCCTTCAACCGGACCGGTATGGTGAAAAATAAGCTGGCCAACGCGCTCGCCAACAGGAAGAACGACGCTTTCATGCATATTCAGGTTATAAATTTCGAGCGTAATTCGATTAATGTAACCTGGGTCTACCCAGCCAGCGTCAAAGCAAACGGCAACACCGTTACGTCCCCAAGACGACCGGCTTTTTACCTCGCAGGCACCACCGTGTGCACGGATTCCGACAAACTCGTGCGTGTGCCCCAGAATGCGTTCACCAGGCTGCAATACGATAATTGGGTGGTCTTCCGGTATGTTATCGAATAGCTTTACCCCGTTTTTTTCGCACCATTCCTTGTGTGGCATGGCTTCGAGCGGCCCTTTGAAATACCGTGCTACATCGGCTTCGTCGAACGGATTATAAACTCCAGCAGCTTCCGGCTGGTATTCCTGTTTGTAAAAATAATGTCCTAACGTGAAGTCCAGACTGGCTTCAGATACGTGGCTGTCATTGAATGGAACACTAACAATTGTTCCATCTTCAATGGCTGCCCGGATTTCGGTGTTGCTATATACTCCCATAAACTACCAGTAATTGTAGCATAGCTTTAGTAGCCAACCGGTTTGATAAGATGCGTATGCAGATGGTAGACGGTGCGAGCTGTGTTGGACGGTGCTCGTGAATAGAATGAGTAATGCGCGGCTTCGTATTCGCGTAGCAAATCAAAGTAATCGTTCCTTTCCTGTTCGTTGAACGCGTCAAGGCTGCCGAGGTGCCGCTTTGGAACGATCATTCGGTGGTCGGCGACCACGAAACCATCCCAATTGTTGTACGGAAAGATGTTCTGAATCACCATCATCGTTTCGTTCGTTTCGACCACCTGGGTCGGTTCACGCTCAGGCATGTCGCAGAATGCACACTCGCCTTTGTATGTTTGCTTGAAGGCGTCGTATGCCGCCTGATTCTCAGGTGTCCTCATGTTCATCGTACGAAGTATAGCATGCTAAAATTAACCCATGAAAGCAATCGTGGTCGCAGTCGACCAGAACATGGGAATCGGCGCAAACAATGACATGATGTGGTCACGCGACCTACCTGCCGACTTGGCGCATTTTAAAAAAGTTACCACCGGCGGAAGCATTATTATGGGCCGAAAAACGTTTGAAAGTATTGGGCGACCGCTTCCAGACCGCGAGAATATTGTCGTTAGTAGCAAACCGGTTGGCGTATCCGGTGTTTTGACAGCTGCTAGCTTGCAGTCAGCCTACGAACTTGCACGTTACCCAATATTTGTCATAGGCGGCGGGCAAATCTATGCTCAGGCAATCGACAACGTGGACAGGTTGTGCGTCACACATGTCGACGCTAGTTTTCCCGATGCAACGGTGTTCTTTCCGCAGATCGATAGCGCTACTTGGCAAGAAGTCTTCCGCGAACACCACGAAGCGGATGAGCGCAATAAATACGCCTACGACTTTGTAGTATACGACCGAGTTTAAGAGCGCCGTTTAAGTCGGTTCTGCGCCCAGTATTTTTCGATGATGTCGAAGCTGAATACCAACAGGCTGAAGACGAGTACTAATATTAGTATTTGAACAATATTATTGACGGCGAGCCCACTGAGTACTGATATCAATTCAATAGCGAGCGTAAAAGCGATGCCGCGGACTACGGCATGCATCAAAAGTGCCGGAACCGGTTGTTCGGCCAGGGCTTGTAGCATTGGCTCACTGTAACGTTTGAATGATCCGCTCATACTGCCCAGCCTACACCTTACGGCGTTAAACCGCAATCGGCGCTTTGATGGGTGGGTCCGGGTCGTAGCCGTCGAGACGGATGTCGTCGAATGTAAAGTCGTCGATATTCTTGATGTCCGGGTTTAGCCAGAGCGTCGGGAGCGCCTTGGGTGTACGTGACAATTGTTCCTTTACCTGATCGAAATGGTTCGAATAAATATGGGTATCGGCAAGCGTGTGAACGAACTCACCCGCTTTTAGGCCGGTGACCTGCGCTATCATGGCGAGTAGTAACGAATACGACGCGATATTGAACGGGACTCCAAGGAACGTATCTGCTGAGCGTTGGTAAAGGTGCAGGCTAAGCGTGCCGTTTACTACATAGAATTGGAATAAGCTGTGGCATGGCGGCAGGCCCCCTATGCGCACGATTTCGTCGATCTCGGCTACATTCCAAGCGCTTACGATGATGCGGCGAGAGTCCGGTGTTTCTTTGATCATACGGATGGCATTTGCGATCTGGTCGATGTAACCACCCTGGCCGTCCGGCCATTTGCGCCACTGTACGCCATACACAGGTCCCAGGTCGCCCCATTTTTCGGCGAAGTCGTGGTCAGTCGCTACCTTGCCAATAAAGTCTTTCATCTGTGTCTTCCACTGCTCGGAGTTTACTTCGGGAATGGGAAGATTATTTTTTTCAAGGTAGGCTTTGTACGGCCACTCGTCCCAAATATGAACGTTGTTCTGCGCCAGGTATTCAATGTTCCCGGTTCCTTTCAAGAACCACAGCAGTTCGTGCACAACAGAGTTAAAGTAGAGCTTTTTGGTAGTAACAGCTGGAAAGCCGTCTTGAAGGTTGTATCGGACCTGGCGTCCGAACACGCTTTTCGTGCCTGTTCCAGTTCGGTCGGTCTTCTCGGCTCCGTTATCAAGAATATCTTGCAGCAGATCAAGGTATTGTCGCATAAAGTAAATTCCCTCTCTTTTATACAATCATAACAACCCGCCCGCCGGTTTGGGTAGCGGCGGGCGGGTAATCGAGCTGTTGCCTGATTAGCTTACGACGTTTTCTACCTTGATACCGGGACCCATAGTGGTGCTGATACTTGTTGACTTGACGTAGGCAGACTTTAGGCTCGATGGCTTTTGTGCCTGCAGGCTGTCAAAGAAAGCGCGGGCATTCTGTTCTAGCTTATCAGCACCGAACGACACTTTACCAACTGCCAGGTGAACGATTGCCTGCTTGTCGACGCGATATTCAACCTTACCAGCCTTGGCTTCGGTAACGGCTTTAGAGACGTCAGTAGCAACCGTGCCACTCTTAGGGTTCGGCATTAAACCACGAGGACCAAGCAAGCGGGCATACTTACCGAGCTTTGGCATGTACTGTGGGGTAGCGATCAGAACGTCAAAGTTAAGCTCCTCTTTGTCGAGCTGCTTAATAAACGTTTCGTCACCAACGATATCGGCGCCGGCCTTAGTAGCGGCGGCGTGGTCACCTTCAGGTGCGAACACGGCTACACGGACAGTCTTACCTGAACCGTTTGGCAGGACGACGGTCGAGCGGATGTTCTGGTCGGCTTGACGTGGGTCAACGCCCAGACGAACGTGGATTTCAACACTGGCGTCAAACTTAACTGGGTTGGTCTTAGTTGCTAGTTCGAGTGCTTCACGAAGACCATATACCTTACCCGCTTCAACTTGTTCGGCCAGTTTGCGATAGCTTTTGCCGCGGCGTTCCAGTTTTGAACGTACCTTTGGAGCCGGTCCCTTTTTGCGGGTTGGTTCATCGTCTGACTGTGCGCTCGTGTCGCCAGCTGCTTTTCGGGCTTCTTTTTCGGCCTTCTCTTCGGCTTCGCGGAGCGCTTTTTCGCTGCGCTTACCCGCTTTGGCGGTTGGCTTCTCTTCCTTTGTCTCTACGGTAGCTTCGGCTGCTGTTTCGGGGGTTTCTGAACCAGCGATTGCCGCTTCGAGTTCAGCGATAGTGTTCTTTTCAGACACTTCAAGACCCAGTTTTTGGGCCTGTTCTATTAGTTCGGCTTTTTTAGCCATGGTAAGTTATGATCCTTTCTGTGGTACAAGCGGCCGGAATATAATCCAGGGCCTCCCAACATTGATTTCTTATACAATCATTATAGCACAAACGCTACGATTTGTCACTAGTTCTTCCGTCGAAGGGAACTCAGAATTGACGCAGTAATAATCATAAGGCCAGCTCCCCCGGCGATAATTTCAGGCACGTCGATGAATATACCGGCTAGTAGTACTGCAGACAGTACACCGATTGTATAGTGTGCGCCATGCTCTAAAAAGCGGTAAGCATGCAGAACCTTATGCTCAACCATAAAAATAGTCAGGCTGCGCACCCAGAGTGCCCCGATTCCAAGACCTAGGGTAATAAGTAGTACGTCTTGGGTAACCGCGAACGCACCGATCACCCCGTCAAAACTGAAGCTGGCGTCGAGCACTTCAAGATACAAGAAGGATGTAAATCCGGCCATACCTGTCTTGAGTGTGCCAGTTTGCACGCTGTTCTGACGACGACTGAATAGCTCAGTTAACCCATGAATAAGAATGTATGATGCGATACCAACCAGACCGGCTATGAGTGTGGACCGTGGCTCAGGATTGAAAGGCAGCCATGTTAATACGCCAAGAACGGCCAGACAGACGGCCGTATACATCCACCACCGACTCATCGACTGCATTGGCCGTTCAATGATGTTTATCCAGCGTACTTTCCTACCGGGGTCAAAAAAGAACTGCAGGCAGAGCATTAGAAGGAACATACCACCAAAGGCGGCGATAGGCACATGAGCGTCATGTAGTTCATGTGCGTATTCTTTGGGATGGTTCAGTGCGAGTTCGAGCACGTTACCGAAGCCCAGGCCGGCGGTGAGTGCGACGACGAGGATTGGAAAGACGAGGCGCATACCGACGACAGCAATCAAAATACCGACGGTAATAAATATCTTGCGCCAAAATTCGCTGACGCCCGAAAGGACTTTGGCGTTAATAATGGCGTTTTCAAAGCTGAATGTAATTTCGACCAGAATCAGGACGCTGGCAACGAATAACGCTTGTGGGCCGATGAATCCCCCAACGAGGCCAAGGCTTAGTATCGTAAGTAAACCGCTGACAAAGAATATACGGAGCGGGTGGGACTTATGAAAGCGTTTAGACATATCAGATAGTATACCGGTTACGGCTGTGTCTTACCACGTACAGCTTACTCTGCTAAAATCACGAATATGCAAAAGATTTCCGCAAATTCCAAACATCATCCGCTGTACGCACGTCGTCGGATCATTCACCTGCCGTTTCGTTCGGAATACTTTTTAGCGGCTCTTGAAGGAATTGAAGGTGGATTTGCGATTGGGGCGAGTATCGTCGTCGCGCTTGGGATTGCCGGTTTAGAGCGCCATTTGCTTCTAACGACCGCAATCGTGAGTATCGTCGTAAGCGGTTTCAATTCGGCCAGCGTAAAATACAGCAGTGAACATTACCTTGACGAGCTCGACGGCCGCGAGAAGAAGAGTGCGTTCCGACATTACTTCATTCCATCGTTCATCGAATTTATCTGTTATTTGGTGCTGAGTTTCATATCAGTAGTGCCACTGCTTGTCGTACCTGACATACGGCTCGCGGTTGTTGCCTGTGTAGTGCTCACGGTCGCACTGCTATTCGTCGCTGGATACGTACGTGCGTACATGCTTCGTGCTGGGCGCTTCCGCGATGGAGTGGAAACAGCCGTTCTTGGCGGCGGCATTATTTTGGTTGGCTTAGTAAGCGGACTAATCGTCAACTCGCTGTAAGCCAGCGCGTGCGCTATACTTATAAGTACAAATGCAAGACTATAAACTGGTCGTCGTTTCGAACCGTCTGCCGGTCAGTGTCGTAAAGCAGAACGGAAAGCTGGAGTATCATGCCAGTCCCGGCGGGCTTGCGACCGCAATGTCCTCACTTGAACAAGCTGATAAGATTTGGGTCGGGTGGCCCGGAATCGCTTCTGATGACCTTACCGAGGCCGAAAAGTCCGAAATCCAAGCGGAACTTGCCAAGCAGAACTGCTTTGCTGTGTTTTTAACCGAACGGCAAGTCGAGCTGTTTTATGAAGGCTATTCGAACGATACATTGTGGCCGTTATTCCATTACTTCCAGTCGCTTTCACGTCACCACGATGAGTACTGGGATGCATATAAGCGGGTCAACCAGTTATTCGCTGAGGCAGCAGCGAGTGTTACCGCCGACGGCGGCTCGGTATGGATTCATGACTACCATTTGATGATGATGCCGAGTATGCTTCGAAACATCATGCCAGGAGCGACAATCGGGTTCTTTTTGCATATTCCCTTTCCTTCTTTCGAAATCTACCGACTGCTTCCCCAGCGGAAAGATATTTTGCGGGGACTTCTCGGCGCTGATCTTATTGGATTTCATGTGTACGACTATGCCCGGCACTTCCTTTCAAGCTGTTTACGCCTACTCGGGCTGAGCAGTCACCAAGGGTTACTTGAATATGAAGGCCGAACGGTAAAAACCGATGCATACCCTATTGGGATTGATTACGAGAAATTCCGCCGGACGTTAAACGAAGCCGCAACCAAGAAAGCAATTAGTGCGCTCGGTGAAACCTATAAAGGCATGAAGCTCGTCTTGTCGGTTGACCGGCTAGATTACAGCAAAGGGATTCCAGAACGTCTAGAAGCATTCAGAATACTACTACACGACTACCCGGAGTGGCGAGGAAAAGTCCGGTTACTTATGATAGCCGTGCCGTCTAGGACTGAGGTGAAAACGTATCAGACATTACGCGATACTATTGAGCAAACGGTTAGCCGTATTAACGGTGAATACGGTACGGTTGACTGGGCGCCGATTTCATACCAGTTCCAGAACCGCCCTTTCGAAGAAGTTGTGGCGCTGTATGCCTGTGCTGACGTAGCACTGGTCACGCCTATACGCGACGGTATGAACCTTGTCGCCAAAGAATACATCGCTTCCAAACAGGGGCGGCCAGGTGTTTTGATATTAAGTGAAATGACCGGTGCTATCGACGAGCTACCCGAAGCGATTAGCATTAATCCTTCGAATACCCGTTCGGTCGCCGACGCCATGCGCGTCGCTCTCAGTATGAGCAAGCGTGAGCAAATGCGGCGACTTGGCGTCATGCAGCGCCGCCTGAAGTCATACACCGTACAGGCGTGGGGAGCGGACTTCATGAATGATCTGACCGCAGCGGGCGGTGAACGAGAGCAGCAGCACAAAAAGCGTATGAGCGCCGAGTCACGGAACGAACTTTTGCAGGCATACTCAACCGCCAAAGAGCGATTGATTATTTTAGACTACGACGGAACGTTAAAGGACTTTGTGTCTAGTCCGCGACCACTCATGGCGAAGCCGTCCATTAAGCTCCGACGTATGATCAAGCGTCTGGCAGAAAACGAAAAAAATCATATTGCTATTGTCAGCGGACGTCCAAAAAAAGCACTTGAGCGTTGGTTCCGCGGCATTGACCTGACCTTGGTTGCAGAGCACGGTGCCTGGACGCGGTATGACAGCAAATGGACGAACGTAGATGTTGAATTCGGTTCAATTAAGCGTCAGTTACGCCCGGTTTTACAAAAATACGTTTCGCGAACAGCGGGGTCTGAAATAGAAGAAAAGGACTACTCTATTGTTTGGCATTACCGAAACGTTGCGCCAGAACTAGCATATGTCCGCGCCGGCGAGATGAAACGGGAGCTCATTGACCTTATAGACCGTGAAGACATTGGCGTGTTCAGCGGTGACAAAGTTATTGAAATCAAACCGAACGAAATCAACAAGGGTTATGCAGCCAGTGAGCTCGAAGCGGTTTATCCGGCCGGGTTTGTGCTTGCCGCCGGAGACGACTACACAGACGAAGACATGTTCCGTGAACTTCCGCCCGAAAGCTACACAATCAAAGTCGGTCCTGGCGATACGAAAGCCAGATACCAGCTTTCGTCAGTCGATGACATGACAGCGCTTCTAGAAGAACTGTCACGACTGTAAAACAAAAACGCGGCTTCGAGAAACCGCGTTTTTATAAGCGTAGGCTTTCTTATTCTGTAACTTCGACGCCCATTGAACGTGCAGTACCGGCGATGACCTTGATACGACCTTCTTCGTCGATCGCGTTCAGTTGGTCTTTCTTCGCTTCGGCAATGGCAGCCAATTGCGCGCGGCTAATCTTGCCAACTTTTTCAGAATGCGGCTTGCCGCTTCCTTTTTTAATACCGACCGCTTCGCGGATCATATCGTCAACGGGTTGACCAAGACTCTTCCAGTCAAAACTGCGGTCTTCATAGACCTTAACGTGAACGATGACGTCCTTGCCCATCAGGTCCTTGGTCGCGTCGTTGAACGGGTTAATGAAATCCATCATGTTCAGACCCCATTGACCAAGAATAGAACCAACTGGAGGTCCTGCGGTTGCACGACCAGCAGGAATACGTAGTTTTAGATTACCAATTACTTTCTTTGCCATAATTTCCTTTTAGATTACTGCTATATAGTTGAAGCATTTAGCAGTGCGTAACAAACTTATTTTAACAGATTAGCTACCGTAGGCCAAGCGTAAGCGCTATTCGCCCTGCGCAGCGATACGGATGACGGCGCCGCCTTGTTCACGGACGACATCTTCGCTAGCTCGAGTTCTGTTGCCTTCGCGGATTTCTTCAAGCAAAGCATCGTATGCTTGACGCTTTTTCGCAAGCACCTCTGCTGCTTTTTCCGGAGATATAAGCGGCAAGTGTTGACCGATCATTGCTGAGTCTTCAGGCGAAATGAGCGAAGAATGCGAACTTTCCATATCGGCTACACTTTCTTGACCTGAAGAGCGTCAAGCTCGACCGGTGTATCGCGACCGAACATGCTAACCATAACGCGGATCTTGCCTTTTACAGCATCAATCTCAGAGATAGCACCGTCGAAGCCCTTGAACGGCCCATCGGTGATTGATACAACTTCGCCTGGAGTAAAGTCGATATGGTGCTTCGGGTCTTCGACACCCATACGCTTCTTAATCTTGCTGATTTCGTTGTCAGATACGGGAGTAGGTTCGGTGCCGCTTCCTACAAAACCAGTCACGCCTGGAGTGTTACGAACGATGTACCAAGTTTCGTCGGTTAGCTTCATTTCAACCAGCACATAGCCCTGGAAAATCTTGCTTTCAACAACCTTGCGCTTGCCGTTCTTAATTTGGATCTGCTTTTCTTTTGGTACCATGACGTCGAAAATCTTGTCAGCCATGTCGACAGCGTTAATACGCTGGCGAATACTGTCGGCGACTTTTTCTTCATAGCCGCTGTACGTATGTACGGCGTACCATTGTCGGGTAGAATCGTAACGGTTTTTACTCATTTGTTCTTGCTTCCTTATCTCAAAATTTGTTCAAATACGAATTTAAATCCGGCGTCGAGCAGCGTAATGAAAACGACGAAAAACGCCGAAAACATCAGGACTGCGAGCGTTAGTCCCCATGTGGCACGACGAGTTGGCCAGTGAACTTGGCGAAGCTCGACCCATGCGCCTTTGAAGTAGCCGCCGACACGGCCAAGAATGCCGTACGAGCGTTTAGTACGAGGAGCGGTTTTTACTTGGGCCGCTTTTTTTGCCACAGACGCAGACTTTGGCTTTTTAGCTGGCTTCGTGTCGTCACTGGCACTAATGCGAGTTACTTTGGTCTTTTCGTCGCTCACTCGTTTCTCTCCCAATTTAAAAGTCTGCTTGCTTGCAGACTGTCAATACCATGATAGCGCATACAGGGGTCAGCGTCAATGGTACAATACGAATGTGCTTACTGTTTTCTTACTTGTACTCTCTACGATTGCTTCTGTAACTCTGCTACTTCGTACTGCATGGGCACTTAACAGGTTTGCGTACCGGCCCTTGGAACCACTGCCTATCAAGGACGACGATATTCCAAGCGTTTCGATCTGTATTGCCGCAAGGAACGAAACACACGCGCTTGCCCAGTGCCTAGAGCGGGTACTGAAAAGTGATTACCCAAAGTTGGAAATTCTTGTACTCGACGATAGCAGTAATGACGATACGTCGCTTATTATCAAATCGTTCGCTGGGGCTGGGGTACGGTTTATCGCCGGCTCTTCTTTGCCTGACGGCTGGCTAGGAAAAAACCACGCTTACCAGACATTAATCGACGAAGCGAGTGGCGAATATATTTTATTTCTCGACGTCGATACGTCTATTCGTTCCGATTCAGTAACTAAGCTCATGCGTCAGCTGCTTGCCAACAAGCGTTCCATGCTTTCAGTTCTGCCGCGCCGCGAAGACAGTTACCACGCCAGCGCCCTGTTTGGTACGATGCGCTACCACTGGGAGCTGCTTCTTGCCAGTCGCAAAAGCCCGCCCGCCTCGAGTGCGCTTTGGATGGTCGAACGCCGTAAACTTGACGAGTTAGGGGTAGGCCTAAAGAACTACGGTTACTCAGTCCGGCCAGAACGTCATCTTGCCCGTCAGCTTCAGCGCCAGCGCCTGTATTGGTATTTAATTGGTACACGGGAGTTAGGCGTTGGTATAGAAAAACGTCTTACATCACAAGAAGAAACAGCCATACGGCTATATTACCCAGCCAGTGGGAGGAATTTTGGCCTATGGCTGGCGTGCGTTCTGTTCTTATGCTTTATTTTTCTTCCGTTTGCAATAAACGCCTGGTCAATAATGGATACGGTGACATTTGTGTGGTCGCTCACAGTAGTCGTTATATCGTACGGAACATTCTTTCTTTACACCTTCAGGACCTATGGTGGTCCAGCCCGGGCCTTCAGGGCAATGATTTGGCCACTACTCATTATTCAAGAAATCATCTTGCTGATTATGAGTTTTGTTACCTACCGATTTGGCACGGTCACATGGAAAGGGCGTCCGGTTAACGCTCAGCCCAACAACCACGATGCGCTCAAAGTGAACGAATAGTATTAAGCGGACGGTAAGCTAAAACTGAACGTTGAGCCGTGGTTTAGACGACTTTTGAGCGTGATAGACGTTCCCATTTTTTTAGACAATTTACGCGCCACATACAATCCCAGTCCCGTTCCGCTCGTTTCGCGTGTACGGTAATCTTCGGAGCGGTAAAACTTATTAAATATCTTTGCTTGGTCGCTTTTACTTATGCCAATGCCAGTGTCGGTGACCTCGAACACCACCGTACCGGCTTTTTTGTGTATTTTGAGTGTTATATGGCCTTCGCGGGTGTATTTTATCGAATTGGTAATGAAGTTTTGTAGTAGCTCATGAAGGTAAAGCCGGCTCGCCATAACGTAGCCAAGCCTGGGGGTAAGCTCTAGGTTGAAGTGAAGACTGGCTTTTTCGGCCTCTGGGTGGTACTCCGCGAACAAGTCGTGTGCCAGCTGGGCAACATCAATTCTTTCGGCCTCTGACGCCACGCCCCGCTCTGCACGAGACAAGGTGCTCAAATCGTTCACCATCTTCGCAAGGTAAATAACCTGTTCATGGGCTTCCTTTAAGCTGGCTTCCAGGGCTTTCTTGTCAGATACGTCACGTTCGACCATTAGCTGGGCGTTACTGATTGTCCCCTCGGCGACCGTGACGGGCGTGCGAAGTTCGTGGCTGACGACACTAATAAATTCGTCGCGTTCTTCTTCTAGGCTTTTAAGCCGCGTGACGTCGCGTGCGATTAGAATATAACCCTGGCTCGTTCCTAGAGGGTCTGTTTTTGAGTAGCTGCTTCTAATAGGCGCGTATGTCAGTTCGAGGCGCATGACGTCGTCGCCAGTCCGCATACGGAGTGAGTCATTAACGGTAACCACATGGACGTCTTTAATTTGGTCAAACAAGTCTACTTTTGCGCCCGTTTCATCTTCGAGCTTGAAGACGTCGTTCAGGCGTTTTCCTTCAACGCTCGTATTGGTGTCCAGTAAATTAAGGCCAGCCGCGTTATACAGCCGTATTATACCCTTCATATCAATGCTAAAAACCGCGTCAGCAAGGTTATTCACGATTGTAAGAATTTGCTCGTGATCAGATCCACCCGTTTTCATACCGTCATTATACCGGTTAAATGCCCGGAGAATAAGCCTTAAGCTGTTTACGGTGTAGTTTGTAGTCTGGGTCTGCCTGCTCAACTTCGCTCCAAAACGCCGATGAATGGTTTAAATGCTTGGTGTGCGCTAGCTCGTGAATAAGCACGTAATCAATTAATTCGAACGGTAGATTCATAAGTGCGATATTTAGGCTTATCGCCTTTTTTTGGTTGCAGCTTCCCCATCGACTACTCGCGTGCGAAAAACGAAGCGCACTGAACTGAAAACCATGCGTGCTAGCTAAATATTCGATGCGGCGTGGTAAATAATGCTTAGCCTCACGACGAAGAATTGTTTGAACATGGGTTCGGACGGCACTTATTAGCTCGGCGCTCTCGGCTGACTCGCCTGGAGGAATAGTAACAATAAGCTGCTGGCCTGTTCGACGTATTGTCATAGAAGCGCCAGGGCGAAGGAGCAAGCTATGGCTTTTGCCAATCGACATACCGTCATATATTGTCAGCGCTGGACGAGTTTCGAGCAATCTGCGTAGTTGCGGCCGCGAGCCCGCGATCATGCGACGGACCATAAATAAAGGCGCGTAAGCTGGCACCGATATTCGCAGCGAACCGTTGGGCGCGACCGTCGCTCTCATTGCTTTAGAACGCGAAGATCGCCTAACGGTGACTGGACCGAATTCTTTATCATCAATCTGAGGCATAGTGCTACCTAACGATAATCTGTCCGCGTGGGGGCTGATTGCGGTGCGGAGGTTCAGGTGTTTGGCGAGGACCGGAAAGTTTACGCAGTACGGCCTTAGCTTGGGTTGCGAACGTATGCTTTCCGCTTATCACCAAAGCGTGTTCATTTTGGTGAGGAGGAGTGAATCGGCGCATGCGGTCGCGATATTCGTCGGCACTTATACGTGAAGTGCGATGTGAGCGGGCAATGGCTGTCTCAATATCAACCTGTACCCATACATACAGCGGCGCGTACCCAGCCTGTTTGAGTTGCCGTGTTAGGTCAACGCGCTCTGCCTTTGTAGGTAATGCCAGTTCGACTACGATTGACCGGCCAGTCTTTAACATCTCCTTCAGCATGCTTGTCATTAAAGCTTTGGCATCTGCTTCGTCTGAAACCGCGTGGTCAAACATAGCCTGTTCAATAAACGGCGCGTTGAACGTGCTTGCAAATTTTTCGGCGAAAAACGTCTTACCACTTCCCTGTATGCCAATAACGATAATGGCGTGCGGCCGATCCAGCTGAAGAGACTTCATATGAAGCTAGTATACCAAACTTGACAGATACCGTTTAGTAGTCTGTATCGTTGCCTAGATCAAGCAGTGTCTTAACGAGTTCGTCGCGGCTCAGATGCGACGTTTCTATCTGGTTGTGCTGCGCAATGACATAGCCTTGGATAAGCTGCTTTAAGTATAGGGCGTCTTTTCGCCAGAAGTAGTCGATTTCATAGTGGTCAGTCGAGTTCATAACTCGGCTTGAAATAATAAGCGAGCCAAAAACCGGCCCGGTACTACATGCGACGTTTAACACGTCTTCAATGCGAATACTAATCACGCTCGACGTCCAAAAGAACGCACGTTTAGTAATTGTTACCTTTGTACGGTCGACGGTGACCGAGTCTGGGAACAAGTTCATTGGCAAAATAACAGTCTGGCAGCTAGCGAGCAGCTGGTGAGACTTTTTAACGATTTTCCGAAGTCCTTCTCGAGGGTCTAGTGTCTTCTGGTCACGCTCCTCGCTCTCGCGGATACCCTGTGACGCCTTGGCGCTGTCGCTTCCTGGTTGGTTTTCGTCGCTTTCAACACTTTTGTCGTTCCCCTGCGGAGCTTGATCACGGCTTGTGGTTTCTGCGCTGTCAAATCGGCGCTGTCTTAGTCCACGATTGCCAAAAAGTACCCTGTCAGGGTGAAGAACTGACACGTCTTGCTTCAAAAATTCTTTAGTGACATCGTACGTCCTAGTTGCGAGACCACCCATTTTGCGGCTTTGTCGCATAAGGAGTTCGTAGGGGGTAATCCGTTGCTTGAAGTCGTCGGAAATAGGGGCTTTGTTTACTGATTCTTCATCGTCCACGTCAGCGTCCTCCGATCTTGTGTTTGTATTATACCACTTCCGTAGTGGCATGTACAACTGCTTTCACACTAGTATAGGTATGAAAACTGAAATTTTGCTGAACCTGGGATTTGGCATATTTGTAATAATCTTCACTTTGTAGAGCACCTAATGGATATACCATTGGTCTGTCACCTAACAAGGAGGAATATGGTAGAAGAAAAACGAGAAACTGTAGTGGTTGAAGGCAACCGAGACCGCGGTTCGTTCGGTTGGATTATCGCATTAGTTGTCATTCTTGTTTTGGTCGCGTTGTTCTTCATGAGCGGCGGCTTTGGTATGTTTGGTGGTGGCTCATCAGGCGGTGGTACGAATGTACAACCAACGACGGGCCAGTAAATTATCCTGTTTCATGGTCATACCGAATACCGACAGGTTTAGACTGCGGTGAACCGCGTTCACGTAGCTTTATCGATGTGAATAGCAGAGTTCCGACAGCTAAGAACTCACTCTGCCAGTTTTGAAGTGATTCATACCAGAATCGTGGCGTTGTAACGTAGGTCCCTACAGAGACTTTATCTTCACCGTGCGTCGCATTTTCTTCGTTGTACGCTGCAGTTCCCCCGGCAGCGTGAAGACTGAACGATAGAATGAATAGCGCAAGCATGGCAAGTCCTAAGGAGTGGCTATAAACAGTATGACGCACGGCCATGAGCCGGTGAGTCCAGTCTTCGGCGTTCGATAATCTGTATCTCGGACGAGTGTCCTGGGGTGTCTTGCCCCGAATCGGCTTTGAATCTGCCGATCCCTTTTGACGTAGAAATACTGTTAATATAATCAGCGCCCACATCTGCAAAAATTCACTTTCCCAGTTCTCAAAGACGCCTTCTATGAATTCACCGCTCGCTACATAACTGAGGTAGCTTTCGGATGGCTGGGAATGCGCCGCGAGCGTTTCGTTATTTTCGACCCATCCGGCTACACTCATGCCGATTATACTGGCCAAAAAAATGCCGAACATTGTAATAATTAGGCTGTTATTATGGACTATACGCTTGAATGACATAGCTACCTCCTAAACCGATCGCGAGGGTACGGATTTTACCGCGATTATACGCTTTGGCTTGAAGGAAAAGTGTGAAGAAAGATGCAGAAAAGTGAGAAAGCGGGCTAATAATCTAAGCGCAGTGTTACTTTTGAGCGTCTAGAATCGTCTGCTGGATTTGCCTAAGTCTTGTATTATCCATTTCGGGACCTTCGACGGTCGAAAAATAGCCCTTATATTCTTCAGTGAACTCCGTATGGTCACTCCAGACGTCTGTTTGACCGGCGAGCGGACCATGGAGGGGGTACAGTTTGGCGTGCACATGCGCTACCCCCGTGCCTTCGAAAACTAACGCAATCCTATGTACGTTCAGAGCCTTTTTTAAAATTACTGCAACCTCTTTTGTTGCACGAAGAAAATCGATATATAAATCATCCTCAAGCTCGAATACGTAATCACCGGGATTTTGTTTTGGTATGACAACGGTAAGTCCGGGCGTATTTGGGTATGGGGTGAGGAACGCCAAGAACGCGTCATCTTCCCAGACTTTGTAGTTTGGGATTTCGTTGCGGATGATTTTGGTGAAGATTGTGTCGGTCATTGATTCTAGAATAGCAGTATTAATAAAAAAATGAGCACAGATGTAACTCTTATTTCTTGGCAAGGGTTAGTGGATGTGTTTCAGGCAGAATTAGAGCTTTTACGTTTACAAAAGGTATAGGGTATATCTAGGTCCTGACATACAGAAAGTATCAATGATTACTCCGTATGGAGGCGGATTGTCTCTTTTTTGTTCAGCGTCCTTTTTCGCTTTTTCACTCTGTTGACGTAAAAGATCTTTTTTAGCATATCGAACTTCTGCTTGTCGCCTAAGACAATACTCATCCTTGTTTCATAAGGTGAGCGTACACAATCCACCCCAACCACGGTTTCAATGGGCTGATTAATTCCAATCCATATTATGCCAATGAGTAAAGGCACGGAAATAGCTATAAGGTTAATTTTCCAATCTTTATTTGAAAGCATGCTCTTAACTGTAGCTTTTTTGGTTTTCTTTTTAATCATGCCAAAAGTATATCAAAGCATTTGCGCTTTTAGATTCTACTTATGCTTGGCAGGGGCACGTGTCCGACGCTTCGATGATAGCGCTATTCTAGCGTCATCATCGGCTAGATACTGTGCAAATCAAAGATTTGACAGTATGCGAACCAATCGACGCTGTCGTTATGGTTCGGTTCACGAGGCCGATCACGAAAAAAGCCGGACAGATGTCCGACTGTTTTCGTGGCAGGGGCACGTGGAATCGAACCACGATCCTAGGTTTTGGAGACCCATATACTAGCCGTTGTACTATGCCCCTATAGTGCTGTACGTTGATAGATTGTAACAGATATAGCCGCTACATTCTACTTCTGTTGCTGTACGCGGACTGCGCGCCGGAAACGACGTTCCGTGACTGGGTCTGCGTAGCGTACGATAGGGTCGGAAACCATGGCGCGGTTCTTTTTTTGAACGCGTGAGTTTTCTTTTTGAAGCTCTGACACGAAGTAGTTTTCAATTAGCCACTCACGGCCAGGCACGGTCTTGCCCTGCACCGTCATCATCCACAGCTCATCGCTCCACTTGGCCGTTTCGACAATCCGCAAGCGTTCGGCGATCATCATTGGGCCTGTCGGAAGGCGGTTGATAACGTTTTTAACTAACTTTTCACCAATGTCCTTGTCGTTTACCAATACATCAACGGCAAGTGTGCGGACTCCGTTCGGTGTCACGTGTACGGCATCAATTTTTTGGTTATGGATCCATATGACCTCACCGCTTAGGCTTCGTAATTTAGTCGAGCGCAGAGTCAGTCGTTCGACGACACCGGTTACATTCCAGAACGATTCGACTTTAATGTAATCGCCTACCGTGAACCACCGCTCAATAATGATCGTCGCCCCCGCGGTGATATCGCGAAGTAGTGGTCCGATCGTTTGACTAGCTACCACTATAAATACCGCACTGGCTCCAATGGCAGCTGCCCCGCTACCACCAATTGCTTTGCTCTCGACAGGACTTAATATGCGCCAGGCGACATATGCCACGACCGCCACGATGACAACGCGGACAATAGCGACAGTGACGCCAAGGTATGTCTCGACTTGCCGTAGTCTAATAGATTTCGTGGCGTCTGATTCGTTGTCGGACCGTACAGCTACTTTTTGGGCAATAAACACGATAAACTGCGCCACGAAGCGACTTAGCCAGTAACTGATGAGCAGCGAAGCAATAAGTATTAAGAGCGACCGGTAGGGGTTACTCTGCGTGAAGAAGTTAGACAGTTCACGGCCTGCCCGCTCGAAGAATTGATCGTTCATCTCTTTTATTGTATCAAATTCACCCGAGATTCAAAGTGACGATACCCCTTGAAAAAACCATAAGCTTAAAGCTATAATACGGACAAGATTAATCGTAGAGGGGGCCGCCGTACCACCACAAGGTGTACTCGGAGAGCGTAATGAACATACTGATGCTTGGGTGGGAGCTTCCGCC
>DEBQ01000008.1 GCA_002348605.1 Candidatus Saccharibacteria bacterium UBA2952
TATACCACAAATAGGCTTATGCTTATTTTATGGTGGAATAACAGGGGCAATAAAACGACACTAGCAGTAGTAGTCCGAGATGTCGGCATACTGCTACTGCTAGTGTTCGTATCTGTTTAGCTAAGGCGGCGGCTAGTAACGTAGTACGCACCGGCACTAACGAGGCTCATCGCGCCGATAACCTGCAGGGCAAGGTCGGCTGGTCCGGTCTGCGGTAGCTCTTCGGGGACTTCAGGAGTCTCAGGCGTTTCAGGTGTTGGCGGCTGCTCGGTTTTTGGTGGGACGTCGACTTCGGCCTTGTCACACTTGTCGGGGCCACCAGGAATGGTCGGAGTGTCGACACAGACAGTGTTGATTAGCTTTCCGGCCATGTAAGCCGGAACTTTAGCAGTCAGTACGAAGGTACGGGTTTCGCCCTTTAAGAGCTTCGGAATGGTATAGACGAAAGTGTTGTTTTCAATCTTACCGGTTGGAGGCGATACTGAGATTAGGGTGATAGCACGGTCGGGAGTATCAGTTACTCGCACGTTGTTCAGGTCGACGTCACCGGTGTTCTTAACGTCAATCCGGTAGGTAAATTCGACGTTCACGCCTACACGCTTGTATTTGGCGTCATTACCGACGTACTTGACTACGTCGATGGCCGGAGTCTTAGGAGGAGTCGGTGGGGTAGGGGGCGTTTCGTTAGGAGTCACTTTAGGGGTTGCTGTAACGGGGTTACCGCAGGGTTTCATGACAGCAAACAGGAATTTGCCGTTCTGGTTGAACTTCACGAGGGCAGTCTGTGAGTCGCCCATGGCGCTGACAGAGACTTTTGAGGCGCTTGTACCAGGGATTGGGGTACCGCCCAGGTTGCGGGCGGCCATTCGTGCCTCTGTCGCAACAACTTTGCCGTCAACTTTGACCGTACCGTTTTTGTACACCACGCCGGATTTGAATCCGCCATCGAGGTCGGCGGCCGATATGTTCATAGCAGAGAATACCTTGCGGATATCAGGCTGCTTGGTAGTGTAGCCGTTCGCTCCACTGCCGTTGTTGGTTTCGTATTCTGACCGTAGTTCGGCCGCGGTCATAGTGCCGCAGCGAATAACAGCGTATTGGTCGCAGTCCCGTGTAGTGTCGGTTGCTTTGGCAGGTAGTTGCACCACGCCAATGGTAGCAAGCGCAAGTAGTGCCGCGCCCAACCCTAGTAGTTTACCTTTCATTACTCTACCTCCTCGCTAGGTTAGTAATTATTTGATGAATGTACCGCCCCACTCAATCGGTAAACGTTTCAATGTACTGTAGTCACCGTAGCATATAAGAGGTGGAGCGTCAATGAACTACGCCACATTATGCTTTAAACACAAACGAAATGGGCGCCAGACATTTCATATCTGTTACACCCTTTTCAAACTCGCCAAAAATTGCTATGATACGGTGGTTGTCTGGTCCCGTCGTCTAACGGTTAGGACACCAGGTTTTCATCCTGGCAATCGGAGTTCGATTCTCCGCGGGATCACCAAGAAAATACGCTCACCATCTGGTGGGCGTATTTTCTTTGTCGTTCACGTAGTGAACGGAATTCCGAAGGAATTCGATAACAAGAAGCAGGGCAGAAATGTTCGCATTTCCGAACGCGACGAAGATATACCTTAGTATTCTCCGCCCATTCACCTATAAAATAGATACATGCACACCCTAAAAGGCGTAAACCTCGGCGGCTGGCTGGTCATTGAAAAATGGATGACCCCGTCGCTATTCTCCGGAACGACAGCCCGGAACGAGTTTGAACTTGGCAAAACTACGGAGGGTAGGGAACAGATTGCCCTTCATCACCGTACATTCATTACCGAGCAGGATTTGAAATGGTTGAAAGAGCAGGGAATAGAGATACTGCGCGTACCAGTTGGTCACTGGATATTTGGCGACCACAAACACTACGTGGGGGCGATAGAACGGCTTGACTGGTTAATGGACACTTCCCTTTCACTTGGCCTTCTAGTGTTGCTGGATTTACATGCCGCGCCCAACGCGCAGAACCGAGCAGCCCATAGCGGCAGCGGTAACGTGGTCTACGATACACATTCAACCAAATGGTTAAATAACACATCCGCACAAAACAAGACGATAGAACTACTGACGAGGATTGCTAAAAGGTACCATCACCTCCCCCACTTCTGGGGCTTGGAACTGCTGAACGAGCCTTCTGTCGATTTGTTTGGCCTTAAACTGGCTTGGTTTTACCGACGGGCGTACAAAGCAGTTACGCGTGTTGCTCGTCCAGGCTTGCATATCGTATTTTCGGACGGCTACGCGCCACTCCGCTTAACGAATTGTTTGTGGTTGTCTAAAAAACGTGACTTTCCGGTGGTTATGGACACGCATGTCTACCAGGTGTTCGGCGAGTACAATAAACACCTCAGCTTCGAGGCGCATATTGCCAAACTTCGCTGGGTCAGACGCCTGCTTTGGTTTTTACGGCTTCAACAGCCAGTAATAGTCGGCGAATGGAGCGCTATGCTGCCACAAAAAACAACTAATAAGCAGACAAAAGCCTATGTTAATGAGCAGGTAAGGGCGTTTTCGGGATGCCTGGCACATTTTTATTGGAACTACAAAACCGAACAGGAAGGGCGCTGGAACTACCGCCACATGACAGAGAAGGAACTGATACAATAAAACTAATGAGTACTATCTTTAAACGCACAAAAATATTAGCAACTGTCGGCCCGTCGAGCGGAACATTGGAACAAATTGAAGCCATGATCGCTGGCGGCGCCAATGGCTTTCGCATGAACTTCAGCCATGCAACGTTCGATTCGGCCGCGGCCGCAATCGATACTATTCGTACGGCTAGCCGTAACGTCGGTAAGCCCGTTGCGGTACTGCAAGATTTGCAGGGGCCAAAGATACGACTGGGCATGTTGCACCAAAACGTTGATGTGTCTGCCGGCGATGAATTAATACTTGACCACGCGGTTGAACATGACGGTGGACATACGCTTCCGGTGCAATATAACCTTGCGGCCAAGGTGCAGCCCAACCAACCACTCTATTTGTTTGACGGCAAAGTGAAAACGACGATTCTTGAAATCGTGAGCGACACGGCTATAAAAGTGCGGGTTGAAAACGACGGTGTGCTGATGAGCAAGAAGGGCATTAACCTGCCAGATACGGATTTTGGTGGCGACATTATTACCGAAAAAGACATTGCCGATATTCGCTGGGGCGCCGATAAAGATATTGACTACGTAAGTTTAAGTTTCGTACAGTCAGCCGACGATATACGCAAGCTGCGGTCGATGCTTAGGGAACTTGGGTCGTCTGCCCGGGTTATCGCCAAGATTGAAACCAAAGCCGCGATAGACAACGGTACGCTTGAAGAGATCGTACGTATTAGCGATGGCGTCATGGTCGCCCGCGGCGACCTTGCGGTCGAAGTCGGACCGGAAGTTGTGCCGATTGCCCAGCGGCGTATCATTGCACTTTGTCGGAAGTACGGCAAGTTAAGCATTGTCGCGACCCAAATGATGGCCAGTATGGTTGACAACCCAGAGCCAACACGTGCCGAAGTGAGCGATGTGGCGACCGCCGTGGTGCTTGGTGCCGACACGGTGATGTTAAGCGACGAAACCGCCATGGGTAAGTACCCGCTGGAAACCGTCGCTGCCATGAAGCGAGTCATTCTGTATACCCAGGATAATGCTCCGCCAGCACCAATTAGCGAAGTGCTAGGCGATGAAAACACCCAGCGGTCGGCTATCGGCTCAGCGGCAGTCAAATTGGCCGAAGAACTGAAGGCGGAAGCGATCGTCGCCGAAACCAAGTCCGGCGCGACGGCTCGTGACATCGCCGCGTTCCGCCCTAACCTGCCTATCGTCAGTGTCACGTCCGATCAGCGGGCAGCCCAACAGCTTGCCCTCATTTACGCAAACAAAAGTTTCGTGCGCCCAGACGGCGAAACGGCAGGGCTGGAATTGGCGCGTGAGCTACAGCGACAGAATTTCTTTGATACCGAAAAGGCTACGGTCGTCATTGTGAGTGGCCGTCAGCCTGGGGTTGTCGGCGCTACCGATACCATCCGCGTGCGCGTGCTAGAATAAGCTTAAAGAGTAAAAGGTGGGCATGCGATTCTTCAAAAAAACTGTTTCTGATGTTCCGCTCGAAGGCACAACGGTATTGCTTCGGGCGGACTACAACGTGCCACTAAAAAGCGACGGCACGATTGCCGATGATTTTCGGATTCGCGCCAGCTTACCTACCGTTACACGACTACTCAAAGATGGCTGTAAGGTGGTCATTATCTCTCATTTGGGGCGGCCCGAAGGTCGCGACCCAAAGCTGAGTCTCGAGCTGGCAGCGCTTCGTCTGGCACAGCTGCTTGGCGAACCAGTCCGATTTGTCGACCAGACGGTCGGCAACAAAGTTCGTATGGCCATAAAACGGGCACCGAAACGTGGCGTTATCGTGCTGGAAAACCTGCGTTTTCACCCCGAAGAAGAGGCTAATGACGAAGATTTCGCGCACAGGCTGGCGCGTGACAGCGGCGCACGCTACTTCGTACAGGATGGGTTTGGTGTGGTGCACCGTGACCACGCCTCGACCGCAGCAATCACGCTTTTTCTTCCTTCAGTGGCAGGGTTATTACTTGAAAAGGAATATATGTCGATTACCGGTGCCATGAGTGACCCCAAGCGGCCGCTTGTGGCGGTTATGGGCGGCGCCAAGGTAAGCGACAAGATCGGGGTAATCGAACAACTGGTCGACAAGGCCGACACTATACTCATCGGGGGCGCCATGGCGAATACGTTCATGGCGGATAGTGGCGTGAATGTCGGTGCCAGCAAATACGAGAATGACCAAGGTACGGTTATTAAAAAAATACTCGACGCCGTCCGCCAGAAAGTCGGCGATGCCAAAGCGGACGAATTCCTACGACTTCCGACCGATGTTACGGTCGCTACGCGGATCGAGCGGCCGGTCGACGTGCGACATATTGCAACGGGCGAGGTCGCAGAAGGCGACATCATATTGGACATCGGCCCTCGTACCGCTGAAAGCTACGTCAAATCAATCAGGCGGGCTGGCACGGTAATTTGGAACGGTACTATGGGGTACGCTGAGCTCGCCGTATTTGCTAAAGGCTCGGCCGCGGTTGCTGAAGCCTTGGCTGAACACCCGGATATAACGTCGGTCATTGGCGGCGGTGACACAGCAGACTTCGCCCTTCATTGGGATAAGAAAAAGGGGGGGAGTTTCAGCCACGTTTCAACCGGCGGCGGGGCAAGTTTAGAGCTGATGGCGGGGAAGAAATTACCTGGCATTGAGTACCTTCTGGACGCTTAAAGGAAACTTCTGTACACTAAGAGCAAATATAAGCGTAAGCGTAAATTACTAGGGTGAGCAATAAAAAACTGATCGTTGGCAACTGGAAAATGAACCTCACGGTGCATGAGTCCAGTCTGTATTTGCATAAGCTCGGCCAAAAACTAAAGCCACACCGTAATGTTGAAATCGTATTGGCACCTAACCTACTCGCACTGCAGTCTCTTAGCGTTCAGGTTGAACGCAAACTGTTCAAGCTGGCGGCACAGAATCTGTATTGGAAGGACGAAGGCGCGTTTACCGGCGAAGTGTCCGCCCACCAGCTGCGAGGAATTGCTAGCTACGCGATTATCGGTCATTCAGAACGACGCCACATATTTGGCGAACACGACAAAGATGTCCGTAATAAGGTCCAGGCTGCAGTCAGGAACAGTATTACGCCTATCCTGTGTGTGGGCGAAACGGCCCACGAACGCGCTGCCAAAGAGACCAGCGGCGTGTTACACGACCAAATTGTCGGAGGGCTAGCAAACCTGACGGCCGAAGAAGTTGCCGGCATGGTTATCGCCTACGAGCCAGTTTGGGCGATTGGAACGGGCGACAACGCCCTCCCTGCAGACGTTGAACAAGCCGTGCACGTGATACGCCGTCAAATTGAACATTTGTACGGCCGTGATGCAGCGCACAATGTGCGAGTCATTTATGGCGGTAGCGTATCGTCGCAGAATGCCGCCAGTTACCTGAATACCGTCGGAGTGGATGGGCTATTGCCAGGCGGCTCCAGCTTGAAGCTGGACGAGTTCAAAGCAATCGTTGATGCGGCCTTTGAAGCCGGAAAGAAACAGTCATGAAAGATATCGATTTTGATGAACTCGACAAAGCAGTGAACTCGCTCATGGCGACCGCACCGGCAGATCCACCGAAGGGTAGTGATGACGTGAAGCCAGAAACGACACTCGATATATCTTCAACATCAACCCCTGCCGTCACGACACAACCAGCAGCGCCGGCCGCAGCGACAACGACCATAGAAACAGTAGCCGTGACAACAAGTGCGGCACCGACACCTACTACGCCCACTGCTCCTGTTACGCCCGCTGTTAAGCGAACTGGTGGTCGTTTTATGGACATGGTTCACGCTTCATCAGACATGAAACCACGTCAGACGGTGGCACTACCATCCCGCGAGGGACTATCAGTACAACCTCGCCCTGGCACTGAAACGCCCACTGCACCCGCAGCCCAAACTCCTTCAGAGGCGTCTGCACCTGTACTTGATGTCATGCCTGACCCACTTGAACTAGACGCCACGCCTAAAGTGCCCGACTTGCCTGAACCAGCACCAACCACAGAACCTACTAGTCCATCACCAGCTGTAGTGTCGGATTCGCCGTTCATTGCTGATGCCAAGGTTGAAAAACGCCCGTTGAACCCTGAAGCAACAGCTCCCGAACCATCGTTCGATGCCCAAATGGCGGACGAACTGACCGCAGATGAACCTAGCGAATCTTCCAATGCAGAAAACAAAGATTCCTCGGCTGATGAGCCACCGGTAACTCCACAAGTTCCGGAACTAAGTAGTGACCTGGTCGCGATTGAATCGAAAGAGAAAGTTGAAGAACCGGTCGCCACGCAGACGGTCGACACGAAAGACGCCGCTAAGGACGTCGACGAACCGGCAGTCCCGCTTGGAGCGACATCAATCGCTAAGCAGTACAAGACACATCCATCAACCGGCGACCAAAGCCACGCGGCTATTTACGACGCTTCGCAGTACCCGGAACCAGTTACTCACCCGGCCAAGAAAAAATCCGGTTGGCTTTGGGTGCTTTGGGTCATTCTGCTTCTTGGTGTCGGGGCTGGCGCAGCAGTGCTTCTTTACTCGATGGGTATTATCCCGTAAGCATCTTCGTTATACTTATTAGTAAGTGAAGAATTTTTTTGAGGGCTTGAACGAAGCTCAGGCTGAAGCCGTGAGAGCAGAAACCGGACCGCTTTTAATCTTGGCGGGTGCCGGAAGTGGTAAAACAAAAACGCTCACCCACCGGATTGGGTATCTGATCGGTGAAAAGGGTATTTGGCCTAACCAAATACTGGCTGTCACATTTACCAACAAAGCCGCCCGCGAAATGCGCGAACGCTTGTCAGGACTGCTCGGCCAGCCGAACACGCGAGGTTTCATGCCATGGATGGGAACGTTTCATGGTATTTGTGTACGCTTGCTTAGGCAGGACGGCCACGAAATCGGCATTCAGTCCAACTTCGTAATTTACGACGAAGATGACCGGCAAGGGCTTATTAAGCAGGCGATGAAAAGCTTAGGAGTCGCGGATGCAAAAATAAAGCCGCGAGTGGTCAGCTCGACAATTTCAAGTGCTAAAAACGACATGGTCGGTCCCGACGAATTCGCGGCCACGGCAAATTATCCGTTCCAAAAAACGGTTGCTGACATCTATAAGTTATACGAAACGCTTCGCAAAGAAGCAGGCGCGCTCGACTTTGATGACTTGCTGCTCGAAACGGTACGACTGCTTCGAGAACAACCTGAGGTAAGGCAGAAATGGCAGCGGCAATTCGTTCATATTTTGATTGACGAGTACCAGGACACGAATGCTGCCCAGTATGCCATCGTAAAAAGCCTGGTTGGGCCAGAACGTAACATCTGCGTGGTCGGTGACGACTGGCAAAGTATTTATAGTTGGCGCGGTGCCGATTTTACAAACATTCTAAACTTCGAACGCGACTTCCCAGGGGCATTGGTCATCAAACTCGAACAGAATTACCGCAGTACGGGGGCAATTCTAGAAGCGGCGCACAACGTGATTACCAAGAACGTCCAGCGCACTGACAAGAAACTTTGGACGGCCGAAGGCGAAGGGTCGCCAGTTCAGATTCATGAGCTGTACGACGAAACTGAAGAAGCGCGGCTAGTGGCTAGCCGCATATCGGCACAGGTCGCGATTGGCGCCAGAAAACCGGATGATTTCGCTGTACTGTACCGCACGAACGCCCAAAGCTACACGCTAGAACGCGCACTACTGCAGGCAAGGGTTCCGTACCAGATCGTCGGCGGGGTACGGTTTTATGACCGCAAGGAAATTAAGGATGTCATTGCCTACCTGCGGCTTATTTACCAGCCGAATGACCGCATGAGTTTTTCGCGGATCGCGAACGTTCCTGGTCGTGGTCTTGGGCCGAGCAGTTTGGAACGGTTTATGACCTGGCAAGCCGGCAGCGGATTGAATATCATAGAGGCGCTTCGACGATCGGGCGAAATCGACGGCCTGACGCCACGTGCTAAGAACTCGCTAACCAAACTCGGCGAGCTGCTTGGAAAGTTCGATGACCTTACGGAAGAGCCGAGTATCATCATTGAACGGATTCTCGAAGGCAGTGGGTATCTTAACTACCTGCGTGACGGATCGCCGCAAGCCGAAGACCGGGAAGAGAACGTCAGTTCGCTCGTATCAGATGCCAAAACCTTCGCGTCGCTACCAGATTTTTTGGCCGAAGTAGCTCTTATGACGAGCGCCGACGAATCGGCAGGTAAGGCCAGTGTGACACTGATGACGCTCCACGCCGCCAAAGGCTTGGAATTCCCTGTGGTGTTCATGGTAGGTATGGAAGAAGGAATTTTTCCGCACTCGCGAGTGTTCGAGACCGGTCCGAGCGAGCTCGAAGAAGAGCGCCGCCTTTGCTATGTTGGTATGACAAGGGCCCGCGAGGAGCTGCACATTAGTTTTGCTGCCTCGCGTCTTCAGTTCGGTCAACGTGGTTACAATCCACCTTCACGGTTCATTGCCGATATGGGTAGTGCCGTGGCGATGACCGAGCGTGCTTCGCACCATATCGATGAGTTTGACGCCGAAGAAGTGGCGTTCGACATTAACGACCGTGTGCATTCAAACCAGTTCGGCGCCGGAACTGTTGTCGATATTGACGGCATGGCCGTGACTATTCTATTTGACAGTGGTCAGAGCAAGAAATTGAACGTCGAGTACGCCCGTTTGGAACGGTTGTAAGTCTTTCGACACAACGCTTATGTTTGATATAATTAGGTAAGTACTTTTGAGACAAAAAGTTCTTCTGCGCAGATCGCGCACCAGAGTATGAGAGTTATTTCACGTAAGGTTTCACCATTCTATTTGTTCTTGCTGTGCTCCGCAGTCGTTTTTGGCGTGCTGGGCACGCTTTTGATGCCAAAAGCTTACGCCGTTGGAGATGGTGAACGGCTGATCATGATTCATGACCGGGACACCGAGCACGGCTTAATAACGCGCGCTAAGACCTTGCGCCAAGTATTTACGGAGGCGAATATTCGTCTCGACAAGAACGACCGTGTCGAGCCTGGGCTTGACGAGGAGCTGGTTGCGAACAATTACCAAGTTAATATTTACCGGGCGCGACCAGTTGTTATTGTCGATGGCCCGGTCAAGCAACTGGTTATGAGCGCATACCAGACACCGAAACAAATCGCCGGTCACGCTGGAATCGCACTAAGGGATGAAGACCAGGCATCAGTCGATTTTTCGAACAACCTGGTGTCGGACGGCGCGAGTATCCGGATGACAATCGACCGAGCAACTCCTGTTGCTCTGACGCTCTATGGCAAGTCGGAAACGGTATACACCCAGGCAGCAACCGTCGGTGACTTCTTGAAAGAAAAGAACATTCGTCTTGGGGAAAAAGACGACATGTCGGCGACCAGTAGTGCGCAGATCACTGCCGGTATGAAGCTTTCAATTTGGCGTAACGGTAAGCAGACCGTAACCCAAGAAGAAGATGTCGCCTTTGACACCCAGAAAATCCAAGATGCGAATCGTGACGTCGGTTACAAGCAGATTAATACACCTGGCGTAAACGGTAAAAAAATGGTCACTTACGAAATTATCATGCAGGACGGTAAAGAAGTCAGCCGGACCGTTATTCAGTCGGTTGTCACCAAGCAGCCGGTGCAGCAAGTCGAAACGGTCGGTACGAAACTGACGAACACGTTCAGCGGCAGTTTTGCCGAAGCATTGGCGCGGCTTCGCAGCTGCGAAGGTAGCTATACGTCGAATACCGGCAATGGCTATTACGGCGCTTACCAATTTGATATTCAAACCTGGGGTGGCTACCGAGGCTATCCGAACGCATCCGTCGCACCACCAGCCGTTCAAGACGAAAAGGCGTGGTTAACCTACCAACGCCGGGGATGGAGTCCATGGCCAAGCTGTAGCCGCTCAATGGGCTTGCAGGATATCTACCGGTAACTTACCGTTAAAGTATGAAAGGTCCAAAGAAGGAACTTGGCCAGCATTGGCTGACCGACCGGCTTATTCTCGGTGCTATCGCCGATGAAGCCGGGATTGAGCAAGCCGATACCGTACTCGAAATCGGGCCAGGGCTCGGAACGCTGACCAGTGAACTGCTGCAACGTGCCTGGAAGGTGGTAGCGGTTGAGTTCGACCCAGAACTAGCAGCCAAGTTGCCAGGGCAATTCCCGGGCAAGAACCTGACGGTCACGACTGGCGATATTCTTTCATTCGATTTGGAAGACTTGCCGAAAGACTATGTAGTCGTAGCAAACGTGCCATATTACATCACCTCAAAAATTGTGCAGAAACTCATGACCGCGAAAAACAAACCACGCGCGGCGGTGCTGTTAGTTCAAAAAGAAGTTGCCGAGCGTATTGCTGCTGGTCCTGGTGATTTGAGTCTACTTGGCATATCTGCGCAGGTTTATGCCGAAACCGAACTAGGTATCGAAGTGCCCAGGGAATTCTTTACGCCGCCGCCGAAGGTCGATTCACAGGTTATCATTTTGCGTACCCGCCCGGCACCGTTAGTTCTGGTCGAAGATGAGCGACAATTCTTTCGCGTAGTAAAGGCCGGTTTTTCTGAAAAGCGCAAGAAGCTCCGATCAAGCTTGGCGGGCGGACTTGGCATTGAAAAGCCTGTCGCCGAAACGCTGCTTAAACAAGCTGGCGTTTCACCAGATGTACGGGCCGAAGACGTATCGATTGATGATTGGCTACGGCTTGCAAGGTCGTTCAATGGATAGTTCGGTACTCATCGCCATATCGTCGCTTCACGACGGGTCAATGTCGAAATCGGTCGATGAGATGACACGGCGAAACAACAGGCAGCGATTTTTAGAGCGGCAAGGAACGTCACTAGAGCAATCCGTACTTGTTCATTTGAAGTACGAAGGCGATGATTACTGCCGATACTACGAGGTTTCATTGGAGCACGCTGGTGATGGTATGGCGTTCGAGTCGAGCATTGTCGCGGATGCGTTGTTTACACGGGGCAAACGGCTCGCCCTATTTCTGCCCGTGGCGGATTGTATAGGGGCTGTCCTGTTCGACGAAAGACTGCAAGTACTCGGGCTGGCTCACCTTGGACGGCAAAACCTAGCCCAGCAGGGCGGAACGAAGATAGTCGAGTTCATGAAAACAGAGTTCGGCAGCAACCCTGAAGATATCCAAGTGTGGCTCAGCCCGGCCGCCGGCCGCGAAAACTATCCACTTCACGACTTCAATAATCGCAGCATGTATGAGGTGGCACTTGAGCAGTTGGAACAGGCCAATGTGCCGAACGGAAATATAGTGATAGACGGGGCAGACACCACAAAGGATCGGAACTTTTTCTCGCACAGTGAGTTCTTAAAAGGCAACCGCGAAACTGATGGGCGCCAAGCAGTCGTCACCCTGATGAGGTAGTAACCGCCCTCTCTGTTATACTGGTAGCGATGGGAAAGAATCTCTACATTACGACGGCGATTCCGTATGTGAACGGCACGCCACATATCGGTAACGCGCTCGATTACCTGCTTGCTGACATTTGGAGCCGCTACCAACGCCAGAACGGCCGACAGGTGCGATTTCAGGTAGGTACGGACGAACATGGTAACAAAATCGCAGCCAAAGCAGCCGAAGCCGGTCTGGACCCGCAAAGTTACACCGACAAAATGTACCCCAACTTCGAAGCACTCATGAAAAAGGTTGGTGCCGAATACACCGACTTCATTCGTACGACCGATGGCCACCACAAAGGCGCTGTCCAATACATTTGGCAGCAGCTTCAGCCGCACATTTACAAAGGCACGTACCAGGGATGGTACTGTATGGGCCACGAAGCGTTCTTTACCGACAAAGAAGTCGAAGCGACCGGAGGCGTGTGTCCCGACCATCAGACGCCGTACGAACAGGTAGCTGAAGAAAACTACTATTTGAAGACCAGTGAATTTACGGACCGCATACGTGAGGCGATTGAAACTAACAAAATGCAGATCGTGCCAGAATTCCGCAAGCATGAGTTCCTCAACCTGATCAAAGATGGCTTGCCGGACGTATCGATTTCACGGCCAAAAAAGAACCTGACCTGGGGCGTGTCCGTGCCTGGCGACCCTGAACAGATCATGTACGTCTGGGTTGACGCGCTCAGTAACTATCTGACGGTCCTGGGCTATCCAGATAAGCCAGAATGGCAGGAGTTCTGGCCGGCGGACATACAAGTAGTGGGCAAAGACATCCTGCGTTTTCACGCTGGTATCTGGCCTGCCATGCTGCTTGGTATTGGTGTCAGCCTGCCGAAAAAGCTACTCGTTCATGGGTTTGTAAACGTTGGGGGCGCTAAAATGAGCAAGACTGTCGGTAATGTTGTCGACCCGAATGATGTCATTGACCAATACGGCGTCGACGCCTTCCGCTACTTCTTCGCGCGTCATATCCCCACACAAGACGACGGCGACTTTACTTGGGAAAAATTTGAAATGGCGTACAATACCGAGCTTGCTAACGATCTTGGAAACCTAGTTGCCCGTGTGGCGAACATGCTAACCAAGTACCAAGCCGGCGTTATTGGTGACGCACCACTCGGCGAACACGACATGAAACTTTACCATAGCGCGTTCGAAAAACTGGAATTCAACAAGGCGCTTGATGAAGTCTGGACTATGGTTCGGTCACTCAACAAATACATCGACGACGTGAAGCCATGGGAAATCGCCAAACATAAAGACAAAGACCCCGATGCCGAACCACATCTGACTGAAGTGCTAGCCCACTGTGTCGGCAATCTTCTGCAAATCGGTGACCTGTTGATTCCTTTCATGCCAACGACCGCAAAAGCCATTCACGATATGTTTGAAACCGGTGTCGTGGTTTCAGCGACCGGCGTGCTATTCCCGAAGATTTACCAGTACACAGGGCAGGCTCACCAGGCTTCCACTCCAGCTCCGGCTCAGCCAACTCCTCCGCAGGCATGATGTTCACCGATACGCACTGTCATATACACGAGTCGGGCTTTTACGAGACCGACCGAGAAGCCGTATACAAACGAGCAGCTGCGGCCGGTATTAGCATGATCTGTATCGGAACGAATGAAGCGTTTTCTCGTGAAGCGGTTGAATTTGTCGCGAGTCGCGACAACACTTGGGCGACGGTTGGCGTACATCCGCATGATGTAAAAGACGGGTGGTCAGACATCGCACGAATTCTGGCGGAGAAACCTGAAAAACTTGTCGGAATCGGCGAGGTTGGTCTTGATTACTATTACGATAACAGCCCGCGTGACATTCAGGTGCGTGCGTTGGAAGAGCAACTACAACTGGCTGTTGACTACAATTTGCCAGTATCGTTCCATGTCAGAAACGCCTTTGATGACTTTTGGCCAATATTTGCCAACTTTCATAGTCTTCGGGGGGTACTGCACAGTTTTACAGACAATCAGGCTAATTTAGAGAAAGGGCTATCTGAAGGACTCTACATTGGCGTGAACGGTATATCGACATTCACGAAAGACGACAGTCAGCGGCAACTCTTCGACACGATTCCCCTCGAGAAAATGCTGCTCGAAACAGATGCTCCGTTCTTGACACCTACGCCACACCGTGGTAAAGTAAATGAGCCAGCGTTCGTGAGGAATGTGGCCGAGTATCACGCCAATCGGCGTGGGGTAGAGCTCGAACACCTCGCACGAGTCACATCAACGAACGCATCCCAGCTGTTTTCTATCTAACAGCAATCTCTAAAACACCAAAACTCCAACAGTAGTAACTATTAAACGCGACAGGAGAACCAGCGAATGCCAGGCGATACGTTCACGCCGCCCCGCCAAGAAAACTCAACCGTCTTTGACGACGGCAATGTACTGGAGTTTCGAAAGGCACGTGAAGGCCTGAGGCCGCAGTCTGAAATCGAAGCCGAACGCGCCGTGCAATCTGCCTATGATTACTCCGTTACTGCTGAATCCGAGCGTCAATTGACCCCTGTAGAGTATGCCGCCTTACAGCTCGTCGAACTCCATAAGGTCCGCCAAGAGCGCATGGTGAACGAAGATAAGCCATTCTTAAAGGAAGCGGCATGAGTGTATTTAAAAAAGCATTGACACTCCTTATTGGCGACACAAACGACTTGTCGTACCTGAAGATGCCGAAAAACACGGCGGGTCTTAAAAAACTAGGCGAACGTGAACTCATTCAGCTTGAAAGCAATATCGGCCGTGAACTATTTGGGCCAGTGCCACAAGGACACCGCCGGGAGTTTTTCTGTCTCGACGAAAAAACCTGCATTTGGTACGAGGAATACAAGGATAAAGACGGCAAGCAAGTCTCGGCTACCACCCGATACGAAATCCAGGGCGACAAGGTACTGAAAGCCCAGGAAGGCGCACGCTATAGTTACCTGGAAGGCGGAGAGTTGAACAATCTGCTTACGGCCATCAACCTGTACTACGAGCGGGTTATGCGCGCAGTCTATCACCGCGACCCGAAGACCCGCCAACCTCTGTAGCGACTGGTATAATAATACATAATGACCGATCAACTATTTTACCTTGATCATGCTGCTGCGACACCAGTCGATGAGCGGGTGCTTGCGGCCATGACGCCGTATTTTTCGCAGCAGTTTTACAACCCGTCAAGCCCGTACGCACCGGCCGTACAGGTCCGCCGTGATTACGAAAACGCTAAGTCGCGTTTGGCCGCGACGTTCGGCGCCAAAGGTGACGACATTGTTATTACCGCCGGCGCGACTGAATCTATAAACCTAGCACTTGGCTCTACCGACAGGCATGTCGTAACCTCGGCTATTGAGCACGACGCCGTGCTTGCTGCCGCGAAGCGACACAACCATACGCTTGTTGCTCCAACCGAAAAGGGCATCGTGCGACCCGAGGCAGTCGCCGCAGCTATCACGCCGGACACGGGATTGGTTAGCGTTCAGTTGGCAAATAACGAGATCGGTACGATCCAACCAATACGTGATATCGCGACGGTAGTCGAACTCGAGCGGAAACGCCGCCTTGACGCCGGTAATCATGACCCAATTGTCTTCCATTGCGATGCCTCGCAAGGGTTTGGTCAGATTGATGTTAATGTGGCCCGACTTGGCGTTGACATGCTAACCCTTAATTCAGGCAAGATGTATGGTCCAAAGCAAGTTGGCTTACTATGGGCACGCCCTGGCGTTCGGTTAAATCCGATTATCGTCGGTGGTGGACAGGAGCGCGGACTGAGAAGTGGTACCGAGAACGTGGCAGGAGTAATAGGGTTTGCGCGTGCCGCTGAACTGGCTCATGAGCACCAAAAGTCTGAATCGGCCCGATTGCAGGAACTGCGCGGCTATATGCAGGCGGAATTTATGAACGCTTTTGATCAACTTGTTATGTCGGGTCATCCCAAAAAGCACTTGCCGGGGTCGCTTCATGTTTCGATTCCTGGGCTCGACGCCGAGCGTATCGTTTTTGCACTAGAAGCCCGGGGTGTACTCCTCGCGACTGGCAGCGCATGTGCTGCGAACAAAGGCACACGATCCCATGTGCTCACTGCCATTGGAATGCCAGACGACGTTGCCGACGGCAGCTTACGTATCACGCTCGGACGATTGTCCGATAAAGCGACGGTCGAGCAAGCTACGGTAATCATAGTCGAAGAAATCACCCGCGAACTCCAAAGGACTGGCCGTGCGTAATATCCTACTAGCCGTCCTAGGCGTATTCGTCATTGTCATCACTGTCGTCAGTATTTACTTGACCCCCGACGACCTGGCGAACTGTCCGGTCGTATCTGAAAAGAACGGTTGTCAGGTTGCCGACGCTATAGTCGCCGTTAGCGGGGGCAATACGTCGGTCCGAGCTGCCGAGGCCATAAAGCTTTACAAAAAAGGCTGGGCCGATACTCTGATATTCTCTGGAGCCGCCGCAGACACAAGCGGTCCAAGCAATGCCGAAGTTATGCGCCACCAGGCCATTGACGCAGGAGTACCGGCGCGTGACATAGAAGTCGAAACATTCTCGCAAACAACCAAGCAAAACGCCGAACGCACCAAGGAACTTCTGGTAAAAGTAGGCGGCGGGGGAGCGAAGCGCGTCATATTAGTGACATCGCCGTACCATCAACGTCGTGCTAGCCTAGAATTCAAAGCTCTCGCCGGTGACGGCATTACTATCGTGAATCACCCGACACCAGACGACCCTGACTGGTCACGCATTTGGTGGCTGACACCGCGTGGTTGGTGGTTGGCTGGTGGAGAAATCGTTAAAATCATCGCCTTCTACGCTGGGGAAAGTAGGTGAGTAAAGTTTACGTCGGCATGAGCGGTGGCGTCGACTCCTCGCTTACCGCCGCACTTTTAGTCGAAGCCGGTCACGATGTGACGGGCGTGTACATGAAGAACTGGACGCAAGACCTACCAGGTATGCGTTGCCCATGGGCAGATGACCTGGCCGACGCTAAACGGGTGGCAGTGCATTTGGGTATCGACTTCAAAGTCTTCGACTTCGAGGCCGAATATAAGCAAAAAGTCGTCGACTATATGATTGATGAGTACAAAGCTGGTCGCACGCCAAACCCAGATATCATGTGCAACCAAGAGATTAAATTCAAACTGTTTTTAGAAACGGCTCTTGAAGACGGCGCTGAACTTGTGGCAACGGGTCATTATGCCAAGACTGAGAACGGTCGGCTGCTTAAGGCGCAGGATGAAAACAAGGACCAAACCTATTTTTTGTACCGCGTAAGTGAGGAGGCGCTAAAAAAGACCTTATTCCCTCTTGGCGGTTACACAAAACCTCAGGTACGTGAAATGGCCAAAGAGCGCGGGCTTACCACCGCCGCTAAAAAAGACTCCGTCGGCATTTGCTTCGTTGGCCAAATCGGTATGCGCGAATTTCTAAGTCAGTACGTGACAACCGAACCGGGCGATATTATCGACCGGCAGAGCGGCAAAGTCCTTGGCCGGCACGACGGCGCAATATTCTATACGCTCGGTCAACGACACGGTTTGGATGTTGGCGGCGGCTTGCCGTATTACGTGGTCGGCAAAGATATGGAAAAGAACGAAGTATATGTAAGTACGAATCTAAACGATGACTCGCTGTGGCTCAAAGAAATCAAACTATCGAGCCTGCACTGGGTAAACAGTACACCGAAAGATGGAGTGTATCGAGTACGCGTCCGTCACCGTGCACCTGTTGTCGATTGCGAACTGCGCGGTGACACGTTGGCGTTTACTGAACCACAGCGCGCCGTCACGGCAGGGCAATCCGCAGTTCTCTACGACGGCGACGTCTGTTTAGGTGGCGGTATCGTGGTACAATAACAGAGATGAACGCCCAAGAAATCCGAAATGCTTATTTGAAGTTCTTTGAAGACCGGGGCCACCACGTTATAAAGCGTGCGCCGCTAGTTTTAAAAGACGATCCGACTACTTTGTTTACCGGCAGTGGCATGCAGCCGATGATTCCATACCTGCTTGGTGAGCCGCACCCAAACGGTAAACGTATTGTCGATAGCCAGACTTGTCTTCGCGCCCAGGATATCGACGATATCGGCGACAACCGCCACACCACGTTCTTTGAAATGATCGGTAACTGGAGCATGGGCGACTACTTTAAAAAACAGCAGATCGAATGGATGTGGGAATTCTTGACCGAAGTCGTTCAGCTCGACCCGTCTAAGCTTTACGTTACCTGCTTTATTGGCGCACCTGAATACGATATTCCAAAAGACACCGAGGCGGCGGACGTATGGAAAAGCCTTTTCGAATCAAAGGGTCTGTCGAGTGGTCAAGCCGACATAGGGAGTGAAGAAGACGGTTACAAACGCGGCATCAACAAAGGTGAGCGGATTTTCTTTTACGATGGCAGCAAGAACTGGTGGAGCCGTAACGGCGCCCCAGAAAGCACGCCAATCGGTGACCCATGCGGTCCGGACAGCGAAATGTTTTACGACTTTGGCACGCCGCACAACTCTGAATTCGGCGAACACTGCCACCCGAACTGCGACTGTGGCCGGTTCATGGAAATCGGAAACAACGTGTTCATGGCCTACCGAAAAGTTGGTGATGGCAAGTTCGAAGAACTCGAACAAAAAAACATCGACCATGGTTCCGGCTTAGAACGTATTGCCGCCGCCAAACTGAACGACCCGGACGTATTTAAGATCAGTCTGATGTGGCCGATTATTGAAAAGCTCGAAAAACTCAGTGGCAAGACCTACGACGCCCACACCAACGCCATGCGTGTGATCGCCGACCATTTGCGTGCAGCCACGTTCTTAGCTGTTGATGGTTGTGTGCCAAGCAACAAAGAGCAAGGTTATGTTATGCGTCGTTTGCTGCGCCGCGCGATCCGCTTCGCGTTCGAACTTGGCATCGAACAGAACTTCTTAGAGCAGGTCGTGCCGGTAATTGCCGACATGTATCACGACGACTTTCCTGAAGTGGCTGAAAAGCGTGAGGAAGTCATTGCCGTACTCGTTAAGGAAGAAAAAGTTTTCCGCCAGACGCTTCGAAAGGGTCTGAAAGAACTGCAACGCTTCGCCGAAAAAGGCCTTACAGGAACAGAACTGTTTACTCTGTATGACACATATGGATTTCCAGTCGAACTTTCGACCGAAGAGGCGTATAAGCAAAGTCTCGAGTTGTCCGAAAACTGGCGCGAAGAATTTAACGCCAAAATGCAGGAACAACGCGAACGCTCGCAGACTGCTGCCAAAGGCACGTTCAAAGGCGGCCTGGGTGGCCAGACTTTGCAGCACAAAAAGTACCACACCGCGACACACCTGATGTACCAGGCTCTGCGCGAAGTGTTGGGTGACCACGTTGTGCAGCGTGGCAGTAATATTACTGAAGAACGCCTACGCTTTGACTTTAGTCACCCCGAAAAGGTAACCCGCGAACAGCTTGATAAAGTCGAAGAAATCGTGAACCGCGAAATTGCAAAAGACCTACAAATTAGCTTTGCCGAATACCCAACGGAAGAAGCAACCGGGCCACTTGGTGCGCTTGGCCAGTTTGGCGACCGCTACGGCGACACAGTAAAAGTCTACTCTATGAAGGACAAAAACGCGCCCGAAGACGAGCGACCATTCAGCTTTGAAATCTGTGGTGGTCCGCATGTTGACCATACCCTGCAACTATTCGAAGACGGTAAGAGATTTAAGATTACCAAAGAAGAAGCTTCAAGCGCCGGCATTCGACGCATCAAGGCTGTCCTTGCCTAGTCTTTAAAGTCGTCTCCAGCTCGGAATTGTTTTCCCTGATGGTCTAGGTAATCATTCTCAGGGTTGGGGTCGATTTGATCGAGCTGTGAGGATGCAAGTTCTCGCGTGCCTGCACCGAAATTCTGACGTAAGCCCTTAATGAAATCATCGAGCGATATGAGCATTTCGGTGGAACAGTCGACTTCCGAACTAATGCCGGAGCTGTCTAGTTCGTATAGGCGAGCACCGTCGAGCGCGGCAAGGTCAAATTCTTCGGTAATGCCTGAATTTGTGAAATCGAGTGCAAGTGCGTCGGATGTTTTAGCGTGCGGGCGTATGACGGTCGCCGAATCAATCGTGCCGTCACGCACAACATATTCAATCCGGTATGGTCGCGATTCATCATTCGAAACGTACACTTGATTAGAAAAATACCAACCAGCATGCTTTTGCAGTGCTTCCTCGATGTTACGCGCGACACGGCGGTCGTGTAGGTCAAGGGCGGCAAAAGGGGCGTAGTCACCTCGCTTGTTAGGAGCGAATATACTGGCGAGCAGCGTAGTAATCTCTTCTTTAGATGGGCTTACCGGCAAAGGCAACGGTTCAGAATCAGCGACAATCATCGTCGCGCCGTATTCACCGTCACTTTCGGTCACGAATACAGTTAGCGGATCGCCATCTGCAGTCATTCCAGTCAAGGTACATTCCACGACTGCAGACTCGCGGGTGTTAGATATACGGATAGGAAAAATAACTTCTTCAATTTCGGTACCTGGTGTCAGTGCGCTCATGACCGACTGGGGGAGCACACAGCTTGTATCAGTCAGATCGAATACGGTACTGGACTCAGTTTCATCTGGTTCACGGCTGATTTCGTGTGCCCGAATAAGAGTACGAACGTCCTCGCCGATATCGCTGATAATTTCGGCACGCGACATTTTTTCAAGTTTGGCAAGGTCAAATTCGTTATTCATTATTTATATTATACCACAAACCTTAAAATAATACAATATTTCTACCTTCGGTTTGCCAATTGATATATAATGAAAGCACTTATGGTATTCGAAAAACTTCGTGAATTGAACCAGAAACGCCAGGAATCCGACGATAAACAGCACATCGTCGCACTCGATATAGGAACCGAATTCGTTAAAGCGCTGATTGCAAAGGTAGAGGACGACCAGCTAAAAATTGTAGGTGTCGGACGCAAGCGCCAAGACGTCAGTGACATGCATTCTGGCGCCATTGCCGACATTGCAGGTGTGGTACAAAACTGCGAAGCCGCATTGTCGGATGCTGAAGAGCAAGCCGGACTACAGGCAAAGCGTGTCGTTATAGGTATTGCCGGCGAGCTAGTAAAAGGCGTAACCAATACTATTCGCTATCGCCGCCCGCAGCCGGACCGACCGCTCGATGTGTCGGAAATGGAATTCATTATTGAAAAGGTGCAGGAACGCGCTCAGGGCAAGGCCCAAAAGCAGATTGCGCTTGAAACAGGCAACGAAGAAGTCGAAGTTAAGTTAGTGAACTCGGCGCTGGTATCGATTCATATTGATGGCTACAAAGTAAGCAACCCAATCGGATTCCAAGGCAAGGACGTAGCTGTGCAGATATATACGGCGTTCGCTCCGATGGTGCACATTGGCGCGCTTGAACGTGTGGCCGATGAGCTAGCGCTTGAACTTATTGCCGTCGCTGCTGAACCGTTCGCGGTCAGCCGTAGCGTGCTGGGCAATGATGCCAGCAGTAACTTTACGGCTATTTTGACCGATGTCGGGGGCGGTACGACTGACATTGCCGTGGTGAATGACGGCGGTGTTGAAGGCACAAAGATGTTCGGCATCGGCGGCCGAAGCTTTACGCGCACCATTGCCAGCGAAATGGACCTTACCTACGGTGACGCCGAAAAACTGAAGGTGAACCTAGGTCACGAGAACATCAAGCCGACAGTTAAAAAGCAGGCCGAAGCGGCCATAGACAAGACGATCGAGGTTTGGCTTGCCGGCGTAGAATTAGCACTGAGCGAATTTGATTCGGTTGATCACCTACCGAACCGCATATTGCTATGTGGCGGCGGGTCCAGCCTTGAAAAGCTCGTCGAAGCGCTGGAAAGCAAGGAATGGTACAAAGAGTTGCCCTTTACCAAACGCCCCAGCGTGCACCATATTTCGCCGCGAGAAGTGATTGGGATTGAAGACACTACCGGTGGTGTGACTGACCATACCTTCATTACGGCCATGGGTCTTCTAAGGGTTGGCTATGATACAATGATGGGCAGTGCCGACGATGGTTCTATCAAAGAAAAACTAAACCGGATTCTACGAATTTAACAGATGCACAAAGACGTCATATACATCGATGTCGAAGACGACATCACAGCGATTATTTCGAAGGTCAAAGCCTCGAAAGAAAAGATCGTCGCGCTTGTACCACCTAAGCGCATCGGCGTGTTGCAGTCTGCTGTAAACCTGCGCCTTTTGGGCCGTGCTGCCGAACAAAGTGACAAGCGACTAGTCATTATTACGAATAACCACGCCCTCATGGGTCTGGCTGCGTCTGCTAAGCTTCCGGTCGCTAAAAACTTGCAGTCAAAACCGGAATTGGCACCGATTGCAGCACTTGAGGTGGATGATGGCGAGGACGTGATTGATGGCAATGAGCTGCCAATCGGCGAACATGCACGTTTGCCAGAAGATGACGTTGTAGATGAAATCGCGGCTGCTCCGGTATTTAACCCCGGTGATTTGGCGAAGCCACCAAAAGCCGGCCAGCCGGCCAAATCCGCCCGTGCGAAGTCTGGTGTGAAAGTGCCGAACTTCAATACCTTCCGTAAAAAGATGCTTTTGGCTGTTGGTGGCGGAATCCTGCTTATTGCGTTTATGGTGTGGGCTATCGTGTTTGCGCCGCGCGCGACGATCGTTGTGTCGGCCAAAACGAACGACTCACCGGTGAATACCAAAGTGACGGTTGGCGATAAGCTGTTGACCGACCTTTCGAAGAACACCATAAAAGCCGTTAAAGCAGTGAAGAGCGAGAAAAAATCAGTCGACTTCGCGGCTTCAGGTTCAAAGAATGTCGGAGAAAAAGCGACGAGTAACGTCAAAATCACTCAACAGTCGCAGACCAGCACATCGGTGCCTGCCGGAACACAACTTACTGCTAGCGGTGGATTGGTTTTCGTAACGAATAGCACGGTAGTAATACCGGCTAGTACGCTGGGTGGAAGTTGCTTCCCGGTAGCGTGTCCGGGTAGTGCGACAGTTGGTGTGACTGCAATAGAAGGCGGTGCTAAATACAATGCGGCGTCCGGAAGTCTAACCGGTGCGCCGAACGGGGCCTCTGCAAGCTTTACCGCCCCAACATCGGGCGGAACAGACAAAGTTGTAAAGGTGGTTACTGCCGAAGATGTGCAGAAGGCGAAGGATGAGTTGGCTGACGGCGAGTCTAAGGATATGGAGTCACAGCTTAAATCATCGCTTAAGGGCGCGAAATACATTGATGGCAGTTACCGAGTCGACTACAATGACGTAAAATCCACGCCCGACATCGGTGCTGAGTCCACCAGTGGGAACGCTACACTGACCGCAACTGTTGTGTACGGCATATACGGTCTTAAAACCGACGAAATCGACAGCTATTTGAACGCATACTTTAAGAAGCAGCTTACCGCGGAGTCGAATCAGCGTGTCTACGATACTGGTAAGTCAAAAGCTGAATTCCAGGACGTCACAAACGCCAAGGATGGCGCCGAACTAACACTCATCGCGACGGCTAAGGTCGGACCGAAACTTGACGAAACTCAGATTACAAAACTTGCGATGGGTCAAAAAGCCGGTGAAATCCAGGAAGCACTGCAGTCAGTACGGGGTATCGAAAATGTCGAAGTCAACTTCTTCCCGTTCTGGGTGGGTACGGTACCGAACGACGAACAAAGAGTAAATGTACAATTTAAGGTAAATGACACAAACTAAGCAGCTTCTCGGATTGGACGTGGGAGCGGCTCGAATAGGGGTAGCGGTTGCTGACAGTGGTGTCCGTATTGCTATTCCACACGGCGTTGTAGAGGTAAACGGTAACGAAATTGAAGCTTTGGCGCGCTTAGTAATTGATAATCGTATCGATACTATTGTTATTGGTTATCCACGCAACCAGTCCGGAGAGCCAACCGCACAGACAGCTTTTGTAGAGGAGTTTGCATTGAAGCTACGCGACTTTGACGCCGATATCGTGTTCCAAGATGAATCGCTTACCAGTGTTATGGCTGAAAACCGACTGAAATCACGCAGTACGGGGTATGACAAGGCAGACATTGACAGCGAAGCAGCCGCGATTATTTTGCAGGACTATATGGAGCAGTACCTATGAATGGTGACATAGTTCCGCCGAAGCGCTCTGAAGAGCGTCCACCAAAATTGCCTGCCCAGCAACAACAAAACGTTCCTTTAGAAGCAAATTTACGGGAGGCGGAGCCGGTAAATCCGACTGCAGGTAATCAAATATCCGGGAATTTGCCAGTTGTTACGGAAGGAACGGACACGACGAAAAAGTCAGGCAGGCGGCGAGTTCTCGCACTCATCACGGGCATTATTGGCATTATACTGACGGCCGTGGTTGGGGGGTATATCTGGTATTCTCAGGCACTGACGGCCGTAGAACCCGGCAGCACTGAGAAAGTACGTGTGACGGTTGAACCGGGCAGTGACCCGGCTACCATAGCGGCGACACTAAAGAAAAACAACCTGATTCGGAGTGAAGCAGCGTTCGGATGGTATGTGCGTTTGCAGGGCAAGGCAGGACAATTGCAGTCTGGCGCCTACCGCTTAAGTAAGTCCGACGGCGTTCCAAAGATAGTGGAGCACCTGACATCTGGGAATACCGATACGTTTTCAATTACATTCCTTCCAGGGGCGACACTGGCGAAACACCGTCAGGTACTAATTGACGCTGGTTATTCAGCCGCGAAGGTAGATACAGCGCTCACTAAGACGTATGACCGGCCAGTGTTATTTTCGGGTAAGCCGGCTGGATCGGACCTAGAAGGCTATATTTACGGAGAGACATATAACTTTCCTGCTGACGCGACTCCGGAACAGATTCTAGAACGGACCTTCGACCAATTCGAGTTGGTCATTAAGCAGGAGAACTTAGTGGCGCAGTACCAAGCCCGAGGCTTTTCGCTCTACCAAGGAATCACCCTGGCATCGATTATTCAACGAGAAGTTGCTACCCCTAGCGACGCCGCTCAGGTTGCGCAAGTGTTCCAACTTCGACTAAGTAGGGGTATGCAGCTTGGTTCTGATGTAACGTACCAGTATATTGCCGACAAGACCGGACAGGCTAGGAGCGTGGACTTAGATTCGCCGTATAATACTCGCCGCTATACTGGTTTGCCGCCCGGTCCTATTGCTTCGCCAGGCATTGCAGCACTTAGGGCGGTGGGTAAACCGGCGCCAGGCGATTATTTATACTTCTTGAGCGGTGACGACGACAAAACGTACTTCGCCCATACCAACGAAGAGCACGAGCAAAATATCAGGGATCACTGCCAAAAAAAGTGCCAAATCATTTAGTTGACAATCACTAAAAATATATATTAAAAAACGTATTGACACTCTCTGCAAGCATTGCTATTATTGATTACAGCACATTTACGGGATTTCAGCATGACTAAGGTCTTTGACCTATATTGCGAGAGGAATGCTTATACCCGGTAAATGCGCACTGCCCAGAACTGTCGCTACGGACACAGAATTAGAACAACCATTACTACTTAATAAAGGTCGACAATTGTGTCCTGTTCTACTGCG
>DEBQ01000003.1 GCA_002348605.1 Candidatus Saccharibacteria bacterium UBA2952
GGGTTAAATGTTAAGTATAGGAATCGTCGGCCTGCCAAACGTCGGCAAATCAACCTTGTTCAATGCGCTCACCGACAGCGAGATTTTAGCTGCCAATTATCCGTTTGCGACAATTGAACCAAACACCGGAATCGTACCAGTTCCGGACAAACGCCTGGACGTGTTACAAAAAATGTATTCAGCCGAAAAAGTCATCCCTGCCACCGTTACCTTCGTTGATATCGCTGGGCTGGTAGCCGGTGCGTCTAAGGGTGAAGGCCTGGGCAACCAGTTCCTCGCGAACATCCGTAGCTGCGACGCGATTATTCATGTCGTGCGGGCGTTCGAAGATTCGAGTGTGCTGCGCCACGACGAATCCCCGACCGACCCGAAGCGCGACATCGAAGTCATTAACACCGAGCTGATTCTGGCCGACCTGCAAACCATCGAAGGTCGTCTACCCAAAGTTCAAAAAGAATCAAAAGCCAACCCGGCCGCACGTGAACAACTTGGTTATCTAGAAAGCCTCATGCGCCACCTGAACGAAGGCAACCCGTTAAGCGCCCTACCCTCTCTCGATATTGAAGCGATTTCGGACTTGCACCTACTGACCGCTAAACCGGTAATTTATGCATTTAACGTAGATGAAGCCACGATTGCAGACGAGTCCAAACAAGCCGACCTTGCAAAGCTTGTTGCCCCCGCTAAATCGGTGTTCATCTGCGCCAAACTCGAAGAAGAACTGCGTAGCCTAGACGACACCGAGGCCGGTGAACTACTTGAAAGCTACGGCGTTAAAGAGCGCGGTTTAAGCCAACTTATTCACGCTGCCTACGACACGCTGGGATTACAAAGTTACTTAACCGCCGGCCAAAAAGAAGTCCGCGCCTGGACAATTCGGCGCGGTGACACGGCGCCAAAAGCTGCCGGTGTGATTCATGGTGACTTTGAACGCGGCTTTATTGCTGCGCAAATAATTGACTACGACGACTTGGTCGCGGCTGGTTCCGAGCAAGCCGCCAAAGCCGCCGGTAAGGTTCGCACCGAAGGTAAAGACTACGTTATGAGGCCGGGCGACATTGTTGAGTTCCGGTTCAACGTTTCGAAATAATCCCCAATTGAAGAGGCCCGCCCTCTGCACACGTGGATTCGTGTACAGAGAACGGGCCGATCATTCCCCTCCCACCTGGGAATGTCCCTCGGTTCTAGCAGCTTGTCTCCCTTGCCATGACCACGAAATTCTTGGTCTGGACTGACCCGTCAGGATTGAGAAAACACCCGACGAGAACGAGACGTCCTGGAACAGCCGCATAGACGTGGTCGCGATCAGCGATCGTTTCCTTGTCGTACAGCTGCGTACTCTCGACTTCGTACCGAATGGTGCCGGCCTTGGTCTTGAGCACAATCTCCTGGCCCGGTTGAACCGACTGCAGATGATCGAAGACGCCGCCCCCTGCCCGAACCGTGTGGCCGAGCAGAAAAACAGTGTCATCGGCCGGACACCCAGGCAGCCCCCGGTCCGCCCACCTGAACACTTCCGTGGAAGTGGGCGGCACCAGTGCATTCTGGGAATTCGGCAAGATAGCCCCACCAAACTGGGCAGTCAGCACGCCTGGTATGACGAGCTGAACTGCTTCAGATTTTGCCACGCGGTCGATGGGCTCGGCCGTTTGGCTTGGCGTTGGGACGCTAGACGTCGGCGACGAGCTTGCGCTCGGCTCCGACGACGTGACTATCGGTGACACAGGCGTTGTCTCGGCAGCGGGTGGCGCTGCCTGGCGAAAGTGTGCCAGCAGGAACACAAGCCCTACTGAACACGCTACCACCATGACAACGCCAACCCACTGCCTGAACTTCATCAGCGCCGCCGCACCCTCGCGAGCGTCGGGGAGCCGATGAGCATCATGCCGGCCGCAAGGCCGAGCATCAGCAGGCCGACCAGCCTGAACGACGCACGGTAGTCACCCTCGTCCGGCGACTGGCCGCTCAGGCCAGTGTCGAAGGTCGGGTTGTCCGGAGCGTCGGGCGCATCAGGCGTGTCCGGGTTGTCGGGAGGCGGGTTGTCCCCTCCACACTTGCCCGGAACGACCTCACGGTCGAGCTGAACATCGAGGGCGCGGAGGGTCAGTACGGTCCCTGGCTTGAGACTGTGCAGACGAGTGACCTCCCGGTCACCTGCCTTGACCTCGACCAAGTTGATCGAGCTGGTCTGCTGCTCCACGACCACGACCTCGAACCAGACTGGCTGGTTCGACTCGCGGTTGTCCATGACGAACCGGGCGTTGCCGGCGCATCCGGTCTCGACGTGTCCACTCGGGTTGTAGACCGGCGACACCTCGCACTCCTTGACCGTCACGGTCGTAGAGGCGGAGGTCTCGTCATCACCGACCACCGAGACGGTGTAGGTCCCTGACGCGAGGCCAGTGAACTGTACCGAACCGGACTGGCCGTCGGCGATGGTGACCGACTGCGTCCGCCCGTTGAGGGTCACCTGGTAGGTGACGGTCTCATCGGTCTCGTCGTCGGTGTTGGCCACCATGACGTCCACGACTCCGTTAGAGGAGCCCTGGTCGACACATCCCTGAGCAGCCGCCTGAACGGTCGGCTCGGCCGGCGATGGCGGCACCTCGCACTCCTTGACCTTGACGGTCGTCGAAGCGCTCGTGTCGTCGTCACCGGTGACCGAGACGGTGTAGGTCCCCGACGCGAGGCCAGTGAACTGTACCGAACCGGACTGGCCGTCGGCGATGGTGACCTGCTTCGTGGTCCCGTCGAGGGTCACGTCGTAGATCACCGTGTCATCGGTCTCGTCGTCGGTGTTGGTCACCATGACGTCCACGACTCCGGTGGCCTCGCCCGGCTTCACGCATGCGTCAGACGATGCGCTCACCGTGGGCTTGGCTGGCACCGGCTCCTCGGGGCACTCCTCGACCACGAAGGTCTCAGAGTCCACCTTCTCACCGTTGACGAACAGCTCGACGGTGTGCGAACCCGGCGTCGCCGGGTAGGTGTCAGGCACCACGCTCACGTTGTCGAGCTTGATGACTACCTGCGCGCCCTCAGGCTTGACGCCAGTGGGCATGCCGATGGTGATCGACTCACATGCCTTGGAAACATGGAGCTCGCCCTCGGGCTCAGGCGCTTCGCACTCCTCGCCGGAATCGGCGGGAAGGTTGAACACCTTGGGAGCCGTCGTGCCGTCACTCCACTCGACGTTGTCGCCGACCAGGGTAGCGGTGCGGGTCGCGCCGCCGTTACTCTCGGACCACTCGACGTTGGCCGTGTCCGTGGGCAGCGGGTCCTTCCAGGCGACGTTGTTGGTCACGCCCTGCGGGTTGCAGGGATCGACCGTCTCCTGGCTGGGAACGGGCACCTCCGTCGGAGGCTCCTCGCACTCGACCTTGAAGACCTTGGACTTCGCCTTCTCGTCTTCCCGACCGGGCTTCCCGTACAGGGTCGCCTTGTAGTGGCCGGGGTCGAGGTTGAAGTACTGGGTCGCGTAGTAGCCGTCGCCGTTGGTCGGGCCGAAGTCGAACGGACCAGCCGGCGTACCGGTCGGACCGTCACCACCCTGCACGTCGAAGTACAGGTAGCCGGACTGGCCAGCGTCGAAGCCGAAGCCCTCGACGTTGAAGACGCAGACCTTGGGGTCGTTGTCTTCCGTGCCGGAAGGCGTGCCCTGCTCGTGGATCTTGAGGGTGCCGTTGTTGCCATTCCCGGTCGCGAGCGCGGGGGCGCCCGAGAGACCGAGAGTCAGCAGAACGGCCCCGAGGACCGCGATCATGGCGCTGGCAGCCTTGTGGAGACCACGCGGCTTGATGCGCTTCTGGAAGAGCCGCTTGATCAGCGACTCGTCCTTCTTTCGCTTACCACTCACTTGAACCACTCTCTCTTGTTGTGGGGGTCTTGGATAGATGAACCGACCACGCATGCGCGATCGGTGTCACAAAGGTATTTTGCTAGAACCGAATTGTTAACTGCCACGGCGTGGCAGCGAGCAATCAAACTCAAGCAGTCACACCTCAGCGACTCCGACAACCCATGGCTGGGGTCAGATTACATGATTATATCATACTTATGTAAAAAAGTAAATGGTTACGCTAGCGATTTTAAGAGGTAGAACCGCTCGCGGTTGCCTTTTGCACCCGCTATGTCGCTGTCGGCTTTGTCGATGATCACGAAATACTGCTTGGCCCAGCCTTCAAAGTCCTTCAAAATTTGTCGACGAATACTGTCATTCTTTATAACGCCCTTGTTCGCCTGCCCCTTGCCAGCTTCGAACTGTGGCTTTACCATGGCGGCGACTTTCGCGGTTGGGGCGATACGAGCGACATCGGGCAGAATGTCTTGCAGGCTGATAAAACTCACGTCAATGACGACGATATCAATCTGGTCTTCGGTAGAAAAGTCACGAATATCGGTCTTTTCATGAAGCTCAATCCGTTTGTCGCCATGTAGTGATGGGTGAAGCTGATCGGTTCCAACATCGACGGCAATCACCTTTTTAGCACCATGTTGCAGCGCATAATCGGTAAACCCGCCGGTACTAGAACCAACGTCGAGTACCGTCGCGTTCGTAAAATCGAGTGATAATTTTTGCGCGACGCTGGCCAATTTTAAGCCGGCACGTGACACGTAACGGGTTTTGTCTTTTACGAACACGGTGTCGGTTTCAGACACAAAATGACCCGCCTTGGTTACAATGTGCCCATTCACGGACACATCGCCTAGGCGGATCATTGATTCGGCTTGCGACCGGGTTGGCGCCAAGCGCTTCGAGGTCAAATAAGCGTCAAGCCGGTATTTCATAACTTACTTCTTGCGTTCGCGGTATTCACCGGTGCTGGTGTCGACTGAAACAATGTCGCCAACCTTAATGAACGCCGGTACACGGATGGAAAGACCCGTTTCAAGCGTAGCGTCCTTTTGAACAGCGCCCGAGGTATCACCCTTTACGACGTCTTCAGTATACGTGACCTCTAGGTACAGGTTCTTCGGAAGTTCGACGTTTATTACGCGGCTGCCAAAGAACTGTAGGCTCAAATTATCGCCTTCCTTTAAGTAGTCCTTGGCTGAATCAACAGTATCGGCCGGCAGTTCAAACTGCTCGAACGTTTCAGGGTCCATAAAAAAGTAGTTCGCACCGTCATTATACAAATACTGAACACTTTTGGTGGTAACTTCGGCCGGTTCAATCTTGTCGGCTCCCTTGAAGGTCTTTGGAATCACACTGCCGTCAAGCAGGTTCTTCAGGCGGACATTCACGATACTGCCGCCGCGACCCATTACCTTTTGGGCATAGTCGGTCACACGGTACGGCGTGCCGTCAATTTGAATGACGGTACCTTTTTTAAGATCGGTTGGTTGGTACATGTTATTGTTCCTTCTTATTTAGTCGGCGATGAGCTATCGCGTAAATGCCTACTAACAGACCGCCTGCCGCAATCCCACCAAGAGCAATCTTGACAGTCTTAGAGTCAAAGTCCTCGTCGAACCAGTCTCCTGTTTGGTCTGGAGTCATTGGAACGTCACGGTCTTCACCCTCAGGGTCGACGCCGTGCGTGCGGTCAAATTCAGCACTTCCCATGGGTTATTACCCTTGGCTAACGAATGGAAGTAGGGCCAGGTGACGGGCGCGCTTAATCGCGGTTGCCAGTTGGCGCTGTTGCTTGAGGCTCAGGCCGGTCTTGCCAATCGGCTCAATCTGGCCGTAGGCGTTAACGTAGCGACCGAGGGTCTTTACATCTTTGTAGTCAAAGTACGTCGTAACGTCTTTTTTGAATCGTTTTGGTGCCATTAAAATTTATCTCCTAGAATGGAATTTCACTTAAATCAATTGGTTTGTCGTCAATGTCGTCAATTACGACGTCTTTGCTCTTCTTGTTCGAAGAACCGGTGTCGGCGTTTCGGGGTGCAGAATTGCCGCCTTCACTACCGTTCGGACCGTCAAGGAACGTAATGTCAGTCGCAACGACTTCAATCTTGCTGCGCTTTTTGCCGGTTTCTTTGTCGTCCCAGCTGTCTTGGCGTAAGCGTCCCTGCACTAAGCAGCGGCGGCCCTTCGACAGGTATTGGTTAGCTAGTTCGCCCAGCTTTTCCCAGGCGGTAATGTCAAAGAAGTCGGCTTGGTCGTCTTGAGTCTGACGGTCGACGGCTAAGCTAAAGCTAGCAATGCTTTTGCCGGTTGTGGTGGTGCGCATTTCAGGGTCGCGCGTAAGCCGGCCCATCAGGATCACTTGGTTGATACTGCGAGCCATGATTCTTACTCCTCCTCGCCTTCTTCAGGCTGATTCTTCTTTGCAGCTTCTAGCTTAGCGCGCTCACGGGCGTCGACCTTAACTAGAAGGTAACGGATAACATCATCCGAAATGTTCAGGGCGTTGCTGATTTTCAGCGGTGCCGCTGCTGGCAGTTCGACGTCCATCAGTACGTAGACGGCGAAGTCCTGCTTGGCAATCCGGTACGCAAGCTTTTTCTTGCCCCAGTTGTCTTCTTTTACTACCTTACCACCGTTAGATGTGACTAAGTCACGCACGGTGGTCAGTGCTTTTTCCAGCTCGCTTTCGCGGTCTGGATGAACTAACACGGTCAGTTCGTATTCCTGCATAGTGTTCCTCCTCTGGAATCCTTATTTAGGATGCTTGTCCTATCGCAGACAAGCCTAGGTTGATAACGAGTGTAATTATAGCAGGTTTACAGAGGTATGTCTACTCTGCGCCAGCCAGGTCGTCCATACTCGAAATAAGTACTTCGCGTGGGCGGGAGCCGTCGGCGGCACCAATAACGCCCTGCTCTTCCATTTCTTCAATGATTCGGGCTGCGCGGGCATACCCTATGCGTAGGCGTCGTTGGAGCAAGCTGGTCGAAGCCTTGCGGCTTTCAATCACAACACGCAGCGCGTCTTGGTACATGTCATCACCGCCTTCGCCGCCGTAGTCCATGACCACGCCGCCCTTGCCGTTCAGGTGTACCGGCTGCGACACGATTTCGTCGTTGTACTGCGGCGCCGACTGCATACGCAAGTGGTCGGTAATCTTCATGACTTCTTGGTCCATTACCCAGGCACCCTGGATACGCTTTGGTTTTGGCATTTCGGCGGTCTTCATAAGCATGTCACCTTGGCCAAGCAATTTTTCGGCACCGATCTGGTCTAGAATGGTACGGCTGTCGATTTGCGAGGCCACGGTAAAGGCGATGCGGGCCGGAATATTGGCTTTGATAAGCCCGGTAATGACATCGACGCTTGGGCGCTGCGTGGCAAGTACCAGGTGGATTCCCACGGCACGGGCCTTCTGTGCCAAACGGACGATCAACGCTTCGACGTCGCGGGCAGCGACCATCATTAGGTCGGCCAACTCATCGATGACGATGACGATGTACGGCATGGCGCCGTCGGCAGTGTCGCTTGGGCCTTCTTCGTCAGCTACAGCAATCTTACGACCGCGGCTGCCAAGCGACTGGTTGTACGACTTAATGTCGCGCATCTTAGCTTCGGCCAGCAAGCGGTAACGGCGCTCCATTTCGTTCACGGCCCACTTAAGTGCGCTAATCGTCTTTTCAGGTTCGGTAATAACCGGTGTTAATAGGTGTGGAATGTCTTCATACGGCGCCATTTCGACTTGCTTCGGGTCGACCAAAATCAGCTTCATTTCACTTGGAGAATTGCGGTACAGCAGGCTGGTAAGCAGCGTGTTAATCATGACAGACTTACCAGACCCGGTTTGACCAGCGACTAGAAGGTGCGGCATTTTGTTCAGCTGCCCTACCACGGCGTCACCGGAAATGTCCTTACCGATTGCAAAGCCAAGCGGTTCGTGCGTGGCTTGCCACTGCTTGCTTTCAAGAATGCCGCGCAGGCGTACGTCGGCGGCGCGGCGGTTCGGTACTTCAATACCAACGGCGCGCATGCCAGGAATCGGCGCTTCAATACGAAGCGTTTGAGCCGCCAAGTTAAGGGCGATGTTGGTTTCGAGCTGGGTAATACGTGTCAGCTTGACACCCTGTGGTGGTTTTAAAGTGTACTGAGTCACCTTTGGACCAATGTTGGCGCCTTCCATTTCGACGTCAATGGCGAATTCGGCCAGCGTATCCTTAATAATCTTGGCATTATGCTGTACATCGCCGGCGTCGGCCGGGTTTTGCTTTTTTTCAAGCAGGTCTAAGCTTGGTGCCTGCCAATTCGGGTCGCGCACGCTAACGAGCGCCGCCTGGCTTTCGGCCACTTTGTCTTGTTGTACGCTGCCCTTCAGACTGCTCAGGCGTGAAGATTTTTTGTCGGTTGGGTCGGCTACTGGAACACCGGCGTTCATCTTAAACTCGGCCGTTTCGCCACGTACATCAAGTTCGGCGGCTTTACGCATGACCTTCACGTTTTCTTTTTGCTCGCCCTCCTCGCTACGTGTGCGGATAAGTTCCCACAACTTGCGGATCAGTACGAATGGCGAAACACGAATAATAAACAGGCTTGTCAGCAAGATAAGCAGGATGTAAATGAATATCGCCACCCCAGAATCAACCAGCGCCAGCACGCCGTCGTTCAGGGTCTTGCCCAAAAAGCCACCTGTTTGGTTGCCGGCTGTGCCGAGTAGCCCGAACAGGCCAGCAAACCATAGCACCAACCCGAAGGCGGATATATAGAGCACGATTGGCAGACGGTTTTCTTCGGCCCTGAATATTTCAATCGCGACGTAAATGAACAGTAGCGGAAGTATGTACACCGCGTAGCCGATGGTTGCCAGGCTGGCTGACTGCAGCCATTCCAGCACTGGTCCCCCGACACCGAACCAAGCGACGATTAAAAGCACACTAATAGCAAGTAGGCCGACCGCGCCGACCTGGTTCCAAAAGCCGGTTGGCAGCGTGTGCTGCGGAACCTGCTTGACTGGTTTCTTGCTTGTTCGCCTTTTTCTTTTCGCCATAGTGCTTATTCTAACTGGTTGGTATTATACGGCGCGCCTTCACCTCTGTCGAGGGAAGATTCTTGTTTATTGTAGCATAATTCGCAACAAAAATCAATGCTTATGCTATGCGTCGTCACTGGTAAGTGCTTGTCGCTTAAGCACCAATGGCCGTATATGACGGTAATGAACGATCATCAAGACCATTACCAGGTAGAACGTTACCCATATACTGTTTACGACGATAAGTAGCGCGTTACCCAGCGAAGTAACGTATAGAAGACTAGTAGCCTGCGTTATAAGCCAGACGCTCCAGGTGGGAAGACTCAATTCATCGGACGCTTTTGAAATTCGCAGTTGGTTAATCTGAGGCAAACACGCCGCGATTGCGACGATGGCACCTATGATGTAAACGGTTTGAATGATGAACATATGTTTATTTCAGTTTATAGCTTATGCTTACATATAATTTAGCATGTTATTGCCAAAAAGTCAATGCTTATGCTTGCCCATGATATGTTTGGCTTTTATAGTAACGCTCACGTACTTCTACATCCGTCCACCGAAGGGATTCATGCAATGCCCCGCCTCATCATCGAGCTCAAACTCGCATCGCAGCCTGACCACCCAGTCAAGATCACCTACGACTCCAGGACACCTTCCCACCCGTTGTGGTTGGTCGGTGTGAACGGTGGCCCGCTCGCGTTCGACCTGTGGCGCGTGGGAATCGAGCACGTTGCCGTCACCGGCATCGACACCAAGGCGGACTTCGTGAACGCCTTGATCGCCGAGTATCCGCTGGCTGGCACCCTTCCCGAGCAGAAGCTCAGCCACCTGCTTGCCCAGCGAACGTTCGTCAAAATCGAACCGACCGAAGGCCACGTCGTACCGGGAACGTTCAGCGTTCACCTGCCAGATGGCGAGGTGCTGTTCACGGACAGGATTATGGACGAGACAGTGCTCATGCACTGACGTACCCGCCCCGTCTGCCGAGCGTCGAGCCTCAAAAATACGAAGCTCCGCCGGTAAAACGACGGGGCTTTCGTATTTTTGACTATTTTAGTAACCGAGTTCCAGGTATTGTTCGATTCGGCGCAGGTCTTCTTCGTCCTGCGGCCGGCCGGTTTCACGTTTAGTCAGTGCTACGAGTTCAGGTTTTGCCACCCAGATTCCCGTGTCAGGGTCTTGGTCACTCATAGTGCCAAGCTCGGGCAAATACATACGACCCTTACCGGTACGGTTATATCGGTACATTGAAAAGTCCCAACGGTGGACGTCGAACCGGTCCTTATCGTCACGGCGCGAAATAACCGTACGCTCCTTGCCTTCCTTACTAATACCGACCAGCATACGGACAGCTCTAAAGCCTAGTTCGTGTTCTAGGTACAAGTTATTTTCAAGGTTGGTGGCCATGTCGATGTCACCGTTTTCGTGTTCCGGGCGGATACCGCGAATGACCAAGGCGGCACCATGGTTAATGACGATTTCTTCAGGGTATGGCATGCCAAGGGCTGCCACTTCGTCAATAAGTTCTCGGTTCGCGAATTTCATAGCTAAAAGTATATTTTAGCATAAATCTATATTTTTATCAAGCAGGGCGATTCGATACAAATACGAGGCGCCAGCCGAGCTTCAGGGGGAGGAGCGAATCTTTGGATTCACTCCAAAGATGAAGCGGAGGGGTGAGCCCCTTCTAAATCAATACCCGCGAGTATCGAAGTGTGGCTTAGGCTCGGCTGCTTCGGTGTCAGGTACCTGCTTAGGCGGAAGCTTTTTGGCAATTGGACGGACGAACGGCTTGGCAGCCGGCGCGGCTTTCGCTGCCCCGTTCTGGCGGCCATTTTGCTGTTGCGGCTGGCCGGCGCCGCCAATTTCGTTAATGACCGGAATGACAATCGGTGTACGACGCGTTTGGTCGTACAGAATGTGCGTGATCTCGTCTTTAATTTCCTTCTTCATTTGGTCAAGGTCGACCTTTTTGCCACCAAAGCCACGGGCGACCTTTTGCTTGAGGTATTGGCGAATCAGCCCCATTAGTTCTTCACTATCACGTAGGTAAATGAACCCACGCGAAATGATGTCGGGGCTCGTGAGAAGCCGACCGGTACCTCGCTGCAGCGTCAGGACGACGACGAACATGCCTTCGTTCGCCATGTGAATGCGGTCTTTTAGAACCACTTCGCTCACAACAGCGCCGGAATCGTCGTACATGGTACCACCGACTGGAATTCGGCCGTTCTTGCGGGCGCCTTCGGTAGTGATTTCAATGACGTCACCGGAGTCACAGACAAAGATGTTTTGACGCGGAATACCAGCCTCTTTTTCGGCCAGGCGGGCGTTGTGGACAAGCATGTGGAATTCACCGTGAATCGGCAGGTAGTAGGTCGGGTTAAGGGGGTTAATTAACTTAACGTGGTCTTCGTAGTACCCGTGGCCAGAAAGGTGTAGCGGACCAATACCGGTCAGGTGCGTTTTACCGTTCTGGACGACTTCGCTTCCCTCTCGCATAAGGCCGTCGACCGTACGGACGACATACTTTTCGTTGCCTGGAATCGGGTTGGAGCTGAACACGACGACGTCGCTGTTCTTGATCTTGATGTGCTTGTGCGCACCCGACGCCATACGATTTAGAACGGCATTGAATTCGCCCTGTGAACCGGTACAGACAATCGTTACCTTGCCGTCTGGCAGTTTGACGATGTCTTCCATTTTCATGACGACGTCTTTTGGCACCTTAATGGCACCGGCGCGTAGCGCCACTTCCATGTTCTGAATCATGCTGTAACCAGCGAATGCTACCTTGCGGTCGTGCTTTTTGGCTTCGTCCAGAATCACCTGCATACGGTGAATTTGTGACGAGAAACAGCTCAGAATCAGCCGAGAGTTCGGGTATTTGTCCATCGCTTGGCCCATAGAAACCTGAATGTCGAATTCGCCGTGGGTGTGCGTGCCTTCGGACTCACAGTTGGTCGATTCGTTCATAAGCATCAGAATGCCTTCTTTGGTGGCGATTTCGGTCAGGCGCTCAAGATCGAACTTGCGGCCATCGACCGGGTTTTCTTCAAAACGCCAGTCACCGGTGTCCACCAGTACGCCAAGCGGAGTACGGACAACCACGGCCGTGGCGTCAGGAATCGAGTGGTTCACCCGCACGAGTTCAATTGAAAAACTATCACCAAGCTGAACGCGTTCGTGTAACTCAGGGTTCAGTTCGTAGTATTCCGGTTCGTAGCCACTGGAGCTTTCTTCCATGGTGCGCTTGAGCATACCGATGGTGAATTTTGAACCATACACAGGAGCTGGAATACGGTGAATTAAGTGACGGAACGCACCAATGTGGTCTAAGTGTCCGTGCGTGAACACGGCGCCGCGAATCTTGTGCTTGTTGGCTTCAAGGTAGCTAATGTCAGGGGTAATGTAGTTAATACCCGGGTAGTCTGCGCCTGGGAACAAAAAGCCCATGTCGATAACAATGATGTCGTTCTCGTATTCGATTGCCATCATGTTCTTGCCGATGCCCATTTCGCCAAGACCACCAATTGGCATGATCTTAAGCTTAGGTCCACGGGTTTGTTTGGCGCGTTTTTGGTCGGCCAGACTAAACTGCTTGCCGTCGTAGCCGTTATAAATGCTTTTGTTCACCGGCACGTTAATGATGTGCTGGCTGGCACGCAAATTGACGTCTTCGGACGTGCGGCGTTGGGCGCGGAAGACTTCTCCACGGCGGGTACTGGTGTTGTTCAGTACGGTATTGTCGGATTTTCGCTTTTGTTGGTTAGGCCGCTTAGACATATCATCAGCTTGCGGCTTCGCGAGTCGGCGTTGACCCATAAATTGTTATTTCTCCTTTGGTAAAAGAATTTATTTTTAATTTCAAAAATTATTTAAGTATACAGATGAGGCTTGGGTAAATTCGGTCAGTTCCCTCGGTTGTAGTAGCCCTTAGTATAGCAAATAACGCACGGTTTGACAAGTTATTTAAGTCCTTTTATAAATTCTGGTACTTTCAGAAAATCGTCGATGAGCGTTTGGCGCAAACCCCCGTTGTACAACGCCGCCGCGGGGTGGTAGAGCGGTACGATAAGCCAGTCGTGTTTTTTACCATCGTGGTATTTCACCTTTTTTCGAACAGCATGGCCATGAATCTGGCTTATACGCGCATCAGACAGAAAGAATTCCATGCTGTGGCGACCAAGCGTTACGATCGCCTTGGGATCAATGATTTCGAGCTGACGGGCCAAATAGGGCCAGAACGCCTGCTTTTCTTCGGGCAGTGGGTCGCGGTTGTTCGGCGGGCGGTATTTCACGATGTTCGTGATGAAAACGTCGGAACGGTCTAAGCCGGCCGCGGCTAACATCTCGTTCAAAAACTTGCCGGCAGCACCAACAAACGGCAGTCCCTGCTCATCTTCGTTCTTGCCCGGCGCTTCGCCGATAAACACGATGTCGGCATTTGGATTGCCATCGCCCATGACTAGGTTCAACGCTTGTGTCGAAAGTTCCGGCGTGACATTCGCATCAAGAATCGCCTGCTTGATTTTGTCGAGTTCGGCTTGTTTATCCATTGGTTATGATTGCTTGATTTTTTGACTAAGTACTTGCTCTAGTTTTTGAAGTTCTCGCGCACCCGATGCGTCTTGGCTCGCCTTTTGAAGTGCTTCAAGGTCCAGCGAGCCTACCAGCGAAGCATTGGCCTTTTTAAGGTCACTGACCGACTTTTCGGTTGGCTGGTTGGTTGTTTCGTAACTATCGAATACCTTTTGGCGCTCCCGAACACCACCTGCGAATTTCCGTGCGTATTCGGCAAAGACCGTGACATTCGATTTTGCCAGTGCGTCCAGTGTTGCCAGGCAGTCTTTTGATGCCTCTCGGTGCGCCTTGGCAGCATTTGTTTGTCTGGTAACTTGCAAAATGTCATTACATTCGGCGAACGATCGCTTCATGGCGACAAACCCATTGCTGTAGCCGATAAACGCATCGGCCTTTTTTTGAAGCGCGCTATTCGCTGACCGGACCTCTTGGTCCCGGAGCGCCTTCATGTCCCCAATTTCATCGAGGCTTTTTTGGAGGTCATTAACTGATGATTCGTACCGCTTCTTCAATGTTTTTTCTGAGTCGGGTTTTGCGCTTGACCCACTCGAAAAGGTGGCAGTATATGCCGTCGATGCCGAGCTGACTTCATCGAACGAAGTGCGTAGGTCACTTACGGCGGCCTTCGCCTTTTCAAAATCTTGCTTGGTTGGTGCTGCCCAGATGTTTACGTAGAGGAGCGTCAGTGTGGCTATGAGCGCGATGAAAACGGTGACCGTTCCGGCAATGATCAGCTTGGTTCGTCGTTGCACCGCTCCTCCTTTATTTGGCTTACCTTATAATTATACCCCGCTTAGCGGGGTATAATTTCGTTCGCGCCGTTTACTGTTCGACGTCTTTCATTGTCAGACTGAGCCGTCCGCGTTCATCGATGGCAGTCAGCTTAACCTTAACTACCTGGCCTTCGTGCAGTACGTCGGTCACATTCTCGATTCGCTTGTCACTAAGTTGCGAAATGTGGACCATACCGTCGATTCCCGGCATGATGTTCACGAATGCGCCGAAGTCCTTGATTGAAACGACCGTGCCTTCGTAAATACGGCCAACTTCTGGCTCTTCTGTCAGGCTCTTAATCCAATCGATTGCTTTTTGGATGTTCTCACCGTTCGGGCTGGCGACGGTAATCAGACCGTCGTCCTTGATGTCGATTTCGGCACCAGTTTCGGCGGTAATCTTGTTAATGACTTCCCCGCCCTTACCAATAACGGCGCCGATTTTGTCGGGGTTAATCTTAATCTTTTCAATTCGCGGTGCGTGCGGGCTGAGTGATACGCGTGGAGCGGCGATGGTCGACAGCATGTGCTCAAGAATGTGCAAACGGCCGGCTTTGGCCTTTTCGATCGCTTGTTGCAAGATCTCAACTGGCAAACCGTGGACCTTCATATCCATTTGGACAGCCGTGATTCCCTTTTCGGTTCCAGTAACCTTGAAGTCCATGTCACCAGCAAAATCTTCGGCGTCAGCAATGTCGCTAAGCACATATGGTGTATCGCCGTCTAACATGAGTCCCATGGCAATACCGCTAACCGGGCGCTTAAGCGGCACACCGGCGTCCATAAGCGCTAGTACGCTTGAACAGGTGGCGGCCATGCTGGTCGAACCGTTCTGGCTCATGATTTCGGTGACGCTACGGATGGCATACGGAAATTCTTCTTCGCTTGGCAGCATTGGAAGCACCGCGCGTTCTGCCAGGTAGCCGTGGCCGATTTCTCGGCGGCCAGGTGAACCGAGGCGGCGGACTTCGCCAACCGTGTAGCCTGGTGCGTTGTAGTGGTGCATGTAGCGGCGTTCGCCGTCGGTGACTTCCATAGTGTCGACCATCTGCGCGTAACTTAAAGGAGCTAACGTCACGATGTTCATACCCTGGGTAACACCGCGAGTAAACAGGCTTGAGCCGTGGGCACGCGGCAGAATACCGACTTCTGAACTTAGGGGGCGAATTTCATCGAGCGCGCGGCCGTCAGGACGGGTCTGCTCTTCAACGATGCCGCGGCGAACATCTTTGTGCAGCGCACTGGTGAATGCTTCGTCGTATTCGTCCCGTAGGTCTTCGTAGTCTTCGGTGTGCTGTTCGGCCATCTGTTCGTGGAAGGCCCAGCGCAGGTCGTTGACTTGTTCGTTACGTTCCGGGTACGGGTGGCGTAGTTTTTCGCCGAGTTTGCCATGCACCCACTCGTCGACTTCGGCCTGAATGTCCTCGTTCGGGAGTACCAATGTATAATCAAGTGCTTTTGGTGCCAGCTTAGCAGTCAGTTCTTTTTGCAAAGCGATGGCTGGCTGGTACGCATCGAATGCCCAGGCCAGCGCGGCAGCCAGGTCGGCTTCTGACACTTCGTTGGCCCCAGCTTCGACCATGGTAATGCCGCTTTCGATACCGGCAACAACGAGGTCAAGGTCGCTGGCTTCGCGTTCTTCGGGCGTTAGGAAGGCTTTAAATTCACCGTTTACGCGTCCAACGCGAAGTCCGGCTACAGGGCCGTCAAATGGCGCACCACTGAGCATAAGAGCGGTCGACGCTGCGATCATGGCAATAGAATCTGGCCGGAAGCTTGGGTCCATGGAAAGAACGCTTGAGACCACCTGGACTTCTTGGCGATAGCCTTTTGGGAACAGTGGTCGGATTGGGCGGTCGATCAAGCGGCCAATCAGAATAGCTTCGTCACTTGGGCGGCCTTCACGCTTGATGAACCGGCTGCCAGAAATCTTGCCGGCTGCATACATTTTTTCTTCATAGTCGATTGACAGCGGAAAGTAATCCAACACGACTGGCCGCGTTCCGACCATGGTCGTACCCAGAATCACGGTGTCACCGTAGCGCACCAGCACGCTGGCAGTGGTCCTAAAGCCGACACGGTTTACTTCGAGCGTCAGTGGTTTTCCCAAAAAATCAGTCGAAACCGAGACGATTTCTTTCCCGTTCGGGTTGATAGTAGACATAGGCATGTCCTCCTTCTTGTGGTGCGGAGAGTAACAGGTATGAAGGCTCATGGGAGCGCTCGTATCTATCACCGTCCGCGTTTAATACCCCTTTAGTATACAACAGATGAGGCGTCAGTGACAGCGCTACTACGCGACGTCTCGGGAGCGGAAGGATACGATTGACAGTGCCAGTAGCACGATTGTGACCGCACCAAACACGGCGACGTCTTTAAGGTCGATACCGTTCTTTACAATGTCAGCTGCCGGGAAATAATGTAGCAGTGACAGAGGCTCATAGTCTTGAAGCCAGTCAACGGCTTGGCTGAACGTACTCAACAAAAAGCTACCGATAACGATAAGAATACTGATTCCAGTCGCCACCGAACGCTTGCCGGTCGCAAGACCAATTGCAAACGGAATGGTGCCAAACGTCACCATGATAAGCAGGGTCATGGCGCTTAGCCGTGCCGAGATGTCCGGCTCGATACTCGCAATGTCGATGAACGGCAGCACCGCGTAAATACCCGCCACCATGCCAAACCCAATGACGACCATAATGGTCAGCATGGCTAACCAGCGCTCAATAAGCAATTTAGTTCGCGATACCGGAAGGCTTAGAATTGTCCGAAGCTCACCTTTTTCTTCGTCGGCAACCGAAATACCGATTCCCAATATAATCGACATAATACCGGCAATAATCGGCATGCGGATATCAAATAGCTGCGATGCGATATAGGTGTCAAAACGCGTCAGGTCGGCAAGACTACCCACCAAGCCTTTGAACGCAGCTGGCATGCCTTCGAGCAGCGAACTGATCGACCCTTCCTGGTGCATGGCCGGGTAAAAACTGGCCATCAGCGCCGAAATTGCCATAAATCCCAACGTCCAGCCCAATAGAAAGAACCGTTTATCGTACAAAGTTTTCAGGTACACCGAGCGCATCATGGTGTGTTTCCTTCCGTTTCATAGAGCGAATGGAACGTTTCTTCTAGGTTGTATTCGCTCACTTCGATGTCTTTGAGCTGTTTGACCGCAGCTAGCCAGCTTTGCAGCTCGGAAACGTCGCCCTTGTAAACGAATGATAGTGTTAAAAGATCGTTTTCGAACGTCGTTTCAACATCTTCAGCTTTTTTGGGTGGTTTGGTCGGTCGGTACCCGCTTTTTATGGTAATGCGCTTGCCGCCCATGGCCATTAGTTGCTGGGTGTCGACATCTTCAATGAACTGTCCGTTTTTCATAAGAATGACGCGGCTGCAAGCACTCATAACTTCCTGCAAGTAATGGCTGGACATGAACACGGTCGTGCCGCGGGCCTGCACTTCTTTAATTAGCTCTAAGAACGCTTCTTGCATGGCCGGGTCAAGGCCACTGCTTGGTTCGTCCAAAATAACGACGTCGGGGTCTGTCGCGAAGGCGGCTATTAGCGCTATTTTTTGCTTGTTGCCGCGCGACAGGTTCTTAAATTTCTTGTTAAGGTCAGGTGAAAACCGTTCCGTAAGTGCCTGCAACCAGCTGCGGTCTTTCGTGCCCGACTGACGCAGCAAAAAGTCTAGGTACTGACGGCCGGTAAGCGTCGCTGGTAACTCCATGTCGCCGGCAGCATAGCCAATCCGTTCGTGCGACCGATGCGCATTCTGCGGCGTCACGTCCTTGCCAAACAGGCGTACCGTGCCCTCGGTCGGCTTAATAAACCCCATTAGCATACTAATTGCTGTGGTCTTCCCTGCGCCGTTCGCCCCAACGAACCCGACGACTTCACCCTTAGAAATTGCCACACTAGCCTTTGAAACCGCTTTGAACGAACCAAACCGCTTGGTTACATCAACCAGCTCAATAACCGGCGTAGTATCACTCATGCTTACATTGTAGCACCGTGTGAAAAAGGTATCTGCAAAAGAAAAACTCCGCTGTTATTTGCGGAGTTTTAGTTTGGCAACAACTGCCTTGTAGGCTTCGAAGTCGCGTCGTTCCAGGTATTTCAGCAACCGCTTGCGGCGTCCGACCATCTGAATCAGACCGCGGCGAGCCATGTGATCACCTTTGTTACCCTTCAGGTGCTCAGTAATCTCGCGGATACGGCTGGTCAGGACTGATACCTGCGCCTGTGGGCTACCGACATCCGTCTTGTGGGTACGGGTCAGGTCGATTGCTTTGGCCTTATCTTCTTTTGTAATCATCAAGGGTATATTGTACCAGGGTTAAACGGATTAAGCAATCCCTTAGCTTAGGTCCACAGTTCGACGACCGGATCGTCAATTTCGCGGTGCAAGGTCATTGTCATTAAATGGGCCTGAATCTGCAGGTCGTCTTTACGCATAAGGTTGATAAGCAGTTGGTACGCTAGCCTTGAGGCACGGAGCAGCAGTTCGTCTTCCGGGTCAGGGTGTTCGTCGAGCATGGCGCGCTGTAAACTCCCCACCCATTCAACCATAGGGTACTTCTGTTCCATAGTACGCTGAAGCGTCCCCATGAAATCCGGAAGCAGCTCATGCGCCCGTATGAGGTAGGGCTTGGTCGCATACTGGTACAGCCGTGTCCGATTCATGAATTCCAATCCGTCCTCGCCTTCTTCGGGGAGGGACGGAGCGGCCGACAGAATGGCCGGAAAGTTATTGTAGGCACTTCCCGCATCGAATAACCGCCGCCCGAAAGCTTTGTCGTCAAAATCTTCAGGCAGGACATCATGGAAGACGGTATTGTCGTCGGGCCAGCCAACACCCTTAGCCTCCATAGATTCGGCGGCGACAAGCAACGCTGGATCGATGCGCTGAAGCCTGTCTTTCGTTAGTGGGCGACCGGGCTGGGCAAGCTCATTTAAGTGTGGATGCAGTAGCGTTTCCGCCAGTGTTTGTTCGGTTGATATAATTTCGTGCGCATCAGGGTCTTGTTGCAACATGTTGTGCTGGGTCCGAAATACTTCGAGACGCAGTGAACCTTCGTACGAATTGGGGTCAAGATTGAGGTTGCGATGTTCGTGCGGTTCGCGCAGCGCGATCAAACGCACCATAGCCAGCGCGGCGCGGCGGTGCGCTTCACGGGCGTCTTGTTTCGCCTTTTCAGAAGCTTCAAAAGATTCATGAGCCATAATTTGTTAATTATAGCACTTATTCTTATTTTAGTCAATAGCCTAGAGGGTTGACAGCTCGTTGGAGTCGCGAATATCTAAATCACCAATCGACGTGCGCCGCAGCTCTTTGCAGTACGCACCGGTTGCTAGTGCATCGCCTATGTCCTGCGCTAGGCTACGGATATATGTGCCTGAACTGACGCGGGTACGGATTCTTAATTCCGGATAGGCGTAATTAGTGACTTCGATGGAATGAATCGTCACCTGGCGGCTCGGAATCTCGACTTCTTTTCCTTTGCGTGCCAATTTGTACGCCCGCTGGCCACCGATTTTGATAGCACTGTAGATCGGCGGGATTTGCGTGATTTGCCCTAAGAATTGCTTAAGAACAGCATGTACTTCGTTTTCAGACGGCTCTTTGTCGCTTTGTGATGTAAGTTCGCCTTCCGGGTCCCCTGTTGTGCTTACGGTACCGAGCTGAATTGTCGCTTCGTACGTTTTATCCTGCTTTAAAAACTCATCGGAGCGTTTAGTGGCATCGCCGAGCAGAATAATAAGCAGCCCCGTCGCAAAGGGGTCGAGCGTACCCGCGTGGCCAACCCGAAGTTGTCGTTTTGTCGGCGTGACGCTGGCGGCCTTAAACTGTGCCTTTCTAGCACCACGAAGCTTGGCAACGACGTCAAAACTCGTCCAGCCTGCTGGTTTATCAATCAGTAGAATACCGTCCTTCGTAAGGTCCATAGGTCTCTAGTATACTTTGAGCATTTGAGTGAAGAAAGAATATATACTTTCTTCCGAAAAGCGGAGAAGTACACCATAGTATACTGAAACTATGAAACAAGTGACCATTGGTATATTTGCCCACCCCGACGACGAAAGTAACGGACCTAGCGGCACGCTCCTTAAGATGGTACAGGACGGCACCGACGTTCACCTGCTACTGCTGACCGACGGCGAGGCCGGCACTAACCCGACTGATGCACCTGACCTTGGTAAGATCCGGCTCGATGAATGGTCACGTTCGGCCGAACTGATTGGCGCAAAAAGCACGGCCGCCCTGCACTTTCCGGACGGCGAACTGAGCCATAGTATGCACATTGCCATTGGTGCGGCGCTGCATGCCGAAGTGCACCGGGTTATTAACGACTACGCCGAGCCGATTGAGCTATCAGTCATGACGTTTGATTTACTTGGCCTCACCGGTCACCTGGACCACATTGCTGCCAGTTACCTTGCGACCCACCAGTTTTACAGCCTGAAGAATGACACGCCGAATAATGTAACTATGGGAGAACTATGGTACTTCTGCCTTAGCCAAGAGCAGGCTCCCAACACTGAATGGACCGACTATTACATGCCTATTGGGCGCGACAAGTCGTATATCAACCGCATAGTCGATGTCTCGGGCGTTTTAGAACGAAAATATGCGGTAATTGACGCGCATGTCAGCCAAATTGCGGATGCTGAAACCTTAAAGCAGCTTGGTGACAAGCTGCTTTCTGAAGAACATTTCCACGTCGTTTCTTAGGGTTACTGACCAGGGATATTGAACTGGTTCGGGTCTTTTGGAGCCGCTGGCTTTGGCGGTTCCGGTGGTACCGGCGGCAATCCTCCACCGAAGATTTGCCCTAGTTGCTCTGGCGGAAGTGGTCCCTGCGGAGCTGGGAACGTTGGCAGCGGTGGCGGTGGTGGGAGCTGTGAAAAGTCGACCGGTGCAGGCGCTGGCTGCGGCTCGCTAGTGAGCGGCGACGGAACGACTGGTTCGGCTTGTTCTACGACCGCCTGCTGCGCTGCAGGAGCTTGCTCAGGCGCTGGCACTGGCGGCTGCGCAGTTGGGAGCGGCGTTGCTTCGTAGGCCAATTCTACGGCTGAACGGGCTGCGGCGTGATCTTCGTGACGGTTCTTGCGGTCAATATCTTCAAGCGTCTCAAGTGGTGGCACGGCTTCTGAGCCGGGTGCAGAAGCTGCGGCCGGTGCTTCAGCTGGTGCTTCTACCGGTTCCGCAGGCTTTTCATCTTTGAAAATATCAACGCTTTCTGGTTCGGTGGATTCGGCGGCGGCCGCATTGAACGGCGCCTGGAAACTCGGCTGGTTGTCGCCGATATATTTACTGCCATGACTAAGAATGGTTTTGTTGCGGTCACCTTCAAGTTCGAGTTCTTTGTCGTGCTGCGCCTGTTCTGTAGTGGCGTTTAGCGTACCGCCCATGGAAGGCTCTTGATCGTCTGGCGCCTGGGCTTCAGCAACCGGTGGCAAAACGTTCTCGGCTGCTTGGTCAAGTTCGGCGTTGGCCGATGCCAAATCTGTTTGCAAATCGCTCACTGACGGAGTGTTTGCGGCTGGCGCGACCTGCGACAACTGCTCTGCTAGTTCTTCTTCGGCCGTTTTGGCGGCTTCTTGTTGCTGTTCGGCGGCTGTTTGGGCAGCGACTTCTTCGAGCGAGCCTTCTTTTTCGTGGTTGATGGCCAGCTCACCATCGGCGGCGGCCTTCTTTTTCTTCTTTGATTCCTGTTTGGAAACTTGGGTTGATTCGCCTTCGTTCAGGTCTACCGTGCCGTCGGAGTTCTCCCCACCGTCAGACGAGGTGGAGCTGTCGTCTTCGGGTTTGTCTGGACCGATTTCGTGAGCTTCTTCAAGTTTGGCCGCGATAAGCTGCTGATTGGCGCCGGCTGCCATAAGTTGGGCGGCCATAGTCATGACCTTGCTACTGGTCTTGTTGTTAGAGAACCGGTCGGTTGCGGCCACGATACCGGTCAAAAACGCCGTCGCTATCTGTTCGTCCAGTACCGGTTTGTCGGTTTTCAGAGCTTCAGAGATGGACACGAGCATTTCAGCCAAGCTGCTGGCGTTCGGCTCGTTCCAGTCAATCTGGCCGAGTTCACTGGAGTTTTCACCGCAGCTGAGCGTCGCGACCGTAGCGTCATGCAGAATTTTGCCGTGTGCTGCCAGCGCCTTATCCAAGTTGTCTTGGTCTTTTACCCCTAGGGCAAGTACCAGTTCGACGTTGTAATCGCCCTGCGAGAAGTCCAGGTCGTCCTGCGTAATGGTGGTGCGATACGGGGTGATAAAGATCTTAACGACGTCGCCTTCTACCTTGTAGCGCAGATGGTCGGCTTTTTCTTTGTCGAGGGCGATAATGAAATCACGCAAGCTATCGACGGTGTTTTCGAAGGTCTTGTTGGGTTCCAAAAACGTAATGGCCGGTGGAATATCACCCGATACCACGGCGGTGGCATGTTTTTTCATGCCATTAAGCATACTGGTCAGGCCAAGTGCCGACGAAAGTTCGTCAACCGACGGGTTATTACTGACCGTCACCAAAATATTCGTCGAATTCTTTATCTTTTCGACGATTTGTTGGCGAGCATTCTGGCCGTCGTTCATCTGTTTTTTACCTGTTTTTGTATTTTTATGGGACTTTGCAATTACATTACCATAAGTATCTTAAAGCCGTCAACAAATTCATACCAAAATGCCTTACCCCTTTACAACAGAGGGAATTTGCACTATAATCTGCCCTTGACTAGCAATATAAATCTAATACGTATTAAAGGAAGTTCTTAGTCCATGCCGATTATCAAATCCGCTATCAAGCGTGTAAAACAAGCTGCCGTTCGCAACGAGCGAAACGTAGCCACTAAGCGTGCCATTAAGGCAGCTGTTAAAGCATTCGAAGCCAAGCCGTCTGCCGCTACCCTTTCGAAGGCCCAGAGTGAGATCGACAAGGCTGTTAAGAAGAACCTGATTCACAAGAACACCGCCGCCCGCCGCAAGGCCAACCTAGCAAAGGCTGCTAAGGCCGCCAACGTCAAACTAGGCGCTGCCAAAAAAGCTGCTGCCAAGCCGGCCGCTGCTAAGAAAGCTCCAGCCAAGGCTGCTCCAGCAGCTAAGAAGCCAGCCGCCAAGAAACCTGCTGCTAAAAAGCCAGCCGCTAAAAAATAGTCTTTCTACGACGTTTCCAGCGACGCCACACCCACCAGACAATTCTCTAGAATTATCCACGGGTCGGCGTCGCTGCTTTTTAGGCGCGTATCAGCACGCGCCAGCAGTTTAATAAGTTCTCTGGCCTGCCGCTTGGTCATACGATTGGCATACGGCCCTAGTTTTTGGAACGGATAGCTGCTTTTCGCACCGGTGTCACTTGCTACCTTCTGCGCGTTGCCGTCACCATATACCAACGTAGCGAGCTGCAGTCCCTGCGACACCATAAGGCCGAACAACCGGTACGGCTCTTCGGTTTGGCGAAGACGCATGAGTGACTCCGCTAGGCGCTGGCCGTCGCCGCTAAGCGCTGTTTCGAATAGCGCGAACACGCTTTCAGACGGGTGTTCGTCGACCACGTCGTCAATCCATTCGTCGGTCACGCTTGGTAATAGTGAGAGTTTATCTATGGCATGCGCTAGTTCCCATTGACTTCCCCCCGCCCTGGTAGCAAGCCGCCTAGCTTGGTGCGCCGTCAGGGCGACGCCGTGCTGCTTCGCGTATGCTTCAACCCATTTGGCCGTTTTGCTTATGTCGCGCGAATCAATTGGTTCAAACGCCACTACGTCGGCATTCTTGTTCAACCACTTGTATGTCGCGGTACGTTTGTCGGGCTTTGGTTCGATAAGTACAAGCTGCGTGTCACCGCTCAACCTATCATTCCAAGCAGGCAGGCTTTGCCATAGTTCACTGTTAGCGCTTGGCTGGTCAATAATGACAAGGCGCTTCATAGTAAACAGGGTTTGACCGGCGAATATGTCGGCCAGTTGCTCGTTCGAAAGTTCAGCTGCATCGTACCGTTCTGCCGTGCCGGCAAAATCCGTCTTTAACTGAGCTACTTTTTTCGTCAGCTCAAAATCGTTCTCACCAGTCAGCAGCGTAATCACTCGTACTATTGTAACGAAGCTTGAGCCCGAACAGTACTGCTACTGTTTACTTTCGATTGCTTTTGCCACCTTGCTATCGGGGCGAAGATTTTGCCAGAATAGCACTTGGTCGCTCCTAAGCGACATGACGTCTTCGGGGCCGTAGGTTTGCTGCGACACTTTAACTAGCGTGGTTTGCGGTTGGGACTTATCGTCAGTAGACTTAACATCTTGGGCCGTGAACGGTGACTTAAGCACCAAGTAATCACCTCCTGTGTTTTGTAGCTTGCCAAAGTAAGCCTGACCGCTCGTGGTATACACGACCTGGTACTGATCCGCCTTGATTCGTTCGCCCTTTGGTACAAGCAACATGAGCCCAAGTAGTGCCCCTACGAGGACGATGGCAGCGGTAATCATAACTGCGCCTGGTTGTTTGTATAGACGGAGCGGTGAGTTCTTCATTTCTTTTTTGGCTGATTCCATGATTCTAATAATACCACCGACTTCGCATGTGATTACTCTTGCAAACTACCAGTGACTGGTGACTCGTCTGTCGGCGCAATGTTAACTGGCCCCACCCTAACAAGCTTGTCGATGCTCGGACGGTAAATTATTGCGATGCCCGATTTTTCGTACACCAATAGCTTATCCCCGTTCTTAGCGGCTTTTAGAAACTCAGTTGTTAACTTAGTCCTGTCGGTTACGGTTGCGATTACCGGCTCTTCGTTAGGTGGAAGTAGGTAGTGCCGCCCTATTTTTTGAATCAAAGCCGTTGGGATACTTTTGTTCGTATTTAGATTCACGTACGTATAGCCTGCCCATGCGGCCAGAAGAAGCACGGTAATACCTGCTATGATTACGATTCTCTTTTTCATTACCTGTCCGTTTCCACGTACACCCGCTGCATACGGAAGTTCCTTGCGGCCGTCGTCTGTGTTTCTACCCCGAGTCCCACACGTAATGCCGTGTTGCCAGCGGGTAGGTTTGACGTGGTAGAGCCTTCCTGCGACGTATTGTCGGTCAAATTATCAATCCGCCAATACATGGTGCCGTTTCCTGGATAAGGAGGGACGAAGAAGTACATATCGTATACCTTGCTTCCCGCATAGGCCATTCCTGTGTTGATTAGGTTCTGGGTCGTACCGTCCTTGACCGAGAACTGCCAGTTCGTATCACCTCGTACGGTTGAGAATGCGAATCCAGAGCGGCTTCCCGTTGGGTCGTCGCTTGCCATCATGTTCGCAAGCGTCGTCTGGCTATGCAAACCTACGAAGATTCTTAGCGACGTCGTATCGACGGTGTAGGTACGCGCACTGAAGAAGTAGCCGTTCGACCCAGCCGTAGAGCCTCGGAAGAACTGGGATACTGATGTCATGAAGCCCGATTCGTTACCAGACGAAGTACTGGTTGCAAAGTTCGTCATATACCCCGTCGCTTCTGTCGGGGCGGGGTGTGAGAGGGTGGTACTGTTGGTAGTTCCACAGCCGAATGATGACAGGGTCGTACCGGTGCTTGCGCTGACCATGCAAATCTGGTTCTGGAACAGGCTCGGCTGCAGCGGTGTCGCGACTCCGGACGGACCTTTTTGCCGGAGCAACACACGTCCGGCTAGTGATTTCGCGTAAATTCTGAGCTTACCGCTCCCTGGGGTGCTCGGTTCGGCCTCGTCTGCAAGCTGCATACCACCGGACGCGATATCCAGGCCTATGTCCCAGCCAGTCGCAACCTTTAGTGCCGTGTCTGTTCCAGCGCCGCCTGAAGTCGGTCCTTCAAGCAGCAAACCGTTCGCCTCGACACCGCTGGCCGCACCCGTGGCATTAGCGATGATCTTCATACCGTTCCATGTGCCACCAGTCGTGCCGCCCGGTGCGTAATCGACTTGTATGCCTGACCCCTCAACGGCGGCTGCGCCACCAGCGTAATTGACTTCGATACCACTTACGCCGGCGGTCGTAGTAGGCTGGCTGCTGTTGTCAACGGTAAACAAGTCAGCGGTTGGCGCTGCCCCGGCGACGATACTTACTCCCTTGGCTGCCGTCGTCGTAATTGTTGCTGGCGTTCCCGAATTGTCGTAAGCGCCCTGTAGCGTTGCTGGCGCGGTGATACAATCGGTCCACCCGTTTTCATAACAGCGGAACTTATTGGCGTTCGCGTTGTAATACATGGCACCGTTGGTAGCCGAACCACCGGTCGGGTCACCCGCCCCGGACTTCACGTCGAGTACGAGCACCGCACCAGTCGTGTCATTCGCACCGACGGTCAAAATACTGTTTGTCGTGTCGACATTGAACAGATTGGTCGTGCCGTTTTTAGTTTGGAAGGCGTTGGCGTTCGCGACATTGATTGAATTCGTGCCGGTAAAGGCATTTGACGTACCAAGCTGTGCGAACGATGCGCCGTCGATCCCATCGAGTGTTTCGGCGTTATAGGCATAGGCACTGGTAGCCAGTTGGTTACGCGGCGACATTGGGCCTTCTGTCCAGGTTGGGCTAGAGCTGGTTGCGGTCGCCGGAGTTGGCAGCTCGACCTCGAAATAAAGACTATTACTACTAAAGATTGAAGCGGGTAGGCTTGAAACATCACCCAGCTGAACACTGAATTGACCGTTCGTGACAGTCACGCCCTGCGCTGCCGACACAAGCCGGTCCTCGCTCCACTGCAGCGTACCGCTGGTGAGCGCGTTATAAATTTTGAAACGCATGTTGTACGTGCCGTTCGCAAGAATATTCCCAGCGCTGTTCGTAATACGACCCTGGAAATTCATTTTGGTCGGAACGGTCGTAGCAGCTTGGGCTGAATCAGGTTCGACGACAGCAAAGAGCACCGCAAATAAGCTGGCGGCAATTATGACACCCCATAGGAGGATACGACTCCTCCATCCCTGTAAAACCCTCGAATTTTGCATGTTTTTATCTGCCGTTTTTTGCCTACCTTTTTTAGGGTAGACGGCACACCTTGTATTATACTTACGCTTCCAAATGAAAGCAAACTTCCTTAAGAGGTAGAAGCTGTTTTTTTACGATGTGATTTATGACGTCTTTTATACAACAAAAGTTCAATTCCAATGATGAGCAGGACCATGACTAGAGCAATGAGCATCCATGGGGCTATCGTGACCACCCACTGCCCCTTTTCACTCCCCTTATAGCCGACTTTTACATAGTGAAAGCCAAACCCGGTCGGTAGACGAAAATCATTTTGACGCTCGCGGCCTCCGAACACCAGCGAGCTTTCTACGTCTTTTTTCTTACCCGTAGGCCAGTCCGAAAGTGTAACCGTAGGGTAAAATCCACCGCTAGCCGCGCCAGTATTCCTTACTTTGTATGCTCCACTAACGGTATCTGTGAATTGCAGGAATGGCATGCTAACATCGGTAATGGCGGCCGACCGTGAGCCTGGAGTCTTGTTCACGATCGACAGAATCGTCCCGACCCTCACTAACTGCCCCACCCCGTTGCGCGGCTTGGCGAGGTCGGTTGTAAAAAAGATTGCAGCGTAGACATCGCCTTCGGGCAAGAGCTTACCGTCGATGGTAAACGACATGCGAAGCGCTTCACGCGGACCTAAGTCGAATTCACTAAGGTCACTTCGAATACCAATAGCCGTTCGTTCATCGTCGTAAAACTGCAGGCCGCCGTTATTGTCTATCTGTTTGAATGCCTGTACTGACGTCTTGACGTGGACTGTCTGACCTGTCGGGTTCGATACGTCTATGACACCGGTTTTCTGCTCGTTCTCTTTCAATGTCGTCTTATATTCGAGTGGAGCTACTTTTAGACCCAATGCGCTACTCGTCGGTGCCCATGAGAATGCCATGCCTATCGCTAACGTAAAGCCAAATAACAACATTTTTAGCTTCATGGAGTCATAGTCCCTGTAATTGTCATTCGGTTAGTGTAGTTCCCCGCCACCTGACTGGTTGTGGTATCCAGTCGAAGACGCATGTTGACTACGTCTTTGGCTCCGCCGTTATAACCGGTCCGAGTATAAAACGTCGTACCCGCACCCGGAATCGCGGCGTAGCTGTTGCCAGAATTCCATGTGCCAGGTAAGGCCGTTGCGTTCGTACCATAAAGCGTAAATCCAAGCCCCTTGGTCGACCCCTCGCTCCATGCGACAGGGCTGGCAATCGAACCGCTGACCGCAGGAATCGTAAACGCGCCATTGGTCAAGTTGTTGTTTTGGTTAATAGCGAGTGTGTAGCCAGGCGAACTTGTCTGCACTATCGTGTCAAAGCTGCTCGTTTGCGACTGACCAGGCGTGACGGAACTTTGAAAAGCCAATCCGCTACCGAACCCTGCGCTTTGAGCGTCGTACTCGGCTTTGATTTCCTGTGCGTTCAACACTCGCGAATACACTTTTACCTCGTCAACGGTACCTGAGAACGGCTGGGAACCAGAGGAGATACTACCAATACGAAGTGGGTACGAAAAAGGCACTATAGGGTCGTTCAGGGTTACTCTGTCGGCCTCGACGCCATTGGTGTACATTATAAAGTCGCTGCCGCCATAGGTAAGGCAGACATGGTTCCATGTCCCCGTACCCACCGCTGACGGATTCAGGAGTGTATTGGTGGTTCCGTTCGCGTACATCCTAACTCGAGGTGTCGTACCGGAGTTATACCCGATTGACCACATGCCGGTGGTGTCTGGTGAACCAAGTGATCTGCTAAGCGCCACTGGGTTAGTGGTTGAAGTCGCCAGGTTCATCCATACACAAGCCGTAATGGCCGACACATTGTAGGTTGAGTTGGCGTTGACACTAGCATAGTCGGTCGCAGAGAAGCCGGTCAGGCCCCCGTTTACTTTTCCGGTCGTCCATGTCGGGGCACCGGTAAACGTAGCCGTGTTCGAGTTCGAGCTGTCATCAACGATAGTCCCTCCTGCTCCTTGGTCGAATGAATAATGCCCAATTAACCCGTTCGGTTGAACGCGGAGCTCGAGCGAATTTTCAAGTGTCGAAATATACCCTTGGCCAAGTTTGTAACTGGTGCTTGAGGTATTGCCTGCTATCGATTCGCCTGCAGAAGACGTAAGCGAGTAATTGGTTGAAGTCTGACCGCCAGCCGAACTGTCACCAAGACTACCGTTAATTGAATAATTCGTACTACTAAAAGAGGTCGCGTGTGCTGACCAAACGCCGGTAACCCCTGCAAAGCTTAGGAACAACGTCCAAAGCATGACCCGTTTCATGTTGCTATTATACAGGCTTAGTCTACCTCTGGACTATAAGAAGTACGCAAAGGCCATGACAAGCACACCGGCCCCCCGGATAACCCAGCCGAGGTACAGCATTGAACGAGTGCTCGCTACGTTGAACATCTCACTGATGCCGGGGATCGTTTGCGCGGCGACTGGCGCGAGTGTGCTTGCCATAACCACTGAGGTGAGGGCAACTACCGTTAGCCCGACTCGTGAAACACCAACGACCGCATTACCAGCTGATACTGTCGATTCTAGTCCTGTTGCTGCCGCAAAATCTGCTACTACACTTACAGCAGACCCGATGACCGGCAATTGTTGAATCTGGTGGAACACGTCGTTCGGCGGAATAGCCTCCCATGTCGTCACCGCCTGGTCGGGGTTGTCGACTTCGGTCGGTGTTATACCGCCGCTACTCGGTTCGACAGCAGGCTGGTACGTAATGACAACACTGTCCGACGCGTCCTGGACACCACAGATGTCGTTGGCCGTCATGACAATAGTATGCGTACCCTCGCTAAGTGATATATCGGTCGCAAAATCAGTTTGATTACTTCCTATTGCGACGGTACTGACGTAATCCCCATCTATTTCAACGACGATTTGCGACGTATTATTCAGGGTACCGCGAAATGTTGTGACCGCTTGGTTGACTACACTGTCGTCCGTCGGTTGCGTAATATCGATTGAAGCTCCCGGGGATCCAGCACCACATACGACGGCACCGATCTGGTTGTCGACAGCATATACCGGCAACGCGAACGCAGCGCTTAACAATATTCCCGCGAGTCCGGTGAATACGCTACGCCCGAAGACGTTATTTCTTTTTTGATTTCTTACGCTGTGCCACTGCATACAGCACCCGCGCTCCAATTAATAACCCTAGCGTCAGGTACACCCATACTGGTACGAGCAGTATATAGTGCGTTGAAGATGATTTCGTGTCCAAAAAGGTGGTAGTAAGTTCCACCCTATATAATCCTAGCCAAGAAGCATTCGGCCATTCGACTACTGCGCGGCGGGTCGTTTGTGGAAGCACAGGGTACTCACGGGTAGTTGCGAACTTCTGACCCCCAAACAAGTCATATACTCTCATGCTTGTCTTGGCGGCAAAATCGACATTACCGGTATTCTTTACGCGCTGAGCTGTCGTCAGCGGTCGGTTGAACTGAAAGAACGGAACATCCACGCCTACAAGTGACCCGCCGGTACGGACATCGCCTTTTACGGTCATGTAAAGAATAGCCCCGACGCGCTTGGTTCGCTTAACGACATTCCCCTGAGTCTCGCCAGATGACTGCGTTTCGGCGAACAATACCCCATAATGACCCCCAGGCGTAGAACCTTTGGGCACGCGTATGGTATATGACACTTCTATCGTCTGTCCCGGCTCTATGTGGTACGACGGTTTGTCAAATTGCACCCACTTGTATGCGTCGGCGTTCTGCGGTTTTGATATGAAGTCAGGTTGGTACGATTCGTCGCTGACCGAATACGGCCGGGCATACACCACAAAGTCATACGCAACCTTGCCATCATTAATAACCTTGAACGTATCGGACGTGCTCGCACCGGCATTTACTTCATAGTGCTTACTTACCGGTGACAAGACGATACTTTCAATAATTGTGTCGTTTGGCTCGACAGCGCGCGCTGGCGTGCCTGTAAATGCCAACGAAAATGCAGTCAGGCCTGCGATCAGGCCCAACTGCATACGAAATATTCTTCCCCTACTCACTCTCACGATAATGTAAAAACGCCTTAATTAGTCGTTGCCGTGTAGGTAACGGTGTCGGTGTATGTACCTGTTGGCTGTGTGACGGCAGCTTTCGCGGCGTACCAAACGGTCGTCGTGTCGTTGGCAGCCGTTGTGGTAGTACTCTTTAAGAGCATCGGCGAACCACTAGCAGGCATTCCGGCCCACTTACTGGTGCTTGACGTATTGTTGTTTTCTACAGAGTAGCTGGCGTCAAACCCATTGGTGCCAATTCCGGTAGTGCCACTGGCTACTGCAAATCCCCAAGTGCCATTTACTAATGTGACAGGCGTGGTTTTAGTACCGGACGATGCAGTGAAGGTGTCCGATCCACTTACCAGGTTCGTCGTAGCGTCGTTGTCGGCGACCGTTAGGTTGTAGCCTGCCGAGTTGTTGGTGCTTACCGTTACGGTGTCGCTGTTGCTTGTGACTACGCCGCTTCCCGACGGAGTCAAGCTAAGAGCTACCGGCGAAGCGGTCGTCATGCTAATGACGGCATTGACCGTCGCGTTAATGGTAGTGTTGGCCGTCTGTGACGCTGCCGACACGGTAACCGGAGCGGTTGCGACTGCTGCCGCAAGCACGGCCCAAGCGGCGATTTTCGCTTTTTGCTTGACAGAGTTTGCCATGTGTTATTAACCTTTCTATTTTATATGCGGTTTGCTGCCAGGATACCACCTGCTTATGCTTATGTCAATTTTTTCACACCTGCCCTATTTTTGGCATACCGGACAAAAATGCGTACCGCGGCCAGCATGACGTATTTTTTCAATAGTATGGCCGCAGCGCGGACACACCTGGCCTTCACGCCGGAAGACCCGGGCAAAGTCGAGGTAACTTCCACGTTTGCCTTCGGTGTTCACATAATTCTTATCGGTTGAACCGCCTTTTTCAATCGCTAGATTCATAACCGCACGCAGTTCTTCGTAGAGTAACCTGAATTCGTTGTCTGTCACGCCACTCACTAGCCTGCGCGGGTCTATCTTGGCCCCCCATAAACTTTCGTCGGCGTAAATATTACCCACGCCCGCGACGACAGTCTGGTCGAGCAATGCCGCTTTAATGCTAGTGCGGCTGCGGCGCTTAAACCGCTCCGTAAACTGCCGCGCGGTAAAGTCGGCTTCAAGCGGTTCCGGGCCAACCTTCTTCATGAAATCGATATTCGGGACTTCAAGTGTTGGCATAAGTTTGACCCATCCGAATTTGCGCTGGTCATTAAAATACAGATGGCTACCGTCGGCAAATTCAATCACAACTCGCGTCGAACGGTCCGGCAGCTCCCCAACAAGAGACTCGTTCGGGTGGCCCGCCCCAAACGCCATTTCACCACGAAATACTAACTGCCCGGTCATCTTCAAATGAATAACTAACGTGTGCTTGGTATCGAGTTCAATCAGCAGCACTTTGGCACGGCGCTTTACATACAGTACCTTCGCTCCAATCAAAAATTGCCGCACGTCGGCATCGGCATTTGGGAAGCTTTTCGGCGAATCTATGTGGCCAGCGGAACGTATGGTGCGGCCTGGTAGCAGTTCGGCCAGTCCGCGCCGGACGGTTTCAACTTCGGGCAGTTCAGGCATTTACCGCGGTCTCGATAGCCGCCAGTTCGGTTTCGAACTGGGCATTCGTGGTGAATAAAATCGTTCTCATGCCCACGCGTTCGGCACCGTCGACATTGGCGGGCTGGTCGTCAATGAACACGGCTTCGTCGGCAGCCACGCCTAACCGCTCCAGCGCCAACTCAAATATGTCCCATGATGGCTTGATAAGCCCGACTTCGCTGGATACCACCATGTCATCAAACAATTCGTCGCGCTCCTGCTCGTTAAACAGGTCTTTGAGCATGTCGTACCCCATGTTGCTGATCATGCCAATTTTATATTTCGCTTTCAGTTCTTTAGCCCGCGCTATCAGCGGTTCATTGCGGCGATGCTTGTCGTGCATAACGGCAGCCACGGCGTCGACGCTAATACCAGCCAGCTCAGCGACCGATTCAAGAAAATCCTGTCGGCCCATGTACCCATGGTCGCAGGCATGCATAAGGTCTTTCAAATCCTGAAACTGGTCTGGGTGCACTAAGTTGTACAGCCGGTTCAAGTCATCCCAGTACAGTACGCCGAAACAATCAAAAATGAGGGCTTTAATCATACCCTCATTATAGCCTGATTACCGATAGTCGTCAGGTGTGTTACTAAAAGCTGAGGTCTTGTGCTTGGCGGAACGGTATCAGTTCGTTCGAGCCAGGAATCTGAGCCAGGAATAATTGACTCAACTGATCTTTCGACGCGTTCAATGTTCCCTTCGAGCCGCTACAGGTAGATGTCCAAAGTTTTTTCACTTCGTTACCACCGGAAAGAACGGCGAATTCGTATACGTAGCCCCGGGCGCAGATACCACGAATGTCTTGCTTGCTTTCGTCGTCGGCGGCAGAATTGCCTTTCATCATATTGGCTTTGTCGAGCGCATATACCAGTTGTTCGTACGCCTGCGTGTTGTTTTCAAGGGTCTTGCCGTTGGTTTGTTCTTCGACGTAGCCCTTGTACACGTTCATGGAACGTTCTGAGTTGGATACGGCTATACGGTACGACGTAAAGTTCTCGTCGGCGACGATCGGCCCACGTACTGTCATTTCGACACTACGGCCAGTACTGGTGTCGAGCAGCGCGTCCCTGCCCTGGTCGGTCTGGGACGACTGGTCGTCCGATGAATTACCTCCACTGTTGAACACGGCACGGCCGATACTCACGACGGCGGCGATGATAAGCGCGATAACGATAAGGCTGATGATTAACGGAAAGAATCTGGCACGGCTGTTTCGTTGCATGATACTACCCTACCATCTTTTCGTCTAATTGTCCAGGGTCTTCCTGTAGGGCAGGCCGAACGTCAGGGAGCGCCGCATATCCTAATCCCTTCGACAATGCTCGAGCCACTCGCTCGCGTACTTGATTGATATCGTGAAGCTTTTCCCAGTGCCTATCGCTTCGTCGATACTCCCAGCCATTACCGGTTAGTTTCACGAGAGGCCGTGAAGCCAGGGCTAACTCACGGACAAGTACTGTCTCCACGTCCCACTGTAGTTGATTCATGGGCTCCTCAACGACTCTTAGACTTTGTGTGTCTGGTTGACCCACGGTAAACGTAGTCTGGCGAGTGCCATCAAATCGCACAGTGTCTTCAGACGTGGCAAACATGATGGTGGCAGGGTTAGGGTCATCGACATGGCTTATAACCGCAATGTTACGTATGGCGGGATCGATTAACTGCCCAATCACCTGTTCGTGCAGCCGGATATGAAGCAAGCTACCGTCATCACCGATGGCACTGACACGCGTATGACTATAGTTGTGCATCTCCCCATCCGGCATCTCATACTGCAGTACCTCAGGGTCGACGTATTGATCTACGAAGGCATGCAGACGTGATGATTGGTCGAAGTCTCGGGCTAATAATACCGATTGGAGGTCCAGTCCCTTTAGCGCCTCGGCTGTATGCGGGTCTTCGATAGGAGTTTCAAATCGTGCCATTTGTCACCTCATTTTTTGTATTCGCCTAGTTGTAAAAACATCATGCGCCTGCTCGCGCGAAAAAACAAGAGCGTTTTTAACGCGTATTCAAGAATATCTTGTTCAGCAAGTCTCGCAGCTTTTCCGGGTGGTCAAGCGTAAAGTCGTGAATGTCGCCTACGCTGTCTGGTTCAATACAAAGTAGTGTCACCGGTACGGACTCGCTGCCCTGGTGCTGCGTGGTTGTAATATATTGGTCGCTGTCGGCTTTTATCAGCTGCGCTTCGCTAATACGGCCGTGCTTTACCATATCTTCCAGCCTATGGCGGAACGCCGGCAAGGCTTTACAGTCAATATTAAGCGTTTGTTTGGTGTCAGGATTGGTAATGACCATGTCCATGCCAAAGGCGTCTTCTACGCGCGATGTCATGTGCGCGCCGAATCCCGTGTACCGCGCTGCCCTATACACTGCGATTTCAATCGACAGGCCACGGACGATCGCGTCAAATTGTTCGGGTGTAAACATCGGCGTCTCGAGCCGGCGGCAAAATGAATTCATGTCGGCATACAGCCGCTCGGCAAAACCCTTTAACTCGCCGTGCGGCGTCGCCAACACAAGGTTCACGAACATATCATTAAAATCGATTAGCTCGTACAGTCGCTTTTCACGGTTATGGTAGCCATGTTTGTGCTTGTCCATTTGAATCTGCGCCAGCACCGCTCGTGGCGTCTGTGCGAGCAGTAAGGTCCGCAGGTGTTCTGTTCGCTCGGTTTGTTCTGCGGGCTTTTCAACACCCTTTAAAATATCGGCGAACACCCCGGCGTCATCAACCGACCGCACGGTAGAAAGCTGCGTGCCGTCGGCCAGCGCCATCCCGCCCAAACGTCGCTTCGGTAAGAACCTTCGCCAATGATTCGTCAATCCAGCCCCCTTCCCTTTCATAATGATATTTAATCCTCCAATGGCATATGCTGCGCTAAGATTGTGCGGTTTTGTAGGTTAGCCGCCAAGTCATCCAGCGTAATGTTTTTTAGCTCGTAGCGTTTTTCTTGTTTAATAGCGCTGGTAGCATAAATTACCTGGCTAAACTGCGCCCATGCCGCTGCCATAAAACACATCGCGCAGGGTTCATGGCTGCCATACAGCACGTAGTGATCCAAATTATATGACCCGACTTTTTGCGCAGCTAAACGTATGGCCAGCAGCTCTGCGTGCGCGCTCGGGTCGTTCGTTTCGTGTACCTGGTTCACTGCTTCGGACACAATGTTGCCGTCCGGGTCAACGACCACGGCTCCGTAGTTATAAGGCTTGGCTTTTTGGTTGCCAACTTCGACCGCTCGCCGTAAGTAATCTTCGTCTGTCATTACCCTTCCCCTACTGTTCACTGAGCCATTGAAGTAGTACTAACGCTATACGCTCTTCTTGCATTTGACCGTTTAAAATCATGGCCCTCACGTCGTCGTAGCTTACCCAGTTGTCGGCTTCGATTTTTTCGCCGACTTCAAGCTCTTGGCCATGAACACTTAAGCGCCAGTCGGTTGCTAAAAATACATATAGGTCCCATTCCACCGTCGCACCGAGCACCGATTTTTTGTACAGTTCGAGTTCCGCGACTTCGACGCCGGCTTCTTGCTGGGCTTCGTTGATAGCCTGTGTTTTAGCGGCTTCGACAATATCATCGTCGCCGGAACGAAACGCTTCGAAATCGTCCAGGCTGTCGAAGACCTTCCCGCCCGGCAATCGGTAATCCCACTCGCCTAGTTCCTGGCGATATTCGCGGGTCAGTAAAACTTTTTGTTCAGTTTCGTCGGCAATGATTAGCCGTACACCCGGTGCCCGCCTGGCAATTTCGAACACGCGTCCGTCGTCCTGTTTCACGTGAACAAGTTCAAACAATTTTCCTTTGGCGAAAATTTCTTCGTTCATGCTTTTTTACCCACGTACCGAATTAAATTATGAACACCTTTATCAATATCTTTATACGTTTTACCCTCTTCGTCGCAAAGGATCGTTTCAAACTGGTGCGCAAATGCTTTTGCGCTTTCAACGTTAAAGTAGCGTTTTGTTTTGCCCTCTACAAAGAACACGTCGTCTTCTATTTTTTCACCCGTACCGTACTCAGGATCAGATGTAGAATTAACGAGAAATGCTAGAGTGCCACCAGGTTTTAAGATTCTATAAATTTCGCTAAACAATTGTTCGGTTGTAGATTTATCAAAATAATGCAGGGATAAGTGAGCATAAACGACGCTGATTCTATCATCATCCATAGGTATCAGCTTCGAAAGATCGATAAGTTGGAACCGCATTGCTTTCATAGGCTCATCTTTTTCTTCAAAAAATGTTCTCGCTCGTTCATCGGCTTGTTGGATAATACTGAGTTCGCGATCACTACTTATGACTTCATAGCCTTTGTCTGCAAAATAAACACTATCCTGACCTTGGCCAGCTCCTAAGTCCACCACTGTACCGTGAGCAGGAAAATATTGAATTACTTCTTCAGCAAAAAGTGATGGCTTATTTAGCCAGTCCTTACCACTGTAATCTTTGTGTAGATCTTCCCAGACATTACTCACTTACACTTCGCCCCAGTTCTTGCCCACGCTTACGTCGACCTTCAGCTTGATTGGCAGTTCAGGCGCAATCGATTCCATAGTTTCTTTTAAAATTTCACCGACTTTCGTGGCGTTCTTTTCAGGACATTCCACCAAAATACTGTCGTGAATCTGTAGTACCTGCGTGCCAAGGCCGTCGATTTTTTCGTCGACTTTTATCATAGCGAGCTTCATAAGGTCGGCTTCGGTACCCTGAATTGGCATATTAGCGGCGGCGCGCTTGCCGGCTTCTCGAACCATGAAGTTGCTACTGTTTACGTCTGGCGTTGGGCGGCGGCGACCATGGAACGTTTCGACGTAACCTTCTTCGCTTGCCTGTTTAAGCGTCTTATCAATAAATTCACGTATAGGTTTTCGCAGTTCAAAGTATTGGTCAATGAATTTTTTGGCTGCAGTAAAGTCCATACCTGTCGCAGCTGAAAGTCCGTGCGGACTCATGCCGTATAGCACCCCGAAGTTAATAACCTTGGCGTCGCGGCGCTGGTTTTTTGTAACTTCGTTCAGCGGAATGCCGTAGACATCGCTTGCGGTCTTGGTATGAATGTCTAGGTCGCCGTTAAAGTCTTCGATGAGTTCTTTGTCGCCTGCCAAAACAGCCGCAAGGCGCAGTTCAAACTGCGAGTAATCGGCGCTGACGAATACGTTGCCCTTAGCAGGAATAAAGGCTTCACGGATTTTTTTGCCTGCTTCACTTCTTACTGGAATGTTCTGCAGATTTGGATTAACACTTGAAAGCCGTCCGGTCGGCGCCGAATCTTGGTTGAAGGTGGTATGTAGCCGCGAATCTTTGTCGACAAGCTCGGGCAGCGTGTCGACATAAGTATTCTTTAATTTGCTCAGTTCCCGGGTTTGTTCGATCAGCTCAATAATCGGGTTCTGTCCGCGCAGCTTATCGAGCTCTTTCTGCCCTGTTGAGTAACCTGTTTTGCCCTTTTTAATGCCGGTCGTTGGCAACTGCAACTTGGTGAACAACACTTCTGAGAGTTGCGTTGGTGAACCAATGTTAAATTCGTATCCAGCGAGTTTATACATTTCTTGTTCAAGTTCGGCGTGCTTGTCGCCAAGCTCTTTGCTCATTTTCTTCAAAATCGAGGTGTCGAGAATGATTCCAGTGCGTTCCATTTTGAACAAATGGTAAATTAACGGGAAATCAAACCGGTGAGCAATGTCTTTGACTTTCGGTTTTTCTTCGAATGCCTGGCACTGCCATCCGTAAATCTGTCGCATAGCAGCTGCTTCTTCGATTGGTGTTGCAAGTTCCCCACCGATCAGTCCGGCGAGCGAACGGTCGCGGCGCAGCGGATCAAGCAAGTATGCGGCCTGGCGAATGTCGTGAATGTCACTGAAACGCACGTCAATACCGTGGTTCGCCAACGCGTGGTATAAATCTTTCACGTCATAACTTATGACCGTGCCAAACTCGACAGCCCGCCAGAATGATTTATCGACGTTTGAAGGTGGAGTGTGCGAAATTGTCGTCGGAGTGAACGATGCCCATAGTTCGTCGCCTGCTAAATGCAGCACGAACGGTCCATCAATCGTAACGTCTTTCGGCCACTCGACCTCTTTTAAGTTCACTTCGTCCGACTCGTGAAAGTATAGCTGCGTATCCTGCGTTTGCTGCATGTTTTTTGGCAGCCGCTTGATGAGCGAATGGAATTCGAGCTCTCTTAGAATGTCGGCGACCTTTTGTAGGTCGCAGTCATTTACATCGGCGATGTCCCATTCCAATTCGACCGGTGCGTCGGTCCAAATGCGTGCCAGCTCCTTGCTCATGTAAGCTGACTCTTTACCGGCTTCAAGTTTTTTAGCGAGTGTCGGTTTAATATCGGCTAAGTGCTTATAAACGTTATCGAGCGTATCCCATTCCTGCAGTAATGCAATCGCACCCTTTTCGCCAATGCCAGGAACACCTGGAATATTGTCGCTTGAGTCACCCTTAAGCGCCTTTAAGTCCAAGAACTGCTCGACCTTCAGGCCGTATTTTTGTTCAAAGTTTTCGGGGTTATACAGCTCAATATTGGCTAGGCCTGACTTCATAGCGTACACATGCGCAAGCGGCCCAACGACCTGCAGCATATCAAGGTCACTGGTAAGCAGACATGCTTCAACACCCTTCTTTTCCGCCTGCACGGCGAACGTACCCATAATGTCGTCGGCTTCGTAATCATCGAGTTCATACAGCGGCCAGCCGAAGGCGTCGAGTAGGCGGTGCAGAATCGGAATTTGTTCATAAAAGTCAGGCGGAGCAGGTTTACGGCCAGCTTTGTAGCCTGGGTAAATTTCGGTGCGTTTACGAATATTGGTTTTGGGCTTGTCCCATGCAACCGCCACGTAGTCCGGTTCAAGTTTCTTAATCAATTCGATAGCAAGACTGGCGAAGCCGAACACGCCCCCGGTAGGCGTGCCATCTTTGGTCGAAAGGCCGGGCATGGCATAATACCCGCGGTAAAACACTGATTTCCCATCTATAACCGCCAGGCGCTTTGTCATGTATTAAGTATACCCTGCGAAGAAATAACAAAAAACAGCTTACGCTTCACCAAGGTCGGGGTCGGCGATGCGGCGGAGCCTTCCTAGCGCTTCACGCTCCAGCTGACGCACCCGTTCGGCTGAAATGCCGTGAATCAGTCCGATATCGGCTAGTTTTTGCTGCCTACCGTCAATGAGTCCGAAGCGTCGCCGAATAATATCAGCGCTACGCTCATCTAGGTGATTAACGAGGTCGTTCAGGCGGTCGCGCGATTCGCTGTCGAGCAAATCCGCGTCAAGGCTTGGTGCTGCTTCGTTGTTATACAAATCACCGATCGTCGTTTCTCCATCTTCGTCAACTGGTGCATCAAGACTGACATGCTCTCGTCCCCATGCCATGAGCTCAATTACCCGATCTACGTCCATGTTCAATTCGACAGCGATTTCGTCTGGTTCGGCTTCTCTGCCGAGTTGACGCTCGATGGTGCGGCGGACACTGCCAACTTGATTCAATTCCTCAACGACGTGGACAGGTAGCCTGACTACACGGGCTTGCTGTGCGATTCCACGCGTTATGGCTTGGCGCACCCACCATGTCGCATAGGTCGAAAACTTATAGCCTTTGGTGTAATCGAACTTTTCGACTGCTCGTATAAGACCTATGTTTCCTTCTTGAATCAAGTCGAGCATTGGCATCTGTGACCGTCCGTATTTTCGAGCGATCGAAACGACAAGACGCAGATTTGATGTAAGAAAGCGGTCGACTGCTTGCTTGCCTTGCTCGGCCAACCATTCAAGTTCTTCACGGGTAGGTTCACCTGAACCTCTACCGTTTTCAGTAAAACGGCCTTCTTTAAGTAAATGCTCTGCCATTAAACCAGCTTCAATCGTTTTACTCAGCTCTACTTCTAGTTCCGCATCGAGCAGTGGTGTGCGGGCGATTTCTTCAAGGTATAACCCCACGCTGTCCCGACCTTCGACTTCCCTACCGGCAGCAGACTTTACGGCACTACGGCCAACGCGCCGAACTGGTGCATCGGCAACATCTAGTTGCACTTCAGGTAGACTGGTAGACTCGACTTCGTTAGCAGTGTCTTCGACAGGCCATTCGTATGTCGCCTCAAACGCTTTCAATTCTGACACCCGTTCAAAAACGTCGGCACGTAATTTTTCCATATACGATTGACTGATGACTGATTCCGTCTGTTCATCGTTTGCGAATGCGGCCGCCGCCGACAAAATGCGCTGCGCAGCGCGGAGTCTAGCCACGTACGGACCGCGGGCTAATAGATATTCCGCCTCCTCTGCTGTCAGTTTAGGTGGGCGTTCTACCTGAACTTCTACCAATTCGAGGTGCGGACGGTCATCATGAGGCATTAGGTCATCGGTCGGTTCATGGTCCACAAGAGGAATCGGCGCCATTTCAGCCATGTTTGTTCTCCCTTATTTTTGATGATTGTAAACCTAAACCTCACCAGGCACAATTAAAATCCGTGTTTTTGCCGTATTGCTTTGTAGGTACTCATAAAATCCGAATAGGTCATTCCAAGCGCCGTGGCTGCGATGACCTGGTTGCGTGATTCCATAAGAGTGGCAAGTAACCTGCGTTCGTCGTCATTCAGGTCTTCATGCTCAAGCAATATTGCCTTGATAGCCGTATTAGTAAGGCGCTTGGCATACATTTCACCGGTTTTGGTTCGCCTCTCGACAGCTTGCCTTGGTGGAAATAGCACAGTAAGTCGCTGCTCCAGCTCCTCAATGCTGATGCCTAGCTCTCTGGCCGCTCGGACTTTCGAAGATTGTTCATGCATGGTAAACAAAAGTTCCATGTCATCATCTGAAAGCACATCGCGTTTTGTCTCAATCAGCTGAACATATCTGTCTTTTTGGGTATGTCTATTGTTTCGTTCCATTGAATAAATTGTGGCAGAATTAGGCAGCTCTGCAAGCATAAGCAAACCCAGCAAAACAGTTTGTTATACTGGTTCCTAATGAGTTCACACGAAAATGTAAAAGTAGTCGCGTTCGTCGGCCTGGCCGGTAGCGGCAAAAGCGTCGCGGTCGAACACCTGACGGGTAAAGGCATTCCAAAGGCTTACTTTGGCGGCGTGATTTATAAAGCCATGAACGAGGCTGGTATTGAAATTACCTGGGAAAGCCAAAAGAACTTCCGCGAAGAAATCCGCAAAAAAGAAGGCAACGATTTTGTCGTCAAGCGAATCATTAAAGAAGTCCGCGACCTTATCGCGGCTGGCCAGCACCGAATAGTGCTAGATGGGCTATACACCTGGAGCGAATACAAGATTTTGAAGCATGAGTTCCCTGGTGAAATGACCGTCATTGCCGTCGTGACCCCAAAGCACCTTCGCTACCAGCGCATGGCCACGCGCGCCGAACGACCAATGACCGCCAAAGAAATCGACGAGCGTGACTGGGCTGAGATTGAGAACCTGGAAAAAGGCGGTCCAATCGCCATTGCTGACTACTTCGTGCATAACGACAAAGACCTCGACTGGCTGCACCAGCAGCTCGACGAGGCCCTTCGACACGCAAAATTCTTAGATTAAAAAGAGCGCCATTATGGCGCTCTTTTTTATTTACTAAGCTCTACTTCAGGTATTCGTGTAGCTTCTTTGCATCTTTGTGCTTACGAAGCTTGGCGAGCGCTTTAGCTTCGATCTGACGAATACGTTCGCGGGTGACGGCAAATTCTTGCCCGACTTCTTCCAGGGTATGGCTTTTGCCGTTATCAAGACCAAACCGCATACGGACGATTTTTTGTTCACGGTCGCTAAGCGTCGACAGTACAGACTGCACCTGCTCTTTCAGCAGCTGCGTTGTGGCTGATTCTTCGGGCGTGGCGGATTCTTCGTCTTCAATAAAGTCCTGCAACACACTGTCTTCGTCTTCGCCGTCGCGGCCAACACCGGCATCGAGTGACTGAATGTCCTGCTTGATCTTAATAACGTATTCAACCTTTTCCGGTTCCATTTCAAGCTCTTTGGCAAGTTCTTCGATGGTCGGTTCGCGGTTCAGTTCCTGCGTCATGCGGCGCTGCGTACGAAGCAGCTTGTTAATGGTTTCGACCATGTGCACCGGAATACGAATAACACGTGCCTGGTCGGCAATAGCACGAGTGATTGCCTGGCGAATCCACCAGGTCGCGTAGGTACTGAACTTAAATCCCTTGTCGGGGTCAAACTTTTCAACGGCACGGAGCAAGCCGGTATTCCCTTCCTGGATTAGGTCCAAAAAGTCGAGTCCACGACCCGAATAGCGCTTGGCGATACTCACCACTAGACGCATGTTTGCTTCGGCCATTTTGTCCTTAGCCCGCTTGTCACCAGCCACGACTTTTTTAGCCAGTGCTAGCTCTTCTTCGGCGTTAAGCAGTGGAATCTTACCGATTTCACGCAGGTACAAGCGAACGGAGTCGTCTGACACGTCGTCAAAGTATTGGTTCGAGTTCAGCGTATCTTCGTCGTCCTCGACTTCGTCTTCGAGTTCGGCTACGTCTGGCTCGTCAACCCCCTGCAGGGGGTCAAGAGTCTCTTCCTCTTCGGCTAGTGCTGCTTTAGTTAAATCGTCGTCGTTATCGCCCATTAGGCAGTCTCCTTGATTAGTGCGTGGAGTTCTGAGCGTAAGCGTTCGGCAACTTTGTCGTCACCATTAGCTTCCGCATCACGCAGCTCATTGATTAGTCGTTGCTTGGTTTGTTTCTTGTGTTCGACTTCAGTCTGGCGGAGCAGTTTGGCTACTTCGAGCGAACTGTCTTGTTCACTCCAGCCATCGTATCTGGTCTCGGCCTTCAATTGGACTATTTTAACATAGGTTTCAAGAGGCAGCAACGCGGCCGGAACATCGGTGAGCGGTTTGTCGTGACGTTTCAGCCATTCGGCTAACTTTTGCCGCTCTTCGCCTACGAACATATCGGTATCGAACCCGCCGAGATGATGACGAGTGCCAGGGTATGCAACAAGTACGGCTAGTAGGTTGTCTTGGTACGCGGCTTCAGGCTGCTGGGTTACCTGTGCACTGCTTTCATTCGTACGTTTAATCGGTTTCAAAGGCGCAGCCTCACTGTTGTCACCGGCTAGCTTTGCCTTCACCGCATCGAGGGACGTGTCAGTCATACGGGCAATTTGGTTCAGGTAATGTTCTTGTTCGACCGAATCGGCCAGCTTAGAAACGACTGCCAAGCCTTCGGTCGTGAAACGGCGCTTGCCTGCAGCAGATGTCATGTCAACACGTTCAGAATATTGCTTCAGCACCCAGTCAACGACCGGCTCGGCAGCTTCAGTCACTTTCTTCCAGGCGGCATTGCCATCGCGCTGAATCAGTTCGTCCGGGTCTTTAACTCCTTCTGGCAGACCAACGATAGAGAGTTCGACTCCCGCAGCTCCAGCAATCGGAATCGCTCGTTCGGTGGCGGCTAGCCCAGCTTTGTCGGCATCGAACGCCAGCCGCACGTCGTGCGACAGCCGCGCCAGCGCTTTGAGATGCCACTCCGTCAGCGCCGTCCCGGCACTTGCCACCACGTTTTTCACTCCTGCCTGGTGCGAACTAACGACGTCTAAGTTCCCTTCCACAATGACCGAATATTCCAGCTTACGGATCGCTTCTTTAGCCTGGCTTAACCCGAACACATGGCGCGACTTGTCATACACCAACGTCTGCGGCGTATTCAGGTATTTCGGTGCCTTCGGGTCGTCTTTAAGTATCCGGCCGGTAAACCCAATTACTTGTCCACTAGCGTCCATCAACGGGACGGTCATGCGGCCACGGAAGATGTCACCGCCGAACCTGTTTGTCAGACCAGCTTCTGCCAGCTCTTTCTTGGAAAAGCCTTTTTTCATCAGGAACCGCACCGCGGCTTCGCCATCATCCGGTGCGTAGCCAATGCGGAATTCTTGGACAATTTCTTTGCTCAGGCCGCGCTTTTTAAATACATATTCCAGGGCATGTTGGTTCTTTAGCAAGCTCTGTTGGTAATAGCGGCAAGCTAGCTCGGTGGCTTCGATCAAGCGTTTCTTCTTTTTGGCGATTTCACCCGACTGCTTGGAGTCGTACAGGCTCAGGTCGACGCCCGCCTTACGAGCCAGCTGCTCCAAGGCTGCACGAAAATCAAGTCCTTCGACTTCCATAATAAAGCTGAACACATCCCCGCCCTTGCCACTGCTGAAGTCATGCCAAATGTGCTTTTCCGGGCTGACCGTGAAGCTCGGTGTTTTTTCAGATGTGAACGGACTCAACCCCTTGAAGTTACGGCCGGCACGTTTGAGCTGGACGTACTCGCCTATCACGTCTTCGATATTCAGCCGTGCCCGTACCTCTTCTTTGGCGTCCTGCATGGCTTTATTGTATCACCCTTACCTCTGTTACCGCTTATGGTACACTAAATGTAGTATGCAACCAGACAACTCTCAGTTCTCATCTGACTACCTAAACCAAATTGCCACGCCGGCGCCGGTAAAAACCATGAACCCAATGGTGTTATGGGGGTTGATCGGTGGACTGCTTGTATTGGTCATTCTTGTCGTCGTATTTGTATCTTCTGCAGCCGGCGGCGGCTCTATGTCGTCGCTTGCTGGTGTCGCTGCGAAAATCAACAACCTAAAGACAGTTTCAGAAGCCGCCCAAAAGAACATCCAAAGCGGCGAGCTTCGTTCCTTAAACGGCAACCTTACCCTTGTACTCACTAACGCTGACCGCGATTTAGCCGAGCCTCTAAAGGCCAAGAAAATAAAACTGACCGACAAGAAAAATAATGTGATCGCAAAAGTAACGAGTGATTTTGAAGCACTAGGCACTCGCCTTGAAGACGCACGCCTGAACGCCGTGTACGACCGAACCTACGCCCGTGAAATGACATATGCCTTAAAGACACTCCATAACGACATGGGCCAGTTGTATAAGTCATCTAGTAGCAGCGAGCTAAAAAACATTCTTAATACCACCGACACCAACCTCGAGCCGCTCGTCGACAGTTTTTCACGCTTTAACGCGTCGTAGTTAGGCGCTACCGCTTACAAGGTTGTAGCTTAACCGGGCGAGGTCTTTAATTTCGTCGTCGGTCAGTTGGCCAGTGCAGATTATCGTGTTCCAGTGCTTTTTGTTCAGGTGGTAACCCGGAACCACACTCTCGTATTTTTCCCGCAGGTTCTCTGCAAGCAGCGGATCACACTTCAGGCTGACACGAAGCGGCTTTGAGCCATCCGCAATAATCGCGAACAATTTGCCCTGCCCCGTCTCTTTGTGGCCAACCTTATATACACTCGTTCCTTCTCCAAATGGAAAATCCAACCAAGCGTTCGGGAATTCAAGTAAATAATCTTCAAGCTCTTTGTGGGTCATGCGTTGACTTTACTAAGATAGTATTTAAGTTCCTCAATGCTGCCACGAATATCTTCGAGTGCACGGTGGGCTTCGGGCTTTGCGTATTTAGCCTTGTACTTACCGGCAAACACGACTTTCCAGGCGCTGACGTCAAGCATGCGGTAATGCAGCCGTGCATCGAGCCGCGGCCATTCGTTCTCAATGAACTTACGGTCTTGGTGGATTGAATTACCCGCCAGCAGTACCCTTTCATCTTTTGCGAAATGCTTATCAATAAACTCAAGTAGTTCATTTTCAACCGAACGACCATGCTTGCCATCAAGGTTCTGAGCGACCAATGCGTCGCGCACATGGGGAAACTTTTCCCAAAACTCGCCAACCATGCGCTGCTTCATCAAGCTAGGACCGACTTTTTTGACGGCTGAGTACGTTGCGATCTCGTTGAATTCCCAGTCGGTTGCGATGACGGCAACCTCAAGAATCCGGTCTTCCTTAGGGTCCAGACCAGTCATTTCAAGGTCCATCCACAATAAGTTTGCGTGTTTTGTCATTATCTTAAAGTATAACAAATCAAACACCGCCCATTTTACGTCAGGGCGGCAAGACGCTAGTAGGGGCGGTTCAGTCGGTGGTGAACCACGACGGTGCGCGGCGACCGGTCGCACTTCCCGGCACGGTGTTGGTGTCGGTCAGAACGTAGGCGTGCTCTCGCCAGAACTCGATCGATTGCTCCACGCCACCTGGAGCGAACTCGGCCGATCCCATCCACGGAAGCGGCGGCGTGTACTCACCAGGGTAGGCCCGGACGAGCTTCGGCCGACCAACCGTGCCGACCAGCTCGACCGTCAGCTTCGACGTCAGAACTGGTCGCACCAGCTTCACGAACGGCGACAGCTGTACGTGACGGGCGTGGTGCCCGATGTGCTTGAACCAGAACGGCATCCTGCCTTCGAGTGGCACGACTGCCAGCGGGAATCGCTTCCCTGCTAGGTGAACGGTGTGAGTGACGCCCTCACTCCCTGCCCAGGGCCTGACGCTTGCGAGCGCCTGCTTGACCAAGCCCTCGCGGGTTTGGCGAGGCCGATACGGCGATGGGATGTCCGCCGTCGGCGAGATGGTGACCTGCTCTCCGCAGACCATCCAGCCCTTCCAGGTTGTGTCCAAGGTACTTCCCATGAAAATTCCTTCCATGAAACGCTGTCTGTTTCGTCGTTTCCGACTCATCAGCGCAGACACACATCTGCGAACAGGTCTAACACTATACAACGTAAACAAATTCTGAGCAAATGCTAAAAATACTATTGCTTTTCGCAGCTGGCTGACGTATGTTGAAGGCAAGCAGAGACTTCTGCCCAAACCAACACCTACACAATTCGGGAGGC
>DEBQ01000006.1:0-237565 GCA_002348605.1 Candidatus Saccharibacteria bacterium UBA2952
TGCCGCCCTGGTAATGTTGCCGGTTCTTAGCATCGTTTTCGGTGCTACGGCCTTTGCAGCTCCAGGTCAGCTTGCTGGCGGTTCGAACCTTTACAAGGTCCGTAACGTCACCCAAAACGGCGGCTACAGCTCAAGCATCAGCGCCGTTTGTAACGATACTGTCAAGTACAGCGTCGAAATTTCAAACACCCAATACGGCGCCCTGACCGACGTCACCGTTAAGGCAAACCTTGCCAGCGGCGACATCAACGTCAGCGCCAAGAACGACGCCGGCAACACCGTTACTTCAAACGGTCACGTTAGCGTCGCCACTAACGGCGGCACGCTGCAGTACATCGCTGGTTCAACCAGTCTGTACACCGTTAGCGGTACGTTCGTTAAGACTCTGGCCGACGGTGTCACATCTAACGGTGTGAACGCTGGTGACCTGGGCGGTTCTACCCGTGAATTCGTTCAGTTCCAAGCCAAGGTAAAGTGTGCAGAACAGCCAAAGATGATTCAGGTATGTGAACTTGCTACCCAGAAAGTCATTACCATCAAGGAATCTGACTTTGACGCTACCAAGCACTCAAAGAACCTTGCCGACTGCGCAAAGCCTGGTGAGATTGTTGTCTGTGAAATCGCTACGAAAAAAGTCGTTACCATTAAGGAAACCGACTTTGACGCAAGCAAGCACACCAAAGATCTTTCCAAATGTGAAACCCCAGTTACCCCAACTGAGCTTCCTCAGACTGGTGCAACCGGTGGTGTCGTTGCGATCGTTGCCAGCCTGCTTACCGCAGCTGCTGGTTACGTCGTGACTACCCGCAAAAACGTACTTGGCTAAATAGAGTCTGACCGCTCCTAGTGTTTCTGAAGCGATCAGCCTCAGCAAAAGTAAAACGACCCCTGGCTAAGCGCCTGGGGTCGTTTTCGTGGTAGACTAAAATTACTTATGGCCAAGCAAAAGAAGAAGCGAACCAAGAAGTACCAGGGTGTTGACGCCAAGGTATCTACCCCTCACGTCCTGCGAGTTTCTGCCGAAGAACGCTCGCGTTTCAAAGAATGGTGGTTAGTATACGGTCAAATAACTAGGTTGGTAGGGATAGCACTCGGCATACTGTTCGTTGTCGTGCTACTTGTTATCGGCATCATTGGCATGTTCTAGCGGCAGCCGAAAACCGAACGTACTCCCCTGGCCTTCTTTCGAGGCAAAAATCAGTTTGCCGTCATGGCCGTCGATAACCATTTTAGCGAGGTACAGCCCGACGCCCGTGCCATCGGGGCGCTGTGTGCGGGCGTTGTCCGCCCTAAAGAACTTCGTGAACAAATGTGCTTGCTGGCGTGCCGGCACACCGATTCCGTGGTCCATTACTTCCAGCCTGGCTTCGTGCGGGAATGCTTTTAGCGACACGCGTATTTCAGTGTCTGGCTTTGAGTAATAGAGCGCGTTATCAATGAAGTTCATGATAACCTGGCGAATTTTGCCTTCGTCGATATTGACCATTACCGGCCTAGAAGGTGCATCAAGCTTGAGCGTAAGGTCACGTGATTCGGCCGTGGTTTCAAGCGCTTTGACTTCTTGCCTAATTACCTTTGCTAGATCAACCGGCCGGCGGTCAATCATAAACTTACCGGTCTGTACCCGCGACACGTTCAAGAAGTCATCGATCAGCCGCACCATGCGTTCGCTGCTGGTGAACGCTTCGCGTAGCAGTTGCCGCTGCATTTTGGTAATCTTTCCCGCGTCGCCTTCAAGCACCATACTAATATACCCTTTTACGCTGGTCAGTGGCGTGCGCAGCTGGTGCGATGCCATACTAACGAATTCGTCTTTGGCAGTATCAAGCCCGCGTAGCTGCTCGTTTGAACGCCGGAGCTCGTCGGTGGCTGACTCGATCCGTTGCTGCAAGTTAGCGTTCAGTTCCTTAACCGCTTCAAGCGAAGCTGCGTTTTGAACGGCAATGGCCAGTTCGTTCTTGATGTCGAACACCATGCCAATATCGTACGGCCGGTAGACTCCACGGTGCCTTGGCCCCATAAACAGGAATCCGATAATCTGTCCGCCGCGTACTAGTGGCATAACAAAGTCGACCCGGTAGCTTTTAAGTAGCCGGCGAATCTCTGCTTCGTCATGCAAACTGTGCGCCCGTGCCGACGAACGACCGGTGCGGTAAAAATACGACTCCAACAAATGGCAGTCACTGACAGTCGGTCGCAAATGGTCTTTTGTACCGCTTGAAACATGATGGCCGTCGGGCTTATAGACGAAAAAGAACACTTGAGTAGCGTTTGTTGCTGCCTGAACCTCAGTAGCGACACGCTCTAACAGATCACGAATGGCTACAGATGATGTAAGTATGGTGATTAGCTTTAGGTGGAACAGTGCCTGCTCATGGCGCCGGTGCACGGCCCACGCCAAATAAATGGCGCTCCCCACCACCAGAAGAAAATTGATAACGATCAGCCACATCGTAGCGCTCACGCTTATATTCTAGCGTAGCGGCAGTGTTTTTCCTATTTGGTTGCTACAATAAAGGTATGACAAAAATCGCCATCATTGAAGACGACCCTACCATTAACCAGATGTACCGCATGAAGTTCGAAGCCGCTGGCTTTGACGTGCAGCTGGCGAGCGATGGCGAACGGGGTGTGGCGCTGGTTGAATCGTTCCGGCCAGACCTGATTCTACTCGACATGCAAATGCCCGTTATGACCGGCCACGAGGCGCTGAAAAAAATCCGGGCCGAAGAATGGGGTAAGAATATTCCTGTGATCGTGCTTACCAACATGGGCGAAGAAGAATCGCCAAAAGAACTGCGCGACCTTGGTATCGAAAGCTACATCGTAAAAGCCGAGCTAACGCCAAGCCAAGTGGTCGACCGCGTCAAAGACACGCTTAGTCTTGCTTAGTCGCTTCCGCAATTTTTCTCGCGGCATGAATAACGTGCTCGAATAATGCCACCACCGTGAGTGGACCAACCCCGCCTTTTTCGGGGGTAATGGTTAGGTCGTTTCGCTCCCGAACTTCGGGTGCGATATCACCAACGATTTTGCCGTGTTCTGCCGTCGTGGCGGCATCTATGACAACCGCACCAGGCTGGACGGACTGCGAGCCAATAAGACTTGGCACGCCGGCCGCGGATACGATGACGCCGTACCGGCGCAAACTTTTTTCGACGTTCTTGCTGTGTTCGTCAAAGACCGTCACGTCGTAACCCGCTTGCTTCCATAGTTTGACCAGCGGTGCTCCCACTAGGCGGCCATTGCCGACGACAGCGATTTTTTTACCCTTCAGTTCGACATTGTAGCCATGCAGCAGCCAGTCGATTGCTTCAGCGGTCGCCGGTACGTGGTGGCTGTTTTCACCCAGGCCATCGACGTCTTTTTCAGGCGCTACGGCATTCACGGCGGCTTCAGTCTGGCTTTGGTCGGCCAGCGGCAACTGGATAATGACACCGTGGACAGAACCGTCTTGATTACAGCGGTCAATCGTATCCATCAGCCCTTCGCTCGTCACCCGGTGCAGCTCGACATCTATTCCAATGTCTTCGCCGTAGCGCCGTTTCATGCGCACATAGGTATCAATGACGGGGTTGTCCACCGTCTGGATAATGGCAAGCTTTGGCGCAACCTTCCATGTTTGGCGAAGATTTCGGACCTGCTTTGCCTGACGCTCGGTCACGTAACCGGCGATCTCTGTTCCATCAAGTAATTTCACTCATTCAATTGTAACAAACTCGGTGGTACACTGGAGGTAAGATACGGTTCGATAAACGGAGGGAATGAAAATGTACGACAACTCTTATGACCCATACATGTACGATTCTACGACTAATGCGCTGTCGTCAGGTGAAGCCGCTGGCATTGTACTTGCCACAATGATATTCATTCTAATCTTTGCGCTTATCTTTTATGTCGTATTCGCGATTTTCCTTGGCATGATTTTCAAGAAAGCCGGCATTGAAAGTTGGAAGGCCTGGGTTCCCGTGTATAACAACTGGATAATGCTCGAAATGGGCGACGAACCAGGCTGGTGGTCTATTCTAGCATTCATTCCTGGCGTAAATATCGTCGCGGCCGTGTTTATGTACATTGCCATGTACCGTATTGGTCTTAAGTTTGGAAAAGATGGTGTATTTGTACTACTCGCGATTTTCCTAACGCCCGTCTGGCTTATTTGGCTGGCGGTCGATAAAACAGCGGTCTGGAATCCTTCAGCGGTAAATAGTGGCTCAACACCTGCAGCCCCAAGCCAACCGGCTGCTATGTAGCCTGGTCGATTACCGATTGTCGAAGCTTAGCAACCAAATACAGCGAACCGGTCACAACGACGGTTCGCTTTTTTGATGCGAGCAGTTGATTCAATGCTTCTTGAGGTTCAGAAATAGCGTCGTACGTCTTCCTTGTCGCTTGCTCCATTAGTCGTTCGACTTCGCGGGCTGGTACGCTTTTTCGGCCTTTGATGTCTTGGCCTACGGTAAAGTCGGTAAATATATAGTCGTCGCTCTCGTTCGCTATCTCTCGCAAACAGGCGGTAACCTTCTGTTCAGGCGCTGAAACAAAGCCAACCAGCCAACCAATCGGCTCAGGGTGATGAAGCCGAAGCGACCGCACAAAAGCGTGTAGTTTTTGCGGGTTATGTGCGCCGTCAAGAATAACGGTTTTTTCACCGACATGGTATGTTTCGAACCTTCCAGGGGGAGTATTCGCTATGCAGCTTTTTAGGATTTCTTGGCTCACGTTAGCTAAGCCATCTCGTTCAGCGATATATCGTACTACTTCAAACGCCAGACCGAAGTTTTCCTGCTGAAATAATGGAACGCTCGTTGACTCATCAATAACTGGGGCGACGGTTTGTAACGAAGTATCGTGTCGCTCACAGGTTTCATGGATGACACGTTCGGCTTCATCATCTTGCTGCGCGGTAAACACCGTAGAACTATTGTTAATTATCCCGGTTTTCTGTTCTGCGATTTCGGTGACCGTACTCCCTAATACCTCCGTATGGTCTAGCCCGATCGGCGTGATAACACATACCTTCCTGGCGTTAACCACATTCGTAGCGTCAAGTAGTCCACCTAGGCCAACTTCGATGACCATATAGTCGACAGACTCTTGCTTGAACACCCAAAACGCGAACGCGGTCAATAGCTCAAAATAAGTCGGTCTAATGTCTGGCCACTGCTCAATAATTGCAATGAATTCATTCAAATAATTAATAAAAGCTTGATCTTCAAGTGGCTTTCCATGCACCTGAACCCGTTCAGTAATTGAACTAATATGCGGCGAAGTTGTGAGCCCGGTTTTTTTGCCGTGCGCTTCGAGCAGTGCCCTTACATAATATGCCGTGCTCGTCTTGCCTGACGTACCGGCAATATGGACCGCAGGTATGTCGTTTTGGGGATTGCCTAACCGCTCCATGAGCAGCCGCATACGACCGAGCGTGTACGTTTCGCCGGCTTGCTTTTCCGGAGAATACGCTAACAGAAACCGTTCAGCATCTTCAACCGAAGTAAGTGTTGGCTCTGTTCTATTCTTCATGAGGAAATCGGTAGGCGTTACGACGAACCTGGGTATAGCTCTTTCATTCGCTTAACCGAATCTGCCAGTATTTCTTGCAGGACGCTTGTGTCAACGTCGCTGAGTTTCTTGATGTAGATGCATGATCCCTTGCTCGTAGTGTGCTTGCCTAGATGCGTAAGTTTTTCTGTGTAGAGCTCGGTGCCTGGCATAACGTAGATTGTAAGATTTTGTTTGCGAGGCGAAAAACCAACAAGCGGCCAATCGCCTTCCTGACGGCTCCGCTCCGACTTATAGTGGTACATTCCGTAGCCAACGATACTACTGCCCCAGAGCTTTGGCTGCAGTCCAGTTGCCTTTTCAAAGACATCAAGCAGTGAAATGGCATCTTTTCGTCGCTGCTCATTTTCGACGGAGTCCAGGAATGCCATTACATTGCCGTCATTCGGAAGTGTTTTTAACTCGCTCATCTCTCTACCCTAGCTGGTTAGTTGGCCCGAATTCCGCTCGGCTGAATTACCCACCACAAGCCGCCGTGCGTCCTAATGTTGTGACACTTCACTTCACCGGGTTTTTCGTGCGCATAGTAGTATAACGGGTGACCATTATAGGTAACCTGGGTGGTACCATCATTGCGCTTAGTCGTTCCGAGTAGTTCTTTATTTGCACTGCCAGATGCAATCGGCTCACCATCGGTAAGTACGGGTGGCCACGCATCGGCGCAGTCCCCATAGCATTCAGCTGTCGCTGAATCCTCTAATTCCCATATGTAGATAGCCTGCCCTTTACTGTCAAAAAGCATTGGACCAAACTCGCTGTCACCGGTTGTAATGACTGTTCTCGTGGCAACGACTTCCGTTTTAGTGTCAGGTTTTTCCTTGGGTTGCTTTTGGCTTGTTTCTTGTTTAACTGCAGTCTTATTACTGTCAGTGTTTGACTGGAATACGAAGTAACCAATGCCTATTGCAGCGATGAGTACGGCTAATAGTAGTAGACCGATACTTTTTTTGCGTAGTACTGCCATACACTTATCATATCAAAAACAGAGGTAATTTACCTCTGTTTTTTGGATAAACGGATTTGGAGGGCCAGCTGGGGCTTGAACCCAGGACACCCTGCTTAAGAGGCAGGTGCTCTAACCAGCTGAGCTACTGGCCCGAAATTACCTATTGAATATACCAAACAGGGGTCAATCTGTCCAGATACCTAAGCAATGAATATATTTACAACGGTTATTTTTAGGTGTACCATCAAGGTATTAACGGAGGAGTGCATTATGAGTGATAGTGTAAGCACAAAATCAGCAAACTTTAGCAGTAAAACGCTTGGGCTGGAACAATGGCTCGACGAAACCGTAAACAAAAAGCAACCGCTGCAGCTGCCGCTTGGTGCACGTAAGTGGATTGCCGAGAACTCGTGGTGGTTGGCGATTATCGGCGGCGTCCTATCACTGTGGGGCGCATGGAGTTTTTGGCAGCTTGGCCAATACCTAAGCGGTCTGACCCAAGTCACGAACGAATTAGCACGACTATACGGCGCAAACTACACGACCGACCTTGGATTCATGTGGTATGTTGCGCTTGCCGGTTTGGTAGTCCAAGGAGCACTACTCCTTTTGGCCGTTTCGCCACTTAAGAATATGAAGAAATCAGGCTGGGACCTATTGTTCTATGTCTCACTCGTAAGCTTAGTCGTTGGACTGGTGTACGTGTTTGTACCAGGTTATGGTCTTGGTAGCCTCATCGGCAGCGTTCTTGGCGCAGCGATCAGCTGGTTCTTCTTGTTCCAGATCCGCAGCCGCTTCGTTAAATAATTTATAGCTGGTCTTTTTTGGCGCTAATGAACGCCGCCCACTGACGGATAAGCCGCAGTATCGTCTTAAGCGGCAGTTCTATTAGCATGTCGAGCGCCAGGGCAACAACGTTGACCTTGGCGTATTTGTCGCTTAAGAACCGGCCGACAACAACGAATGGCATATAAAGAAAGTCCCTTACTAATGTGACGCCGTTTTGGTGGGTTTCGACCGATTCGAGTTCACGGATCATACGGCTTAGGCGGAATCCTAAGAAGCTTGCCGCCGACAGGAATACGAAGAAGATGAGCAGGTGCATAATATCGAAATTAAACGCCTGCCACAATAGTGCCGCCACGCCACCGAATACAGCGACAAATAATACACCGTAGGCGACATTATACCCAGTACCAAATTCCTGGCCGGAACGCCTAACTAATTGTTTTGGCTGTTCAGCCGCGTATAAAGTCGTATCTATTTGTTTGACCAAACGTGCCGTATTCGCGTTTCCCGGTAGCATCATCGTTGCCCGCAGGAGCACCATATATACCGGCGGGAAAAGCAGGTTAATGATGAGTGGCAACCACAGAATCATATCGAACATCAGGTAGTCATATGGTATTTCTATGGCGATGCCAATAAGGAACTTCGTAATGATCAGGAACATAACGCTCTTAATAATCCCGTTGTTGACGCGCCGGTTGACCGACTGATAATCGCTCGTAACCTGCTTTTCGTACGCCAAAAGCATCTGTTCGCGGTTCGGAAGCAGCGCAGCAAGGTCGGGCGAATCGTCAACCATATGCCGGAGCACCCGTAGCGGCGCACCACGTTTGTCAACCATTCGAAACAGTTTTTCAGTCGCCTGAGACACCAATATCACATCAATCTGACGATTGACATCGATATACGATTCCAGCTTGTCGGGGCTTTGGCCGAACCGTGCGAGTAGCCCCAGGCGAAGCACTGCATCATCGGACTTTAAGAGCGCCCTGTGAACGGCGACATAAAGCGATATGTCAACTGTCTGCGGAGGTGTGCCAAATACCTGCTCGTAGTCGATCGTGCTTGAAAAATAGGAGTGTGCAAACTGGGTGAACGCTTGCAACTGACTGTTGTCATTCAGACGCCACTCGACTTCGACCGCCAAAAGCTCATAGGTCCATTTGTCGGATTGCTCATATGTAATTGCCTTGTTCTTGCGAAGCGCCTGATATGCATTGTAGTAGCGTACGGCCGCATCCGAAATCGCAGCAACGTCGTCTTCGGGCACAGAATCATTCGGTAAGTAACCCGCGTGCGTCAGTTCGATAATCAGCTCTTCGCCGCTAGCCCCAATGCGCTTTTTGTCGTGCAGTACGAACAATCTTCGGTAGAACCGCCGAATAGCACGCTGAAGCAGCACATGCTCTTCGGCGTATTCCGCTGCGTTCCGGAGCTGCTCATAAGCGGCAGTAAGCGTACCGCCAGCACCGACGACATGCACTTTTTGGTCATTAACCCGAGCTTGCTTGCGTGACTGTTTTTGAAGCCGCGACGCCGTAAGATCGCCGAGGAGCTGGGAGCCATTTGAATTGAGTTGATTCATAAGTAGGTGGTGTTGAATTTCATCTGTCATTAGCGAGATAAATTCTGTGCCGCGATCTTAAGTAAAAATCGCAGACCATAATTCACCTGGTACACCCGGTACGATTCGAACGTACGACACCTGGTTCCGAAGACCAGTGCTCTATCCACTGAGCTACGGGTGCGTACTGTCAGGGTCAAGAAATTACAGAGGTAATTATAGCATGCATCGACTGGCATAGGCTATACTTCAATAACGTATGGACGTACACACCAACATTCCACTCAAAAACTACCTGACCATGAAATTGGGTGGTTCAGCCCGCTTTATGACGACCGCTACTACCGCGGAAGAGTTGGCGGAAATCTGCCGGAACGCCCGCAAACAAAACCTTCCCTTTTTTATACTTGGTGGCGGCAGCAATGTCGTCGCCCGTGATGAAGGCTATGGTGGTATTGTAGTTCGTAATCGGATACTCGGCTTCGAGATCGTGCAGGACACTGCTTCTGCCGTAACTATAAAGGTTGGTGCCGGCGAAAACTGGGACGAAACAGTCGCAAAAACCGTCGACATGGGGCTCACCGGCATAGAGGCCATGTCGGCTATTCCCGGTACGGTTGGCGCGGCTCCGGTACAGAACGTCGGCGCATATGGCCAAGAAATCGCCGATACATTAGTCAGCCTAGAGGCGTATGACTCGCTAGAAGACCGGTTCGTGACATTAGAAAATAGTGATTGCGGCTTCGCCTACCGTCACAGTATGTTCCGCGGTGACCAAGCTGGCAGATACGGTATTATTAGCGTTACATTAACGCTATTTAAAGCCGCTCCCGTACCGCCATTTTACGAAGCCGTGCAACGGTATTTTGACGAACATAACGTGACACTTTATACCCCGCTCGCCATCCGTGAAGCCGTTATTGCCATCCGTGCCGACAAGCTACCTGACCCCAAACTACTCCCCAACACCGGATCTTTCTTCAAGAATGCCATTATTGAGCAGTGGCAGCTTGATGACCTCAAAAAGACTTGGCCAGATATACCTTCGTACGACCTGGGTGATAAGCGAGCCAAAGTACCGACCGGCTGGCTGATTGAAAAGACCGGCTTAAAAGGCCAGCTGCTTCATGGCATGAGAGTTCACGACAAAAACGCATTGGTGCTCATAAACGAATCCGCAACTTCTTATGCAGACCTAGCAGCGGCCCGTACCGAAATTATTGGCAAAGTGCGAGACATGTTCCGAATCCAAATCGAACAAGAACCGCTCGAAATATGACACTTGCTCTTGATACGTAAAAAACTTATGCTTATTACATGAAGCGGGGGTTCACCGTAGTAGAGGTATTGATCACCTTAACGATTATGGCGATCCTTTTAGGCTTGGGTACTGTTGGGCTCAGGTCAGTGCTAGCTAATGCCCGTGATGCTGAGCGCCTTTCCGACATACAAACAATAGCGCGTGGTTTAGAAGCACGCTACGACAGGACGTACTCATATAACTGGACCGAAGACACCAACGGTGATGGCACGCCCGATACGCCGCGCACCACTACGTGGAATGCAGGGAGTTACCCGGGGAATAACGAGTTATGGGACACTGTGTTTTGGAGTGGTCGCGCCAGCCTCGGTGACGTCCTACCAGGCGTGACGGATCCCGCCGTAACATCGCCAAGCGGGCTTCGTTGGGGAGGCTTTTGTTTCTTCTGGTTTTGGAATGCGAACTGCGATACGGCCGAGAAAGATTCGATTATCCAAGGTCAGTTCAGCGACGGAAATGGTGGCTGGAAAGATGTATACATGTATGAATTCGTTGGGGCAAACGGCGGGTACTGCAACATCGATGACTGCACACGGTATAACCTATACTGGATCAGCGAAGTGGACAAAACCGTCTATAAGGGCATACCCGGCCTTAAGGTCTGGCGGAGTAAACACCAATGATGATTGCTCGTAGGCTGGAGCATGGGTTCACGGCAGTTGAGCTTCTTATAACTCTGTTTATCGCTTCTATATTCCTTTTCGCAGGGTACCAGCTGTTTACCCAAGTAATGAGGGATGGGGCCGGAGCCGACAAAGATGCAGAACTTTCGAGCCTTGCGTATGAACGCATGCGTAAATCTGCCCTCGATGCATCGGCTGCTTCGCCAGCAGGCTGTGCAGCAACCAGCGAAGGTACAACCACCACCACTGAACCCGTAGCGGGAATAGGTAATGTCACTTTCATTGTGACAATCGACTGCCCGTATAGTACGACTCCGGGCAGCCTGACTGATGTATTTCTCGTGAAAGTTGAGGCGAGTCATAACGGTAGAAAGGTAGAACATGCGACGTTCTCTAACTAACGCACGTGCTGGTTTTACCTTAGTTGAAGTCCTAGTAATTTCACCTATCGTCATATTGTTCATCGGAGCCTTTATTGCACTGGTTGTTGGACTTACGGGTGAAAGCCTACAAGTGCGAGAAAAAAATACGGCCATTTACGATGTTCAAGCCGCGCTTAATGACATGGAAGCCGGCGTCGTGCAGACGACGGGGTTTTCGACGGCCACCACAGGAGTAGTAAGTCCTCAGGGTAAGAACAATAGCGCTACGCAGTTCACTAACGTCAATAACGCAGGAGCAGACCCAGACACGTTAATTCTTAACATTCCAACAACGGATCGACGACCTACAGATCCAGCCAGAAACCTTATATATATGGGAACGGGTGCCTGCAATAACAAGAACCCAGTCTACACCTATACATCAGTATTTTTTGTCGATACAGCCACAGATACTCTCTACAGGCGCACAATTTTGCCACAAGTGGCTGCCTGTGCCGTGCCATGGCAACGCGCTAGCTGTAATGAAAACGATATGGCCGGTAATACAGGCATTTGTAAAGCTCGTGACGAAAAGCTGCTCGACAACGTGTCTGATATCAATATAACGTACTACGGCGACGCGACCTCAACGACCGCCTTGCTTGCTTCGCAGGCGGCAAGTGCGTCTTCCGTATCGATTGAGATAATTGTCAACAAACAAGTGGGGGGCAAGACGGTCAGTTACACAAGCTCCCTACGGGCTACCAGCCTTAACGCGCAGACTTCTGAAGTTAACAACACACCCCCAACTACACCCTCTATCGCGTGGTCAAGGAGCACAACAACGCCATATACGACTACTTTTACCTGGGACCAAGTAGGTAGCGCAACCGGATATAACATTCGCTACCGACTTGGGTCGGGTACATGGGTAAACGGACCTCAGAACCAGGCACCAAATAACACCACGTACTCTATCGTCGGAACGGCCCGAAAACAAAATGCCGATATCGAAGTTACTGTCGTAACAAATGCTGGTACGTATTTATACGGTACGATGAACACAACCCTTCCAAACTGGAATGACTGCACCATGCCATCGAATTCCTGGGACAACTATGGTGGTTCAGGTTCTGGTGGTTATAATGAGGCCGGTTACACAAAAACCACCAGCGGCATGGTCGGACTTAAGGGACTAGTTGCCGGGGGAACCGTCGGATATTCTTCTCCTATGAGTAATTCGGTTTGCACGCTACCGGTTGGATTCCGACCATCTAGCCGATTAATCTTTTCAGTGGTCGCGTACGATGCCGCCGCGACAAATGGTAGAGGGCTTGGTCGGGTTGATATTGATACCGACGGTAGAATACAAGTTGTATCAGGTGGCAATGCATTTGCAAGTCTTGATGGCATAATATTTCCGACAGCTTCGGCTGGACTTACTTGGACAAATTTAACGACTGCCAACGGATGGTATTATTCCAATTATGGAATAAACTACGGAACTCCACAGTATGCGACTGATTCTTATGGCCGGGCCTGGATCCAAGGCCTCGCGACTGCAGGTACGATAAACGCTGTTATGAACACAGCTATGCCGACAGCTATGCGCCCAGCGCAGGGTATGCATGTCGCAGCAAATTCAGGATCATCAGGAGGTGGAGTAAATGTTATGACTGACGGTACCATTCCGTCACGTAATAACACAGGAACATACAGGTCGCTTCAGCTTCTTTATTACCCCGGCACAACCGGGTGGAACAACCTGACACTGCAAAATAGCTGGGCTGCATACGCAGGGTGGACAGTGCCTCAATGCCAAAAATTCCCAGATGATATCGTTATTGTCAAAGGACTGATACGAAACGGTAATGTCACCTACCCTGCTGTAATCACAAACCTTAATAGTGCCGGCTGCGGTCTGCAAAATTCAAATAGCGGCACCAATATATTTAGTGGCATACGGTACAACGGTACGTACGACGCCTCTTCAAGCATTGATCTAGGTCCTACTGGTGACTTGATAGTGACTAATGTTAATGCCAGCTGGACATCGTTAGACAGCATTCATTACATCGCTGATTAACAGATTAATAAAACGCTTGCGCTTACCTAAGCCGTATAGTATATTACAACCATAACTAAGCAAATAATTAGGGGGCATTAAAATGCTTAACAATATCAAAACTTTACAGAATGACCGCGGTTTCACCATCGTCGAGCTTCTGATCGTCATCGTGATCATTGCGATTCTTGCTGCGATCACCATCGTCGCCTACACAAACATCTCAACACGTGCAGCCGACTCAGCTTACTCAGCTGATGCGAACAGCATTCAAAAAGTCGCAGAAGTCTACTACACGGAAAACGGGTCGTACCCAATCAGTGCAGCCAACTTTGCTGCAGCCTCAACAGCAAAACTACCTGCTAACATTATCGTCGCTCCTACCACAGGTACGGTTACTAATGCAGTAGCAACTACCAGTTGTGGAACGGTTGGTACTCAAACCTGGGCTGTTTGTACTTCCGGAAGCACCAAGACGTATTCAATTAAGGTCAACGCCCCTTGTAGTGCAACCGTTGGTATAAACATCTACTACCCTCAAACTGTTGCTGGTGGCGCTCTTCAGACCGCTAAGGCAGGAGCTGGCTGTTAGTACAAGGAGCAGCCTTTGTATGCTCCTGCGTAACAGAATTACCTTAGACCGCGGTTTCACCATCGTCGAGCTTCTGATCGTCATCGTGATCATTGCGATTCTTGCTGCGATCACCATCGTCGCCTACACAAACATCTCAACACGTGCAGCCGACTCAGCGTATACTGCTGACACAAATGCTATTCGAAAGGTTGCAGAAGTTTACTATACGGAGAACGGGTCATACCCAATTAGTGCAGCTAACTTTACTGCAGCCACGACAGCAAAAATGCCATCTAATGTGATCGTTGCCCCTACTACAGGCACTGTCACTAATACAGTCGCGACGACTGGCTGTGGAACGACAGGCACACAGACTTGGGCCGTCTGTACTTCTGGAAGCACCAAGACGTATTCAATTAAGGTCAACGCCCCTTGTAGTGCAACCGTTGGTATAAACATCTACTACCCTCAAACTGTTGCTGGCGGCGCTCTTCAGACCGCTAAGGCAGGAGCTGGCTGTTAAATAAGCCAGTCTCTATACAAAATAACCTGCCTAGCTGGCAGGTTATTTTGTATCTAACCCCATAGATCGTCTAGTAAGGTAATGGGAAGCTGCGCAAAAAAGATACGACTTCCTTATGTAGCTTCTTAAGTTCGGTATCATTATCACGCGCTCCAATAGCCATACTCATCCACTCAGCGACCAAGGCAGCATGTTCTTCTCTAAGTCCTCTAGTCGTCATTGCTGGCGTTCCAAGCCGGATACCGCTTGGGCGGAATGGTGGGTTTGGGTCGTCGGGCACGGAATTCTTATTGAGGGTAAGGCCGATTTTATCTAATGCTTCCTCTGCCTCTTTACCGTTAATGCCGAAACTCGTTTGAACATTTGCAAGAATTAGATGGTTGCTTGTGCCCCCAGTAACCAGGTCAAACCCATTTTTCTTCAGACCATCCGCTAGTGCTGCTGCATTTTTAAGTATTTGCTCGGAATAAGCTTTGAACTCTGGCTGGAGTGCTTCGCCAAACGCGACTGCTTTCGCTGCGATGACGTGCATATGTGGGCCACCTTGCATACCCGGAAATACTGCCCGGTCAATAAGCGTTGGAATGTTCTCGAGTGTCTTTTCTGGTGCTTTTAGCGGGTTCGACACGATGCCCCGTGATAGAATCATGCCGCCACGTGGGCCGCGAAGCGTCTTGTGAGTCGTGGTTGTAATGACATGGAAGCCGTAATCAAATGGGTTGTCTTTAACGCCTGCGGCTATAAGACCTGCAATATGTGCCATATCGGCCATAAGGAGTGCCCCGACCTCGTTACCGATTTCGGCGAACTTGGCGTAGTCTAGGTCGCGTGGGTAGCCAGAGAAGCCTGCAAGCACGATTTTTGGCTTGTGCTTTAAGGCTAGTTCGCGCAGATGGTCATAATCTATCTCCCCTGTTGAGATATCTTTCATTTTGTACGGAATGAAATTGTACAGCTTTGCAGACCGTGTCATCGGGTTGCCGTGTGTCAGGTGACCTCCGTGAGAGAGGTCCATCGCGAGCACAGTATCTCCCGGCTCAAGCCAAGCACTATATACAGCCTCGTTCGCTGGCGCACCTGAATGTGGCTGCACGTTCGCGTGGTCCGCCTTGAAAAGCTTTTTCGCCCTGTCGATTGCCAGTTGCTCTAAAGGATCAGTAAAATCCTGGCCGCCGTAGTAGCGCTTACCTGGGTAACCTTCTGAATACTTATTAGTAAATACCGACCCGAGTGCCGTCAGTACGTCTTTGCTAACGTAATTTTCGCTCGGTATTAATTCAAGACCTTCTTGCTGGCGCTTGGTTTCGCCGGCAATCAGTTTTGCAACTTCATCATCATTCATATCACTCTCCCTCGTGCTTGATTATTATTCTTGATGATGAGGCAAACTACAACATAGAAATATTGTATCATAGCTTGTAAATATATCGTATGTGATATAATAATCGTTATGACAGCAACTGATTACAAGAAGCGTCTCGGCAGACTTATTCAAGAAAACCGTACCGCTCGACGGATGACACAGAGTGAACTTGCCAAAGAACTAGGGACTTCTCAGAGTGCGATTAACCGTATTGAAAAAGGTGGCCAAAATATCAGCATAGAGATGTTGGCCCGCATTAGCGACGTGCTTGAAAGTAACCTGGTCATGCTGAACCACACAGGTAAAATAAACTTCAAGGTCAATGGTGGCAAGCGACTTTCCGGTACGATTGAGGTCAAGACCAGCAAGAACGCTGCGGTCGGTCTGCTTTGTGCAAGCCTTTTAAATAAAGGCAAGACAACACTTCGCCGGGTTGCCCGAATCGAAGAAGTTTACCGTATTATCGAGGTCCTTGAAAGCATTGGTGTTAAAACGCGCTGGATGGACAACAATGACCTTGAAATAGTTCCCCCAGCACGGTTACGACTTGAGGATATGGATGTAAAAGCAGCCAAGCGCACCCGGACCGTCATTATGTTCTTAGGTCCACTTTTGCACCAATACGATGATTTCAAACTTCCCTTTGCTGGGGGCTGCAACCTTGGTACACGCACCGTTGAACCGCACCTCGTGGGCTTAAGCGCCTTCGGTATGGACGTCGTCGCCAAGCCAAATACGGACTACTACCACGCGACCGTTAGCCCTAAGAAGCCCGAAAAGACGATTCTTCTCACCGAGCGTGGTGACACCGTGACTGAAAACGTCGTCATGGCAGCCGCCCTGTACGACGGAATAACAGTTATACGAAACGCCAGCCCAAACTACATGGTGCAAGATGTTTGCTTCTTCCTACAGAAGCTAGGAGTCGAAATCGAAGGTATCGGAACGACAACGCTACGAATCAAAGGTAAGCGTTCTATAAACCAAGACATCGACTACTACCCAAGTGAAGACCCTATCGAAGCCATGAGTTTCATCGCCGCAGGTATCGTGACTGATTCCGAGATCACCGTAGCCCGTGCCCCTATTGAATTCCTTGAACTTGAGCTCGCCGTACTTGAGATGATGGGACTGAACTTCGAACTAAGCGACGAATACACTGCCCGGAACGGTAAGACACGCTTGGTCGATATCCTCATCAAGCGCTCCAAATTGGTTGCGCCCAAAGACAAACTCCATAGCATGCCCTTCCCCGGCGTTAATATGGACAATCTGCCCTTTCTCGGCCTCATCGCGACTGTTGCCAAAGGCCGCACCCTCGTGCACGATTGGAGTTACGAAAACCGCGCGATTTACTTTACTGAACTGTCAAAGCTGAACGCGAACGTCGAAATGGTCGACCCACACCGCATTTACCTGACCGGTCCTACCCGCTGGAAACCCGCCGACATCGTGGCACCGCCAGCTTTACGACCATCCGTCGTAATCCTCATTGGCATGCTCGCCGCGCCAGGTGTTTCGACACTTCGCGATGTGTATTCTATTAATCGAGGTTACGAAGACCTAGCGAACCGCCTGAATTCGCTCGGCGCTAGCATAGAAACAGTCCAAGGCATCTAGCCTTTTCCGCCCCTGTTATGCTACAATTACTGACGTTGTGCCGATACGGCGAATGTAGCTCATTTGGTTAGAGCGTCGGGTTGTGGCTCCGAAGGTAGTGGGTTCGATCCCCATCATTCGCCCCATATGCGGGTGTCGTATAGTGGCTAATATATCTGCCTTCCAAGCAAATGACGAGAGTTCGATTCTCTCCACCCGCACCAAAGTTAGAACTCCAGCTTGTCTGGGGTTTTTACTTTGGTATGTGTTGAAATTGAGTTCTCGTCAGCGAGCGGAGCGAGCCAGAAGCGAGTTCGATAGCAAGGAGCGGCTAGAAAATACTACCTCCTAGTATTTTCTAGCGCGACGATGATATATTTCCATATCTCGCCACACACCATTTCTAGGTATTGCTGTAACAGTTTCTTATAAGCAGCAACCAAGCGTATGATTAATATATGTCTGACAAAATGACCCTTAATAAATATGAACAACTTGTTGATGAAGTCATTGAAGAAGCACTGATGAGTTTTCAAGGGCGCTACAAAGTAAAGAAATCTCAGTTTCAAGACGATTATGTAGTAGATACAGCTTGGGAAATCAAGCCACTAAACCCCAAGGCCGCATCGATACAGGTCTACGGAGTGGACGAAAAGACAGTGAATATATCGATTGAAGAGTATTTTTGGATGGAGTTTTTTATGAGTGAAGATAAATTCAAAGATAATCTCTCCGATGTCAAAAAAACAAATTTCGGCTGTATTGAATGGGAATGTAAAAATTTGGTTTATTGATAATAAAAAAGCGGCAACAATGTCCAAGTACATCATCGAGATAGATATTGGGTCTGATAAGCCGTACAGGTGGGTTAGTAATATACTATTCCAGGAGCGATTTATGAGAAGAAGAGATGTGACCGCAAAAGTTTATTCGGCGTATTAATCTACCGATATTAATACGAATGGATCAGTACGACCCGTGCTTGCTAGTTATACTCCTTTAGTCCTTACGCTTACTAGACGCTCACCCCCGTACTCTTGTATACTTTAATCGTGGTGGGCAAACCAATTATCTTGACGATCAACAACGGCTCTTCCAGCTGCAAGGCAGCTCTTTTTACGCATTCACCCAATATCGAATTAATTGCCGACTTATCTGTTGGTCGCACAGGCACAACTAGTCCTTCCGGCGCAATTTTAGAATGGCTGCAAAATTTCATACCCGACTACCAGCTTGCCGCCATTGGTCACCGGTTTGTGCATGGAGGCACTTTATATGCAGCGCCTCAACTCATTACCCCGAAGGTACTAGAAGACCTTAAAGACCTACAAACACTCGACCCCCTTCATGCCGAGCCCTCCATAAAACTGATAGAAGAATTTGTCGGCCTATACCCTGACCTTCCGCAGGCCGTATGTTTTGATACTTCATTCTTTGCCGACATGCCTGCTGTAGCAAAGCGTATTGCCCTGCCCGACACGTTCAGTGATGCCGGTGTTAGGCGCTATGGTTTTCATGGGCTGTCTTACACATATGTACAGCGCGAATTTGAACGTCGGGCTGGAACAACCGCTAGAAATGGTCGGGTCATTTACGCACATTTAGGGAGTGGTTCAAGCCTGGCGGCAACAAAAGATGGTCAGGCGATTGATACGACTATGGGGTTCTCGCCGGTTTCAGGCGTTCCATCCAGTACGCGGAGCGGTGACATAGACCCCACCATCGTAAGTTTCGTCCAAGAGCGGCATGGTATCACAGCCGATGAATTCACGAAGATTGCACAAACCGAGTCTGGTCTTCTTGCCGTTTCTGGCACATCTGGCGATATGAAACACCTGCTGGAAATTGAAGCGGACGACTCTCGCGCCAAAGAGGCCGTTAGTTTATATGTTTACCATGTTCAAAAAGCAATCGGTGCGCTTGCGGCCACGATTGGCGGTTTGGATTCGCTTATATTCACTGGTGGTATTGGCGAAGAATCAGACATCATCCGCGAGCGTGTCTGTGCCGGATTATCATTTCTTGGCGTCGCTCTTGACGCGAACAAGAATAGCCAGCATGAGTTCACGATTTCTGCTGAGCATGGCGATGCAGGCGTACACGTAATCCGCACCAACGAAGCAGCCATAATTGCCGAACAAACTAAGAAACTAACCGAAGGAGCGCACGTATGAACGATTACCTCGACGACAAGTCACTGAACACACTCGATAAATACTGGCGTGCTGCGAACTACCTAACGGTTGGGCAAATTTACTTGCAGGACAACCCGCTACTTCGCGAGCCGCTTAAGCAGGAACATGTTAAGCGCCTACTTCTCGGTCACTGGGGAACGGCACCTGGTCAGAATTTCATTTACGCACACTTGAACCGCCTAATTAGCAAGAACAATCTTGATATGCTTTATATTTCTGGACCTGGCCACGGTGGTCCAGGTGTTGTTAGTAACGTCTACCTTGAAGGAACGTTCACTGAATATTACCCGAATGTCACACAAGACGAAGCCGGACTCAAGAAGCTATTTCAAATGTCATCATTCCCAGGCGGACTGTCAAGCCATGTCTCGCCGCAAGTACCTGGTTCTATGCATGAGGGCGGCGAACTGGGCTATTCGTTAAGCCACGCGTTCGGCGCGGTGTATGACAACCCGGATCTTATTGTGGCCTGTGTAGTCGGCGACGGCGAAGCCGAGACGGGGCCGCTTGCGACCGCCTGGCATTCCAACAAATTCTTGAATCCGCAGACCGATGGTGCGGTACTACCTATTTTGCATTTGAATGGTTACAAGATTAGCAACCCGACCCTGCTGGCGCGGATCGAACGCGAAGAACTTGAACAGCTATTTCGAGGTTATGGCTGGAATCCGTACTTCGTCGAAGGTCACGACCCTGCTGCCATGCACCATTTAATGGCATCTCAGTTAGACGCGGCCATGGCGGACTTAAAACGCATACAAGCTAGTGCACGCGAACACGGTGACTTAACCCGTCCGCGCTGGCCGATGATTATTTTCTCGTCACCCAAAGGCTGGACTGGCCCTAAGTTCATTGACGACCACGCGGTCGAAAATAACTTCCGCTCACACCAAGTCCCGCTTGCTGTCGACAATGCGCACCCTGGCAATGTCGAAGTATTAGAAAGTTGGCTAAAAAGCTACAAGCCCGACGAACTGTTCGACGAAAACGGCCGGGTGCAAAATGAAATCCTATCGGTTGTTCCGCACCGTGACCGCCGTATGGGACTTAACAAAGCCGCAAACGGCGGCGAGGTATTCCGCGAGCTTCACCTTCCTGACTTCCGTGATTACGAAACGGATATTCCTTACCGCGGCAGCGCCCACGAAGGCAACGTGCATGCGCTCGCGCCCTACCTTCGTGATGTCGCGAAACAGAATGACTCGCCCCGGAACTTCCGTATCTTCGGACCCGACGAACTGGTATCAAACCGCCTTGAAGACGTGTTCGAAATGACGAATCGTCAGTGGATGGCCCGTGTACGTGACACCGACGAGTTCTTGGCCGCGAACGGCTCAGTCCTCGACTCCATGCTGAGCGAGCATCAGGCGCAGGGTTGGCTTGAGGGCTACCTACTCACTGGTCGCCACGGCATACTTCACAGCTACGAAGCCTTCATTCGAATCGTCGACTCCATGGTGAACCAACATGCCAAGTGGCTCAAGATGTCGTCTGAGCTACCATGGCGAAACGATTTGCCATCGCTCAACTATTTGCTGACGTCACATGTCTGGCGTCAAGACCATAATGGCTTCACCCATCAAGACCCCGGTTTTATCGACCATATCGTCAACAAAAAAGCTGCCGTAGCACGTATTTATTTGCCGCCGGACGCAAACACGCTACTTTCCGTGATGGACCATTGTTTATCGAGCCGCAATTACGTCAACCTGACCATCACCGGCAAGCACGACAGTCCGCAGTGGCTCACCATGAGCGAGGCCGTCGAGCATTGCAGCCGCGGAGTCGGTGTTTGGGAGTGGGCCAGTAACGACGACGGTGACCCGGACGTGGTCATGGCCTGTGCCGGTGACGTACCGACGCTCGAAACGCTCGCCGCCGTTTCAATCCTTCGTACTATGCTGCCCGACCTTAAGATACGAGTCGTCAATGTCGTTGACCTGCTCCGATTAGAACCCGACACTGAGCACTCGCATGGCTTAAGCGATCCCGATTACGACGCAATATTTACGAAAGACAAAGAAATCATCTTTGCGTTCCATGGTTATCCGTGGTTGATTCACCGGCTTACCTACCGCCGCGCCAACCGCAACTTGCATGTCCGTGGCTATAAAGAAGAAGGGACCATTACCACGGCGTTCGATATGACGGTACTGAACGAAATGAGCCGGTTCAACCTTGTCATGGACGTCATCGAGCGCCTTAAACTGAATGACGACGACGCCAGTCATGTAAAAGAAGTCATGCAAGAAAAACTGATTGAGCATAAAAGTTACATAAACAAGCACGGAGTGGACATGCCCGAAGTCGCCGATTGGCGTTGGCAATACTCCGCTACGGATTCCGACTAGGCTTCGTCTTTCGCATATTTTAGCTATAATCAGGTGTGTGCCCTGGTAGCTCAGCTGGATAGAGCAGAGGACTTCTAAGCCTAAGGCCGATGGTTCGAATCCATCCCGGGGCACCAAATTTAAGAAGCTGGTATAGTTATAAGCATGAACACGTTACTTATACTTCACGTTGCATTAATGGTCACTTCACTTATCGCTACGATCGGTTCAATCGTAGCATCTATTTTTTCTGTCTCTGTTCCAAAAAGATTAGTAGCTACAAATATCGCGATAACAACGCTGGGAATTGTTAGTGGTACAGTTTTGCTGCTGGGCGCGCCACTTGGCGCCAAATGCGCGGCACTACTTGCCTACTTGGCAGTGTTTGTGGCTATGCAAGTATTTATCGCGCGGCGCAATCAGCGCTTGGCCGCGTCACTCGAATCGTAGCCACTCTCTTTTTCAATCGCACTCACCTGTTCAGCTTTGCTCATGGCCTCTTCGACTTGGCTAGCCGATATTGTAATAGTCGAACCCGCTTGTGCAACGCCAGCCAGTATAGCTTTGGCTACGTTATTTTCAACCACCCGCTGAATAACGCGGCGCATTGGGCGCGCACCAAGCCGAGGGTCGTAGCCTTTTTCGACTAAAAGTTCTTTTGCACCTGATTCAACTTCGACCGTTATTTTTTGCAGCGCGAGCGTTTTGTTCACGCCTGCAATCATAAGGTCGACCACTTGCAGTAGTTCCGGCTTTTCAAGCGGACGGAATACGACGATTTCGTCGAACCGGTTCAAAAATTCCGGCCTAAACTCGTTTGAATTTATTAGTTCGTCGACGAACTTTTCTTCGAATTGTTCCAGCTGGTAGCCTCGCTCAATGTATTCACGTATGCGATTGGCCCCGGCATTACTGGTAGCAATCACAATCGCGTCTCTAAAGCTTACTTCGCGGTTTTTGACGTCACGCAAAATTCCTTCATCGAGCATTTGTAGTAGAGTCGTTAGAACGCTCGGGTGGGCTTTTTCAATTTCATCAAGCAGCACTACGCTGAACGGTTGCTTCATCGCTTGAGCAGTCAGGCTGGCTGGGTCGTCAGCACCGTCGGCGATAAGCCGCGAAACATCCTCACTGCGAACGTACTCGTTCATATCAAGCCGGATTATTCGGTCTTCGCCGCCAAAGTAAACGTCGGCCAGTGCTTTAGCTAGCTCGGTTTTTCCCACACCAGTCGGACCAAGGAACAAGAATGTCCCAATTGGCCGGTCTTGGTTGCGCACGCCAGCTCGTGCCCGGCGCAGCGCGTCGCTCACCACGCCAACGGCTCGGGTTTGATTAATCATACGTTCGTGAATCAGTGCTTCAAGGTTCAGTAGTTTTTCGCGTTCGTCTCCCTCGGATGCGTTCGCTACTTTAACGCCCATCGTCTGTTCAATGGCATTTTGTACCGAGTTCATCGTCACAAGCCCGTTTTCACTGTAACTGGCTGCGGACTCAAGTAGTTTAAGTGCTCTTCCCGGCATGGCGAGGTCATGAATATAGCGTTCGCTTAACCGGTAGGCCTCGCTAAGTGATTGATATGTATACGTCACCTTGCGCCTGAATTCCGTGTGCAGCAGCTGATCCTGCATGACGCGGATGGTATCTTCTTTAGATGCTGGCTGAATGTTTATACGGTTCAGAGCGTTCACTAATGGCGCATTCCGCTGGCCAATCTGTAAGAACCGCTGTTCGTCCATAGTCAGAATAAGCCGCAGGCGCCCGGCTTCGATAATCGGTACAAGCACGTTGCCAAGGTCAACTGACCCCACTCCTTCTTCAAAGAACAGCTGGGCGTCATCAAGGCACAGAATAATATTCTTGGCGGCATACGCCTCGCCGAATATCCGCATAATAAGCTCTTCTAGCTCTCCCCTGCCCGGCGCTGCCGAAATAAGCGACGCCGAATCAAGCATAATCACCTGACGGAACTTCAAATTGCCCGGAAGTTTTGATGACGCGTCGAGCAGTCGCTCCGCGAACGCATGAACTATCGTCGTCTTACCAACGCCCATCGTTCCGACCAGCACGGCGTTTTGGCGGCCATCGTTCGAGAATGTATCGATCAGCTGGTCGAGTGCTTCAGTATGCGAATCCAAATCGACATTCAGCAAACCACCACCTGCAAGCTGCTGACTGATGTTCTGCCCAAAGCGCGTAAGAAGCGGCGTATAGCCAAATGACCAGTCCCTTCCGATTCCTCCGGTACGAAGCTTCCTTGAGTGGGTTCGTACTAGTGCGGCCAGGTGGTTTTGCCAATCGATACCGTTCTTAATGTCGGTTAACTCCAAATGATTGTGCGCCAACAGCGCGTCGTGCTCCGGGAACTGTTTGACAAGCGCGTAAACCAGCATGCCTGCGGTTAGTTCGTCGCTATCTTTGTCTCGCAGCACCATTGCGGTCTGCCATACCGGGGTGGCATCAGATTGCTCCGGTGACGAAATCTGCTCCAAAAAGTTCGGCGTAATGCCAAACCGCACCGCAAAGAACAGCCCGTGGCGAGACTGCATGACTGCGCGTGCAATATCGACTGGTGACGGCTGCTTCGGCAAGCGTGCCAGTACGCTAGATTCTAGAACTGCGTCAACCTGGTTCTCGGATTGTTCTGCTGGAACATCCCTCAACTCGCCCCTATACCACTGAACAGCCATGAATGGCCAGGCTGCAAGGCTCATAAGCAGCCAGCCCGTTGGAACAGCGACTAACACCAGGCAAGCACCGGCAACTAGCAGTAGGACTGCCACTAGTATCAGCAGCCATTCATTCAACCCACTTATATGCCGGCCTAGCCGCGACTTGGCAGCCCGCGGGCTTTTGTAGTCAAACTTTACCTCCATGTCGGCACCCATCCGGAGAGCATAACAATAAAACCGATAACTGGCAGGATAGGTAGAAATGCCCAAGCCACTAAAACGAGCACGCCTATGAGCGACTGTACAAACAACCAAACCGCTCCAACGAAAATGAGTATCAGCCGTACAATCGCCCCAATAATACGCGATATCAGTTTATCGACGGCTGCGCGGATTTGAATCCCGATCGGCCCCTGTACGCGACCGGCTGATATTTGTCTAAACGGCGCGAACAGCGTGCTGGCGAGCAGCCCGATAGAAAAATAGTCGTACGACAACGCAAGGCGTTCCTTTAGCCCAAGCAAAACAGACTTCCACCCGGCGCCGTACCACCACGAGAGAGCCCACACGATAACCATAGACATATTGTACCGTACTTTTGCGCCGTACCATCGGGTATAATGGAGCATATGCCCAAGGCCCCCAAACCGCTTGTAACATTGCTTGGAAAAGCCGTCCGCGAAGCCACCAAGCTGCGCGGTGGAGGATCAGCCTTCCCTGGCCTGTTTGTCGAATCTATCGATAAGGATTTTATTAGCTCATGTCTGTCACCGCTCCCATACGGCGTCGTGCTTATTAGTGGTACGAACGGCAAGACTACGACCACGAAAATGGTCGTTGAACTGCTTGAAGGCCAGGGTCTTAAAGTATTTACCAATCGCACCGGTAGTAACTTTACGCGAGGCGTAGCAGCTGCACTGCTCGGGGCTATCGATATGAAAGGTAATCTAGCGGCCGACATTGCCGTACTCGAACTCGACGAAGCCCACGCCGTTAAGTTCGTGCAAGCGGTTCGACCACGCTACAGCCTGCTACTCAACGTCATGCGCGATCAGCTAGACCGGTTCGGCGAAATCGATACCACCGCCAGGCTACTCCGTTCTGTCGCCGAACAGACGTCGGATATCGTAGTCATTAATCGCGAAGACCCGCGTTTGCTGCAACTCGGCGAGTCTCTCGACGAAAGTTCCATACGCTACTTCGGCTTAGATAAATCACTTCGGTCAAAGTTCCCAAGCGACGACGACATGCGCGGCAGCGGCGCGTCACGCGCCAAATTACCCAAGGCAGTTAGTGTATTGGAAGAACTGGACGGTCATAAAGCCGTTGTGTCACTTGGCAACAAAAAGCTGACGCTCGAGTTAAAGCTTGAGGGAATTTATAACGTTTTCAATGCTGTCGCTGCTATATCACTCGTGTCATCGGTTCTCGGCGACAAAGCCGACAAAGACAAACTTGTTTCGACACTCGAATCCATCACGCCGGCGTTCGGCCGTGGTGAAAAGCTACTGGTCGACGGTCAGCCACTCGAACTTGTGCTTGTAAAGAATCCTGGCGGTTTTCGGCTAGGGCTAGAGTCCTTCGACCCAACCGGTTACGCCACCATGATCGCCATTAACGATAATTACGCTGATGGCCGCGACATGAGCTGGTTGTGGGACGTACAGTTCGAAAGTTTGAAGCCCGGTATTTCGCATGTCACCGGCGTGCGCGCATACGATATGGCTCTCCGCTTGCAGTACGACGAAGTCGAAGTCGGCTCAGTCGAAACTGATATACCAAAAGCACTTAAAGATTTCATAAAGACGAATAAATCCATGCCAAAGCGCATTTATTGCAGCTACACCTCCATGCTTGCGCTCCGCCGTGAGCTGTCCAAAATAACAGACGTGGAGACCGTATCATGAAACCAGTTCTTAACATTCTTCACCTGTATCCACGCGATATGAACATTTATGGTGACTGGGGTAACGTACTGACCGTTATGCGCCGCGCCCAGTGGCACGGCTACGAACCGGTGCTGCTTGAATATAACCCGGGCGATGCCTTCCCCGAACACGTAGACATTATCATTGGTGGCGGTGGCCAAGACGCTGGTCAAGATAAAATCCAGGCCGATCTACTAAAAATGAAGCCGCGCCTGCTTGAACTGGCGCAGTATGACACCCCTATGCTCGTCATTTGTGGGCTGTACCAACTGTTTGGTAATTTCTTCCGCACCAAGGACGGTCACGAAATAACTGGAATTGGCCTGTTCAACATCGAAACGCACGGCGGGCCGGAACGCATGATTGGCAACATTGTCATCGACAGTCCCGAATTCGGCCAAGTCATCGGGTACGAAAACCACAGTGGCCAAACCTTCTTAAAAGAAGGCTTACAGCCGCTTGGCAAAGTCATAAAAGGTGCCGGCAATAACGGCCAAGATGAATTCGAAGGTGCTCGTGTTCATAATGTCATTGGCAGCTACTTGCATGGGTCACTCTTGCCTAAAAATCCCGCCATTGCCGACTGGCTGATTGAAAAAGCAGCGACCAAAAAGTACGGTGACTTTACTCCGACCGTCATAGACGACCGCTTTGCGAGTGAAGCCCGCAAAATCGCGCTTACCCGACCACGCTAAAACGCAAGCGTTTTTGGAAGGTTTAGTCTATACTATGCTTAAACCTAACTTAAGGAGTGGAGATGGACTCTAACAACACACCTCAAAATCAGCCCGAATCACAGGCACCTGTTCAACCAGTCGCGCCTGTAACACCAACCGCAGCACCTGCTAGTGGAAATGGCAGCGGCTTTGCTATTGCCGCGCTTGTGCTCGGTATTATCGCCTTTCTGTTTGGATGGCTTGGGTTCTTAAACCTGCTCACTGCCATTCTTGCCGTCGTATTTGGCATAGTGGCACTCACCAAGCACCAATCAAAAGGCATGGCTCTGACCGGCCTTATTCTTGGCGGTATCGCGCTGGTCGCGTCTGTTATCTGGGGTATCATTGGTATCGCCGCACTGCAAAGCGCACAAGAATCCCTGAAGGATGACCTTAAATCGTCATCAAAGTCGTTTTCTGACACCAAAGGTTCTACCGGTTGGGACTTCAAGGGAATTTACGCACAGCTAACCGATGGCATGAGCAAAACCGACGCCGAAGCATTGCTTGATAAGCCCGGTGAAGGTTGCTCAGAATCTACCAGCCAATACACCGGCAAAATCGAAACTTGCACGTATGGTGGCTACGAAGATGGTGGCTCAATCACCGTTACCTACACCAACGACAAAGTCAGCGGAAAAACCAAGTACGAATATTAAAGTAGTACCAAAATAAAAAGTGCCCGGTTGGGCACTTTTTTATTGCTGTAAGCGTTTCAAGTCTTCAATCACCTGCCCGCCGTGGCCAAGTGGCGTCACGCGGCCGTACACTTTTTGCACCACGCCCGTTGGGTCAATAATAAACGTCTTTCTTAGAATGCCTTCGCGGCCGAACATCTTTTTACCCCATGCTTCGTAGGCTTCAATGGCTGTTTTTTCTGGGTCGCTCAGTAATTTGAAGTTCAAGTTGTATTTGGTTTTGAATTTCTCGTGCGCCGGTGCTTCATCCATGCTTACACCAACTACTTCAGCGCCAAGCGCCGTAATTTCGTCGCGTGCGTCGCGCAAGCTGCAGGCTTCGGTGGTACAACCAGGAGTGTCATCTTTAGGATAAAAGTACAGCACCAGCCATTTGCCAGAAAAATCCTGTAGCGTTGTTAGGTTACCTTCTGAATCTTTAAGTGAAAAATCAGGGGCTTTATACGGGGGTTGTGTCATACCTCTATTGTACCACTGGTAATAGAGGTGAGTTTAGGCTATAATCGTGCAGGTATCACACCGTCGGGGTGTGGCGCAGTTGGTAGCGCGCGCGGTTTGGGACCGTGAGGCCGAAGGTTCGAGTCCTTTCACCCCGACCAAGAAAAAAACCGAGCACCCGCTCGGCTTTTTTCTTGCCCGTGGTAGACCTCGAACCTTCGGCGCGGCAGCTTTAGCTGACGCAAGCCGACGGTTCGGTGGAGGGAAAAAGGAAACTCGAGCTTGCTCGTGTCCCTTTTGAGCGGAGGAGCGAACAAAGTGAGCGATCCTTTCATGCTTTTATGTTTGATTGGGCGTGGCCTTACCATTAATAAACGCTTGTAGCCTATCACCTTCGAGTGGCGTCCCTAAACCACTTGGGCCACTGTTCCACACAAGTGCCCACTTAAACAGCGAATCTGCCTTCACCACATTCATGACATTCGTAATAGACAACGCCGTAAAGCCGTTAAACTCACCTATGCCGAGTGCTTTCACTCCACCGGTGCGCCTTGCCCAAGCCGCCATACGAGCCGCCTTTACACTACCATCTTCATTCAAACCGCTGTCTTGGTAGGTATCGGCAGCAATAAAGTCGCAGACGTTCTTTAGTGACTGCGGTATCCACTGGGCAATTTCTGCGTCGGTATAGCCCTGACCCAAGGCAGACCACCACCAACCATTGCCAATAATACCGACCGATGCCCGGTTGGCTGTTTTTAAAATCGGCAACGCGTGCAGCTGCATAGCGGTGTAGTCTTGGTATGTTCCATCCCCAGCTGGTTCGTGGTGAACCACCAGAATTTTCGGACCAGGAATGGCATTTAGTTGGGCAACCAAGTTGTATAGCTGACCGTCCGCCGCCCCAGATGCTACCTGTGACCACGAATAACTTCCTGTTTTCCACGAAATAACCGGTGTCATGCCCGCATTCAGCGCTTCGCTTACTTTGCTCAGATTATCCGTAAAACTTTGCAGGAATATTCGGCGGTATTTAATGTGCGATGGGCCGACTTGCGCGAGTCTCTCGCTCCATTTGTCAGACGGAGCCGACATGCCAAATTTATCGTTCGCCGTAGATACAGGGGGACTTGTCGTAGTTTGACCACCCTGTTGCGGTGAAGCCGCACCAGTGGAAGGCTTTGTGGTTTTACTCGACGGTTTCATTCCTTTTGCTGTAGAGCCTGACGTCTTTTTGTCGCTTGTAGGTGTGCTCTGCTTGTTATCCGTACCCTCGTTCGATTCATTTTTTGCGGACTCGAAATCACCAGCAATAGACTCGTTCGACTCAGAAATTTCGCTTATATCACCGCCAGTAATGTACGCCACGGCCTTACTTACCAGTTTTAGGTCGTGCTCTAAATAAACTCCGGCTCCGCCAACCACCGACAAAAGCAGTGCAGCCAAGATTATAATCTTAACGCCTATTGGTCGGTTCATGTATATGCCGATTAGTTTTTTAACGAGGTTCATGGTGGTTTTTGTTTTTGTGGTGGACTTGGTTGTACAATACTGTTTTTGGTTATCGATGTCAAATTTACAGGCAACCTTCCCTGTTCCAAACAGGTTGGCAGCGTGTTTTGAGTAATAGCCATCGACTATAATAGTAGTAGTGCTTAAAAAATATCTCGCTAAAAAGCGCCGCGTCTTGAAACGCCAGCTAAAACGCAATTCCCCGCTACTTATAGGCCTTGCGGCGCTTTTCGTCATAGGCATATTCTCTTATGCTGAATATATGGACTCGCAGCGAATCAACGTTAACACCGCGTCGTGCAAACCCCTGCTCGATGTCATTGCTCACGCTGAAAGCGGCGGTAACTACAACGCGTATTTCGGTAACGGCCGTAACAGTAAGGTTAAGTTTACCGACATGCCTATCGCCGACGTTCTAAAGTGGCAGCAAGACTATGTTAAGCAAGGCAGCCCCAGCAGCGCTGTTGGGCGGTACCAATTCCTTAACTCCACGCTCGCTGGTTTGGTAAACCAACAAGGTATTGACCCGAGCCAAAAGTTCGACGAACAAACCCAAGACCGCCTGGCTGTTGCCCTGCTTGAACGCCGAGGAGTAAAAGAGTACCTGGCCAAAGAACTGACTACCGAACAATTCGCCGCTAACTTAGCCAAGGAATGGGCAGGTCTGCCAAAAGTAATTGGTGACAACCCCAACGCCAGTTACTACGCCGGTGATGGTCTTAACAAATCTCGTGTTGAGCCCCAGAAAGTTCTGGCCGCGATAAAACCGATTAAGGCGAAGTAGCTTACTTTGATTCGACTTCCATTAACCGGCCGCTTTTCATCAGGTACGGTTCGGTGCAGGCGGCTAAGTTAAAGCAGCATGGGCGGCGGTGCTTACCATTCAGCTTGCCGATCGTCTTTTCTACACGAATCTTGCGGGTTTCTTGGCTTAGAGTAGCGTTCATCCAGCGAATCCATTCCCAGCGAGCCATGGGCGTAATGTCTTTCCACTTGTCTTTAACCTTTTGCGGTGCTGTGGCCAGCGCGTCTTTAAGGTCTTTCGGCACTTCCGGTTCTGGCCAATCGGCGCCGTTCGTTAGCGTTACCTCAACTGTGTCACCGCTCTTTACGCCGACGGCTTTTTGCATGTCGTCGGTTACGCGCAGCCAATGACTCCAACGACCGTCCGGTTCTAACACCGTTTTAAATTCGTGGCCGTTCAATGTCCCCGTTACGCTGATTTGCCCGCGAGAGCCTAGCTTCAGGCTTTCTTCTTTTGGCACCGGCAAAATAATCCAGTCCTTTAGGGTGTACAACTTGGTCTTAAACTTAGTGGTTACGGGTGCACTTTTCATATTTTGTAGTATACTACCAGCTAGCACATAAGTCCGTACCAACGGCGGGGCCCACCCCAGGGAACAACCCGTTACCGGCACTGCGCACTTCGGGGGCTTTTATTAACAATTAATAATAGGAGTCTCTCGATGTCTAAGCAGACAAAAGAAGAGCAAGAACAGTACGGCAAAGAGTGGTACGAACTCACTCACAAAAACTGGCGTGCATGGGGCAGCTGGTTCAGCTGGGGTTCACCGGTCGGCCTGGGGCTATTCTTCATAGAAGTAGCCGCAGCGATTTGGATCATCACCCAAGCGTTCTAACAAAAAAACACCCGGAAATGACCGGGTGTTATTTATAGAAGCATTTTGTCTTTAGAGAATTGCAAGTCAGAGTGATTTAAGTGATAACGACTTAAGTCTCAGAAGGATTTCTGACATATAACCGAGTGTTTGGTTTAAATCCGGGTAGTAGCCAGTAGGATGAGCGCACTCATTACGTTTCTGCAAAAGACTAACGAATGCCGCTGTCTCATTTTTTGTTGTTAGGCCCAGCACTTTCATTACGTCCACAAATTGGCGCTCAGGGATATATTCGGCCATTTCACGTATATCGGCTCCTTGCCAAGCGGGCCTAGCAGCACGAAGCTTCACAAGTCCGTCTTCAGATAACTTCTCTTCAATGAAATCTTCGCAGGCTGCCCATGCCATAACATGAGCTGCTCGGTATAATTCGTTTTCAGCACATCGAAGTGCTTGTTTAAACAAATTATCTTGCTTCAGATTAAGTAACGCTAGTTTATCGTAGGTTTCTTCTAGCAAAATTATGCGAGATTTTTGCGCGCTCTCGTGTGTACCAAGTATTGCGTTCGCGTCATTGCGAAATGCTTCAGCTCTAAGAAGCCAGTCCTTATTTACCATCACCGTCATCGAACAAGTGCTTCTTCATAGCCGCGAAGAAATTTTCATATACCTCTGGGTCATTTGTTGCTGGGATCTGCAGCTCAATATTAATATTCACTGCTGGTCCTGACCGGACCGCCTGAGTAATAGAGGCTTGTCCTTGAGGTACTCCAGGTATCGTAGCCGCAGTTGCTGTTGCGACATGACCAGTGTTAGCAGAATCTATATTCTCGAAATCAGCTTTAGAGACCAACGCTTTGAAGGTCGCCATTGCCCTCTGGACAGTTACCTCTCCTGCTGTAGTAGTAGAACGAATCCAGTTTCTCACCGCTTCTTCGTCTTTGCGATGAGCATCCGGATAAAGCTCAAATAAGCCAGCGTATGCTGTTTTTATAGCAGCCCCCAAGACAGCTGAGCTTTTTGTCTTATCGCGATAATTGCGCCACGTTTGAGTAGGAGCCTGGCTAGCGTCAATAAAGCCGAGTAGTTTGAAGACCCCGATAAGCGATGTGTCGTTGCCCGATTTGAATCCGACAGATTTTAGATATTTCGTGTCTACCTTGCTAGGAACCCCCGACGTCTCGATTACATTCAAGAAACGTTCGATAGTTTTTGCACTCATCGCTGTTGGAACTTCAGCCATACTCTAACCTCCTAAGTATAATTGTCTATTTCACAATATACTCCGATTAGATTTAAGCTCAAGCATGAGCATTTACTCAATTCGACGTGCAAGAAGCTCCTCTGTCTCGCGCATAAAAATCTCTGCGACTTTTGGACCGACGCCATATAGTTTTTGCAGGCGTTTACTAAATTGCTCTTCGCTTTCGCTGCATTCAATCATGGTCAGCAGCGAGCCTTCGTAGTCGAACGTAACCCCTTATGCTATACTTTAGGCAAACCAAATCAAACAAAAACAGCATGAAACACGTTACGACATTCTTAGTCATTACCGCACTGGTAATTGCGGGATTTGTTGGTGCGTACACGGTAAGTATTTGGCCGAGAAGCGGCGGTAGCCCAGCAATCGTAGCGACCAAGTCGATCAGCGAAGACCAAGGAATCGGTGGCGTGGCCGCAGCTCAACCAAGCCAGGCCTCGGTCAAAAACACAAGTAAGCCGCAAGCCGCCGCCCCGTCAGATGAAACCCAAAAAAGCACTACCGGTCCAATTAACGAGGTAGCACCGAAACAGGCTGCCATAAAGCGACAAACTCAAGTAGAATACCCCTACCGCGCACTCCGTACGAGTAACGACCCGCTGCAACAACCGGCCTGGGTGATGAATGCTACAAAAATGCAGACCGCCTGGGACCAGTCGACCGGAAACGGTGTAGTTGTCGCGGTAATCGATACCGGCTTTGCCTTAGCCCACCAAGATTTAACTGGCCAATGGTACCAAAACTCGGGCGAAACCGGCGTAACTGCCAGCGGCGACCGCTGCTGGACCGGTACCAGCGCAAACAAAGCAACCAATGCCTGTGACGACGATAATAACGGATACCAAGACGACTGGCGCGGTTGGGACTTTGCAAACATAGACAACGCGCCGCAAGCAGGTTCTACCAACCCGTCCGGAAGCGGAGTGGCGCACGGTACCGAAGTCGCCGGACTTGTAGGAACAGCAGGCAACAACGGCATTGGAACGGCGACAATGTCGTGGAACAACAAGGTCATGCCGCTGCAAGCGCTCGACGACAATGGTTCGGGCTACACAAGTTCTGTCGCTTCTGCCGTGTACTATGCGGTCGACAACGGCGCGTCGGTTATAAACATGAGCCTGGGTGGCGACACGAATGACCCAACCCTCGCGAACGCCATTGCATACGCTTACTCAAACGATGTGGTGGTTGTAGCAGCCGCTGGTAACTGCGGCACCGGCACCGAACAAGGCTGTGACCCGGCAAAACCAGGAGCAATGGGTTACCCAGCGCTAAACCCATATGTGATTGCGGTCGGGGCGACGACCAGCACCAACGCCCGTGCCAGCTTTAGTAGCTACGGGCCGGCGCTCGACGTTACCGCACCAGGTTCCGGCACGCTTGTTTCGCCGATGTGGCATAGTTCTAACCAAACGTCTGCCTACGCATCGTCGCTATATGGCACATCGTTTGCATCGCCGATTGTCGCCAGTTATGCGGGGCTGATAAAATCGCTGCGCCCAAGCAGCACGGTAAATGACATAACCGCACTTATTGATGCGACGGCATGGAAACCGTCGGGCATGGGGACAGTTCCGTATGCCACGCAGTACGGTCACGGCATTATTGATATGGACACCGGCCTTCGTGTTGCTACAAGCCTAAATCAAACCTCCGGCACACCAGAGCTACTACAAGCCGGCAGTAGCGTGTCGGAACACAGTTTTAGGACGAACGATACGCTTTCGAGCGGCTGTAAAATAGCCAGCGGCAGCTACTGCACCATATGGGCAAAGAACCCGGCAGGCTATGACCGCTACTTGCCATACCTACAAACCGACGTAAACGGACAGACCGGATGGAGCTGGAACGGTGGCTGGCTTAGTAGCGGCGAGTGGTCCATTAAGTCGCGTAGCGGTGACAACGTTAGTACCACACCGTACCCATTATTTAATAAGTAGCTAGCTAGCGAATCGGCGAACGAGCGCTTTGTTTTCGCGGAGGAACCGCCTGATAATCTTGTATTCGTCTACGTCGAACGTTGGCTCCATAGAGTCATATACGCGCTCACCCTCTGCATTCAAGTAGCCACGAATAATCCAGTTGTCGATGATGACTTGCTCACCCTGATTGTTGATTGGCACGGCGACGGCCGACTGAAACGGCCAAGCGGCGATTTTGTGATGTTCCAGCGCCAGTTCGAACCGTCGGTTGTATAGCTCTGGCGATTCCTCACCAACACACGCGCCGCGACAGCGACCAAGACTATACGAAAAACAGGCGCCTTTTGTTTTTTCGATTCCCATAAGCTTGGGACACAGTTCGAATGTGCGAGTCAGTTCTAAAATGCGCGTTTTTGCTTTGGTGCGGGTTTCGTACACCCCATAGACCTTTGATAGGTCGGTTTCGCCGTCGATCTGACCTGACTGAACACGCAGCGTAGCGTAGCCGTCGACTTCGTCCTTCATAAGCAGGGCATAGCGCCATACGCGGCGGAGCTGTCGGTTGAACAGTGGCTGCAGTTCTTTGACTAATTTAGATTCTAGCACCAGCGCTGCCAGCTCGCTACCAGTTGGAATAGTTTCGACGTGGTGAACTGTCTGCGAAATCTTAACCTCGCGCGTTGAAGTATCGCGAAAATGCGACAAAATGCGGTTTTTAAGGGTGACGGATTTTCCAACGTACATGGGCTGGCCAGTGTCGTTTTTAAAGATATAAACGCCGGGTACATTGCCGATTGATTCGAGCTCCTCAACATCGAGATTCGGTGGTAAGTATTGGGTGCGAAGTTGTCGTTCAACCATTTGGTTAAATAAGTCTTCGCCATGCTGACTGAATGCTAGTTCCGTGAAGTACTTTATGGCTGCAGCATCTGCTAAGGCTCGGTGACGGTCCAGCACCGGAATCTCGTGGCGCTCAATAAGTTTGGCCAAACTATGGCCTTTTTCAAGCTTGTACAGCGCCCGACTAAGTCGCACTGTGCACAGTAATTTCGGTGAAAAATCGATACCAAGCCGGGCAAATTCCATTTTTAAAAACGAGTAGTCAAACCGTACGTTATGGGCAATGAATACCGCTCCCGCAATGATGTCGGCCAGTTCATCGGCGATGTCGTTGAACTTCGGTGCGCCGGCAATGTCTGACTGGGTAATGCCGGTGATACGGGTAATATTAGCCGGTACGTACGTTTCGGGGTCAATAAGCGTTGAGAATTCACGAGTCTCACCACCCGGTTCTACCCGTATAGCCGCCACTTCAAGCACACGGCTGGTGGTGGCGCTCCCTCCGGTGGTTTCGATGTCCACATACACAACTGGATATTCAAACATCTCTCTTACAATTATACCGTTTGATATGATGGTGGCATGAGTTCACGGACCGCACGAGTCTTACTTTCAAACACCCTTTTGGGAGTTTCTTACTTAGCCGTTATTCTGAACTGGCTATGGCTGGCGCTTATTGCCCTGCCCCGTCTAATTGAAACAGGCAAGTTTGACCTGTTAACAAAAGTGCCCGAACCAACCCCTGAGGTTGTGCAGCCAGATGCCATCAGTTCATCGCCGCTCATGTGGGTAGTGGTCGGCATTGCGACACTGGGCATATTGGTTATGACGGTCGTGGTGCTGATACGCATGCCGCGCGCCATCGTACGAACTGGCCAGAAGCTGGTGAATGAAACGGCCGAAGCGGTCATACCGGCCGTAACGCACCATAAGCCACTACCCGCCAAGAAAAAATTAGTGTTGTCGCGGCGGATTGTGCTGCTCGTTCAACTTTTCATTAGCATAGTTCCGTTGGTGGTCTGCCTGTTCCTACCGGCGTACCACGAACTGACCCGGCAAATAATACTGACGATCGCCGCATGGCTAAGTGCCATCGGCGTCGTCGGTTTTGTCTTAAGTTGGCTTATTAGCCCAGTGGCTACTTCGCAAACTCGATCGCGCGCATCTCGCGGATAACGTTGACCTTGATAGTACCAGGGTACTGCATGGTGCTTTCAATCTTGTTGGCGATGTCGCGGGCCAATTTGATGCTCGACAGGTCATCAATCTTTTCAGGCTTAACAATAACCCGAACTTCACGACCAGCTGAAATAGCGTATGCCTTGTCGATGCCGTCAAAGCTGGTAGCAACATTTTCGAGGTCACGCATACGTTCGGCAAAGTTTTCGGCAGAAATGTTACGGGCTCCGGGGCGGGCAGCCGACGCGGCATCAACTACACGTACAACCAATGCTTCTGGCGTCGTGGCTTCAATGTCGTCATGGTGAGCTTCAATAGCGTGGGCAATGTCTTCGCTCATACCGTACTTGCGCGCTAGTTCGGCACCAATGTGGTGGTGCTTGCCTTCAAGCTTGTGTGACACGGCCTTGCCGACGTCGTGTAGCAGCGTTGCAATCTTGACGACCCGCACGTTAGCTCCGATTTCTTCGGCAATCATACCGGCAATGTGTGCCATTTCGGTGGAGTGCATAAGGACGTTCTGTCCGTAACTGGTACGGAACTTCAGCTCACCAAGCAGGCGCAGCATTTCTTTTGGAATACCGACAACACCGACTTCGCGGGCAGCGTCTTCACCGGCACGGTCGACTTCTTTGTCGATTTGTTTCTGCGCTTTGGCAACGACTTCTTCAATACGGCCCGGGTGAATTCGGCCATCCTTCATAAGCATTTCAAGGGTCAGGCGGGCAACTTGGCGACGAATCGGGTCAAAGCTGCTCATGACGATCATACCTGGCGTGTCGTCAACAAGTATGTCGACCCCGGTAGCCCGCTGCAAGCTTTGAATGTTGCGTCCTTCTTTACCGATAATTCGGCCCTTCATTTCATCGTCGGTCAACTTAATAGCCGTGACAGTACGTTCGGCCGTGACTTCTGAGCTCATGCGTTCCATTGCCGAAACCAGAATGGTAGCAGCACGCTCTTCGGCGTCGTGCATGGCGTCTTTTTGCAGTTTGTCGACCAAGCCGGTCAGGTCGTGCTTAATGTCGCGCTCGGTCATTTGCATTAGTTTTTCGGCCGCTTCCTTCTTTTTGAGGCCGGCGATTTTTTCGAGTTTTTCTTGCTGACGGGTACGGATTTCGCGAATCTCGCCCTTCAGTTCTTCAACTTCATCTTCTTGTGCGCGAAGCTTTTCGGTGCGCTTGTCGAGCTCGTCGAGCTTCTTGTCGAGTGCGGCTTCACGTTCCGCCAGGCGGTCCTCGGTCTTCTTCCACTCGCGTCGGCGCTCTTTTTCAATCTCAAGCGCTTCGTCCTTCGCCTTTAAAACGATGTCAGCCGCTTTTTTCTGGGCGTCCGCCAGTTCTTTTTCGACCTTGTTCTTACCCCGCGTTGTCTGCTGGCGGTCATACACGACCTTTCCGCCGACGCCAAAAAGAATACCAACGATCGCTATGATGGCTTCTAACATACTCTAGTCCTTTCCCTCACGCTCTTCGGGGTCCCGATGCCTCGCTTCGTGAACAGGGGTAGCAGGTTTGTTTTAGTAAGTTTTAGTAGGGGTGAATCCGTAATTGAAACTTGCACGCGCGTTCATGACTGAAACAAATCGGGAAATTGAAGAGCGTATATAGTATCAAAGTTTTTCAGTGAGCCTTAACGTAAAATGAAAAAGCTGTATTTATTGTAGCTCCTGAACGTGGGCGTGCGCAAGCTACTTGCGGGGCTTAGTAATGTTGGCTTCGCGACCATAGAGTGGCATGACCAGCTTGTCGTTTTGGCCACTTGTTAAACGAGTGAGTGCCGACTCCTTCCAGTTATCGCCGGTCTCGCCGACAATGGGAATCTCTAGGCTATCTGCCATAGTGTTCATAACGGTTAGACCAATCCGAAGGCCAGTAAAACTACCCGGGCCTTTGAATACGCCGATACCAGTGACGTCTTGCCAGGTCTTATTTTGAGCCTTCAACTGCTCACGCAAATAGCCAATCAACTTGTCGGCTAATGTACGATCAGCGGTCCAACTGTCTTCGTAGCGCTGGTCGCCATCAATTAACGTCAGACGGCATTCGGGTGTTGATGTGTCGAGAAGAATAATCATTTTAGTCGCTCCATTAGTGCTTTCGAACGTTCACCATGGGCAGTCAAGGTTACCCGACGCACCGTTTCTTCAGGCGATTCAATGTCGACACGCAGATAATCGTCTGGTCGGACGTCACTTACGATGTCGCCCCACTCGATGACCGTCACGGTATTGTCGTCATTCAGCGTTTCACTCAGTTCGTCGGCCATAATACCTGGGTCTGCCAGACGGTAAAAGTCGTAGTGCGCGAGCCGCAGGCCGTCACGGCCGTCATACACGCGGCTAATTGTGAAGGTCGGGCTTTGAACGACGTCATCTATTCCCATTCCGACGGCGAGGCCTTTGGTAAACGTTGTTTTGCCAGCACCAACATCACCGATAAGTTCGATGTATTCTCCGCCTGCTACGCTGGCTCCAATAGTCGCGGCCCATGACTTCATATCATCGACCGATGTAAGTTCTTTTTTCACCTCTTAAAAGTATAGCATTTTGTTACAATATGAAGAGATATGGCGACCAGAACAGCAACTCCCGACGACCTTCCGCGAATCACCGAACTGTTAGCCGAGCTACGCGAACGTGACGTCGCGGCAAGTTCAATCGAACAGCAATTCCTGGCCATTCTTAATGACTCTAAGAGGACGGTCTTGGTCGTTACACACGATGAACAAGTAGTCGGCCTAGCCGTGCTTAATTTGGTCTATAAGCTACCGAAGGTTGAGTGCCGGTTAGACGAAGTGATAGTGTCGAGCGATATGCGTGGGCATGGCTATGGCCGCGAACTGGTCGAAGCCTGCGAAGCATGGGCATGGGAGCAGTCGGCCGACGTGATGGAATTTACCAGCCGACCCACCCGCGAAGCGGCAAACGCACTCTACCAAAAACTCGGATTTGAAATCCGGCAGACTAACGTATATGTGAAAGCAAGGGAGTCGTAGCGTGTCACGGATTAAGCTGTCTGAATTCGCTGCTAAGTCGTTACTGGTCGACGATTATGCCGGTGCTAGTTTGCGTATTGACTCGCTAGAATCAGATGTGGACAAGCTAGCAGATGATGAATCGTACATAGTAAAGGTGGACCAAGGCATTAAAAAGCGCGGCAAACAGGGTCTGATTGTACTGAATGTCAGTAAAGAAAATATTTCTGAAGCAGTTCGCTCCCTTGCAGACAAAGGCTTCAGCCGGTTCGTTGCCGAACCGATGTTCCCGCACGAAGAATCCGAAGAACGATATGTCAGTTTTGAACGCACACGAGGTGGAATTTCCGTACATTATTCCGAACGAGGCGGCGTAAACGTCGAAGATAACCCCGAAAGTGTCAAAGCATATGCGCCTGAAGACGTACCACTTCCTAAAGCATTCGTTGAACGAGTACTTAGAGTAATGGACGAACAGCACCTATCGTTCATAGAAATAAACCCACTCGTTGTTCGTGGCGACAATTACTGGCTGCTCGACGCGGCCGTACTAGCTGATAGTGCCGGTGAATATGTTACTAAGTGGACTGAAGACGATGTGGTTGACCCGCATGTTCCGAGCGATAGCGAAGCAGCAGTTGCCGAAATGAACCAAAACTCTCCAGCCGCTTTTTCGTTCCGTGTACTCAACCCAGACGGTGCTTTGTGGCTGATTTTAAGCGGAGGCGGCGCCAGCATTACTATCGCCGACGAAGCCATGAACCGCGGCAAAGCGGACCTTATTGGTAACTACGGCGAATACAGCGGCGGACCAACAACCGAGGAATCGTACCTTTACACGAAGCATGTCATTGAGCAGCTGCTGCTATCGAAATCACCTAAAAAAGCGATCGTCATTGCAGGAGGAGTTGCTAACTTTACCGACGTCAAAAAGACGTTCAAAGGCGTCATACAAGCATTGGATGAATATTCGGACGCTTTAAAAACCCAGGGCGTAAAAGTATATGTACGCCGCGGTGGGCCGAACGAAGCGGAAGGACTAGCCATGATGAAAAATTTTCTAGAAGGCAGCGGGCTGTTCGGCAGCGTGCACGGCTCTGACATATTACTCACCGAAGTCATAACCGAAGCACTGGAGTATGCCGATGCGTAGTTTACAAGACATCCGAAGTGACCCCGGACGTATTCTCGCGCTCGGTAACTACCGACCAGGCTTTCAAGCCATTCTGGATTTCGATTATTTGTCGGGGAAGTCCGAACCGTCAATCGCTGGTATCGTAACGTCGGCAGGAAAATTCCAAAAGTACTTCTGGGGTGAAAAAGAAGTACTACTACCTTGCTACCCGGCAATCGGTCAGGCCAAGTCAGCTCTTGGCGACGTTGAGTGGATGTTCAACGTTAACTCCGGCCGAAGAGCCGCCCGATCTACCGCAGATTTCTTCACAGAATTCCCAAATGCACTGGGCGGGCATATTTTTGCCGAAGACGTGCCAGAAAAAGACGCGATTGAACTATATAACAAGTATCAAACCTCTGGCAAAACGCTCATCGGAACGGCTGGTGTAGGGTTGCTTGTCCCCGGCTACTTAAAGCTTGGCGTGGTTGGTGGGGTCGACTACCGGCAGCTGGTAGCCAATCGCCTAATGACACCGGGATCGGTTGCCGTTCTTTCGGCGTCCGGCGGCATGATCAACGAAATTATTACCCAGGTAGCGGCAAGCAGCCACACTATTAGTTTTGCGCTGTGTTTCGGTGGCGACCGCTTCCCTACCACCACGCCGAAAGAAGCGTTCCTGGCAGCAGAAGCTGACGATGCAACGACGCACATTGTGTACTACGGCGAATTGGGCGGACAGGATGAATACGAGCTGGCTGACCTACTGACGACCGGACAAGTGACGAAGCCGGTTATTTGCTACATCGCAGGCGTCATTAGTGAAAACTTTGATACCCCGGTACAATTTGGCCATGCCAAAGCCTTGGCTGGTAACAAAAGTGAGACGGCGAGCGCCAAGCGGAACGCGCTGGCTAACGCCGGTGCAACCGTGGCCTCTTCTATGGCGGACTTTGCTAAAGCGATTAGTGAACTTCCTACTAACACCGAAGAACGAAAGGATATTCCCGTGATCGAATCAAGAAACGGCAGCTTGTTCTCATCAACCATCAGTAAAGAAGGTGACGACGGCTACGAGTTTGTTGGCACAAGCATGCAGGCATGGGCTAAAGAAGGCGACATTGCAACGCAGGTTACCACCGCTCTTTTGGGTAAGCGGCCACAGTCTGTGTTAACCGTCGATTTTATCCGTACGGTATTCCTGCTTTCAGCTGACCACGGCCCGCAGGTGTCGGGCGCCTTGAATACTATCGTGACTGCCCGTGCCGGCAAAGGTTTGGTTGACTCACTGGCGGCTGGCCTACTTACTATTGGGCCACGTTTCGGTGGCGCCGTGAGCGACGCAGCGAACGAGTGGTTTTCAGGTGTAACGGAAGCCCGTGAACCAGCTGAACATGTAGAAAACTACGCTAAAGCCAAAAAGTACATTGGCGGGATTGGCCACAAAAAGTACCGAATTGGTCTTCCCGACCCTCGAACCACTCTGTTGGCAGAGTATGCTGACCGGCTGCCTTCGCACCGCTACTTTGACTATGCCAAAGCGATCGAAGCAATTACGAGTGCCAAGAAAGGCAACCTTATACTGAATGTTGACGGTCACATTGCTGCCCTCATGCTCGACATTCTGGAGCAAGAAGAAAAATATGACGAACAGTCACTCAAGCAGCTGATTGACGCCGACTTCTTTAATGCGTTGTTCGTCATACCGCGCACCGTCGGATTCGTCGCCCATTACCTTGACCAGAAGCGACTCGACGAAGGCCTGTTCCGCCTGCCAGACGACGACGTACTGCTAGCATAGAAGCTCTGGCGATTTCGGACTTTCAAAGGTATAGTAGAGCGTAAGCAGTATGCGAATTTCTGATGATACCATTGAAAAGCTGTTGACTGGGGCGGGCAAAGCTACTCCGGAACAGATTGCTGAACTCAAAAAATCGACCGAACGTACTCACCGGCCGATGCAGTACATGGCCGTGCAGAACAAGCTTATTTCTGAGCTTGAGCTGACTAAGCTGTTCGCTGACTACGCCCACATTCCATTCGTTCAAATCGACCCGCGTGACATCCCCAGCGAAGTCCTAAACAAAATCCCGGAACGAATCGCCGTACAGTACCGCGCGGTGCTATTCAAGATTGATGAAGATGGTACTATGCACCTGGCCATGGACGACCCAGATGACGTCCAGGCAGTCGACTTTATTCAAAAAGAAATCGGCGAAAACACCAAGATTTACATTGCCACACGCGATAATATTCTGGCCTGTATTGAAAACTACCGAGGTGACGTCGACAAGCAGCTCGACGAAGTTATCGACATTCAGCGCGAAGAAGACGGCAGTGAACAGCAGGTCACCGAAGCCGATATTTCCGAAGATTCCCCTGTTGCACAGACTATCAACCTGTTACTCGAATACGCCATTCGCTCCAGCGCCAGCGACATTCACATTGAACCGCGCGAAGGGTTCGTGCAAATCCGCTACCGTATTGACGGTGTGTTGAACGAGGTGAACCGTCTACCGCGTAACGTTCTTGGCTCGCTGGTTAGTCGTATTAAGATTTTGGCCAACTTGAAGATTGACGAACGTCGCGTTCCGCAGGATGGACGATTTAAGATTAAGGTTGCCGGAAAGCAGTATGCACTGCGTGTTAGCACCCTGCCGGTCGCCGATGGCGAAAAGGTAGTCATGCGTATTCTGGATGAAAGCAACGAAGCGGTCAGCCTTGAATCATTAGGTTATTGGGGTCGCTCGCTTGAAGTAGTAAACGAAGCCCTGACCGAACCGAATGGCGTGATCCTTATTACCGGTCCTACCGGTAGTGGTAAGTCGACCAGTTTGTTCAGCGTACTTAACATTTTGAATACCCCGGACGTCAACATATCAACCATTGAAGACCCGGTTGAATATAAGATTCCAGGAGTCAACCAGACCCAGACTAACGTAAAAGCAGGTATGACCTTTGCCTCGGGACTGCGTGCATTGCTCCGCCAAGACCCAAATATCATCATGGTTGGGGAAATTCGAGACTCCGAAACTGCCGACCTTGGTATTCAGGCGGCATTGACCGGTCACTTGGTGTTCTCGACCCTTCACACCAATAATGCCGCGACCGCCCTCCCCCGTCTACTCGACATGGGTATCGAGCCGTTCCTGATAGCAAGTACCGTCCGGGCTATCGTTGGACAACGGCTTGTTCGCCGATTATGCATGAACTGCCGAGAATCACACCCGGCAACACCTGAAGAAGTCGAGGCCATAAAGGCTACGTTCCACCTTGGCGACAATGGCTTTGGTACGGTACATCAGTTAGAAACCTTAGCACTGCAGCAAAAGGTCGGCGAAAATACTCCCTTAAGCACGACCGAGACAGGCATAACAACACTGTGGCGAGCGTCGGCCAAAGGGTGCGACGAATGTAACCATACTGGCTACAAAGGACGGATTGGTATTTACGAAGCTGTCGGTAGTTCGCCTGCGATCCAAAAGCTGATTATTTCAAACGCCACGAGTGCCCAAATTCAGACGCAGGCCATAACCGAAGGAATGGTCACCATGCAAACGGACGGTCTTGTCAAAGCACTTCGTGGCCAAAGTACGATCGAAGAAGTGCTACGGGTGACCAAGGACTAACGCCATGGCTTCGTTCTCTTACAGCGCAGTCAATCCAAAAGGCGACCACATATCCGGAACGATCGATGCGACTGATCGTTCCGCTGCCATTAAGACATTGACGACCCAAGGGCTCCGACCTCTTAGTATTAAAGAGGCATCCGATAGCCCAACGGTCGGCGTATTGAAACTTTTTAGTGGCAGTAAGGTTAAGAACGACCATATCGTTATCTTTACCCGTGAGCTAAGCGCTATGGTTGGTGCCGGCGTGCCAATCCTAAAAGCGTTAAGTTCGCTCCATGACCACGCCGAAAACCAAGCGCTTAAAAAAATACTCGTAGGAATTATTAAAAACGTCGAAGGCGGCGACCAACTTGGCGACGCCTTGGCACGGTATCCGAATACTTTTAGCGACGTATACGTCAACATGGTGCGCGCCGGAGAAGCCGCCGGTATTTTAGACGAGATTCTGAAACGACTCGCCTCCCAGCAAGAGAAAAACGCTACAATCCGCAAGAAGATCAAAAGTGCCATGACGTACCCTATGGTGTTGGTCGGCATTACAATCATCGCCTTTTTCGGCTTAATGCTGTTCGTCATCCCCCAGATTGGTAAAATTCTAAACGACCTTGGCGGTCCAGATGCCGAACTACCAGTTTTGACACAAATAATGCTTGGAATAAGCGGCGTGTTCGTTAACTACTGGTATCTACTCTTTCCTCTTATGGGAGCCGGTGTATTTATGGTTTTAAAGTACTTTAAGACGCCGAGCGGCAAATCATTCCTTCATCACGTCGTCCTACGTATTCCTGGCATTAAAACCATTGTTATGAAGGTCGCTGTCGCCCGCTTTGCCCGTACGTTTTCGGCGCTTATTGGTGCCGGCGTCCCCGTCCTAGAGGCAATCGACGTCACTGCGCATGCTGTCGGCAATGTCGTGTACGAGCAGGCGCTGCTTGATGCAAGTAAGGCGGTCGAGAGTGGTTCGACGCTTTCAACAGAAATCGAAAAAAATCCCCTTTTCCCTGCTATCGTTCCTCAAATGCTTGCGGTTGGTGAAGAAACTGGTCAGACCGATACCGTGCTCGTGAAGGTTGCAGACTTCTTTGAAGAGGAAGTTGACGTCGCTATTGATGGTATTAGCGCGATCATTGAGCCAGTCATGATTGTGTTCATGGGTAGTATGGTCGGGCTCATCGCAGCAAGCGTCATGCTGCCGATCGCCAGTCTTTCTTCGAGCATCAAATAGGTTCTTCAAGGGGGTCAATAACCGTGCATTTAGCATGACGCTCATGTATACTTAGAACTAATGTAATACCGTGGGCAGTATCAGAGGTGGCGAAACTATTTTATAAAGACAAACCGATCATTGGACTTGATATCAGCCAGACTGGTATGAAAATCATGTCTATTGACCGGAAGAAGTGGCTCGTCACCGGATACGGGTCAATTGACCTCGACCCTTCAAAGGTTCAACAATCGCTCGATGGCGCCGACAGTTACCTGACGAGTCATATGGCCGAACTAGTCGGCAAAAACCTGGTCGGAAGCTTGGCAGGCGACCATGTAGTGCTTGGTATACCGGCTGGCCGTACCTTCACCCGTACCTTCACGATTCCGACTTCATCGGAAAAAAGCCTTAAAGAAGCCGTGGAGCTTGAGGTTGAGCAGTACATCCCCATCCCAATGACTGCGCTTTACGTTGATTACGAAGTTATTGAGCGTAGCGATGACCAGCTTACTGTTCTCATGTGCGCCGTTCCCCAGACAGTCGTCGACTCATGTATTGCCATAGCCGAAAGCGCCGGACTACGTGTTTGTATGGTCGAATCGAGCGTTTCGGCCGTCGCGAGGCTGCTTGAAGCGACCGAAGAAGGCCACTTACCTACGGTTATTGTTGATATCGGCCCAGCCAGCACCGACATCGCTATCCTTGACCGCTCCATCCGGATTGCCGGTTCATTAAACGTAGGTGGCAACACCTTTACACTCGATATTGCCAAAAAACTGCGCGTGCCGCTTGAAGAGGCGCACCAGCTCAAAGTCTTGAACGGATTGAACGCAGGCAGCCGACAGCAAAAACTTGTGTCGGCACTTACGCCAAGCCTTGAACGTATCATTGCTGAGACTCAAAAAGTCATGCGTTACTACGATGAGCGTATTGCCAACCACAGCAAGCTTGAGCAAGTACTCGTGGTGGGCGGTGGAGCAAACGTGCCGGGAATCGGCGAATACTTCACCAACGAACTCGTCATGCCTGCCCGCGTTGCCAGTCCATGGCAACAACTCGATTTTGGTAAGCTGGCCCAACCCGCCAAGCATTTCCGCCCTCGCTACATCACTGTCGCCGGGCTTGCCAGTGTCGCGCCCGAGAGGATATGGTCATGATAAACCTGCTTCCCGATGAGCGAAAAGCCGAAATTAGAGCCGGCCGGACGAATGTACTGCTGCTACGCTATATTTTTATCTCACTTAGCGCGGTCGTGGTATTGGGTGGACTACTAGTTGGTTCGTATGTCGTACTCGATGGCGCTAAGCAAGGTGCTCAGCTGAAGGTTAGCGAGAACCAGTCGAGAGTTTCTGCATACAATGATGTCCGCTCCCAGGCTGATTCGTTCCGGGCGGACCTTGCCACGGCAAAAACCGTCCTTGACGACGACACGTCGTTCACCGAGCTGATTTATAAGATTGCCGATATCATACCCCGTAATGTCGTACTCGACGACTTAAACCTTGACCCTGCGACATTTGGGTCTGACACGACAATGACCGCGAGTGCTAAGACATTCACCGACGCAGGCAGGCTTAAAGATGCGTTCACGAAAAATGGTGAGATATTCTCAAAAGTCCAAATACAGTCGCTCAGTTCCGATGACTCATCGGCGCAAACCGAGTATCCGGTAAAGATCACGCTCAAGGTCGTCATTAACAAGGGGATACTGAAGTGAACGGCATGACCGCTCAGCGACTTCGAATCGTACTATTCTTCATTATGGTGCTTATTATGGTAGCCGCTGTTGTGGGGTTCACTATCGTTCAAAAAAATCTAGCTGATTATGCAACATCTATTAGCAAACTGAATGCCGATGCGCAGTCTGGTGACAAAGATATCAGAACACTGCAAGAATTAAAGTCTCGACTAGCAGCACAGCAAGACCTCATACAGAAAACTCGCTCTGTCGTTGGAGATCCCTCGACCTATGCCGATACTGTCATTAGGGATATCACTCGGATAGGAGCAGAGTCGGGCGTACCGGTAAAGAGCATACTTTTCGCCGGTGACACAGTGGCCGAAGTGGCACCCCAAAGCACTCCAACCTCAACCGTCGCTCCGTCCACGACATTTTCTTCGTCTACTGTCACTAAAAAGACTGTCACCGTTTCGATACAGAGTCCGCTTAGTTACACAAGCCTTATGAAGTTTTTGTCTGGGATCGAGTCGAATGATCTTCGTATGCGCGTTGCTAAAGTCACGATGACAAAAGATAAAGGGAACGACGTGGGAACACAAGACCTGTCGATCGAGGTGTACGTACGAAAATGAAATCAAGCATACGAATCTCGGACATCATAGAACCTATCGCGGGATTTCTTCGACGGTTCCATATGCTTCTGTTCTTTCTGCTGGTAAGCGGTGGGTTGTTCGCAGCGATCATGGTGCTGATCTCAATTATTAACGTGTCTTCAAGCTCAAACGCAAGTTCAGACAACGCCATTCAAGGAACCTTCGATGAAAAGACGATCAAGCGTGTAGAGCAGGACACGACTACGGCTGCCAAGCCTGGGTCACGACCAAGTCCGTTCGTCGAATAGCCTGGTATACTAAGCGTATGCTTCTCTCCCACGACAGATTGCTAGCTACACCGGTAATGAGCCTTCAGACCGGTTCAGAACTTGCCCGTACAAGTAAAATCCTAGTCGATCCGCGGGACCTTACTGTCATTGCATACCAACTTGATGGGAATATGCTAGATGAGCACCCATCATTCCTTATGCCGGTCGATGTACGTGAATTATCGAACTTAGGCCTTATCGTTGACAGCAGCGATGAGTTCGTCGGGCTTGATGACGTCATAAAAATCAAACAGGTTTTTGACTATAAATTTGAACTCCTAGGTCTTGACGTAATCGACGACAAGAAACACAAGCTAGGGAAAGTCCAGGGCTACAACGTCGATTCTGGTAGCTTTTCAGTTCAGCAGCTTGTCGTCAAACGGCCACTCCTTAGAAGTTTCGGCGAAACTGAGCTTCTTATTAACCGCACACAGGTAATTGAAGTAAGCGATTCATACATTAAGGTCAAGTCAGCGAGCGAGGCCGAACCGGCAAAACAAGCTATACGCGAATACACAAACCCGTTCCGTGCGGGCAGCGTTCAACCCGAAGCAATCGAGTTCGAATCCCGCTGGCCTTAGTCGGTATCGTTTAGGGCCGACTTAATGTCGTCGTAGGAGAAACCTTGCCTGGCTAGATAGGCAATAAGTTTTTGCTCGTCGTCATACTTAGCCCGCTTTTTAGCCAGCACCTTTTTTAGCTCATCTTCGTCGTTCCTGCCCGATACTGCTAACTCGGTGTCGATAATTGACTGCTCGACTCCTTTTGCGCGTAGCTCTGCTACTAGTTTGCGAAAACTGCTGCCTTTCGTAAGGTTGCGATTCTGGGCCCAGTACCGCGCAAACTTCTCGTCGTCTATATAGCCTTTTTGAACGAGCCGCTCATATACCCTGTCAGCAACGGCCTGGCTAACGCCCTCGCGTTCAACGATCACGCCGGTTTTCTTGTTCCTTGATTTCGTCGCGCGCGTTTTTCGCCACAAATAGTCACACACTTCCTTTGAGCTGTGCGGGCGCATTAGGCAATATTCTAATGCGCGTGCGTACAGCTTGCCAAATTGGCTTTCGGTCTCAAGCTCAATCAATTCCTGCTCGGTATATTCTTTGCCGATTTTAATGCCAAGTTCTCCAACCTGGAAGATATCCAACGAAAAACGGTATTTACCATCAACCGATATGTTCACCCGGTCGGGATTTCTAGCCTGACTGGAAATGTCGGTGATTTTCATAATGTTTTCAATTGAGCAATCAGTCTCTCGAAGTACTCGTTACCCAGATTTATCAGTTTATACTTGTCGGGGTTTTGTGTCATTTCAGCAAATACCTCAAGCGATACCCAGTCAGTGTGATCAACCTCGGCTTCGTTAATTCTGAGCTTTATACTTTCATCGAACTGGCATGAGAAAACGTAGTTAAAACTTTCCATGCGTGGACCACCGCGGAGCATGAACAGCTCACGCACCCTACTAGGTTGCAGTACCGCACCAAGCTCTTCCTGTGCCTCTCTTAGCACAGCTTGTTTCGCCGACTCGCCGAGATTAACATGTCCGGAGGCTGAGGCATGAAAGTAACCCGGCTTTCGAGGCAGATGCCTTGCGCGTGTCTGTAGCAATATATGCCTTGAGGTATCATAGTCACGCCAGAGCCAAAGATGTGAGTTAGCCATTAACAGAGAATCGTCTATAGCGAACTTTTCGGCTACCTCGCCATACCCATTGATAGGTCGTCCCGTGGCGTCAAATACTTGCCACAGCTCTGGCGCTACCATGGGATTAGGCTTCCGTCTCAGCTACTTTCTTGCGAACTTCTTTCTCGATTTCTTCGAGAACTTTTGGATTTTCTTTCAAATAAACTTTGGCGGCTTCGCGGCCTTGGCCAATCTTGCCGTCTTTGTAGTCAAACCATGCGCCGGATTTACCAACGATGTTGTGGAGTACCGCAAGATCAAGTACGTCGCCAGTACGCGAGATGCCTTCGTTGTACATGATGTCAAACTCAGCCAACCTAAATGGCGGCGCAATTTTGTTCTTTACGACTTTCACTTTGGTTCGGTTACCGATTATGTCCTCGCCAACCTTCAGTTGACCGATACGACGGATATCCAGTCGGACCGAGGCGTAGAATTTTAGAGCGTTACCCCCAGTTGTCGTTTCAGGGTTACCGAACATGACGCCGATTTTCATACGGATTTGGTTAATAAAGATAACCGTGGTCTTTGACTTGTTAATGATACCCGTAAGCTTACGCAGTGCCTGGCTCATTAGTCGAGCCTGAAGCCCCATGTGGCTGTCGCCCATGTCACCGTCGATTTCAGCCTGTGGAACCAGTGCCGCCACCGAGTCAACAACGACCAGGTCGACAGCGTTCGAACGTACCAGCGTCTCGGCGATTTCAAGCGCCTGCTCACCGTTATCCGGCTGGCTAACCAATAGGTTGTCGGTATCAACGCCAAGCTTCTTAGCATAGGCCGGGTCAAGTGCGTGCTCGGCATCAATGAACGCGGCTGTACCGCCCTGCTTTTGTATTTCGGCGATAGCGTGTAATGTCAGCGTGGTCTTACCAGAGCTTTCCGGACCGTAAATTTCAATAATACGACCTTTCGGGTAACCACCGCCAAGCGCGATATCGAGCGACAGCGCACCACTTGGAAGCAGCTCTACGTTAGCCTTTTTAGTATCGCCCAACTTCATGATTGAACCATCACCAAATTGTTTGGTGATTTGGTCCATTGCAAGGCCAAGCGCCTTGATTTTACCTTCTTGATCCGGTTTTTCCGTTCCCACCGCAGATTTCTCAGCCTTCTTAGCCACTGGTTTCTCCCTCACTTACTGCTACTTTCTATTATACGGGTGTATGGTCTAATTTGCCATAATCGAAAGCGTCTTCGACCAGTAAGAACCATGCCTCTCATGCTATAATTGCTCCAATGAAACAACGTGGCTTTACTATCATCGAACTTTTCGCTTTAATACTTCTCATCTTCATCATCGGAATCGTATTCTGGACACAAAAGAATAATATTGAAACCGCTGCGCGCGACGACAAGCGAAAAACCGCCATTAATGCGATGTATTATAGCCTCGAGGAGGTATACTACCCAGCCGAAAAATCATATCCAAAAGCATTGACCGAATCGACACTTCCGTCAGTCGACCCGTCGATCTTTAAAGACCCAAAAGGAGTCAAGCTTGGTCAGGCAAACTCTGATTACAGCTACGAAGGCAAGGGCTGCACTAACGATACCTGCAAAAGCTACACACTTCGAGCACGGCTCGAAAACGAAGCCGACTTCGTAAAAGACAGCCGCAATAACTAATTAGTTTTCGTACGGATCGACCGGACGGCCGTTCTTGAACGCTTCAATGGCGTTGTTAAGTCTCGCAACATGCCCTCTAGGGTTGGCAACATACGAGAACCGGTAGGTCGTTTCTTCGCCTTCGGTGCTTAGACGAATCGTTCCGTAATCAAGCATTGTCTGTATTATGCCTGACTGCTTGTAACTCGCGTCTTCAATACTCCCAAGGCTTACCGTCTGTTCGTGCCGCGTGAACAGTCCCGACTGAATTTCTTGTATGACACTTTCGTTAGTGAGATAAAACTGGTTTTGCAGGTATACCCATATGGCCACCGACCCGCCAATGCCGACGAGTAGCATGAGTAGTAGCACTGGTATCATAATGACATCATAGGACGGCAACGTGAGGGGCAGCGAACCGTCTTGATCACTCGGGTAAAAGATCAGGACTGCTATAAGCGCGATCAAAAGTAGTCCAGTCATAAGGACCGGTAGCAACAATCCTATAGGATGTCGTTTCAGATCGATAATTACGAATTCGCCTTCGCTAAGATTCAAGTGGGGGTATTTTTTTACCGACTCATCGTGACGCTTAGCGTTCTCTGGACTCACTTCCATGCTGACGGCGTCAGGGTTCCGCGTGGCGTGCACGACCTTCGGCTCGTTAGCTAACTGCGCACGGATTTGCGGATCAAAGTTTTCACCCGGGATACTCTGCTCGGCGTTTGTGACATGCGACGAGGGCCCATTATTTTCATTCGGCTGGTTATTCATATGATCATTATACCCTTAGTCATCCCGTCCGACGTGCCGACGTGCCTTATTGGTCACGCGCCGTCCGCGCGGTGTCCTTTCTATAAAGCCGATTTGCAGAAGATATGGTTCGTAAAAATCTTCGATCGTACTTGTTTCATCCCCTGTCAGCGCAGCGATTGTACTGAGCCCTACCGGGTTGTCACCATAATTATCAATGATACTCATTAGCATGGTCCTATCGGCTGGGTCCAACCCCGCTTCGTCGATTTCCATCATGTTGAGTGCGCTGGTCGTCATGACAGTATCAATAATTCCGTCGCCGTTCACATCGGCGTAGTCACGAACACGTTTAAGCAGACGGTTCGCGATTCGCGGCGTCAGCCTGGCTCGGGTCGATAGCATTTTCGCTGACTGCGGTGCTATGTCAGTCTTTAGTATTCGAGCGGCGCGCGTAATAATCTGCGCGATTTCTTCCGGCGTGTAGAACTCAAGCCGGTATAAATGACCGAACCGGTCCCGAAGCGGTGCAGCCAAGCTACCGGTGCGTGTGGTGGCGCCGATGACCGTGAACTTTGGCAAATCAAGTCGAACACTACGCGCCGCAGGGCCTTTACCAATGACGATATCGAGCTTAAAGTCCTCCATTGCTGCGTATAAGACTTCTTCGACAGCACGGCTTAACCGATGGATTTCGTCGATAAACAATATGTCGCCGTCTGAAAGATTGGTTAGTATGCTCGCGAGGTCACCGGCACGTTCAATTGCCGGTCCTGCTGTTACTCGTAGTCCAACACCCATTTCATTGGCTATTACGCTCGCCATGGTCGTTTTGCCCAATCCGGGTGGACCGTAAAGCAGTACGTGGTCTATTGGCTCGCCGCGTTTTTTAGCAGCAGCGATTGCAAGCTTCAAGTTTTTCTTTAGCCGCTCTTGCCCAACGTATTCGTCGAATGTTTGAGGTCGCAGTGTCAATTCAATGATCTGCTCTTCGCTGTCGTCATCATGCAGCACAGTGTCTATAATTCGTTCAATCGCCATGTCTATGACACATTATACCTGGTGTCGCTTTGGGGCGCTGCCAGCCACTGTTATGAGCCGGCTTTTAGCGCCAAGCGCACCCGTTCCGCAGTAGAGAGTGTGGCGTCAATACCTTCGAGTGCCGACAAGCCATCCGAAAGCGTGTATCCAAGTGCCATCAAGGCTTCGAGCGCTTCATCATTCGTATTTAGTTCAGTCTGCACTGACGACGAGCCGCCGTATGCTGTCGCTATACCCACCTTGTCGGAAAGGTCGACTACCACACGGTCGGCTGTCTTTTTACCTACCCCACTAGCTTTTGCTATAAATGCAGCGTCGGAATTGGCAATGGCGTTTCGCACCTGCTCACTTGTTCCTAAACTTAGTATTGCCAGCGCCGCTTTTGGGCCGACTCCTTGAACGCTGATTAACAGTTCAAACAACTTTTTAGCGGCCAAACTTGAAAACCCGAATAGCTCATCCGACTGCTCACGCACATGATGATACGTGTAGAACTTCACATCCGTATCAATCAGTGCTGCGTCAAAATCACCAAGCGGCACCTGCACCTCATACCCAACGCCGCCAACGTCCACAATAACCGAACCGGCGAACTTCTCGGCAACGATGCCTTTGATATGCGCAATCATCGCGTGCTACCCATTACCTGGTTTTATTCCCAGACCGTTAGACACCGGGCCGGTGGGCGTTTCTCCCGGGGCACATCCTTGGGAATCCACATCATTTACGTCTTCAGTAGGCGTATTCGGACATTGATCAATATTGTTAGGAACGCCGTCGTTATCGTCGTCGTTCTTATTATTCGGATCGACACATAGTGGATCATTCGCGGCCAGATGTTCAAGTCCCGGTACCTCACAGGCGTCCACCACGCAGTTTTTGTCGTCCTCCGTCAGGTTTTCCTTGCCCGGAACCGTGCAGGCTTTTTTTTCCTCTGTTTTTTGCTCGTCCTTCTTTTCTTCTTTCGGAGGAGCGGTACATTTCTTCGGCACATTGTTTGCTAGGAACACATCGGTCTTTGTGCCTATGGCGGTACACACGGTTGCCTTGACCACGCCGGCAGGTTGCACAAATGACGGACTCGCCGTTCCAATTGCCTGGCCCATCATCTTACGCCATATCGGCCCGGCCATGCTTGAACCACCGTTATCCATAATCGCGTTATCGTTGTTCCCTACCCACACGCCAACAGCAATGTCGGGTGTGTAACCAATCGTCCATGCGTCTCGTGAGTCGTCGGTCGTACCGGTTTTCACGGCAACCGTCTTGGTACGGCCGTCAGTACCAACAACGTTAAGCGATGACCCGAACACCGTGCTGCGCGTATTATTGTCAGACAAAATATTAGATAGTAGGTACGCACCTTCGGTACTAATGGCCCGAGTGCTCTTATGGTCCTGGGTAAATATCGTCTGGTCGTATTTATTCATAATCGACTGAATACTTGTTTCGTCATAACGATTACCCTGGTTCGCAAAGCCACTGTAAGCATCTGTCATTTCAGCAAGCGAAACTTCCCCAGAACCGAGCGCAAGTGATAGCCCATAATTACTACTTTCGCCTAGGGTCGATATACCAAGACGTTTCGCCGCAGCTACTGCATTATCAACGCCCTCGGTCTGCATGACCTTCACAGCCGGAACGTTGAGCGACCAATCAAGCGCTTGGCGCACCGTCACGTTTCCGCGGAATTTTCGGTCAGCGTTAAGTGGCACATAATTACCAAAATCAGTCTTCTTGTCTTCAATCACTGTTACAGGCGTAATCTTGCCGGTTGCTAGTGCGTCGGCATAATAAATCGGTTTAAAGCTCGACCCTGGCTGGCGAGGCGTGGTTGCCATATTCACCTTGCCGAACTGTTCGTTGTCGTAGTCGGAACTACCGACCAGCGCTAAAATCCCACCGGTCTTCGGATCAATCGCAACTAGGCTGGCGTTTGAACCGCCGTTTGCTTCGATATAGGTTAAGTTACTCTCTACTGCAGCGTTCGCTTTTTTCTGTAAGTCTAGGTCGAGTGTCGTCTTTACTTGGTATCCAGACCGGGTCACGCGTTCTTCGCCGTACTTGTCATATAGTTCCTTCAGAACCATTTCGGTAAAGTGCGGCGCTTCGTTGTCGATCGCCGATTTAGGCGGTGCGTAGGTTAGCGTCTCTGCCAGCGCAGCCTGCTTTTGCTCTTCGGAAATAAAGCCATTCTTTACCATTCGGCTCAAAACAGTCGTCTGGCGCTCCTTGGCAAGTTCAGGGTCGCCGCTTATTGGCGAATAAGCACTTGGCGCAGGCAGTACCCCTACCAGCATCGCGCTCTCGGCAAGGCTAAGCTGGTCTGGCGTCTTATCAAAATAAGTTTTAGAGGCCTCTTCAATACCGAACGAATTCTCGCCGTAGAACACCGAGTTCAAGTACATAGTCAAAATTTCGTCTTTGCTGTAGCGCTGTTCAATCGCTACTGCAATAACCAGCTCTTGGTATTTCCTTAGAATCGTCTGCTTCTCGGTAAGAAGTGTGTTCTTTGCAAGCTGTTGCGTTAGCGTCGAACCACCCCCAGCAATACCGTGGGTAACTATGTTCGAATACAGCGCACGCAAAATGCCAAAAATGTCAAAACCGGAGTGCTTGTAAAAATCTTTGTCTTCCGCAGCAATCAGGGCGTGTTCAGTATCATCTGAAATCTTACTCAGTGGGACTAGTTCGCGCCGCTCAGCCTTGCCGGTCGAAAAGAACGTTTTACCGTTCCTATCCATCAAGGCGACGCCTGTGTTGTTCCGGTTTAGTAGCCGTTCTTGGTTACCAATGTCGTTGTAGTAGTACGCATATGTCGCAATCGGCGTAATAATTAGGAAGGCCAAGACTGGCGCTGCCAGTACGAGTACTTTTTTCTTCCTACTGAGTCCGTTGAACCATTTTAAGCGACGCTTCATAAAACGTTTGGCGGACCCGACTGGACCCACCTTTTTCGTGTACTTACCTTTTCGATACATACCTAATTAGTATAGCAAAACCGGCCTAAATCAAGTAGTCGCCGCCGGAGGTAGGGGGGGCTGCGACTACTCGGCTGCAATTTCCTTAACGACTGACGCTAATGATGGTCGGATTCGAATGAACCGTCGTTACGGAAATCTTTGTTGGGTGACTATCTACCGCCATGTACTTACTATAAAAAATCATCCTGATAATACGCTGAAAGCAATTATTTAACGAATCATCTTGCGAAGATTAGGCGCAATCATTTTGTGAAGATTCGGTAAAATCATCTCGCGAAGATTCTACCGAATCATCATCTGGTGCGTAATGGCCGCGGCAAGAGCATCGGCGGCATCGTCTGGCTTCGGAATTTCCTTCAGGTTCAGTTGCAAACGCACCATTTCTTGCACCTGCTTTTTGTCTGCTTTGCCGTAACCGGTAAGTGACTGTTTTATTTGCATTGGCGTATACTCGGCAATCGGTAGACCGGCTTTTCGGCCAGTCAGAATGGCAACCCCGCGAGCTGACGCCACGCTCATTGCCGTGGTGACGTTCTTTGCAAAAAACAGCTTTTCAACCGACATCGCGTCCGGCTTCGTTTCGGCAATTATTTCCGTCAGTCCGTCAAAAATTTCTTCCAGCCGTTCGTCCAGCGGTGTATGGGCGGGTGTCGTAATAACGCCAGCGGTCACGAGCTTGGTCTTGTTATTAGCAACTTCAACGACGCCAAACCCAAGTATTCCGGTTCCGGGGTCGATGCCTATGATTCTCACGTCAGCTTTCCTTCAAAATCACCGTCGACTATATATACATCGCCATCGTGCAGAGTTTCGTACTTCAAACCGTGTTCCTTAAAGTAATCAACCATAGCGTCGGCTTCAGCACTCCACGTTTCCGACTGGTAATGCGGCACCAACTGCGGGTATATAAGCCCAAGCCCGTCCCACAGTATTTCTTCATTGTACCCTTCTGGAATATCATACGGATCGTCGCCGTGTTCGGTGCCGTGCAGTGTTTTGGTCATTAGTATCGAACCGGCGCTCGAGCCGCCATAGGTCATGTCGGTGTGTTTTAGCGCGTTAGGTAGCAACGCATCAAAACCTGAATAAGCGAACGCCCGGCGAAGCACAAATGTATTACCGCCACTCACCCACACAAACGGTGCGGCTTCAACGATAGGCTTTAATTTGTCCGGCGACCGAAAGTACTTTCTAAGGTCTAGTTCGTAAAACTCAAACCCTGCCTGTTCAAATTCTGCTTTCTTTTCGGCTACATGCGCCGCTCGCTCACTCGCCGGTAGGTAGTCTTTTGCATTTTCAACAAATAGCACGCGCTTGTCACTACCTACCATTTGCTTCAGGCGGTCTAAATGATTACCAAACCCATGGCTCGAAAGATAGAGCTTCATGAATATAGTATAGCGCTAGAACCGACTGGTTATATAACCTGACGCTCTTTTGATGGCTGTAAGTACCTCGCGCCGCCATTCCCAACCGGCATATCCGATGGCAAGTGTGCCCACGCCACCAAACGCCCACCACCCGAGCGTGGCTTCGCCTGTTTGAGCGACAGCCTGGACCGGGAAGTCGGACGTTACGTTGGCTGCTTTGTTGCGACAACGATTCGTGTCTGGATTGCGCTCCTGATTCGGAGCACATGGCTTCAATGAGGCCGACGATTCGACTGCTCGGCATCTGTTCGTTGCTGGATTACGTTCCTGATTTGGAGCGCACGGCGTAAGTAATGTGGCTGTCGAGACGATAGACCGGCACCGATTCGTATCTGGGTTGCGCTCCTTACCGATTCCACAATCAGCTAACTGACCGCTCGATTCCTGGACCTTATTGCAAAACCCCGTTTCAACATTTCTCACATAACCTGCGTCACAAGCGGGATATTGTTGTGCTACGTTTTCAGCGTTCGGCGTTACAGCGTACGTTTGCACCCAATCACCGGAAACTTTTGCCCAAGCCGTGTTCTCGTCAAGATTTTCGTACGATACCGCGTCGGTTTCGGTCATAAGATCGGACGACAGGACATATACAGTTCCGGTCGTTGTTTTCGTAAGTGTCAGCCCCGTATCCTTGACATACACCGTGCGAAAAGCGCCAGGCGCTAGCTGCTCCGCTCCAAACACATACTGGGTTGTCGTGCTGCGGTTGGTCTGAAGAGCACACCCCGTTAAGTCGAGTGGGCTCCCTAAATCGTTGCGGAGCTCTATATATTGGTCTTCGGTCGCAACATTAGCTGCAATTTCACTTATGGTCAAACCTTCACACATATTTATTACTGCCTCCGGAGGAAAAGTGTTCGCAGAGTCCCCAGGCGTCGGATATATCGTCCAGCGCCATGTGTTTTGGTTATCAAGACTCCAAGCCTCATTGTCATGACCACTTACTGATGGGTACGAAACGAGTGTCAGTTCGTACTTTTTTGTTCCATAGGTGTCTTCTAGCCATACCCAGCCACCGCTTGAACTTAGGCTTATAGCGAAGTTCGCTGAATGGCCAGCCTGCAGCGATCCATTCAAATTCGTCGTATTGCTGGGCGTACTGCTCGACCCATATGCTCCAGTACGGATACGGAAGGAACTCAGATTGATTGGCACATCCGAGCCATTATGAATTTTCACATAATCAGAGCAGGCTGGATCGGTTTCGAATGGCGTGCAGTTTCGAGCGTCGGGGTATATTTCGACTACCCGAAGACCAAGCGTATCTGGTGCCGTGTACAAACCATCGCTTAGCAGATTGAAGTCGGGGCCGGGTACGAAGGCCATAAATGACGACAGGTAATTACCCGTGACTGTGGAGGTATTTCGGGCGAAGTAAAATGTAGCGGGCGCACCGGCAACGCGGGGTGTAGATGACGTGATTGACGGTGTCACAACTTCGTTATTGAAATTCAACTCACCTGGCGCGAGCAAGCTGACTGTCGTTGGCGTCGGGTCCACTGCCGCGCTAGAATCGGAAAATACGAACGTAGCCGTCGGAACGGCAAGGGTGTTTGCAATTGTAACGTACGTCCGCGGTGCGATAATGCCAGCTAACTCGGCATAGACCTGTTGCATTGCACCGTATTCCAGTGCCACTCGCCAGCCGTCGAGACTCACGACCGTGTCGGACGAATTAAAAAGCTGCACGTAGCGAAGTGAGTGACCGCTAAAAGAATAGGCGGTTATGAGGAAGGGTCCGTTCACTTTTGGCTCGATACCACCAGACGGCAAAGTGCCAATGGCATGAACCGGCGATTGACACCCAATAAGAAATAAAAGTGTCAACACTGCCCACCCGACGCGTTTCATGGCAGTAGTATGCACGGGCACGTGCAGTGTTGTCAATAATTCTATGAATTTCTCAGACGGTGATGTCGGCGTTGGTGTGGACGTTCACTACGTCATCAAGATCATCTAGGACATCAAGGACGCGCATGACTTTGTCAGCGGTTTCTTGGTCGTCAACCACGACAGGGGTATTGGGCACGTACTGTAACTCTGCGTCCTCGACAGACAAGCCAGCTTCAAGCAGTAACGCACGGACCTTCATAAGGTCTTTCGGATCAGTGTAGACAATCGTTCCATCAACATCTTCGACAGCGTCTTCAGCGCCTGCGTCAAGAATAGTCATAAGAGCATCTTCACCCATCTCCGTCACGCGAATTACTCCCTTTCGGGTGAACTGGAACATCACACTGCCGGCGTCAGCAATGCGGCCGCCGTTTTTAACAAGTGCCGTCTTAACTTCAGGTAGCGTACGGTTGCGGTTGTCGGTTGCGGTTTCAATGATGATACCAACTCCGCCTGGGCCGTACCCTTCGTAGGTAATTTCTTCAAGCGCAGCTGCTGCTTTGTCGGCAACTCGGTCGATTGAACGCTGAATGTTTTCTTTCGGCATGTTTGCCTGGCGAGCTTTTTCAATTGCCATGGCAAGCGCCGGGTTCATATCCGGGTCTGTACCGGAACGCGCTGCAATAGCGATTTGGTTTCCAATGCGCGTGAATACTGCGCCACGTTTCGCGTCGTTGACACCTTTGTCGCGTTTGATTTTAGACCATTTGTTATGACCAGCCATAAGCCATGATTATAACAGATTGAAAAGGGTTATTCCACCAGGCTGGTTTGTTCGAGCCGTAGTCGAGTACGCCAATACATATATATGGTTGCCGCGATTATGGCACCGTACATACAAACGACGATGATTGGGGTTATTTGGATGTTCTGCATCGCCCATGAAAGTCCTCCCACGTACTGCGTGGTATGCGTCATGTATACCAACACAAGCTGGGCTGGTATACCGATAATATGGTCGACGGCTGGCAGGAGTATCCCGGCCAAACCGGCAATAAATGTAAGAATCATGGCGAGTGGCACCAGTGGGAGTATCAATATGTTCGCAAGTGGAGCGACCACGCTTACCTGCCCGAACGAAAACAACAAAATAGGTAGCGTCCATACCTGAGCCGAGACCGTCTCGATCAATATTCTACGAAGCGTGCGTTCCGATTTGTCGCCAAAGAAATAGCTTTGAATGAGAGGTGCGGTTAGCATAACGCCAGCAAACGCAGCGAAGCTTAGTTGCCAACCTAAATCACCCCACGCATAACTCGGCTGAACCAGCACTGTAACGGCCATCGCGAACGGCAGCAATACCAATGGATGGAAACGCCGACCATAATACCAAGCCAGCAAGCTTAATCCAGCGACCAGTCCAGCACGACTCATACTTGGACTAAGTCCGGTAATACCGATGAATCCAACTATCATTGTGGCTGCTGCAAGTAGCGCCATGTATTTCGATACCTTTTCGAACAGACGTCTGGCCAGTCGTACTAGGATTGTCAAGTTATACCCGCTTGCCACCACAATGTGCGTCAACCCAGCCGCTTTTAAAGCCGTATCGAGTTCCGGTGGTAGACTACGGCGTTGACCAAGTAAAAATCCTAATCCCAGGCTCGATTCCGGTTCGTTGACCGCACTGCGTACGCCGTCCCCGAACCAATCCCGCACATTCAAGGCGACATCACCCGGCACTGGCCGTACCGTCTTTTTCAGTTCCGCGCCGTACATCGTGGCGTTAAATGTCCCGAAGCCTGTGGTCAGTTTTCCGTGTAGCTCTACATGGTCACTTCGATGAACGTAGTCTGCCCGTTTAGTTGTCGCCCATATCATCCCTCCGATTGGCTGGCCATCCACTCGCACGTCCCGAAGGCGTAGCGTCGTCTGACCACGCTGATTTATATCCGTGTCTTCATTTACAGTCCCAGTGAGCATAACGTTTTTTCCCAACAGTCCATCGTATATAGCAACTCCTTCAGTCACAACACATCCGCGCCACATACCAATAGTAAATCCCCCTAATATCGCTATAGGAACAACCCATGTACGTGCACGAATGAGCGCAAACAGGACCAATGAAGTTCCCGTCATTAGCCAGGCGATGGCTCCAAAACTTCCAATTGGCATATATCTCGCTGCGGCGACTCCAAGCACTATACCACTACACGCAACGGCAATAAGCCATGATGGATGGATCTGCCTACGGAGCAAGTCGATTCCATTACGTAGCTGCTGTTTAATTCCGCCCACCTACTGTTCAAATGTTGTCATTAATATGTTCCGAGGGATGGGAAAAGTCAAATTAGCGCTTGGGGCTTGGCCACGTTCCGCGGCCCCGAAACTTCACGATTGAAAGCATAGCTTTCATCGGAAGGTTTCCTTGCGAACTGCCACTGGCAGTTCTCGCCCAGATACACCCCACGGGTATCGTGGCGTTCAAGCTCACAAAAGTCAAACCAAATAAAAAACACCCGTGGTAGCGATTAACGGATGTTCTTTATTTGGAGGGTCCACTGGGGCTTGAACCCAGGACACCCTGCTTAAAAGGCAGGTGCTCTAACCAGCTGAGCTATGGACCCATACAACTTTATAAATGTACGTTAATAGAGGTGGATTGTCAATGTTTGTCGTGCTTAGACGGCCGACTTGTGTGAACACTTAGTAAGTCGAACAGTGCCAATATAAGGCCGATGGTCACGATGTACACCCGGTTGGCGTTAAAGAATTCGTATACTGTGCGGCCTTCGTTTTGCAGTACCAAACCCGAACCAAGCGGTTCAATGAGCAGAGCGAAGGCGAGCGCCGCAAACAGGAATGCCCCGATGATACGCATAGGCATATCGCGGTAACTCGGACCACTGAATAGTAACAATACGGCAGGAAGCAGCACTAACACGACCGAGACAAGAGTGAGCAGCGGCGGGCTTTGTACCACTAGCCCAGCATCACGCACGACTGGAGTTAACTGCGCTGCCCATAGCTCACTCAGCATTGAACCTGCAGCAAGGGCGAGGCCCAATACGCCAAAACGACGCTTCGTAAAGAATGCCAAAGCGAACAAAACAATCACGACGACAATGAACACGATGGCAACGTTCATGCTTAAAGTATAGCACCCGCCCCGGGCACTATTACTTAAGCACCGACTTTGTCTTTTTTGTTGTTACGCTTGGCGTTTCGTTCGATGTATTCGATTATCTTGCCGGCGACGTTTCGTCCGGTGGCAGACTCGATACCTTCAAGGCCCGGCGCCGAGTTAACTTCAAGTACTAATGGACCGCGGCTAGAACGCATTAGGTCGACACCACAGATTGCAAGTCCCATCGCCTTGGCAGCACGAATCGCAACTTTGCGCTCTTCTTCACTCAATTTAATGACCGTACCGGTACCACCCTGGTGGATGTTCGACCGAAAATCATCGTCAAGACTTTGGCGCTGCATGCTGGCAACAACCTGGTTTCCAACCACGAAGGCACGAATGTCGACACCGGCCGACTCTTCGATGAATTCTTGGATCAAGAAGCTCGTGTCGTTAACGTAGAAGGCCTGAATTACCGATTTTGCCGCCTTCTTGGTTTCGGCTAGCACTACGCCGTTGCCCTGTGTGCTCGACGCGAGCTTGATAATAACCGGCGTGCCAACCTGATCAAGCAAGTGGTCGACGTCGGGTGTCTCACGGGAAAAGATGGTCTTTGGAATTCCTACCTTGGCCTTACTTAGTAGCTGCAGCGAACGAAGCTTGTCGCGCGAACGTGTAATAGCAATCGATTTTGCTGGCGTGTACGTACCCATCATTTCGAATTGGCGAACAATAGCAGCGCCGTAGTTGGTCATGCCTGGAAGAACACGTGGAATAATGGCATCGAAACCATTCAGGTCCTTTCCGCGGTAATGAACGCTCGGTTTATCCTGCTGGATTTCCACGTAACATTCCGGGAACCGAATGGTTTCGACAGTATGGCCCCGTGCTATCGCTTCTTCGCGCAAACGCCGCACCGTATAACCTGGCACACGAGTAACAATTCCAATCTTCATACGGCCTCCTAGGATTCTGTTATCGCTCGCACGAGCGCTTGTAATTTAAGTTCGGTATCATGTCCGGACGTCAATTGCGGTATGGCATTGACTTCCAAACAGCTGTAACCTACCGTTGCCGACGCGTCGGGAATAAAATCTATTCCGGCAAGTTCTCTACCCATTATTTTACATATTTTAGACGAAATTGTCAATAGTTCGGGATTAATATCTTCCATATTAAGCCAGGTCGCCGACCCGCCCTGAGAAGTGTTATTCATGTGACTTGAGCTGTCGGATGAACGGCGGCGTTCTAGCACCAGCTTGGGCTCACCGCCGACGCAGATTACGCGTAAATCGTGGTCGTTCGGCATAAATGGTTGCACCAGGTACCGGTTATCGTCGGCTAGTAAGCGCTGCATGTCTGATTCGGTTTCGATAAGATGGTTAGATTTACCGCGGCTTGCAGCCGGTGCTTTTGCCACGAACGGTAGCGTGGCGCCATCGAACACTGGCTGCTTAGTCAGTGAAAAGCGAGTCGGAACCACAGGAATGTCGTTCAGGGCCAGTTGCACCATGCACGACAGCTTAGACGTCGAACGCTGCTGCCCCATTTCGCTGTTCCAAAACTCAATGCCGCGCTGAGTAAGCACTTGGCTAACTGCGAAGGCGACGTCACGGTATATCCGGTCACGGCCGTTCTTATACCAGCCTAGGCAAATGACGATATCGGGCTTTGGGTCAAAGGCATCGTGCCCCTGAGCCGACACACTTACGTCACCGGTCATAATCGACAATTCCAGGTCTTCCCAGTAAATCAGCGTCGAATTGGCCCCACCCTCAACGAGCGAGCGGTGAAACTCTACAGGATCGTTCTTCGGACCGCTGTTTCGCGAGCCAATAATCAATACTTGCTTCATAACAGCGCCCGCCTCCCTTCGATAACATCTTTAAACTCATTATAGTCGAGTGGACTATGTTCGAGTACCTGCCATATGTTCAAATTCGCCGTAAAATAGACGCTATCCTTTAAAAATACCGCACCCGGAACATCCGGCCGGCCACCGCGAAAAGCCCGGGCACATTCGTCAAATGCATGACTTTTGGCACTTGCTTCGTCGTACCGCCCCGAAATCACCATGCCGCGCCAAATAATTTCGTAGACTTCGCGGAATGTCATTGGCTTTCCGAATAACCCCCACCCAAGCGCAATAGCAAGATAGCGAAACGATCGGACTAGTTTGAACCGGTCATCGACTAATTGTTCAAGCAGCGTCGCAAATCCTTCACTTTCCACGACGGAACGCGGCTTACCACGCAACGCATGGCCATATACCTCGTGAAACACGATTTTTTCGGCCGACTGGAACGATCGTGGTATGTAATTTCCACCAACATTAATACGCTTTTTATCGTGGATTACTCGAGCGTGCGATGCGTCATTTAGCACCTTAATATGCCAGCCCTCATTATCTAGGCCGGTATGTGCAAGTGCCTGCGTTAACAGCCCGGCAAGTGTCGGCTCCGTTAATGCGTCCTTACCGACATACCGCTCAAAGTACTCTTTGTACTGGGTAAATGTGTCGTCATTTGGCGTAAAGACATCGCGCTCTTTCTTGGCTGGAAGCTTAACGGCTGATTCAATATATTCAAACAACGGCTTAGTGGGCCCCTCAGCCCGCTCGCGTAACCGCTCCATAATAAGTTGTGCGTAACAGAGTTCGGGTTCGCCGTATAAATCGACGTTAGCCCGACGGAATTCGGCGATTGCTTCATCTGATGCGTCGGACTGCAATACTGCTCCGGCAAGAGCCAACCGTAGATTATCTTTTACGGTCGTAGGCAAATCGCTTTCTAGCCGATTACGAATCAAAGATGGATTAAGTCGTCTACCGTAGCTAAAAGATGGCTCACCTTGTTTCAATTTTAAAAAAGCCTGTTTGGCCTCTTCTTTGTTCAGGATTCGGAAGTAACTATGGGCGGCCGTAGCGAACGAATACAATTGTCTCATGGCATTATTCCGGTGCGGGCAAAAGCCCTAATTCTTGCAATGCTTCGATGTGTCTCGCGTTATTAATGTCGAATTTACCTAGGTCGCCCTCAGCTACAGCGTCTGCGCCCCTTTGTGCCGCAGTCAACCAGTTGGCGACGTGACCCTCAAGATACACCATGTCTTTAAGGTATGCCCCGCCCGTTCCATCCGTACCTTTCAGCACCCTAGCGCAAAGTTCTCCAGTTTTAGCAGCCGCTTTCGCTGTGGTTGCTTCCGGGTCGTCGGGCGTAAGACGTGTCTGGTACATTGTGTCAATCACGTTCATAAATGCGTAGGTTTCTGATGACGTAGCCGGACGGTGCGCGCCGACGCCGCTGGCAAAAGAAATAGCTATGTGACGACGCAAAATGTCACGCCAACGGACAAGCTTGCCGAACTCATCGAAGGTTTCGTAAGGCATTTGCTCGGTAATGACAGCTCGGCCTTCGTTGCCGCTTTCTACTCGGTCCAGTCCGGCTGCAGCTAGCGCTAAAGGACCACGGTCGCCATTCACTTTTTCTATTAAGTGGCGCATTTCGTGTAGCGGCAATCCGATAAAGCGGTCAACCGGCATATTATAGGTTGCTGGGCGCTTAAGCGCACCTTCGCTATGTGATACGCTCCAGGTTGCTCCGTCGGCATCTTTAACGGTGTAGTCGCTTCCAAGTTTCTCTTGAATCCAGTGCAGAAGAACGGGGTCGCCTACTTCGTTATTAACCTTACCTTCTGGTAGTTCGACGCCGCTCATCATCGTTCCTAAATAGCCAAGCTCACCATAATGCTGAGTCCGAACGCTTTCAAACACTTCCTCTCCGGGATATAGCAGTTCGCGGTAGCCGCGCTTATCTTGCAGTAGTCCCTTGACACGTTCAGCCGCCTTCTTGGCAGCTTCCGGCTGAGATTCATCACCTAAAATGGTGTCGGCATCATTCGCCACCCAATCAAGGGCTGCCAAGTAAATCGCTTCGTCGGGCTTGCCATAAATAAATTCGTTCCAGCGGCGGAACGCACGCATATCACCATTTGCCGAAGCTTCAAGCATGTGCAGGTTAGCGATGTCCTCATTGACTCGCCACCTATATAGGCGCTTTATTAGTGGGTCAACGCTTTCGTCTTCGATAAGCTTTTGTTTCCACGTTTTCAAGGCATCAATCCGTGCCGTAACGTCAACCGTATTATCCATACTGACGGTCATGTCGGCATCGATACCGTTAGAAAGCTGTTTTATGACAGCGTCTTTTCGATCGCTTGGAAGTTTCAAGGCTTCGTAGGTCTCGGTCGAATCAAGATGAGCTTCCCGATACGCCACGAATACATCGGCATCTGCCTGGGGTTCAGAACGCTCCGGGAGGAGCAGGCCGTCGCGTACGGGTTCCATAGTATTTATTTTATACCAAATTTATGTATTTGTCAATAGCGTACCTCTGTTGCATGTATGAATGCTCGGGCACTCGCCATTGCAAACACTATACCTCTAAATGGCTATAATGCAATGCAAGCTTTCGGTTCTTAAGAAAATATCCCTTTTTTGGTACCGGACTTAAATGCCTCAAGCGCTTCTTTTTGCTTTTTTGAGAGCTTCGTTGGTGTATCAACAATGACCTGTACAATATGGGCACCGCGGCGATCACTGCGAAGATGTGGTACGCCATGGCCGCTTAGTTTGAAGTCAGTGCCACTTTGGGTGCCGGCCGGGACCTTCATGCGCACCTTACCGTCAACAGTCTCTACGTCTATTTCCGTACCAAGTGCCGCGTCTACCATATCGATGTGTTGCTCGCTTAAAATTAAGTCGCCTTCACGGGTAAACTTTTTGTGTGCTTTCACTCGTACGTGAACGTATAGGTCGCCCTTTGGTCCGTTTGCTGTTGCTTCGCCGCGTTCTTTTAGACGAATCGTTGCACCGTCGTCTATACCGGCTGGAACTTTAAGCGTGATCGTTTGCTTACGACGTTCGGTTCCGCGACCATGACAAACCGTACAGACTTTTTCGGGTACTTTGCCACGACCTTTGCAGGTTTCGCAGGTGACTGCCTGCTGAATGGCGCCGAACATAGTGTTCATAACGCGAGTTTGCTGGCCAGCCCCATGACAGGTCGGACAGGTTTTAAGTTCATAGCCAGGTTCGACGGTCGTGCCGTGACAGTGCGAACACTCGTCTTCCATGTCGAAAGCCATTTGCCGCTCTATGCCAAAAATGGCTTCTTCGAATGTCAGCTGGATCTGCGTTTCGACGTCGCGGCCACGCACCGGCCCACGGCTTTGCTGCCCACCACCGAAGAATTGACCAAAAATGTCTCCTAGGCCGCCGTCACCGAAATTGAATTCAAAGCCCTGGCCGTTGAAGCCTTCGAACGGATTGCCGCCGCTGTAGCCACCGCCCGACGAACCACCGACGCCTGCGTGACCGAACTGATCGTACCTCTGGCGCTTTTGGGCGTCTTTTAAGACTTCGTAGGCTTCATTCACTTCTTTGAACTTAGCTTCATCGCCGCCGTCTTTGTCGGGATGGTATTTGACGGCAAGCTTGCGGAACGCCTTTTTTATTTCGTCGGCGCTAGCTGTTTTAGAAATACCTAAGACTTCGTAATAATCTCGTTTTGACATCTGTTATCAGTATAGTAAACTAGCACTCAAAAATCTAGAGTGCTAATTGTTGGATTGGTCGTGTGATTCGAATACGAACCGGCGTTGCACCAAGAAATTCCATACCATTGTGCCAAATCCAGCTATGACTTTTGCGGTATTCGTAGCCAGTAGTTCGTTCAAGGCATTGTCCTTCACACCGATGCTATTGTACACACCTTCAAGCACTCCATTTCCCAATACGAATAGCACCGCGCTCTGAAGCACGAAAATTCCAATGGCGACCGATGCGAAATATAAAACTAAGGTCTTTAGCTCGTCGTGTGCTTTGTCCCTAAACACTACATTCCGGTTAAGGATGTAACTGAGCAAACTCGAAACGGATGTCGATATGATATTCGACACAACCAGCGGCAACCCGACGATATGTGTTAGCACGTTCAGCAGCCCGTAATCAATCGAGGTCGAAACGAACCCGACTATGCTGTAGCGGCCGAATTCTTTCTTTTCTGCCCGGCTTGGCATTTAGAACCTATCGCGGATGTGTGAGAAACTGAATTCCCACGTTGCGTCCGTCTTTTTGTGCGGGTTAAAGATATTCTGCGGGTCATACAGTTGCTTGATTTCTTTCATGTAACCAAGCACCTGTTCGCCGTACATTTCTTTTAGCCATGGCCCGCGGATCATGCCGTCGTTGTGCTCGCCCGACACACTGCCGCCGTAATGGATGACCATGTTGTTGACTTCCTTCATAGCCGGCTCTAACTTCGCCCGCTCTTTCGGGTCTTCAATCTTCATGAGCGGGATGACATGGAAATTGCCGTCGCCCATATGGCCGGCAATAGTTGCGAACAGTTTGTATTTTTTAATAATTTTACGAAGCTTAGGCAAGAACTCGGCCAAGTGAACTGGCGGTACTACAAAATCGTCAATGAAGGGCGCAGTGTGCTTGTCTTTTACTTTGCTTCTAAGCAGCTGAAAACTGTAGCGACGCATAACCCAAAACTTTTCGCTTTTGCCTTCGGTCGGCGTTTCTTCAAACCCGTTGATCTCGTATTTGGCACGTTTATGCGAAAGATCCTTGTGAAGCGCTCTCACTTTTTCACGGACTTCATCTTCGGTGTGACCATTAAATTCGACCATGAGCACCAGCTTGGGTATGCCATGCAACAGCTGTAAGCCGTCAGGAATCAGGTGGATGAGTAGTTGTATAAAGCGTTTCGGACCGAGCAATTTCAAAAAACTTGGCATAAAGCGAATCGACAGCCAGAGCGTCTTGTCGTCGAAACTTTCGAACGTTGCAGGATTGTGTTTTAGTACAGTTGGAATTAGCTCCCCAAGGTCGTCAATGTCGCGCAGAAACATAACGAGCAGTCCCGAGTGCTCCCTATGTGGTACCAGTTTTACCGTGCCTTCCGAAATCAGGCCGAGCGTTCCTTGGGCGCCAACGAACAGCTTGGTCAGGTCGAATATGCCTGTTTCGCGGTTCCAGACATTCCATAAATGATAACCAGTTGAATCTTTCGACACATTCGGCTTGGCCGCCTGAATTTCGTCGTAGTGTTCGTCCAACAGTTCGAATGTCTTTTTGTATAAGTTGCCTTCAAAGTCGCCTTGACTCATTTTGCGGACTAGTTCGGCTTTGGTGAGTGGCTTTACAACGTATTCGTTGCCATCGCTTAAAACCATTTTAAGCTCAGTTACAAAATTATCGGTCTTGCCATATTCGAGCGATTTTTCACCGCCGGCATTGTTACTGAACATACCGCCGACAGATGCCATGTCACGGCTGGCCGGGTAACTTGGCAGCAGGCTTCCATGCTTCAGTGTCTCAACTTCAAAATCCTTGTACATCATGCCTGGCTGTACGGTCGCCTGTTTGCTACTAACATTCACAAGCTTGGTCATGTGCTTTGACACATCGAGCAGAATAGAGTCACCAATCGCGCCGCCAGACATATCAGTACCACGGCTGCGGGGAGTAATACTAAGGTTCGGGTTGGCTTTTTTGTGCTGGTTAACAAAGTTCACCACAGCCTTTAGGTCGTCGGCATCTTTTGGATACCCAACTACATCAGGCTTCAATTCGAACAAGCTCGCGTCATGGCTATAGAATTCCCGTGTTTGTTCGTCGGCCTCTAACTCACCCTTAAAAATTTTGGCCAGTTCTTTTTGTATGTCCATTATCTCCTATCCTAGACGTCAGGGCCGGTAAGCACAAGGGTTATGATGCTGTATACTGGCGGTAATGGCTACTTTGTCGCAGCGTTTCAACAAACATACTGGTCGCATCTTCGGAACCATCCGCGCTGAGTGGCGCGAACTGTATGGTCGGTATTTTGGTAAAATCCGTCGGTTTGATGGTAATGCTGAGCAGATTTGCGAACAAATAATCGACGAGTTATGGACCGGTGATTTTTATAAAACGTCGCTGGGCCACTTTGACTTTTTTTGGATGCGCGATTTTGGCACCGTTGCCGAAAGCTTGGTGCGCCTGGGGCGCAAAAAACATGTTCTTCACACGCTTAAATGGGCGCTTATGCACTACCGCCGCTCTGCAACGGTTACTACCTGCATCGACAAACATGGCAACTGCTTTAACGCGCCAATGCACGCCGTCGACACGTTACCCTGGTTGCTGCACTGTATTCACGTCTCCGGCTACGATCTAAACAAATCGGAGCGTGCTTTCTTAGAACACGAACTGCGCAAGTACACACGCAAATACTTGGACACTACTGGTCATGTCCGTCCAATTAAATTTGCCGAGATGCGTGACGCAGTAATCTATGACCGCAGCGCCTACGCCGTCGCTCTGGTTGGCCGTATGGCATACTGCGTCGAGCAGCTTGGTTTACAGGACTTCCCCTATAAGCTGCAAAAATACCAAAAAGAACTTATTACACGCTATTGGAACGGCCAGTACTTTAATGCCGACCGTACGACCGATGCATTCAGCGCCGAATGTGCCTTATTCCCCTTCTTCTTAGGCGTTATTGAAGACGAAGCATTGGCGGGCGCAACGCTTGACTATATTGTGGACGAAAAATACGACCAGCCGTTCCCAATGATCTACACCAAGCAGCCAAAGGCATTCAAATACCACTGGTGGATGACCGCGCCCTTCATGCCTGAATACGAAGGCTACACGTTATGGAGCTGGCACGGTATGTTTTACCTGCATACGCTCCGCCGCTTCAACCGGCCGGAATTTAAGGTTCAGCGCGAACGATTCGCGAAAGGCATGATCGAACAGCACGGCATATTCCCTGAAATGCTAAACAAAGACGGCTCATGGTACTACGCGCCTGTCTACCGCGGCGACCCTGGCATGGTATGGGCCGGCATGTACGTCGACCTCGCACGGCTGAAGCACCGGCGAGCCCGTTAAGTATAGCTAATCGAAAACCCCGCACTATTCAGTGCGGGGCTCGTTGCTTTTTGGTAAAGCTGTTTATTTCTTGTCTTTTTCGTCGACGACTTCACCTTCGACTGGCTCGTCCTTGTCGGATTTTTTGTCGCCTTCTTCAGATGCAGGTGCTTCATCCTTTTGGGCAGACTCATACAGCTTAGCGCCGATCGGCATGATCGTGTCGCTCAGCTTTTTGGCTGCGGCTTCAAGCGCGTCCTTGTCGGCCGAGTCATCTTCTTTGACTTTCTTGGCTTCTTCGACGGCGTCCACGATCGTCTTCTTGTCGTCGTCCGAAATCTTGTCCTTGTATTCGTCGGGCATTTTTTCGGCCTGGTAAATGGCGTTTTCTAATGTATTACGGGCGTCGACTGCCTCGCGCTTTTTCTTGTCTTCGTCGGCGTGAGCTTCGGCTTCTTTTTGCGCCTTTTCAATGTCTTCTTTGCTCATGTTACCGCTGTCTTGAATGGTGACTGAGTTTTCCTTACCGGTACCTTTGTCCTTGGCGGTAACGTTCAAAATACCGTTAGCATCCAGACTGAATGTGACTTCGATTTGCGGAACGCCGCGTGGAGCCGGTGCGATGCCGTCTAGGATAAATCTGCCCAGGCTCTTGTTGTCACTGGCCATTTCGCGCTCACCTTGCAGCACGTGAATTTCAACTTGCGGCTGGTTGTCGGCGGCCGTGCTGAACGTTTCGCTCTTACTGGTAGGAATGGTCGTGTTTCGTTCGATCAGCTTAGTCGTGACACCACCCATAGTTTCAATACCAAGCGAAAGTGGCGTTACGTCGAGCAGCAGTACGTCCTTGACGTCGCCCTGCAGCACACCACCTTGAATAGCGGCGCCAATGGCAACGACTTCGTCAGGGTTCACACCCTTCAGTGGGTCTTTACCAAAGATTGCTTTGACTTTTTCAACGACAGCCGGCATACGGGTCATACCACCAACCAGTACGACTTCGTCGACTTCGCTAGCTTTGACACCAGCATCTTTGAGGGCTTTTTCGACTGGGTCAGCCAGACGGTCAATCAGGTCTTTTACCAGTTCTTCAAGCTTACTCTTGGTCAGCTTGTATTCGAAGTGCTTTGGACCATCGGCATCGGCTGTGATGAATGGCAGGTTGATTTCGTATTCTGACGTGCTTGAAAGTTCTTTCTTCGCTTTTTCGGCTTCGTCTTTCAAGCGCTGCATGGCTGCTTTGTCGCTCTTTAGGTCGACACCTTCTTCGTTCTTAAACACGTCTAGGAAGTGGTTGACGATTCGGTTGTCAAAGTCTTCACCACCAAGGTGAGTGTCGCCGTTGGTTGAGCGGACTTCGAATACGCCGTCACCAAGTTCAAGAATAGATACGTCAAACGTTCCACCACCAAGGTCGAAGACGGCGATCTTTTCGTCTTTCTTAGAATCTAATCCGTAGGCAAGCGCGGCAGCAGTCGGCTCGTTAATGATTCGTCTGACTTCAAGACCTGCGATCTTACCTGCGTCTTTGGTTGCTTGGCGCTGTGAGTCATCAAAGTAAGCCGGGACCGTAATGACGGCTTCGGTCACCTTTTCTCCCAAGAATGCTTCGGCGTCGGCTTTGATCTTTGCAAGGATCATGGCTGAGACTTCTTCAGGGGTGTAGTCTTTGTCTCCCATGGTTACGGCTACGCCATCACCCTTTTTGACGATCTTGTACGGCATGATGTCGTGGTCTTTTTGGACTTCGTCGTCGCTAAACTTACGACCAATCAAACGCTTCACGCCGTAAATAGTGTTTGTGGCGTTCGTTACGCGTTGGCGCTGTGCGACTTGACCAACCAAGCGTTCACCTTTTTTGTTGATAGCGACAACGCTTGGAGTGGTGCGGTTGCCTTCGGCATTCGCAATGACTTCCGGTTTGCCGGCAACCATGTAGGCAAAGGCACTGTTTGTGGTACCGAGGTCGATTCCGATAATTTTACCCATGTATACTTCCCCTTTCAGTTCGTAAAAGTAGTTGAAATGTCTTATTTCATTTTAGCACTCCTCGTAGCACAGTGCCAAAACTACCTCTATTGTATACAAATTAGCACTCTCGTGTCAAGAGTGCTAATAGTGTAATGGACCTCTGTTATTAGACTTTTATTGTCTTCTTGCGGAACAAGTATGCTGCTACCGGCATGCAGACGATAATAATGCCCACAGACCAAACGAGCGCAAGCCAGCCATGATCACCTATTGGCGTGCCGATCATCATACTTCTGATCGCCTCAATGACGTGGGTAATCGGTTGGTTCTCTGCGAATGGCCGGATCCACGATGCTAATGAATCGGTTGGTGCGAATGCCCCCGACGCGAACGTCAGTGGGAATACGATAAGGAACGACATCCACTGTACGCCCTCTACACTGCCTGCAAGTACACCCATGATTGCCGAAAGCCAACTAAATGCCAGCGTGAAGATCATAAGGATTCCGATGATGACCAGCCATTCACTAAAGCTTGCGTCTGGCCGGAAGCCGAACAGCAGACCCGTCAGTAGCATGACAATCGTTGAAATCCCATTCCGGAACACATCTGAAATGACGTGACCATTCAGAACGGCAAGGTTGCTCATAGGAAGACTCTTGAACCGGTCGACAATGCCGCGCTGCAAGTCGTTCGCGACGGCAATCGAAGTCGTAGTCGAACCGAAGGCGACGGTCTGGACGATAATTCCAGCCATCAGGAATGAAAGGTAATCGATTCCCTTCGGAAGCGCCAAACCAACGGCGTTGAACACGGCCGTAAATAGCACCAGGAACATGATCGGTTGAAAGAACGTACCGATAAGTTGGTCGCGGTTACGAATAATGTGCGTCGAGCTGCGCTTAATCATCAGAAGCGAGTCTTTTATAGCAAGCAGAGGTTTCGGCTGTTTGGAAAACTCAAGTTTTACGGTCGACTTAGAATCCATATTACTTCTTTCCTTTCGAAGGCGCTGACTTTTTTGCTTTGCCAGTCAAACTTAAGAACACATCGTCAAGCGTTGGCTTATGAATGGCCATCGACGCGATTGGAATTTTTGCTTTTTCGAGCGATGTAAGTGCAGCTTTAACGTCCTTGTTGGTATCGGCAATCATAACAGTCACGGTCAGTTCACGTCCGTCGTTATCTATAACCGATTTTCCGAGTGTCTTCACGGCATCCTTTAGCTGGCTTTCTTTCGCGAATGTCAGTTCAAGCCTGTCACGCCCAACTTTTGCTTTCAGTTCTTTTGCAGTACCTTCGGCGATGACTTTACCCCCATCAATGACAACAATGTTATCGGCCAGCTGGTCGGCTTCTTCAAGGTACTGGGTAGTAAGTAGGATCGTCTTGCCTTCGGCTTTTAGCTGATTGATGATCGCCCACATTGCAAGTCGTGAGCGTGGATCAAGTCCGGTCGTTGGCTCGTCCAAAAAGATGACCGGCGGCGTTGCAATAAGGCTTACTGCCAGGTCAAGGCGACGCCGCATACCACCAGAGTACGTTTTAACCGAGCGACCGCCCGCATTAACCAAATCGAATTCTCGAAGCAGTTCATCTGCACGGGCGACGGCACTTTTTTTCGTCAATCGATACAATTGCCCCATCATAATAAGGTTTTCGCGCCCGGTCAGAATTTCGTCGACTGCCGCTGACTGGCCGGTCAGGCCGATCAGGCTTTTGACCGCTTCAGGGTCAGACTTAACATCGTTACCCTCAACACTGACGCTACCGCCATCAAAATTAAGCAACGTGCTCATAATGCGAACGGTCGTGGTCTTACCGGCACCATTCGGACCAAGTAGCGCTACCATTGTTCCACGTTTGACGGTAAGATTAAGGCCTTTTAGGACCGAGTTTTTACCGTAGGATTTCATAAGATTTTTTACGACAATCGCGTCATTACTCGACATAGGCAAAGATGCCCCCTTAAAAAATAGTATCTTTTTACTATATCACGAGAGGTCAGACTTAGTGACCTTGACCATACTCGGCCGCATAACGATGCCATCGACTTTGTATCCCGGCTGCAATTCTTCGGCAATGATTTCATGGTCGCCATCGGCCTCGTCGTCGAATTGGACCGCGTCATGTAGATCAGGATTGAACGGGGTTCCTGCGCTGGCATCGATTCGTTCAACGCCCATGTCGCCAAGTGATTTTTCTAGGTTCTTGGTGAGCTTAACGACGCTGGTTGCCCAAGCGTTATCTTTTAATTCTTCAGGCAGGTGACTAATGGCACGTTCAATATTGTCAACGACCGGCAGTAGCTTCAATATTGCATTGGCACGACCCGACCCGCGAGCCATTTCTTTTTCGGCTTCGACGCGTTTTCGAAAATTCTCAAAGTCGGCACGTGTGCGCTGTAGGTCAGCGGTCAGTTCCGCTACCTGTTGTTCAAGTTCGTCTTGTTTCTTTGACTTTGACACTACAAAACTTCCTCCAGCATGGCGCCGGTTTGGCGAACTAATCGCATGACCCTGGCGTAACTTTGCCGCGTTGGTCCAAGCACGCCTATATAGCTATTGTCAGAAAACGGCGAACGGAACCGGCTAATAATGAGCGTGGCGCCGCTGCTTTTTCCAATCGGGTTTTCGCTACCGATGAACACGTTCAGCGGTTCGTTCGGCGCAGCTTCACGTAGCCACGGCTCCAGGTTGTCGAGCAGGCGCGCTACGTTCTGGGCATGCACGCCACCCATGAATTCTGGCTGTGAAAATAGGTTGCCCATACCAGCCAGGTATAGCTCGTCGCCAATGGTGGCAAGGCCTAAGTTTTGAGTCAGGTCAACAAGACTGTCAACGGCTGAACGAATTGCCCGGTCAGCCCGACTACCGTGCGTAGAAACGCGCGCTTCAATCGCTCTCGCACTGCGATCGACAAGCTTCGCCTGTTCTTCCTGTTGGTTTGTCAGTAGGTTCACGTAAAAACGGTACCCTGCGTCGGTCGGAACACGGCCGGCACTGGTGTGTGGTTGCGTAATTAATCCGGCTTCTTCTAGTTTGGCCATTTCACTGCGAATAGTAGCACTCGAAACATTGAACAACTTAGCCAGCGTTACGCTGCCTACAGGCGACGCGACTTCGGCGTATTGTTCAATGATGGCGGTCAAGATCGCGATTTGGCGTTCTGTCATGCCGTTATTATAGCGCTGCTTGGCACTCGTCGTCAATGAGTGCCAGTTACTGCGCAAGCCAAGTCTTATATGCATCAACTATTTTGTCGACCACTTCGTCGATAGGATATTTTGCTGTATCGATCACAAGATCATAATTGCTCGTATTGTATGGATTGATGCCGTACAGTGATTCGTAGCGTCGCGCTTCACTATCCAGACGTTGTTGCAGTTCTTCGACATATTCTTCGTGATCTTCCGGTATGTATTCGTTGGCCGTCTGACGTTCGTCCGATGCCATAATAATCCGCTTGGCCGCAATGTTCAGATCCAAATCAAGGTAGACTTTAAATGAATTTGGCATCCAATGCCATGCCGTCCGAGAATCGATCACGATGTCCGAATCGGTTCGGCCAATTTCTTGTAAACGCTGGTCGACCAAGTCGTCGATACTCGATTCCTTTTCGGCATGTTGGTTGGCGCTCTTTACGTCAAGTCCTCGTTCGGCCGCGATAGACCTAAATAGGTCGCCTGATGAAAAATGACGGTAGTCTAATTTGGCGGCCACGCCTTTTGAAGTCGATGATTTACCGCTCCCAGGTTTTCCTGCGATAGTGATGATAGAAGTTTTGTGCATTTGCTGTAGTATAGCACGTCACCTCTGTTGTTCGTAAGTCACAAGCCGGGCAATAAGGATACCTGGTATACTTTAGGGCAATGAAGCGTCTTACTGCATTCCTTCTATCCAATTGGGCTTTTTATATACCCCTTGGTCTGTTTGTGCTGTCTGTACTTTGGGTTGCGGTCAGTAGCATTTACCCTATGGCGTTCGACGAAGAATTTCATTATGGCCTTATTAAGATTTACGCGACTAGCTGGTTACCTTATGGCATTCAGCATACATCCGACATGGCACAGTTTGGCGCCGCAACTGCCGACCCCTCGTACCTGTTCCACTATGTAATGAGCTTCCCTTACCGTCTGCTTGCCTGGTTCGGACTTTCCGATACCACCATTATTATTTTGCTCCGACTACTCAACCTTGGCTTCGTTGTGTCGAGCCTGTTCGTTTTCCGACGAGCTTTTCTTAACGCAGGTGTCGGCAAAGTTATCGTCAATTTGGGATTGTGGCTGTTCATGCTCATACCTGTCTTCATCATGTTGGCAGCACAGATAAATTACGACAACCTGCTATTACTCATAGTCGCTTGGTCGGTTTATCTTATCGTCGATATGACTAACCGGGTACGAAAAGATGGTGTTTTGCCGCTTGCGTCAGTCTGGCTGCTTGCAATAGCTGTGCTTATTGGTATGTCTATTAAGTACGCATTCCTGCCTATTGCGCTGTCATTGTTCATTTGGTCAGTTGGACTCGTCGTCGTAAGTTTTAAGCGCCAAAAACATTCGTTCCGTGCATTCAGTACGATGGTAAAAAAGCAACTGTCGTCTTTCTCTGTGCCGGCTTTAAGCGGCTTAATAGGGCTGGCGTTGTTAAGCATATTCTTTGCGTCGCATTACGTTGTCAACCATGCGACTTATGGAAGCGCTATACCTTCTTGCGAACAGGTTTTTACCGAAGACGAGTGCACCGCCTACGGACCATGGAATCGCAATCGTGCATATGCCGCCAATCGTAGCCCGTCGTTCCAGCCACTTTCATACCCGGCTTACATGGCAATCGAATGGTTACCCGGTATGACAGAGCGACTGACGTTCGCGCTGGCGGGAAAAACGAACGACTTTCAAACCAAACCTGCGCTGCCGGTGGTGGTGTTCGGCTACGTTGTGTTGACAGTGATTGGCGCAATCTGTTTTGTCGTCCAGGCTGTTAAACGAAATGTTACGTGGTTCGGTTGGCTCACTATTCTACTTATTGGAGTATACGTGGGAGTGCTGTCATTGCAGCTTTACGGTGATTATGTCAAAACAGCTCAGCCAGTTGCGATCAACGGTCGATACCTGCTCTTACTTTTGCCGCTCGTAGGAATCGTTCTGCTACAATCGACGGCTTTGGTGTTCAAAAAAGTACCGGCGAATACTAAAGTCTCTATTGGTCTTGGTATTATTGCCGTACTGCTTATCGGTGGTGCTGGCGTTAGCACCTACATAGTACAATCCGAGCCGCATTGGTTTTGGCCTGGCTTTGGACAAGCAAGTCAGGCGATATTTAAAAGCGTGCTGAGTGCGATTATATTACCTTTTAGGTTCTAGTCGCGCTTCAGCATAACGGTAAACGCCTCGGACGGGATATCAACTTTACCGAACCGTTTCATGCGCTTTTTACCTTTGGCTTGTTTGGCAAGGACTTTCTTTTTTCGTGATACGTCGCCGCCGTATAGGCCGGTAGTGACGTCTTTTCGGTAAGCGCTGACGTCTTCGCGGGCAATAAATTTACCACCAATCGCCGCCTGTAAACTTACCTGAAAATTCTGGCGTGGGATGACTTCTTTGAGTTTTTTGACCGTTTCGCGGCCCAGACTTTGGCTTTCGGAACGGTGCGCCATAACAGACAGAGCGTCGACAATCTCCCCGGCTACGTAAAAATCTACTTTTACCAAGTCTTCAGCCCGGTATTCGCTTAGTTCGTAGTTAAAACTACCGTAGCCTGAAGTAACACTCTTTAGCTGGTCATAAAAATCGGTCAGCAGGTTTGCCAGTGGCGCTTCAAAGCTAATGAGTGCACGCTCATCTATATAGCTGAGGTTCTTTTGCCTGCCACGCTTACTGACAATGAGCTGAATGACGGAGCCAATGTATTGTTCGGGAACGACGATTTCGCCGTTAATCCATGGCTCACGGATTTCAGTAATCTTCGTAACTAGCGGAAGGTCGGCAGCCGATTTTATGTCGACCTGTTCACCGTCGGTCATTGTCACTTGGTAATCTGTGCTTGGGTTGGTGACAACTAAGTCAAGGTTATATTCGCGCTCCAGCCGCTCGCGCACGATGTCCATATGAAGTAGCCCAAGGAATCCAATGCGGACACCGAACCCAAGCACCGGTGAGTTTTCTGGCTCGAACTGCAACGCCGAATCGCTCATACTCAGCTTTTCAATCGCTTCTTTGAGTTCGACATAATCTTCGTTGGAAACTGGAAAGAAGCCGGCGTACACAAACGGCTTGACGTTCTTGTAGCCTGGCAGTGGCTGGTCAGCGTGAGAACGCTTGACTGTTATCGTGTCGCCGACCCGCGCATCGCGCGTCGTCTTCAAGTTCGTCACAATATAGCCAATTTCGCCCGTGCCAAGAGAATCACTGGGCCGCATAGTCGGCGAAAGTGACCCAACTTCAAGTGCTAGACCGCTCGCGCCAGTCGCAAGCATTTCAATCGTATCGCCTTTTTTGATTTGGCCGTCGAACAGACGTGTGTACAAAATGACACCGCGGTAGTCGTCGTAGTAACTGTCAAATATCAATGCGCGCGTCGCGCTGTCCTTCGCGCCACTTGGCGGCGCGACATTTTCAATCACGGCATCGAGCAGCGCCGGTACGCCCTCGCCCGTCTTGGCACTAATTTTTAAAATGTCATCTTCATTGCAACCCAAAAGATTAATAACCTGCGCGCTGACTTTTTCGACGTCTGCAGCCGGAAGGTCAACTTTATTAAGCACCGGAATGATTGTCAGTTCGGCCGCCATTGCCAAATATACGTTAGCGAGTGTTTGGGCTTGGATTCCTTGTGACGCGTCGACGACCAATATCGCACCTTCGCAGGCTTCAAGGCTACGGCTAACTTCGTACGAAAAGTCGACGTGTCCTGGCGTGTCGATGAGGTTCAGCTCGTACCCCTGGTATTCCATACGAACCGGCGCTAGTTTAATAGTAATACCTTTTTCGCGCTCTAAATCCATGCTGTCGAGCAGCTGGCTTTTCATATCACGTTTATTGACCGTGCCGGTGATTTCAAGTAGCCGGTCTGCAAGCGTCGACTTACCATGGTCAATGTGCGCGATAATACAGAAGTTCCTGATATGTGACTGATCCATAAAGTTAGCTGCGCACGCTTCCAGTCGTAAAACGCTTCACCGTCTTTATAATCGGATTTACTTCTTGCAACTTCAGCAGCCGGCTGAACACTACGTACGCCACAATACTGACTCCTACGATGAGAACGAACTTCGGGAAGGTAAAGTAAAAACTACTGCTCGCCCCGGCTTGGAGCGGGAAAATAAGCACCATACAGTAGCTAACTATCGCCATAAAGCCAGTAGCACTCATCATACGCCAAACACCACTCCAGAATGTCCGGTCGAACAGCCCGCCCAGTCGTACTGACATAACAATGAACAGAATGACGACTTCGACCGCGGCCATAATCGACTGCGCCCATGCTAAACCATACGCGCCCATGTTCAGTACGGCCGTGAACGTGACAGCCAGAACGATATTAAGGCCGATTGAAAAGAATGAAATATAAAGCGGCGTCCTGGTGTCTTGCTGGGCGTAAAACGTCCGGGCAGCAATATAGTAAATAGACCTAAATAGTATCACCGTCGTGAGCGCTCCCAAAAGTCCGGCCATCAACGGGTCACCTTCGTTCTTAATGAAGCTAATGACATACCCACGGGTAAAGAACGTGATGATTGCGACCGGTAAGCTAAGCCATATGATCACCCGCAGAACCGTACGAAGTTCTGACTTAAAAAGTTCTGTCTTACCTTCGCTCAGCCGCTCAGTCATTTGTGGGAATGCGGCGGTTGAAATCGCAACTCCGATTAAGTTGATTGGGGCCATCATTAGCGTCGTCGCATAGTTGTAGGCCGTCAGCGTTCCTGCCGCCATGCGCGACGCCAAGTTGGTTTCAACAATTCCGACGACATAGTCCATGCCTTGGTCGAGCGACCGGGCAGGAAGCAGGCTAAGCACTTTACGAAAGCCTTTGTTTTTCCAGTAAATCTTAAACCTGTAGTCAAAGCCCAGGCCAATCAACCCAATACTACTCACGATAAGCTGCATGATCGAACCGAACACGACACCAAGCGCTACACCCATGATGCCGCCATCGAACACTTGCCAGCCGAATATGTTAATACCGTTGGTAAAGAACAATATCCCCGTTATGATACCCAGGTTATAAATAATCGGCGCCAGTGCATAAAACGTAAACCGGCCGACCGCCTGTTGGATACTGGCAATCACCGTTGCGACAGCGAACAGGAATGGGTTGACTGCAATAACCCGCATCATGCTAACAGCCAATGCCGTACCGGATTCGCTAAGGCCAGGAGCAATGACGAACCGAATGAGTGGCTCGGCAAAAATGATAATAAGTATGCTCGCAACGAGTGTCGCGAGTGCCATTAAATTGACCAAGCTTGTCGAAAGCCGCCAGGCGGATTTTTTGTTACCACTCGCCATACGCTGGTTAAATACCGGTATAAATGTGACGCTCAGCGCTCCCGACACCAAGATGAAATACATGAAGTCCGGTAGTAAGAATGCAGCGTTATAGGCGTCTAGTCCAACAGGGTAGGTGTCGTAGTAAAAGTTGGTCAGCAGACGGATTCGAATAATACCGAACACCATCGACGCCAGCAATGCGCTTGAAAGCAGAATAGCCGCAAACTGTACAGTCAGTTTGCGGTTTGCTCTGGCGACGACGCTTTGGACACGGCCCATCAGTTGTTCCCTATGCTGCCGGGTGGAGCATTACTTCCTTTGGTAGCACCGTATCTTTCAAAATGGTGTTCACGATATCTTCTTCAAGCGTTTCTTCCTTCAGAAGTGCCGCGGCCAACGTTTCAAGGCTGGCCATGTTGTGTGTCAGCACTACCTCGGCCCGGTGAGCAGCTTCTTTTATAAGACTCTCGACTTCGCGGTCAATCTCACGTGCCGTGTCATCGCTATACGGACGTTCGTGGGTAATCTTGTCGAATACCATGCCGCCGTTGTCGTCGTGGAACACCTGGTCACGAAGCCCCTTGCCCATACCTTGTTCGATAATCATATCGCGGGCAATTTCGGTGGCCTTTCGCAGGTCGCTACCTGCACCGGTCGTAATGCCGTCACTGCCGTACTTAATCTTTTCGGCCACACGTCCACCCATTGCCCGGGCCAAGATATCCTTGAACTCATATACGTTCGTATAGCTTTTGTCCTCTGGTGGCAAGAACCATGTCACGCCGCCTGTACCACCGCGCGGAATGATTGTCACCTTATGTACCGGGTCGCTGTCTGGCAGCACGTGGCCAACAATAGCGTGCCCGGCTTCATGGTAGGCGGTCAGCTCTTTTTCTTTGTCGTTCATAACCTTGGCTTTACGTTCTGGTCCGATGGCGACTTTTTCAAACGCTTCGGTAAGATCCTTGTTCGAAATCATCTTCGAGTTACGACGCGCTGCGATAATGGCAGCTTCGTTGGCAATGTTGGCCAGGTCGGCACCACTTGAACCGGCTGTCTTAGCGGCAAGTTTGTCCAGGTTGACGGTTGGGTCGGTTGGCTTGTTCTTAAAGTGGACTTTCAAAATCGCCTCGCGGTCACGTCGCTCTGGCAGCATGATGTTGGTGCGGCGGTCGAACCGTCCCGGACGAAGCAGGGCAGGGTCAAGTACGTCGGCCCGGTTGGTGGCCGCAAGCACAATGACGTTCGTGCCGGTTTCGAATCCATCCATTTCTACTAGAATCTGGTTCAGGGTCTGTTCGCGTTCGTCGTGTCCGCCACCCATACCGCTGCCTCGCTTACGACCAACGGCATCGATTTCGTCGATAAAAATAATGGCCGGTGCATTCTTTTTAGCCTTGGCGAACAGGTCGCGCACTCGGCTAGCTCCGACACCCACGAACATTTCAACGAATTCGGAACCCGAAATACTAAAGAACGGCACATTGGCTTCACCGGCGACAGCGCGGGCCAGCATGGTCTTACCAGTACCTGGGCTTCCAACAAGCAGTACGCCCTTTGGAATCTTGGCGCCAAGCTGCTGGTACTTCTTCGGGTGCTTCAAAAAGTCCACGACTTCTTCAAGGTCTTGCTTGGCGGCATCGTTACCTGCGATATCAGCAAACACCACCTTTTCTTTGTCGAGTCCGTACAGCTTTGCCTTGCTTTTACCAAACCCAAGCGCCTGGTTGTTCTGGCCCTGCGCCTGACGCATCATGAACAGGAACAGCAGACCGATTAGCACAACTGGCAGCAGAATGCTGGTTGCCGCCCAAATAGCATTACCAGTCTCGGACGGCTTCTTAATATTAACGTCGACATTGGCGTCTTTGTTTAGCCCCTGCTCGTAAATGCTTGAGTTTGGTTCTTTAGTCGACTTTTCTGTCGCTTTGTCTTGACCTTTTGGCGTGACTTTCACGTCGTCGCCTTCAATCTCGATTTTTGAAATTTCACCCTTGTTCGCCCGTTCGGTTACGCTCTTGAGCGATACCTGCTTCAGGCTTTCCTGTGGAGACGTAAGAGCAATAACAGCAAGCGTCGAAGCGACGAGCACTAGCCAAAACAAGCCAAGCCGCACCATGTTGCTCATACGTTTGCCAGATGAAGGTTTCTTTGCAGCCATAAAGTTAAATTATCGTCCTTTCTTGTTCAGTCAGAATGCTCAAGTTACTCCTTGAAATCACTCCTATAAATATAGCAGTCATAAGGGGTGTTTGACAATGAACTCGCGTTTCGTGAACTCGACAAGCGTGTGGCCACCTGGTTCAAACGTACTGCCAGCCTTGGCTGTCTTGACAGCATGGAGCAACCGTTGTCGTCTCGGACGGTCAAGTGAGAGTGCTTGGCCAGCTAGTGTGGCGCGGAGTAGCTCTAATGCTGACGCGTCATCAATCATCGTCAAAAAGTAGCGCGACGACGTGGCCAGTCGCTCCGCTTCGCCGTCAATATCGGACGCAAGTCGGGTTTGCCGCTGCCACATATCAATCAGTTTTTTCTTTGCTTGGTCATCGAGCAAATTCAATCGTTTTCGAACCCGGTTACGAAGGTATTTGTCCGAAGTATTTGTAGCATCTTCGACCCACTCCAGTCCGTTTGCCACGGCATAGTCGTATAGCTGCTTTTTTGTGCGGTCAAGTAACAGTCTGTCGATTGTAGGGTCGTTCATTACTGCCAGTCCGCGCCACCCTGTGCCCCGCACCTGATTAATCACGATCGTTTCGAGCACGTCATCCATATGATGCGCTGTCGCAAGTCGCGCGCCGTGTTTTGTGGCCATGCGCCGCAAAAAGTCGTATCGGGCACTCCGCGCCGTATCTTCATTGGCGCTCGCGCCAAGTTCACCCTGTTCCAGCTCGAATGGAAGGCCGTACCGTTTTGCCAACCCACCCACAAAATGGGCGTCGTCATCCGATTCCTGCCGTATACCGTGGTCAAAATGCGCGACCACTAGTTCGTGCTCACCGGAACGCACCAACATATCCAGCAGTGCCACCGAGTCCACCCCTCCGCTAACCGCAACCACATACTTCACGCATCTTAGTATACCGCTACAGATAGCGAGTGCTGCCAAAAGGTATTTTTTCTTTCACCATCCTAGTAGTCAACGTGTCGGCAGAATGAATGACCCGTTTACCGTAGCGACCATTAATTTGGTCGACCGCGTTTGTCAGCGACTTGTCGCGTGCCAGCTCATCGCCGAACAAATGTAGTTGTGACTCGTCGGGTTCGCTCAATTCGTAACACGACACGCCGATTTCCTTCACGAACATCGGCGCGCCTTCAAATAACTTCTTGGCCTGTTCAAAGATCGCTTGGTTCGAAAAGAACGGCACGGCTGCCATGTGCCGAGCATGCCAATACGAACCACGCCACCCCCGACCGGTATCGCTATAGCTCCGCGCATGGACCGACACGCCACGCGCCACCAACCCCTGCGACCGGACTTTCGCCCCGGTTTCTTCACACAAATGGTGCAGGCGTTTCAGTACTTCAGCTCGCGGCATTTTATAGCCGTCCAGCACGTATTGTCGCCCGGCCGTGCGTATAGGGAAGTCACGTTTGTCGACTTCCCAACCGCGCAGACGTTGGTGCCATTCCAGCCCAACAATGCTCTTAAACACCATCTTTTGTAGCAGCACCGGGTCAGCATCCAAAAACTGCAGGGGCGTAAAAATCCCAACCGCATTCAACCGCTTTTCAAATTGCTCGGCAATACCAGTCAGGTCGGTCAGTTCAAGTGTGCCAAATACCTCGCGCAGGTTGTCGGCCGTAATGACATCCAGCCCGTTCGGTTTATGCAGACTGGCGGCCGTCTTCGCCAAAAACCGATTAGTAGCAATGCCAACGTTGCAGTTCATTGCACTACCAACCTCGTTCCATAACCGCTGCTTTATTTCCCAGCCTATATCCACCAAGTCACGATTCTGCATGGCCAGCGTCGAATCCGAAAAATCAATCACGCCTTCGTCAATGCTCTTCATGCGTACGTGCGCCGAATAATCCTGCATAATCCGCATCAGCTGGTGGTACACATAACGATATTTCGGTGGGTCGCTCTCGAGTCCAATTAGGTCCGGGCACAGCTTCTTAGCGTCACGCAGCCGCATACCCAACTTCACTCCCATCGCCTTGGCTTCGTAACTGGCGGTCACGATCATAGTGGTGTCGGTGCGGCGGTTCACGATCGCCACCGGCCGGCCGCGCAGTCGTGGCCGTGCTTGCTGTTCAACTGTGGCGAAGCAGCTGTTAAGGTCAATGTGGATTACCGTCGGCCGAGCGGCGTTATAGTCGTTCCTCATGAGTGGTCGGCCTCCATAGCGAGCGTCCAGGTCAGCCGTTCGGCGTCGAACTCCAGCCTGTAGTCGGCTCCTCCGTCAGTCACGTCGAACATATGCACCATGCGATTGCCCTGCATGGTAGGGTGCCGCAAGCCAATTTCGCTGATTTCTATCACTCGGCCGTTGCGGCGGCGGAATTTAATCGGCACACAGGGGTTCAGGCCAGTACCGAACGTCGCCACTACGTCCACCCGTTCGTTTATAAAAGTCTCGTCATCCATAGTAGAGTCTCCGGGAGGGGCTCACCCCTCCACTTCATCTTTGGAGTGAATCCAAAGATTCGCTCCTCCCCCTAAAGCTCGGCTACGCCTTGTGCTTTCAGCGGGTTGATATTGTAGAGAAACGTTACTGGTCGTTCGTCCGTTTTTTCACCCGTTTCTTAGCGAAAATCCGAAGACGATGAATGGATGACAAATCGTAAGGGACGCTTTGCCCCTTCAAAAGGGAAGGGCTAGTGTGTATTACGTGTCAGTACTTATTATAAGTCCTCTTGCCTTGCGGTGTCAAAATGTCATTAAACTATTTGGTTAAATGACTTATCGACACCGCATTTAATTTTCAATATCTTTAGGCCGTAGCATGCTCAACTTGTTCGTCAGCCGTGAGCGCTGTCGCTGTTATGCCACACTTCTCAAGTAGTTCCGCCAGTACACCGGTTGGCAGCCCGATGACTGTATCAAAGTTGCCATCGTACTTTTCAATAAGTGGCCCAGCACCACTTTGAATTCCATAAGCACCAGCTTTGTCCATCGGATCGCCTGTGGCTACATACGCCGCAACCGCCGCTTCGTCGTACGGTTTAAAGTGAACGGCTGTTGTATCCGCCTCGCTCAATCGTATATTGCCGTTCATACACACCAACGCTACGGCCGTCGTTACATGGTTTGTCTTACCTGCCAAATCCTTCAACATTTCGTGGGCATTTTCTGGCGATATTGGTTTTTCAAGCTGGCGACCTTCAATAGTCACTATCGTGTCACTGCCAATCACATATGCGTCAGGGTAGTTTTTTGCCACGTCAATTGCTTTTCCTAGTGCCAGTTCTTTGGCAACAACGACTGGGTCCCGAGTGTTATCAAGCTTTTCGTCAAACCGGCTCGGAATCGTATCAAACGTCACGCCCATCGCACGTAGTAGGGCACTGCGGCGCGAAGATTGACTGGCAAGAATAACCTGTTTCATGTTCTCAGTATAAAAGAATCTCGGAATAGTCCGAGGTTCTCTTGATATTCACGTGGTAGCAGCGGCTGGGATTGAACCAGCGACCTTAGGCTTATGAGTCCTACGCTCTAACCAACTGAGCTACGCTGCCAAATGGCTACCTGGAAGATTGTAGCAAATATCTAGCTTACTTTCCAGGGGTGAGGAAGGGAAGTTGCCCGACGCGGCAGCGATTAAAGTCCTATCCTTCTATATACCATTCATGCCGCTTTATTAAACCAAACAGTTAAATGTAATTTTTTTCATTATTAATTTTTTTCACCGGCGCTATACTTACTGCACCACTAAGCAGGAGGTCAGCTGTATGCAAGAAGAACAAACTACTACTAGGACGGTTGCCGACGAACCATCCGAAGCTCGTCGAACGACTACTCGTACATCTGTTTCCGGTGCGGTTGTTGCCCGACGTGCCGTGTATTGGATTGGCGGCTTTATTATCGCGCTAATTGCCCTTCGGTTCATATTCCTACTGCTCGGGGCTAACCGTGGCAGCGGATTTGTGGACTTTATTTATGATTTAACGACCGTACTCGTAGCGCCATTCTCAGGAATTTTCGGGGAACCGACATTCGGGGTAGCGTACTTTGAAACAAGTGCGCTTGTGGCGATTATTATTTATGGTTTGATTACGATTGGAATCGGTAAGCTATTCACACTTAACCGTTCGGTTAATTAATTATTTCTTACTTCTACCGTTTGTTTTCGTATCGTTCTGATTTTCTATAGTTCGATATCAGTAAGAGAGGCTAATTTAGAGGCAACAAATCCGCGTAGCTGTTCTGTGCTTCGTGCTTGATTCCAGCTGGCGCTTTCTGGGTTGAATGTTGTTGTTTCCATCGTGGTGGATTCCTTTACATTTGTTGGTTTTGTTTGGTTGTAATATTATTTAAGCATAAACGTTGAAAAAAAGCAATACCTTTTTGACACTTTCTTCGTGTTTTTTGCGTTTACAGATACGCTTATGGTATAAATAACGTAGGATTATACCTAAAAACCAAACAGTATGAACACATTTGACTCGCTTGTGATCGTCGCGGTCGCAGCCCTTATCCACGCCAGCTTCCAGCTTAGTGTCAGCATGTTGACGCTTCTGTCGAGCCATACCATCGGTGCTAAGCGTTCACACGCGCGTCTACTGGGCCTTACCAACGCCTTTACGCTTGGCGTTATGGTTATGACCGTCTTGTTGCTGTCGACGGCGGCCTTATTCGTGCAGGTCAAGTCTGCGTTTGTTGACCTTTCCGTTATGTGGGTCGCAGTCTGCGGACTGTTGTTCGGCCTTGGTATTGCCGTATGGATTTTTTACTACAGAAAAGAGCAGGGGACTTCCCTATGGCTTCCACGGGGAATGGCGCGCTATCTGTCAGACCGCACCAAAGCGACCAAGCAGGCACCCGAAGCGTTTGGACTAGGGCTTTCGAGCGTTATTGCCGAACTACTGTTCATATTTGCACCCGTCCTGGTGAGCGCCCTGGTGCTCGTCAAGCTTGACCCAGGCATGCAACTGCTTGGAATTCTGCTCTACACTGCCCTTTCGCTCTTTCCTCTTCTTGTGGTCAACGGATTAATTGGCAGTGGCCACAAAATTAGCCGGATTCAACGCTGGCGCGAAGAAAACAAAACATTCATGCAGTTTATCGCCGGCGGCGCTCTTATCGTGCTTGGCTTTTACGTCTATGTCGACCAAGTATTGCAGCCGACGGTGCTTGCCGCGGCGGGGAGTATTTAGCATGCAAAAACCGCTTATTGACGTAGTGAAGCGCGGCGGTGCACGCGCAACCGAACGGTTCGACCGTGAAAAGCTGCACGCCAGCGTGCTCGCGGCTTGTCTAAGCGTCCGCAGTCCCCACGGCATGGCTGAAACAGCGGCATCGTCAGTGTGCAGCGTGGTACTTGGCTGGTGTGAGACACGCCCTGAAATCACATCAGATGACCTTAGACGAGTTGCTTCGCGGCACCTTGAACTGATTCATCCCGAAGCCGCGTACCTATACAAACATCACCGGCTTGTGCTGTAAGGAGTAATTTTATGGCTAAGAAAGTACGATTCGACTTCGACCTCATCGTCATTGGCAGCGGCGCTGGTGGTAGCGCGGCAGCAAGCATCGCTGCTCGGCGCGGTCTTCGCGTAGCTATTGTCGAAGCCGACACGTTCGGTGGCGATTCGCCAAATTGGAGCGACGTTCCAACCAAGTCATTGCTGCACGCGGCACATCTGTACGACGAAGCCCGCGAAGGTTCACGGTTCGGGCTGCGTTCGGGCACACTTGGTTACAATTACCCCAGCTTACGCGCTTGGAAAGATCTGGCTGTTAAGCGTACGGGTGCCGGCGGTAACCGCAAGTTCTACGAAAACGAAGGTATTGCCACGTTCAACTCCCCTGCCCACTTTTTGAGCCCGAATGAAATCAGCGTTAACCGGCGGCACCTATCGGCCGAATACTTTGTCATTGCTACTGGTTCACACTGGGTCATGCCCGACGTTCCAGGTCTCATGGACGCCGGCTACCTAACACCGCGCACTTTGCTTGAATCAATTCGGCCACCCAAAAGCCTGTTTATCATTGGCGGTGGCACGAACGGTGTCGAGATCGCGCAGATGATGGCGATCTTTGGCACGAAGGTTTACTTGTCCGAAGTGGCCGCCCGCCTGCTTCCGAAAGAAGACGAAGAAGTCGGCATACTCATGGAACGGCTGCTTAGCGAAGACAAAGGTGTTAGCGTACTCACCCAGACGCGTATTTTGAGCGTGCAGCGTCAAGCGCTTCGTAAAAAAGTAACTTTTACCCGCGGGGGTGTTGAACGGACCGTACAGGTCGACGAGATTTTAATCGCAACTGGGCGTCGTCCGAATGTCGACCTTGGACTTGAAAACGCCAGTGTTGCGTACACCCCTAAAGGTATCGAGGTCAATTCGCATCTGCAAACCAGCTCTCGTCATATTTATGCCGCCGGTGACGTATTGGGTCACAGCAGCCACACGCACACCGCTCTGCTTGAAAGCCGCGTGGCCGCGCATAACATTTTGAACAAACAAAAGATCTCGCCGGACTACACTGCTACCCCTCGACTTACGTTCAGTTACCCTGGCGTCGCATCAGTCGGGCTTTCCGAAGACGACTGTATTAAGCGTGATTTGACCATCAAAAAATCAATCGCACCGCTTAATATGATTGCCCGCAGCAATACCAGCGACTTCCGTGACGGGTTCGTAAAAGTCATTACCGACAAGAACGGCGTACTGCTTGGCGCGACGGTCGTTGCACCACATGCTGCCGAAATCATTCATGAGCTGGCGCTTGCCGTTAAATACAAGCTGACAGCCGCCCAGGTGTCAGCCACCCCTCATGCCTTCCTTAGCTGGAGCGAAGCGGTACGTGTTGCCACCGGCCGCATCAGTTCGTAATCTTTTATCCTGCTGTTTCTTGCCATAATCGCACTGCCCTATTACAATGGTTACTATACAAGTTATAGTAACGGAGGGACCATGAAGGCAGCACGGATTAACGAATATGGAAACGCAGACGTCGTACAAATCGCAGAAATTGATACGCCAATCGCAGGCGATGGCCAGCTGTTGGTAGAGGTCCGTGCGTCAAGCATTAACCCATTCGACAAAACTATCCGCGAAGGCTACATGAAAGACGCGATTCCGCTTGAACTACCGGTCACACTAGGCGGCGACATTGCTGGCGACGTGGTCGAGATTGGCGACGGCGTCGATGGCTTCGCCATCGGCGACAAAGTATACGGCCAAGCCAATGTGGTCGCTGGAAACAGCGGCGCATTCGCCGAATTCACAGCTGCTAAGGCCGGTGGACTTGCAGCCATGCCGTCTAACTTAGACTACCTGGAAGCCGCTTCCCTGCCGCTCGTAGGAGTCAGCGCGCTGCAAGCTCTAACCGAACACATTAACCTGCAGCCAAGTCAAAAGCTGTTCATTCACGGCGGTGGTGGTGGGATTGGCTCAATCGCTATTCAGGTCGCTAAAAACATTGGCGCATACGTGGCAACCACCGCAACCGGCGAACAAATCGACATGGTGAAAAAACTTGGTGCCGACGAAGTCATCGACTTTACGTCCGAAGATTTTTCTACTAAGTTGTCTGGTTTCGATGCCGTGTTCGACACAGTCGGTGGTGACGAGTTTGCAAAAACTTTCACCATTCTAAAAAGTGGTGGCACTGCCGTTTCAATGATCGCTGCACCAGACGAAGCCAAAGCGACCGAGCTCGGCATTACCGCCCTTATGCAACAAACCCACGTCAACACCGACCGGCTGAACAAGCTACGAAGCCTGATTGAAGACGGCGTAGTTGCCCCGCAAGTCGATAAAGTCTTTTCGCTCGACGAAATTCAAGCCGCCTTCAAGGCAAAAGAAGAGGGCTTGGTGCGCGGCAAGATTGTGCTAAAAATCAAAGACTAGTTTGTTCCGAACTTGATAACCATCATGGCGATAATGGCCAGCGCCCATGCGACTGCAACGACCGTATCGCCACCGGCTTTCACGAATGCACCAAGCTTGCGACGAGTCCGGTCACCTACCGGTAGCTTGTCGTACTGCAAACGGAACCATGCCCAGTTCATCGCGATGACCGCTGCGTAGCAGAACAAACAGAAAATGCAGATGTATCCGATAACGTAGGTGCTTTGCCATAAATACCAGGCACCAAACCCCAAAAAGAATACGGCAAAAAAGTGGAACGTATGACGCAGGGTTTTATGTAGGCCCGTGCCGTTAGCTGCTGCTAAAGCAACCCCGGCCGTCAGCGCGAAGAACATCATACAAATTAGCGAATTCGAAAACCCGAAGACCGATGATTGCCACGCGGCAAATACGTTGCTACAGCTAAAAATTGCGTTAATGTCACACGTTAATCTGGTAACGGGATGCTCAGCGTACTGTATGCGCTCTATCGTTTGTATTAATGAAGCCGCGAGCCCTACCAAAGACGCCCCAGCAATTGTCCACCACATATATCTTTCTGTTCGTTTCATGGTTACCATTTTACTCCTGCCACATGGTATCGTGTGTGATTTTTGACGACGGCTGTTCATTTAGACCAAAGCCTTAGATAAAACCAAAGAAATAACGGCCACCAAATGGTGACCGTGATTTCTTGGTTGCGGGGAGAGGATTTGAACCTCTGACCTCGTGGTTATGAGCCACGCGAGCTGACCAGACTGCTCCACCCCGCGGCAATGCTTAGCTATTCTAACAGAGATGGCTTACCGGTGCAAGCTGCGGTACGCGCCGCCGAACAGGAAGTTCACCCATGCCTGGAAATTGCTTTCCTGCACTGGCCGTGGCGCTGTGTCTGCTGCTTGGGTTTCATTGGCCGACGCGGCTGCGGTATTCGGCGGCAAAATCAATACTTTTTCGCCGGGACTGACCAGCCCAAGTTTTTCACGAACGGCAAGTTCCCTGTATTCATCACTTTTATAATAGTTGCGTTCGTACTGAAGTTTTTGTGTCTCCAATTTTGCAAGTTGCAATAGCCGCTGCTTGTAATCGACTTCTTTTTGAAGCGCATAGTTACGCTCCATTGCCTGCACCGACCCCCATGCCCAGCTGGCCGCAACCAATAGACCAATCACCACGACAAGGTTATTCGTGGTGAAGTAATGGTGGCGTACATGGTAGTACAGTCGGTTGAGGTTTCTATTTTGCATGGTGGCTTTAGCGCCTTCTCTTGGACGCATTATAGCCCACCTCGGTTAATTACGCTATAATAGCTCGGTAGCCTCGGGGGTGTAGCTCAGGGGTTAGAGCAGCGGGCTCATAACCTGTTGGTCGATGGTTCGATCCCATCCACCCCCACCAAATTGATTTATTTGCTTGCGTATTCGGCAAGCTTTTTTCGTAGGTATCGGCGGCGAGCCTGCCGCAGGCGGTCTTTTTCAGGGCTACCGTAGTAACGGTTGCGGTAAGCATTTAACATCATGGTTCGGGCGTCGAACTCGATTTCTTCTTTGTCGCCAATACCGGCTTCAATAAGCTCTCTGGCATGATAGACATCAAGCGAGTCACGGTTCACCATACGACGGTGATTGCGACGTGCGCCTTCGGCGACGTTCGGCAGCTGCGGACCATAACGGTCAAGTATTTCTGGGTGGGTACGGTGAGCAACTTCAAAGCCGCCTGGAACACCGCGCTTTTTGCCACCACGTTGGTTAGCGCCACTAATAAGATTCATTAGGTCGAGTTCGTCCTGGTATCGCTGCTCAAGCGTCACGTACACACCAGGGGCACGCATACCATCGTTAATGACGGCCTGTTCGCGAGCACGCTTGGCGTCAGCTTGGAATTCGGCCGAGTTTTCGATTTCTTGCATGCGTCGAGCATGCGCTAAGTTGTCCATACCCTGAACGATCGATTCGTTCGCGACTGGAAGGTCTGAGTAATCCTCAACAGGAACAATTTCGCCTTCGTTGTCGACGCCGAAATTATGAGACCGTTCGTTGAGGTGGTTCATACCTCAATATTACCATAAACGGTATAAATTGTCAACTACTCCCAGCGGAAGACCTTGAAGGCAATGACATAGATAACTACCAGCCAAAGAGCTGTAAGTCCGAGTTCTGGTCCAATTTCGACTAGGTTTCGGCCTTCGGTAACGACGAACCGCAGTGCATCGACGATGGGCGTAAGCGGCAATACACCTGAGATACCCTGCAGCCATTCCGGCATTAGGAAACGTGGGAAGAACGTGCCCGACAGGAACATCATTGGGAAAGTGATCAGATTGCCGAGCGGTGCTGCCTGGTTTTCGTTCTTAGCCCATCCGCCAATTGCCAGACCGACACCGAACATGGTAGCCGTGCCCAGAAGTACCACTACCAGGATAGTAAAGTAATCGCCGCGCATATTGAGGTCGAAGAACGTCAGTGCCACTGCGAACATGAGTGCCACCGAAAGTACCCCAATGAACATTTGGCTAAGAACGTTGGCTAAGAAATACTGCCACACACGCAGGGTCGTTGTGTGGTACCGTCGCAGAATTCCCTGTTGTTTCATGCGGGGGAACACGCTGGTCGGCCCGAAGATACCAAGGCTTAGGATGGTGAAACCAAGTAATCCTGAGAACGTGTAGTCAAACTGGTTCAACCCCTGCTCCTTTGATACCGTCAGTTTGGCCGTGAAAGGTGACGGAGCTTTGGTGAGGTCTTGGTTAACCCCATTGAAGATGGCGTCGAAGATTGATTTTAAGGTCGCCCCTGCCTGGGCAGAGTTTTGGTCAACAACAATTTCAGCCTGCCCGCTTGGGTATTGCTGGTTAGCTTTTACCGTGCCGAACGATTCGGGCAGTTTAATAATCGCGTCGACTTCGCCGCGTTTCATTTTTTCGCGTGCATCCGCCTCCGTTTTGATGTCTTTATTTACTTTGATCAGGTCGTCTTTTTGGGCGTTTTTTACAAATTCTTTGGAAAATGAGTTGTCTGACTTGTTAAGTAGTGCCACGTTGAACGATGGGCCGTTTGAACCGCCGAATATGCCGCCGAATACGAACAAAAAGATAAGTGGAAATACGAAAACGAAGAACAGTGCCGTCTTGTCACGGAACGAACGCTTAATATCGATAAGGGCGAATACCAGAATAGGACGGAGTTGTTTCATATTAGTCCCGTAGCGCCTTTCCGGTTAAATCAATAAAGACGTCTTCTAGGTTAGCCTGCTGAACTGTCTGCTCCTTTTTGAAGCCTTTTTTAAGTAGGTTTTTGACCAAATTCTTAGGGCTGTCGAGTGCGATAATCTTGCCATTGTCCATAACGGCAATCCGGTCACAAAGCAGTTCAGCTTCGTCCATGTAGTGGGTGGTAATGACAACCGTGACACCATGTTTTTGAATTTGTCGCACTAGATCCCACAGGTTGCGGCGCGCTTGCGGGTCGAGGCCCGTGGTCGGTTCGTCTAAAAAGAAAACCTTTGGCTCATGGACCAGCGCAGCAGCGATTGAAAAGCGTTGTCGCTGACCACCCGAGAGTTGCTCGACATAGCTGTTTGCTTTGTCTTCAAGCTGCACGGACGCTAGGTGCTTATGAGTATCGACACTCAGGCCGTAGGCGGCCGCGAATAACTGCAAAAGCTCTGTCAGCTTAGTTTTGTCTTGAAAACTAGGACTTTGCGGCTGCACACCGATAATCGAGCGAATGTCGTATGGTCGCTTTGCGACATCAATACCAGCTATTGTGGCGGTGCCGCCGTCAATGGGACGCAGCGCTTCGAGCATTTCGAGCGTCGTGGTTTTACCTGCCCCATTCGGTCCTAAGATTCCGAATACCTCGCCGGGTTTCACGTCAAAACTAATATTGTCGACGACATTGCGACCGCTATACGTTTTGACCAACCCCTCAACCTTTACCATCGGTTCCACACTGTACATTGTAGCACTCGGCCCTGGGGCGTAAATGACAAAGATCAACAAAAAAGCCCCGCCGAGAGGGATGGGCTACTGCGGGCCACAACCCTCGTCGTACTGCGAGGCATTTTTGGCACCTGTTTGTTTGATACTACTGTAGCATTATTGCCGCTTATGTTTCAATGGTAATTTTTACCAGTTGAAACACAGAATGTTTTCAACAAGGTTTACCCTTATCTACCAAAGAAAAACCGCCCAAACGGGCGGCATCTTATACATTTCAAATACTATTTCTTTTTAGAAACAGTCAGGAAACCGTTGCGTGGGTTTTCCTTGACAACGCGGTCTTCAGGTAGGTCTACTGGGGTACCTTTAGCGTTCTTCTCTACCTTGGCAAAGAAGTAGATTGTTTGTGGCTTTCCACCGCGAAGGGTTACTTCGGTTTTGTGCAAGTAGTATGTGATGCCCTTCGAGTTTGTGTGCTTGTAAGCCATTGGTCTTATACCTCCTATTAGTTCTTACAAGAGTAAGCGTACGCCTAAGGGGTGGCCTCTGTCAACACCTAAACGCGGGCATAGTGACGGTGGAGCAATGCCCGAAGCAGCGCCAAGGCCAGCAGACGCGCCACAATAACAATGGTCAGAAGTACGCAGATAAGCAGGCTGAAGCCGGCAAAATCAGGGGACCACGCCGGGCTTGAGAAGTCGTGACGGTAAAGCGCAGGGTTCGGCAAATTCGCTTTGTCAGGTTCGTTTGCACCGGCTGGATACTTGGCCAGCTCACTGGCGAAACACTGTACGTAGGCCTGAGAATAACCGCCAAACTGGGCTTTGCAGGCTTGGTCTGCCTTTTGGTTGATATTGTTGCCCGAATCCCTGGCGCTCGCTGCTTCAATAGCAGCCTGGGTGTCGCGGCGGTACTGGGCTTCGAGGTAGATCGTGCCGCTATCGGCGTTCATATGGCCTGCCGTATAGCGCTGTAGGTCGAACAAACGGGCCCGAATAGTTTCTTGGTCGCCGGTTTTGTCAGCACTGAACACGGCGGTACGACGTTCGATCATGCCGATATTATTAAGGCGCAGGAACGTGGCGGTAATCAAGGCAAGCACCACCAATATCAGCACTAGCTGCCACGTCCGTACGCGTTGCAACCAGCCGATCCCGCGCCTGATGTTCCGTTTGTCTGCCACCTGTTTAAAGCGTTACCTCACCCTATATAAACTGGCTTTAGTATAGCATGAGCGTCTTTGGTTCTTTAGGGTTGATTCTATATACTTACGGTATGAACATTTTCTTCTCGGGCATTGGCGGCGTTGGTCTTGGCCCCTTGGCCCAACTGGCCTATGACGCCGGCCATACTGTCAGCGGGAGCGACGCGGCAGCCGGTATGACGACCGAGGCGCTTACCAGCCAAGGTATTCCGGTGCATATCGGTCAAGGCGACGGATTCTTTGAGCAGTCACACCAAAAGCAGCCGATTGACCTGCTCGTTTACACGGCTGCCCTGCCACCAACCCATCCCGAATTGGTAAAGGCACATGAACTTGGCATTAGGGCAGTCAAGCGCGACGAACTGTTGGCGCAAATCATTCAAGAAAAAAATCTGAAACTAGTCGCGGTCAGCGGCACACACGGCAAGACCACCACAACAGGCATGCTGGTGTGGGCACTCAAGCAGCTTGGAATACCCGTTAGTTACTCGATTGGCACGACTATCAGTTTTGGTCCAAGTGGCCACTACGAACCGGACAGCGAATACTTCGTGTACGAATGCGACGAGTTTGACCGCAACTTTTTGCACTTTTCGCCGGAACTCGCGCTCGTTACGTCGCTAGGTTACGACCATAGCGATACTTACCCGACAAAAGAAAATTACCGACAAGCGTTCAGCCAATTCCTGAAGCAATCGAAGCATGGCATTGGCTGGCGGCATGACTTGAAGCAGCTGCCTGATGTGCCGAGCGACACGTTATGGCAGCTGCAGGACAATGAAGTCGCGCCAGTTAAGTTAGCTGGTGAGCATTACCGACTGAACGCAACCTTAGTATTGAAAGCGTTGGAATATTTGGGCTTCGACCACGATGCATCCCTGCTGGAATCTTTCCCCGGCACCAACAGGCGGTTTGAAAAACTAGGCGACAACCTGTACAGCGACTACGGTCATCACCCGACCGAGATTGCGGCTACGTTACAGATGGCCCGCGAAGTATCTAATCGGGTCGTTCTGGTCTACCAGCCACACCAAAATATCCGTCAGTACGAAATTAAAGGGTTGTATCGTAACTGCTTCAAAGACGCCGAAAAAGTGTACTGGCTTCCGACCTACCTTAGCCGCGAAGACCCTGACCTGACCGTCCTAACTCCGCAGGAGCTGACGGCAGATATTAGCAACAAAGACGCCGTTCTCATCGCCGACATGGACGATGAGCTATGGACCATGCTTGAACTTCACCGAGCAAACGGCGACCTTGTGCTGGTCATGGGTGCCGGATCGGTTGACGGCTGGGTCCGGTCACGCCTGCAAAAACAACTGACCGATTAGCGGTTGTCGCCGCTGCCCTTTGTGAGGCCGCGTTCTTTGCGACTAAGGACCTTGTCCAAATTAGTCTGGGCGATTTCTTCAAGCGAGTAGCCGAGGTAAATGCCGACCGAATTGACATACCATAGCACGTCACCCAGCTCTTTCATGAGCTCTTTTTTGTCTTCATCGGTGGCGACTCCGTCTTTGTCGCGCAGGATTTTTTTGAACTTTTCAGCCACCTCACCTGCCTCGCCAACCAGTCCGAAGACTTTTTCGAGCATAGCGTGCGAATCGATTGGCTGGCCTTCTTTGTCGTATAGGTCAGTTGATATTGCTTGTGATGAGTAGTCTGAAATTTGCATTATGTTTGTCCTTTCTTATTGATGCCGTAAGCTAATGTGGTGCTTAGCATGCGGGTGTTTATGATGTTCAACGATATAAACTCCGAACAAAATCAGCACGCCACCGATAACCATTTCGGGCGACAGTTTTTCGTTCAGCACGACGACCGGAATCAAAATAGCGACGAATGTTTCGAGGTAGCCAAGCGCGCTCATAACAGCACCGCCCACGCGCTCGTACGACCAGACGTTCAGTGCCCTGCCGATCAGGGCTACAACAATACCGGAATAGCCGACAGCCAACCAATATGGCATATCCGTCGGCGTATCAGCTTTGTTGCCAAACAGCAGGAACAGTACCAAGCTGACCGCAACCGCAAACCAGGCGCTTGTACCTATGACATCAGACATGGTAACGCCACGCTCGTTTGCCCGGCGCATAAAAATAATAGCAATGGTATACGTGACGCAATTGATTAGCGCCAGTGCCGTCGCCAGCGGGTAAAAAGCCGTACCGTTCTGACTTAAAGCGATTGGCAGTATGACTAATGTCATAGCTCCGATCATGGCCAACGTTATACCGGCTGCCATGCGACGGTTGAAATTTTCGTGAAATACTTTGGTTGAAAGCGCGATGAAGATGATTGGCGTAGCCAATGTGACAATCGACACGTAGCTTGCCTGGCTGTGTAGGATGGCTAGCGCATATGCAATAAGAGCAACGCTAAGCGCAATACTAGTAATCAAGACATCACGCCGGGCCTTTGCCGCAAGCAGTGCTTTTCGGCCTCGAATCATGAACGGCAGACAAACGAGCCCGATTAAAATGAAGCGACACATCGTGAAATAGTACGGGTCAGCATGTAGCACCGTACTGCGTATGATCGTCGCGTTCGGGGCAGCCAACATGACGGCGACAAGCGCCACTAAGAACCATTTGGAAGCTTTCATTCAGTCTTATTGTATCATCGGGGTCGCTCGTACCAGGTTTGTGGTCCGTCCTTCGTCGGTCCAACGCGCCTCGTAGGTCGTCATGATTTTGTAGTCGGAAGCAAGTTCGGAATCGTGAAGATCGAATGTGAGTTCTTGAATAAGCCACTGTTCGTGTACCAGCTGTTCTAAGCTCCACAAAAAGAAGTCGCGTGAATCGTGCTTAAGTATGAACGAACCGTCACTAACGAGCAGGGTTCGGTAAATATTCAAGAAAGTCGGATGCGTCATTCGCCGACCGCTTGAACGCTTACGCGGGAATGGGTCTGGGAATGTAAGCCAGATTGTCTGGGCTGAGTGTTCGATAAAACAATCGGCCAGCTGGTCGGCCCGGGCGCGAAGAAACCTGATATTGGTTAGGCCTCGGGCCGCAGCCTCATACGCACCTTTTTGCAGCCTGTCGGCTTTGACATCGACTGCCACGAATTGCTTATTCGGGTAACGCTCGGCCAGTTCGACACTGAATAAGCCTGTGCCTGCACCGACTTCAATCACATCGACGGATGTCTTTTCCCACTCATCTAGTTCGAAACAAAGCGGCGAGTTGGCGAATTTTGCGAATTTGTACTTTTTTCGTCGGCGAGTAATAACAAAATCGTTTGGATTGATCATCGAAGTCGTTCCGTATGCCCATCCGGCGCGACCCGTATAAGCTGCGACGGCGTGCTGTCAGTCACCGTACCGCCGTCGACATAAAAATCTACACCGCTACCAAAGTACGCCGCTGCCTGATGAATATCCATTGCCGGCTCCTCGCCTTCGGGGTTGGCGCTTGGCGCGACGAGTGGCCCGGTATTTCTAAGTAGCTGCCGCAATGCCACATCGTCCGGCAGCCGATAAGCTACCGAAGCGTTGTCGCGGCGAATCCATTCCGGCGCGTTTTCAGACGGTAAAATAATGCTAATTTTACCAGGCCATGAACCGGCTATGACGTGCTTCGCTTGTTCGGTCGGTTCATCATATACCTGATCGGTCAGGCCAATGAGCACAATGGGAGATTTAGCTTCGTCTCGGTGCTTCAGGTCATAAATCCGCTGCACGGCTACCTCATCGTCGGCCCGACCAACCAAGCCATAAAGCGTATCAGTCCGAATAACACCAATACCGCCCGACTTAAGTAAGCGGATGATCTCGGGGTCATTGAGCGATGAGAACACTTTCATATGGCGTGCAGTTCTATGGACTTATCATTTCGCATTCGGACAAAAAAATGAGCCCTGCTCATTTTTCCTGCCACCTATTGCTAGTGCTATACTACCACATATGGACCCCTTCAAAAACCAACAGCTACTCTCGACACTCGGCACCTGGCTACAGGATAATTGGTTCGAACTCGTCGTCATTTTTGCCGCAGCATTAATCGCCTACTTCGCCGGTACGCGGATTGTCGCCTTTATCGTTAAACGCGCCGTCAAAGGCGCCCGTCACCGGGCTTGGCACAAAAAAGATATCGAGAAACGACAAAAGACGTTGGTCGGGTTGTTCGTTAGCGTTTGGCGGATCGTCATTTTCTTCACGGTGTTATATGCCCTGCTGGCCGTCTTTTTCCCAAATATCGGTACGGCTATGGCTCCGCTGTTCGCGAGTGCTGGTATTATAGGCGTGGCTTTGGGGTTTGGCGCGCAGTCGCTGATAAAAGACTTTTTGTCAGGCATATTCATTATTTCTGAAAACCAGTACCGCGTTGGTGACGTCATTGACATCGAAGGGTTTTCGGGCACAGTCGAGCGGATTGGCACCAGAAGCACGGTACTGCGCGATGTAGACGGCAACGTGCATTATTTCCCGAACGGCATGGTACAGCACGTCATTAACAAGACCATGGGGTATAGCATGGCCCGGTTCACCATGCTACTTCACCCCGACACGGATATTGATATGGCTTCTGAGCTAATCGATACTGTCGGCAAGGCACTCAGCGAGGAAGAAACCTGGAAGGATAAGATTCTAAGTGCGCCTGCATTCGTTTCAGTCGGCGAAATCACTGGCAGTTCGGTCGAAATTATTGTTGCCGGTAAAACACAACCGAGCGATCAGTGGAGCGTCGTATCAGAAATGCGCCGCCGTCTGTTAGAAGAATTTGAAAGCAAGCAAATCCGTCTTGCGGTCACCCCCTTCCCTGCCGCTGGGCTTAAAAAGTAACTAGTCTTGATCAAGCGCTAGAGCGCTATCGCTCAGCGCGTCGCCTGAAAAGGCGTCGATGTCAATCAGGGCTTCGGCGGCTTTTTTCTTATAGAGGGTGTCGAACTCATTCAAAGCCTCTTTCGTAATTGGTCCGTCGCCGGAAAAACCGTTAAAGACTTCTTTGTCTTTGGTCGCTTCTTGCCGGGCGCTGTCGTAGCCCGGTCGCGACAGATCAAGCTGGAGCGTCCCACTGCTCTGGTACAAGCTCAGCGCAACATACACCAAGAATAACGAAATCAGAATGACCAAAATTACCATGCTGAAAAACTGGTGGGTGCGTACTGTGCGAATGGCAACGGTGTCGCGGCTCTCGGCAAAATGCGGGTGATCGCTCATGAATGCTCCTTGTCATAGGCGGTCTTGAAGTCGGTGAACGTCGTGCCATACTGCCGCACAAGATTCTTGATAGTCTGGTTCGTCTTGGACAACTCGTTACGCTTTTCACGTGCGGTCAAAAGTGCGTTATAAAAGGCTACCGGTTCGCGGGTGCAGTCGATTTCAAGTACCTTTGTCAGGGCGTTGTCGTATTGGATGTATTGGTCGTAGAATTTGGTGTAGGCTTCGTTATAGTCAGCCGTTATGGTAAGTAGCGCGCCACCATCAAGCTGGTTCGATGCCAACCGGCGGTTCAAAGGGACCATTAGTTTGTCACTGATCGTTCGGTACAGGTTGCCGCGGTCGTTGCGAAGAAACGCGTCGGTTTGATGTAACCGGTTCAGCGCTGCTTGGTTCTCAACACAGCGGCTACGGATACGCGCCATCTTCTCCGGCGTAATGGTCGCGGCCGCTTCTGCCTGTCCTGCCGACACAAATAAACCAGCACCGAGCAGCAGTGCAGCCACCATTAAAAGACGAAATTTCATGCTTATTAGTATGCGACGTCCGCCCCTATTTGGTCAAATGAAGCCGACCGGCCGTAACCCTCACTAACCCGTCACTCAAAAGACCGGAAAGCGCTAACTCAAATCGTCCGTCGGCTGATAGCTCACGACGCAGAGTCTGCTCGTCGCAATCACTAACTACCAACCGGCGCACGATTTGTCCGCGTACTTGGCGGATACTTCCTTCGAGTGGCGACTGCTTTTTGTAGTGTTTGCTTGAAGTGTTATTCCGGACTCCTTGCGCTTTCAGCCAACTGCCGTAGTCCATGAGCGACCAGTAAAATTCGCGAGGGTGCTCGCGGTCGAGCGTTTCGTTCAGTTTCTTTAAAATCTGCGTATCATCAACGGTTTCGGTGTCATTAAAGAAATGGTGAATGTAAACGGTACGGATATTCGTTTCTACAAAAATTGCAGGGGTGTTGAATGCGTAAGCCAAAATCGCTCCGGCAGTGTTCGTACCGACGCCAGGAAGGCTCAGTAATTCTGGTGCTGATTCCGGAAACCGCCCCTCAAACTCATTGACGACGCGTTTTGCCGCCTCGTGTAAAAATTTGGCGCGGCGATTATAGCCAAGACCTTGCCAGGCCATTAGGACATGGGCCAAACTGGCACTTGCTAGCGTTTGTTCGTCCGGAAAGGCGGCAATAAACGCTTCGAACTTTGGAATCACGCGGGGCACCTGCGTCTGCTGCAACATAAGTTCACTTACCAGTACGTAATACGGTCTGGTGTCATTGCGCCAAGGCATGTCGCGGTAGAGTTCTTTTCCCTTTTGCCATAACAGCACTTTAAACTCAGCGTTTTGCACCCCCTTATTGTACAGGGGTATACTAATAGAATGACGACATACGTTCTAGCAGGAGGATGTTTTTGGTGCTTAGACGCCGTATTTAGGCGGCTTAATGGCGTTACTCAATCTACCTGCGGATATGCGGGCGGAACGAAAGAAGAAGCCGATTACTACCGTGTCGCAAGCGGTCAAACCGGACATGCCGAAAGCGTACGGGTAACCTTTGACGAATCAACGCTTCCCAAAGAAGACCTTCTGGACATTTTCTTCCTGATTCATAATCCCACGACCATAAACCGCCAAGGTGCGGATACCGGGCCGCAGTACCGTAGCGCGATGTTTTATGCCGACGACACGCAAAAAGCCGATTTCGAAGCCGCCGCCAACCGGTCCGCGCAAAACTGGGACGACCCGATTGTGACCGAACTGGCACCACTCGACGCGTTTTACGAAGCCGAACCTGAGCATCAGGATTACTTTACGAACAATCCCGCCAATCCATATTGCTCGGTCGTCATTAACCCCAAGGTCGTAAAAGCCAAAAAAGAATACGCTAAGTACTTCAAGGAGGTAGTATGAAACTAACCAAATATGAACACGCGTGTTTCACGGTAGAAAAAGATGGCAAGCTGCTTGTCGTCGACCCGGGTGGATGGACGACAGACCTGCCGGCTCTTGAAAGCGTGGTCGCGGTCGTCGTGACGCACGAGCATCCGGATCACTTTGACGTGAATGCACTCGGCGCGATTATTAGCCATAATCCTGATGCCCGTATTTATGCGCACGAAAATATTACCCGCCAGTTTGGTGACACGCTGCCGGCGACTGCCGTGGTTGCGGGTGAAGGTATTGAAGCCGGCCCGTTCAAATTGGAATTCTACGGCGGCGAGCACGCCACCATTCACCCTGACCTGGCGGTTGTTGCGAATCTTGGCGTCATGATAAATGGCAAAATTTATTACCCGGGCGATTCGTTCGTGCAGCCAGACCGCCCGGTTGACGTGCTTGCGCTTCCGACTACCGCACCATGGCTCAAAATCAGCGAAGTGTTTGACTTTTTGACAGCAGTCAAGCCGCGCCTAGCCTTCCCCACGCACGACGCCATATCGTCTGATGTCGGCAAACAGCTGCCGGACCGTATGGTCCCAATGTTCGCCGAAAAGGCTGGAACGACCTACCAGCGACTACACGAGCCGATTGAAATTAATGAATGAGGCCCTAGAACATCTGCGAGCGAATGATCCCGTCATCGCACGGTTAATTAATGATTACCCGGTCCCAACGCTCAAGAAACATGGGAATTATTACCAGGAACTGGTCGACAGTATTATTTCGCAGCAACTGAGCGTTCATGCTGCGCGGGCAATCGAAGGCCGGTTCAAAGACCTGTTCGGCGGTCGCTTCCCGGAGCCGGAAGAAATCCTCACCAAAGACATCGAAGAGCTTCGGGCTATTGGATTCAGCCATCCGAAAGCACGCTACGTCCAGGACCTGGCTCAGAAGATCATCGATGGTGAAGTCACATTCGAGGGAATCGATGACCTTACGAATGACGATATTATCACCGAACTTACCAAGGTCAAAGGTATCGGCGAATGGACGGTACACATGTTTTTAATGTTTTGCATGGGCCGGCTCAATGTGCTGCCGGTCGGCGACCTTGGCATCCGAAACGGCATAACCAAGCTGTACGAATTTGAAACGACTGTCACACCGGATGATGTACGGAATGTCGCCGAAAAAAATAACTGGCGACCGTATGAATCGGTCGCCAGTTGGTACGTTTGGCAAAGTTTAGATAACGTGCCTGCTACTTCGTCGTCTTAGCTTTTGGCTTGACGTTAGCACGGACATCGCGTTCAACCGCCTTGGCGGTAGCTTTAGCATCTTTAGCGACACGTTCGCCGCGCACCTTAGCTTCTTGCGCTAAGCGCTCGGCTTCGTCGCGCATGACGACAGCTGAATTACGAGCGCTCTCGGCCATACCCTTGGCTTCTTTGCCTACTTTGCCGGCACCGGTCTTGACCGATTCGCTAGCAGCAGCCGCAGCGGCTTTTGCCTGCTCGGCCCTTAGCTTGGCTTCGCCTTTAGCTTCTTCAGCTTTGTTTTTCAGGTCTTCGCGGGTTTCCTTACCGCTCTTCGGTGCGACCAAAATCCCGGCCACAAACCCGGCTAGGCTAGCGAATAATACTTTTAGTAAACGACTCATATTTCCTCCTATTTCTTACGAAACGCTTTGACGGCTTCGGCGAACACCCTTGCAGGATTCAGCCAGTTCGTTGCCGATGATATATTGTGCGTGATCGCATCGACGTTCTTCGCGATACTGTTCACCTTAATAATAACCAGTGTCACTGCCGCAAGCAACGCTATTATGACGACCGAAAGCAGTACGACTGCGATTGTGAGAAGCGTGACGATAAGATTTGTATCCATAGAGCACTGCCTTTCTTATGTTAGGAAGTTAGTATTATTAGTATATCACTTTTCTTGTTGTTTTGCAATATGCACCATGTACGGCGCGAGGACTGTCAAACATAGAACAATGGTTATAAGGTGGCCTACCGACCATATGACGTGCCGTTTCGAACCGATGACGCTCGAATATCTATGCCGTACCACGTTGTCGACCGCCGCCCGGACACTATGAATATCGACGTCAAAATGTTCCGGCAGCGTATTGACGGCCTGGTCGAGCGCTGGGACTTTACGCCTAAGCATGGCAGAGATCGGTGTGTCGGGTCGGGCAACGCCGCAGAGTGTAATAACGCGCGCGACCCGCTTGTCATTCACAGCCGTATGGAGCACTAGAGTAGCGCCGGCACTTTCGCCAACCAACACAATCCGTGATTTCGGAGGTGCTTTGTCGATGGCTGCTTTGATTACACTCATTTTTTGATCCATGTCCCGGCCGTCATACCAATCAAGTTTGGCTGGCGTGACCTTCGCGCCCCATAGCTTCCACCAAAAAAGGGCTATCAACCGCAATCGATGATAGCCATCGCCAAGCCCTGGAACATATACGATATGGGTCGTCATGTCCTCAAGTATATCAGCGTGCTACAGTGGAACTATGAGCAGAATTACAGTAGCCAGGGCTTTGACGGCACGATTTGCACGGCGCTTTGTCCGGCTGGCCGACATTCTTGTTGCTGTAATCACGATTATTTTAGTTGCCGGAGTATGGGCACTCACCTACTTTTTCAGCGCCTGGTGGTGGCTGCTTGTTCTGCCACTATTGTTCCTGCTCGGGTTATATGTCATCGTCCGGCTTATCGTTGCGGTTATCATTTCACATGTACATGTTGGCCAACTAAGTAAAGGGCAGCGAACAGCGCTCGATGATTTTATCGATAAAGTTCAGCAAGCCATCGAAGCCCGCGCCACTCCCTTGCCGCTCATCGCTCTAATCTGTATAAAGGATATCGTTGTCCACCGCGACCTTACGACGGTACGAAAAATCATCAGCGAAACCGCTGGCCTGCGCCGTGATTACCAAGACTTAGAAAAGTTATTTACCTAAGAGTGCTTTCGCACCCAGGTCGTCATTTCAGTTTCGACTTTGGCTAACCCATCATCGATTTGATCGGTCTTCGCATTTCGATAGCTATGTTGCAGCCCATCAACAACAATGAGTTCTTTTTCTCCTGGAATTTTCTGCATGAGTAACTCTTGGTGGGCTGGTGGACACGGCTCATCTTGACTGCCTACAATATCGAGAACTGGCATGGTAAGGTTGTGAGCAAGTGGTAGTAGATCGAACTTTTTCAAACTCTCTTGGCATGCCCAACCGATCTTATGGACGACACCCGGTCGGGAGGAACTTGGTGATTCTTTATACCCCCTTTGCTTATATAGCTCAAACTCGTTAGGGTCCATGGTTGAGCTAAGAAGCTCGTAGTTAATAACCGGCGCCATTGTAGCCAGAAGAGATACTTCTTCAGGGTGATGTTCAGCATACCAGGCGGTCGATTGGGCTCCCATACTATGTCCACTGAGTGCAAAAGGCTGCTTGAACCAATCTTGAGTTCGCGCCCATTCAATTACATCTTCAAGGTCGCTTATGTAGGTGTCGTAGGTGACATCGAACAGATCACCTTCACTTTCGCCTACTGAATGGGTAGCATCAAATCGAACCACTATATATCCGTTATCCAGGAAAGCCCGTGCGAATGCCTGTATGTGCGGTTGATCTTTTGAGCCTTTTTGTCCGTGCGCAACGAATGCAAGCTTGTCTGCAGTATCGTCCTGAGACTCTATTACCATGACGATCTTGAGCCCAGCTCTATTAGTAATCGTCTGCTTGGTATTCATTACGGCGCTAGTCGGTTGATGTCGCGTGGGAAGAGCGTGGCTTCTTTGACGTTATGCAGGCCAATGGTCTTTTGAACCAGGCGGTCGATACCGAAGCCGCAACCGCCATGTTGTGGCAAGCCGAACTTGAAGGCTGAAAGGTAGTACCTAAAGCCGTCTGCGTTCACGTCGAGTCCGGCGGCAGTCATTTGCTCGACCATTTTTTCGTAGTTGTTTTCACGAAGCGGCACGGTGGCAATTTCGAGGCCACGGAATAGTAGGTCGGCCCAAGCAACGGTGTCTTCTTTGAACTTATGGTAGAACTTGCCAGCTTCTTTTGGAAAGTCTGTGGCGTACACTAAATCGCTACCCAATTCTTTTCGGGCATAGTCAGCAATCCAGCGCTCTTCGTCCGGAATCAGGTCCTTTTCGTTCGTGGTATCGGTGCCAGTGGCTTTGGTGTACATATCGTGAATTTCGGCGATGGTGAATTTTGGTACATCGTCTGCCAACTTCAATTCGGGGGCGTTCAACGACTTTAGGTCGTCGGCATGTTTGTCGTATACGGCTCGAAGCGCGTGCTTGGTCATGTTGGCTACCATGTCCATGACTTCTTGGTGACTTTCAACAAAGCCCATTTCGAGGTCGAGCATAGTAAGTTCTGTCAGGTGGCGTGTAGTTGCCGAAGGTTCGGCCCGGTAGCTGTGCCCGATTTCATAGACTCGTTCGAACACACCAACCATGATCTGCTTATAAAACTGCGGGCTTTGAGCGAGCGTAGCGGTCTGGCCAAAGTAGTCTAGTTTAAATACTTCGGCGCCGCCTTCGGTCGGCTCGCCAAGTAGTTTCGGCGTGTCGATTTCTACGAACTCGTTTTCGTCGAGAAACTGCCTGAGTGAACGCGTCAATGCACCTCGAATCTTGAAGATCTTTTGTTCCTGCATGTTGCGCAGGTTTAACACGCGGTGCTCGAACAACGTGTCTAGGTTTTCAGATTTATGTGAAATAGGCTTGTCGATTTCAATCGGCGGTTCTTCGGTGACTGGACTTAACACCTCGACCGACACGTCGTGCAGTTCTGCTCCGCCTGGTGCACGCTCATCGGCAACAACAGTCCCAGTAAAGCTGACGACCGTTCCAACCTGCATGCCGCGTAGTTTTTCAAGTTCGTCTTTGCTGTCTATCAGATTCTGCGCCAGGCCACTACGGTCGCGTACGGTCAAAAAGTTCAGTCCACCAAGTAGGCGCTTTTTGTGCAGCCAACCTTGAATAGTAATTTGTTCACCGATGTGTGCGGGAATATCCCGAATAAGTGTTCTTGCCATATCTTGGCCATTATACCTTATTACCAGAGGTGATTGCCAGTGAGACGCGTTGCTGTCATACTATAGCTAAACCGTAAGCGTTATATAAACATGCATCATAACCAAGAAATATTTACCGAACTGAGCCTTGTCCTCGTTATCGTCGCGGGTATTTCTGTCGTTATGCGCCTGCTTCGGCAGCCGTTGATTCTTGGATATATATTGTCGGGAATTATTGTTGGGCCTCTACTGCTTGACCTAATTCATGCCAAAGAAGCGTTCGACGGCTTCAGCCAAATTGGTATCGCGCTACTACTGTTCATTATTGGCCTCGGGATGAATGCCGGAGTCATTAGAAGCCTAGGAAAAGTCTCAATTACGACCGCGGCGATCATTCTTACACTAGTCGGCGGGTCGGGAGTGGTTGCAACTTACCTGCTTGGGTTCGATATACGAACGGCGCTTGTTATGGGAATAGCTCTGTTCTTTTCTAGCACCATCCTGATTTTGAAGGTACTTTCCGACAAGCGCGAGATTAGCCGACTGCATGGGCAAATCGCTATCGGTGTGATTCTGGTCGACGACATCGTAGCCACGCTCGCCATCGTGCTGGTGACTGCCGCGTCATCGGGTGGAGCGCAGGCCGGCGACCTATTGTCGCTGTTCGCCAAAGCGGGTGGCTTAGGGCTATTGCTGTACCTCGCTGGTGCTTATGTCATACCAAAGTTTTCAAAGGCATTAGCTAAGAATCAGGAATTACTGTTTGTTTTTGCCATTGCTTGGGGCTTCGGTATTGCCAGCCTGTTTGGACTTGCCGGGTTCTCCCATGAAGTCGGCGCCCTTTTTGCCGGCGTGTCACTCGCCGGACTTCCTTATGCCATGGAAATGGGCACTCGGTTAAAACCGCTCCGAGATTTCTTTGTTGTACTATTCTTTGTAACACTTGGCGAACGGTTCTTGTTTGATGATTTTGCCGCCACGTTGATTCCGGCATTGGTTCTTTCGGCTATCGTACTAATCGGCAAACCATTATTTACCATGGCCTCGCTTGGCGCACTTGGATATACGAAATTGACCAGCTTTAAAGCCGGCATTCACCTTAGCCAGATTAGTGAGTTCTCGATTGTGTTAGTCGTCCTTGCGACCCAGATCGGGCTCATAAGTGCGCGGGCCGCCAGCGTCATGACGCTGGTTGCGCTTATTACCATCGCCGCCAGTTCTTACCTTATGAAGTATGACGACCCACTTTACCGTCGCTTCCACAAGGTACTGGGAATATTCGAACGACGCAACCCGACGGAACGAAAACAAAAACGCGGCCTGTACACCGCAATCCTATTTGGTTATCACCACGGCGGCCACGAATTCCTAAACCTGTTTCGCGACATGAAGCAGCGGTACCTGGTAGTAGACTATAACCCTGAAGTCATTGAGCACTTGGAGTCGCAAGGTATTCGCCACGCGTATGGCGACGCGACCGACACCGAGTTTCTAGAAGAAATTAACGCCGGCCATGCAAACTTCATAGCCAGCACCATTATTGACCGCCGGGTCAATATGCAACTCCTGACGTATCTTCACCGTTACTCAGAAGACATCACGTTCATTTGCCACGCCCGTACGTACGAAGACGCTTTGGAGCTGTACGAACACGGCGCCGCCTATGTTATTCTGCCGCGCTTCTTAGGGTCCGAATATATTACCAGCCATATAAAACGTTACGGCATGGATAAAAAGGCTTTCGAAGGCTTCCGCGCCCGTCACATTGTAAGTATTGGTAAGGCTGCAGTCGAAAACGGTTAACGGCGTTTGCCAAACAATGTCTTAATGATGTCACTGAGCGTGACAAGCCCCACCGTATCGCGTCCATCGGTCACAATAAGCATATGGTGCTGAGAATTAAGCAGCAGGTTCATAGCAGTCGTAAGAGATTCTTCCGAATCGATCGACCTAACATCCGGATCCATGGCCGTTTCCACTTTGGCGGTGTGTTTGCGGGTCGTGTCGAGTGTCTGTACGTCGCGTAGCCGAAGAATGCCGACTATATCATCTGCTCCGCCACCGTTCAGCACCGGAAAGCTTTCGTGACCGGACCTGTGCAGGTCGTCAAGTACTAACGGGCCGAGTATCTCGTGCTTGCCTATGGTAAACATATCTTTCTTGTGTGTCATAACCTCTGACACTCGTCGGTCTTCAAAACGAAGACTACCAATAAGAAGGTGCCTTTCGTCGTCGCTTAACACGTGCCCACCGCGTTCAATTAGGTGTTCAAGCTCAGCTTTTGAGTCAAAGCCGTGGGCAGCACTAGTCATTCCGCCATGGCGTAACCAAACGAATACCTTTTTATACCGCTGCACGAAACCGAGTAGATTTACTTCTTGCTCGTTATATATCCGCTGACTAAAGCGGCGCAGTGGCCTTAGTCGAGACATGCTGCCAAACAGAACAGCAATGAACGCCGCGGCTATGATTCCCCATGCCATGCCCAGCAGCCCAATCAATACCGGCACGGTAAGTACCAACAGAAGCGCCTGAACGATACGCAGAAATGACATGGCGTCGGCAAAATACGAATCACGCAGCTCGTCGAGCACCGTATTTTCGCCGAGCTCACGCCGGCGCTTTAGTTCGAATGCGCTATGCCGTGGTCGGTTCGGCGTTACGGCCGCAAAAAACAACAGACCCACCAGAAGGATCACGAGTAACAGTGTGAGTGCCGTCGTCATCCACTTTATTGTACCCGAACGCGAACTATTGTTTCAAAGTGAACTTTAGTACAATAGGAAGGACTTAATAAGGAGACTTACTGACATATGAGTGGACGTGGCTGGATAATTTTCGGAGTAATTTGCGTTGTGCTGTTCGGGGGGCTGATTTTTTGGTCGGGGCGCGACCGAATTGATGTCTCTAAAGTCGACACGAACAAAGTTCTGAGCGGGTCGGCGGCGTCTGGCAATATTGCTGACCGAACATTCGGCGATAAGGATGCCAAGGTCGTGCTTATCGAATACGGCGATTTTCAGTGCCCAGGTTGTGCTAGCGCGCACTCAGCCGTAAAAGCCATGAGCGAAAAGTACAAAGACAACCTCGCGTTCGTATTCCGTAACTTCCCGCTTACCAACATTCATCCGAACGCGCGTGCGGCATCTGCTGCTGCCGAAACTGCTGGCCAGCTTGGTAAGTACTGGGAAATGCATAACATGCTATACGAAAATCAAGACGAATGGTCGAGTGCATCGACTGAAGATCGCACCGGAATCTTTGCCGGCTACGCTGAGCGGATTGGCCTTGATAAAAAGACATTCACCGCCAAGCTTAACGACACCGCGAGCGTCAGCAAAAAGATCAACTTCGACTTAGCCCTGGGACGCAAACTAAACGTCAGCGGCACGCCGACCTTTTACCTGAACGGAAAGAAGCTGGCCGAGAACCAATATAGCGGCGAAGAAGCGCTTGAAAAGACGCTGCTCGAAGAGTTCAAGAAACAAAACATCACCGTTACACAAACGACCGAAAACCAATAAGCAACCATCGTGGCCACGCTTGCTCCCCGCAGGGTGGACAGTATAGAGTAGGTATATGAATAAGCCCGTCAAAGACATTGTAAAAACGTTTTTCGATGGGCACCCTCTCGTGCGCTACAGCAAGGGAGAAATCCTGCTTCGCCCTGACGAAACTCTCACCAATGTCTTTTATCTCGTCGAGGGTCAAGTCGTCGAATACGATATTTCGACCGCCGGTAACGAAGTGGTCATAAACGCGTTCAAGCCCGGGGCATTCTTTCCGATGTCACTGGCAATGAACAACGTACATAATGATTATTTCTTTGAAGCAGCCACGAAATTGTCGGTACGGGAGGCACCTGCTGACGAAGTTGTCCAATTTATCCGCGAAAATCCTGACGTGTGTTATGACCTGCTGCGCCGCGTATATCTTGGCACCGACGGACTGCTTCGGCGCATGGCCCACTTAATGGGAGGCAAAGCCCGCAGTCGTCTGGTTTTCGAACTTCTTAACGGCGCGGCCCGATTCGGCGAAAAGCGCTCCGGTAACGCCGTTCATATTCCTATGACCGAAAAAGATATCGCTAAACGTTCAGGCCTCTCACGAGAAACAGTCAGCCGCACTATGCACGCATTAAAAGATGAAGGCCTTGTGTCTGTCCGCGCTAACGGACTATACATACCAGACACCAAAAAGCTCGAAGCCGTTATTGGCAACCAACTCTAGTTACCGAACAAAGTCTTAGCGCGTACGAGCCTACCGTAAAAACATGTCGTATGGCTTGTATGATGCTTGCGATGGCGACCAGTAGTTTTTTCACCATCAAACGCGCGCTTCCATCTTCACTATCTACCACGCCACATTCTGCTTCGTCCAATCGCTCAATCTCATCGATCAGATTCCACTCGACGGTCAGCGCCGACAACGATTCAATAAGCTCGGGCGTGTACGCCACTCCGGCTGCTTCGAATATTTCCACGTACAGTAAAGCCCGCTCTTCTTTGGTTTCGACATCAAGCGTGGTCGTCGCCTCCAAAATCTCATGTACGATTTCCTCTACGCTCCCGCCGTCTTCAGGCATGTCGGACACGATTAGCTCAGCAAGCTGTATGAGCTCGTTTTCAACTTCTTCCGCCACTACGCCGAGGGGTTCAACCTGAGTAGGCTCAAGTATGTCTATGTGTTCAGGCTCGTCTATTTCGGGACCAAAGTCAGACGAAAGTTCGATCAAATCCTCGTCGGCAATCGCCAAGTCGGGTTCTTCAGTCGATGTTGTTTGCGCGTTTTCGACAATCTTTGGATCTTCGACAAACTCATAGTCCGAAACTTCAACATAGCTCTCTGCTTCGTACTGCACGGTCAGCTGTTCGTCGTCTATTACCGCGTCGTTTTCTTCACGTACAAAGTCGGTTGCTTCAGTTGTCGCCATGTTCGGTATTTCAATTGCTACGTGCGCGTCCGGCCAGGATTCAAGAATCTGTGGTTCGTTGACATCGGCGAGCTGCGTGGTGTCTACGATTTGTTCTTCTTCGGTGTGTTCATTCGTTTCGCTTCTTTGAGTTACAACATCCGGAGTTATTCCATCTTCTTCATTTTTATCAATAATCTTGCGTTCAATCGGGTCGCTTCTTAACCTACCAATGTCTTTTGCGGCGACATCGACAAATGTACTGGGGATCGTTTCCGCGGGAACAGGCGGGATGATAATCTGCGCAGGTGCCTCCTTTTTTTGCCGCGTATCAGGCTGTTCGAGATCCTTCTCAACTTGAGTTTGTTCTACGACGCTGCGTATAGGCTGGTCTTCTGGCTGCAGCGGCACAAAGGTTGGCACGTTCTCGCTTTCTTCCGGTGAATCTTCTTCGAGTTCCATGGGTTCGATTGACGCGCGCGCCAGCAAACCTTCCGCATAGGCAATCAGATTCGATTCATTTTCGGGAGTCCACGGGCCGGGATGTCTGTTCATAGCTGCACTCAGTGTCAATGTCTCGCCTTCAATATCGACAAGCACATCCTGGTACGTGAATATCAGGCTATACAGCGTTTCGTCGTCCCATGCCGGATTAATGTATTCCGGAACCAGGTCGTCAGATTCCATGACAAGCGACTCTGGTGCTAGTTCGTACGCCGACTCATAATAAAGTGTTTCGCTCACCTATCTTTCGCCTCAATTAATTATTCGTGCCTAGACTTCGCAGACACCGCCGGCACAAGCTAGTTCTTTAGCACCTGTCGTCTGGTCGTTCCGCTCGTAAATCACCAGTTTCGAAAAGTCCAATGTACCCAACGCGGCCGCACGCTTATCGTATTCCGCTTCAGTTATTTCTTCGTACGGCGCCAGTTGGTAAACATGGTCGTTGCGCGGCAGGAATGATAGTCCCCCTACTATATCCCAGTTCTCGTATACGAAATTGGCAATGCCAAGCCATTCGTCATCACTCGCATAAATCGTGACTGACGGGTTGTGTTCAGTAAAGTGGGTTTTAAGCCGTTTCCATTCTTCCAGCATAGTTAAGGCTGACACATCCTTGGCTACAATGGCGCCTTCAGGTGCCTTAACCGGAAACTCCAGGACCATCGTCGTAGCAGTTGCGGTCGAGTATCCAACTTCAGGAAACATCGGCACGCCTTGGTCTTTGGCCAGTTTCAAGAGCGGATCGTTAACGCTGATACGAACACGGCGGATATAGTGCTTGGCGAACCATGGGTGCATACCCGACCCGACACCTAATAGCTGGCCGGAGTTTCCATGTGGCTTAACGCAGGTAATCGCTTTGGATTCGTTGGTGCCAAGTTTTTTAGCGTAGACTTTATTCGCTTTTATGGCTTCAGCGCGGAGCGCTTCTAAGTTATCGTCATCACGGACGATTTCATTATCGTAGTAACCAGTAATCGATACGCCCAGCAGTTGTTCTGCTTCACAATTATCACGCCACGCTTTATCTAGGTAACCAAAATCAAGTAGCGTCGCTTGGTATGTTCCAACGAGTGTCGCGAGCCGCATTTTGCGCTTCAAATTCTCCATGTCGTCGTCAGGCCGAACAACGATTGAAGTTAAGTTACAAAACTGCTTTGGTCGCAGGTAAATCTCACCGCAAGGGTTTACACCGACTTGTGGAATGTCTTTGATTTCGGCCCAGCGTCGTGCCGGTACTTGTTTTTCTAGACCTCCACGGTTGAAGATTCCGCGCTCACCGGTACCCGATGTAACCAGAGCAGACCATTCTTCAAGGAACTCTGCAGCCGTAGGTTTGACTTCATAGACGGCTGAGTTGTTGGCCATTGAACGTTGGCCTTCAGTGGTCCAAAACGTTCCTTTTTTCGAGTCGCGCATTGCTTGGTCGTCAAACGACGACAGTGAGATAAGCGCTGAACGCCGAACGCCGCCAGCCACGACAATTAAGCCAATCTGACAAATAATGTCGTGAAGATCCAACGTACTCAGTCGTCGTCCTTGGCGTGACAGCATTTTGCCGCGGGTAAATTCCATTAGGTCGCGTAGCGGTGCCGGGCCAGAGGATCGTCCGCCCATGGTAGTAAGCCGCGCACCAGCCGGTCGTAGTTTTGAATAATCAATCTCAACATCGTAGCCACTTGACCATAATTCACACGCCTTGGTGTAGGCTTCGCACCAACCTTCTTTGCTGTCTTCAACCACAATCGCCGGTTTGGTTTTGCCAGTTTGTTTTTTGATTTGTGGGAACTGCTCGACGTTTTCCGGCTCGACCGTAAATCCGCACCCGGCCCCACACATCGACACGTACATTATTTCTGACAGGTCACGCCAATTGGTCGGAGCGATGTAGGCACAGTTGTAAGCGCAGACATTCGTGGCGCGGCAGGCGTCACCAGCAGACCAAAGCAGCCGCATGGACGGGCAAATTTCGCGGTTAATAATTGCTTCGCGAACTTCTTTGTATTCGGATTCTTTTAGCGACGAACCAAGCCGTTCATGCATGTAGTCCATAAACCGGTCGATCGCTTCGACCCATGTTTCACGGCGACCTAGGTCGTCACGCCAACGGGCATAGAACTGATAAAAAATAAATTCTTGGTAGGTCGACGCGAAATATTTGCCGCTTTCGGCCACCTTTTCGCGGACTTCGTTCGGGACTGAAAGTTCCATCTCACGCCGTCGCGCGTGCTCCTCACGATACAAAATAAATGCTTTTGCCGTTACCATGTAGCCCGACTTCATGAGCTGACGTTCAACTTCGTCCTGAATCGATTCAACGTCGGGAACGAACCCTTCATGCTTCCTAGCCACCGCCCTCAGTTTGGTCGCCACATCGTGGGCTACTACAGCAGCCTCGTCGAACGACCCCTCGCCAGTTTCTTCGAGTGCTTTGGTAATTGCGCTGACGATCTTACCGAGTTCGAACGGCACCAGCCGGTCGTCTCGCTTACGGACAACAGGTAGCAGCTCCCTTCTTTTTGCAGTATTGTCCTTTTTGGTTGAGGTTTGTGTTTCCATGCGTAAAAAGCCCCTTTCACGGTGTCTTAGATTTAGATTATGTCCGCCTCCACGCTGCGTAGCGTCATTGTAATGGCTCACGACACTAGGTACGTGTGACAATAGTCATTCCGACTGATTTTACAACGAATCAAAAATCGCCCCGGTGCCTTGGGACGATTCTATTTTTACGGGATGTGCGCGGAACTAGGTTCTGCACACGAGTCGAACATTACTGTTCAATATACTTTTGCCATTCGGCAGGCACCACATCCACTGCGATCCGTTTGCTCCTTGACGGTGCAAACTCGATTGCGATTGGCATGTAGTTTATGCTCCATGTACGTGCTTAAAGGACGTACTTGTTCTTCTAAAGCGCATTCGACCTTTATATTAAATTTCGTTTTTGGCGCCGAAGAACACAACGATAATAGTACCAAATAGTGCAAGCTGCGTCAACCCGTAGCATGTGCAACAAGCTTATTCTTACCCCTGTTAATGGTCATGTTTTGGCTAGAAGATGCGCAGCCGTCTGCCGACCAGATAAACAAGCAGAATTAGTAGCGCAGTGAACGATGCGATGGCTGGAAACACCCAAGGCTGATTGGTCGGAAACGGCAACAATATATTCATTCCAAGCATGCCATAAAGGACATTTGGCAGTGTAATGAGTACGGTAAAAACGGTGAGCGTTTTCATTCGTTGGTTCAGTCCGTTGTTCGCAATTGTGCTATAGGCGTTTCGGATACTTTCGACACGGCTTTGGTAGCTTTTTATGGCTACAAGTAATTGCTGAATATGCAGGCCAATGTCGTCGAGCGCTTCGAGACTCTGCGTGCCCAGCGTGTCGTGGGTATTTTCGCGCAGGCGTTTAGTCATAGCAAGCATACTGTCCAGGTTCATGTGGCAGTGTGTCAGGTTATCTTCGACCGTCACAAAATGTATGAAATCGTGGTTCGTAATTTCGTGTGTCTTCAAACGGTTAGCTGTATCGGTAATAGAACGAGACGTATGAGAAATCATGTCTTCGAACGCCGCTACAGCAGAAGCCATCACGCCGATAAGTAGCGTTTCGGTGTGCTCCGTCGTTATTGGCAAGGTGGACAATGCAACCGTTTGTGGTTGGATACCTTCGCCAATGCTGACCGTTATGAACGTCGTTGGCTTAACGACACAAAGAAGTGGCAGCGTCGTAACATGGGAAGACTTGGTCAGCCGAGGTAGGCGCAGGAATACATAGGCAGTGCCGTTAGAATACTCGACGCGTGGCAGCTCGCCACGGTCACGAACATCGTACACGACGTTAGTGTCAAGGTCGTGTGCCTTTATAATCGAATCGATTTCGCTGTCAGAAGCCGTTTGCGCGTCAATCCACACACCGTGTTCAATCGGCTGACTAATCTGTTCAAAGTCCTCACCCGGAGAGCGCTTGGCATAATACGCTAACATACTACCGGTAGTATATAGCGTTTATGCTTATGTCGCTAGGCTTCGCCTGGTGTGACGCTTGGGTCAGCGTGTTTAAGCTCGCGTTCCTTGAGTGTAAAGACAAAGAACGAAGCAAGTCCCATGGTAACGGCCGAGATAATAAACAGCTGCCGTAACGAATCACTAAAGGCATGGGTAATCTTGTCGGAATACTCGGCTTGATTTTTGTCGAACATTTTAGTTGCTTGCTCTTTCACTGGTGCCGGAAGGTTGGCTGTCGCGGATGTAAAACCGTCATTAATTTTTTCTTTGACATCAGGCGTGTTGAGTGTCAGCAATGTGTTGGAATCAGTCAGGTCGCCGATTTTTTTAACTTCTTCGCTCCCAGCTAGCGACTTCACATACGCGTTGTCCTGAATGTTCGTCAGGTGCGAGGCTATGCCATTGGTAAGTAATGCGCCGAATACCGCGATGCCAATGGTAGAGCCAAGGCCACGGAATAACTGCACCGAGCTAGTCGCAACACCAAGTTCAGATTGCTTGAACTCGCTTTGAACCGCTATGTTTAGTACCGGCATAACCAGCCCTAGCCCAAGTCCGACACCAAACATCATAATAGCTTCGTGCCAGTATGGGGATTCCGGGGTAAGCGTGGCAAGGAGCGCAATCATAACGGTAGCAAGGACGATTCCGATTTGCATGAATATCTTGTACCGACCAACCCGTGAGATTATCTGCCCAGAACCTATTGCCGCACTCATAATTCCAGCCATCATTGGCAGTAACATCAAGCCGCTTTCAGTTGGAGAAGCACCAAATACTTGCTGATTAAACTGGGTTAGATACAAAATCGAGCCCATGAAACCGACACCGAATAGAATGGAAACGCCAACGATGCGCAAAAAGTTCATGTTCTTAAAGGTCTTCAGTGGAAGCGTCGGCTGCTCTGCTCGGCGTTCAACCGCAACAAGTGCAACAAGTCCAGCCGCAATGATTCCCGCCATAATAATACGCAGTGTCAGCAGCGAAATGTTAGCCCAGTCCATAAGGCCTGCGAATGTCGTGGCGGTGTTATCTACCGCTAGTACGATTGTTGCAAGTACAAGCGCAAGCAGCGCGGCACCGGCGTAGTCAATCTTAGGCTTTTTCTCATGGCGTAGACTTGGCGTAAACACGGCAATCAAGGTAAATGCGACGGCCGCGATTGGCACGTTAATAAAGAACGTCCATCGCCAATCGGTAACAGCACCAAATAGGTGCTGGCCGTCTGTCAGCCAGCCCCCAAGCAGAGGCCCAATCACCGACGCGATACCGAATACCGCACCAAACAATCCCTGCCAGCGTCCACGTTCGCGGGCAGCAAACAGGTCGCCAATAATGGTAAACGCATTGGCCGTAATAATACCGCCGCCGATTCCCTGGAACGCACGCGCCCATATCAATTGGTTCACATCTGCGGCCATGCCGCTAAACAGCGAACCCAGCGCGAAGACGGCCACGCCGGTAAGTAGTACCGTACGTCGGCCGAACAAGTCGGATAGCTTACCTGCGATTGGTGTCGTTACGGTCGTCGTAAGTAAGTACGCGGTGAAGATCCAACTTAAAGAATCAAACGCGTTAAAGTCTTCGACGATTTTGCCGAGTGCGGTCGAAATAATCGTCTGGTCAAGCGCAACCAAAAACAGGCTGGCCATGACCGAAAGCATAATGATTAATTTGCCCCGAAGGCTCAAATGATGGTGCATATGGTGACTACTCCTGGTCCAGTTTTTCTTTTATGCTGCGTACTTCGTCGGCATGCTCCGTTATGCGGTCCAGCATTTCGCGAAATTGATCTTCTTTTAGCATTCCCACAAAATGGTCCGAACCGAACACATACAATTTGTCACCAGTTTTAATTCCCATTGCCTCGCGGGCTTCGGCAGGAATCACCACCTGACCTTTCGTGCCAACGGTAGCAGTACCGTACAGCTTTTTATTGTGTATGCCCATTCATACCTTCCTTTTTTAAGATTTATCTTAGATTATCTTTAGTGTAGAAAAGTATGAAATGTATGTCAAGTATAACTATGGCTTGCTGATGTAGGAGTTGTGCGTTATATAAAAACGCCACGGCTCGTCAGCGGCCTTAGAAATTCCAACGCGCGTTGCCGTCGTAATATCTTTGTCCACGAGTTGGGGTTTTAGCTCAAGCTTCAGTGGACTCTTTGCCAGGTCATGCCCATTCATGCGCTTATCGACTCCGAGTGCTTGGCACAATTTGGCTGGTCCGTTTGTTAGGTCGATTCCTTGCTTTGGTCGCCTTTCGCTAAGTAATTCTTCGCCTTCAATCGGCTCGACTGCGCGAATCAACACCGCCGCACCGTAATGCTCTGGCCCGACCACGACGTTCATGCAGTAATGCATGCCATACGTAAAGTACACATACAAATGCCCGGCCGGGCCGAACATTACATCGGTGCGCTGAGTACGACCATTATAGCTGTGGCTGGCGGCGTCGGTTTGGTCGTAGGCTTCGGTTTCAACTATCCGCACCCTTGCTTGACCGTCACCAAAAGTCCGAATAAGTTCACAGCCGAGTAGGCGTTTCGCCGCGTCAACTGCTGATAAACGAGATAAAATCTCCATTTACATAATTATAGACTCGTTCGACTACGCTTTGTACTTATGTTATGCCGCTTCAATCGTATCTATTTCAAAATGGCGAGAAATAGCAGCGCCGAGCACGGCGTATTCAGCCATCGAAGTGCCAAGCCTGCTTGCGCTTCTTACTACCTCAGCCGCAACGGGGGTTTCATTTTTAAAGCATTCATAAGAATCTAAAAAGTAGTCCCGCACCCAAGTATCGTCGAACGCCCCGTCAAGCGCTGCGCCAATGTCCCGGAGCTTAAACGCACTGCTTGCGGAGGGCGTTGTGTTAACCATTGCCGACATTGCTTCGAACATTGCCGCACCTTTGTCTATAGCCTCACCGCGCGAACCATCATAATCGAGTCGAAGTCCGGCACGTAAAATACTTTGGTGACCAATTTTAAATACCGGCCGCACTTCTTCGGCAGCTATGTGCCCACGTGATACAAGCTCGCCGTTCGCAAGAATTAGTTGAAGCAATTCCGCATTTTCCTCAGTAAGGTCATCGTAAGGAAAATGTGGTTGTGGTTCTAGGTGAAGCAATGCTCCCATGCTGTGTGTCTCCCGTTTTGATTGTTCGGATTATACGCCCGCTACGATTCCCATGCAAATCCCTTGTGTCCGTAGTGCCCGTATTCGGCGGTCTGCTCGTAAATCGGCCGACGAAGGTCGAGGAATTTTATGATTCCGTTCGGCGTCAGGTCGTAGCCTTCAATCACTTCTTCTTGGCCGTCAATTATCACGCTGGCTTCGAGCGGTTGGTCGTAACCAATCGCATACGCCAAATACACGTATACTTCTTTAGCACCGCGTTTTTTCAAATAATCCACGGCGACTTTTCGCGCCATGTAGGCAGCCGAACGATCAACTTTGCTGGGGTCTTTGCCGCTGAACGCTCCGCCGCCTAACGGAACATGCGGGCCGTAATTGTCGACTGCCAGCTTACGGCCAGTCAGGCCAGCATCGGCGTCAAACCCGCCTTGGTTCCAGTCGCCAGCCGGATTGACATGGTACTCCACTTCGTCGAACGTCGCACCGGACTCGTCCGTTAACCACTGCTCAACGGCAGCCTTTAGTTCGGCCTGCGGAGCGTGCTGGAAACTCGCCACCACGCTGGTTACGCGGCCGTCCTTGGTCGTAATCTGTGTTTTACCGTCGTGCGGCCAAGTCTTATATAAGTACTGGTTCAAGCTGCGCGCCAGTACGTATTCGAGCGGTAACAGTTCGGAGGTTTCGCTAGTTGCATACCCTACCATAATTCCCTGGTCACCTGCCCCGCCGGTGTCGACACCATGCGCGATTTCCGGACTTTGGGCAGCAATATGAACGATTACGTCAATGTCACCGGCGACTCGTTTAACGATAGCTTCAACATCAATATCTTTGGCTTTCGATGTCACTTCACCGGTAACGAACACCTTGCCGTGTCCGCCGGCGACATCGATTGCCACGCGTGCCAGTGGGTCCTGCGCCAAGTGCGCGTCCAAAAGTGCGTCCGAAATACGGTCGCAAATTTTGTCTGGGTGTTTTGGCGAAACGCTTTCAGCGGTCCTAAAAGTTGGCATAAAAATAACTCCTTTATTACGTATCTTTCCGCCCATAATGCGTTCGATAAAAGGAGTCTAAAGCTTTCTTATCTTTCCGCAAGGGCTAGAAGGGGCACCTGACGCGTACGCGCTGGTTGCCGGCAGGTCGTCGAGCTAGTTCTCTCGCTGCACTCTGGATACGTCTGATTGTTAGTGTACATATACGAGTATAATAAAAGTATGAGCGAGAGTAAATCCAACAAAGAAGAATTCAGGGTTAGCGGCGAAGAGCTACTTGCCAAGGTTAAAGAAATTATTCGCGAAGGCAACGTTCGGCGACTTATTATCAAAGACAAAGACGGCAAGACCATGGTAGAAATCCCGTTGACCGTCGGAGTGGTTGGCATCGTACTCGCACCGGTATTGGCTGCCGTTGGTGCAATCGCCGCCTTGGTCACGGAATGTACGATCTTAGTTGAGCGTACTGACGCTAAATAACTTCACCCATTCTTCAAGCGTTAGCTGCGACGGAATTTTTTCAGGCGACAGACCTGCTTTTTCGCGTGGGGTTTTAGCAAAGAACTTCTGCTCGGCAAAGCAGCGTTCAATGAATGTCCGGTACTTCGGCATCGCTTCAATCAGCAACAGCGGTTCTTCCCGCAACTTTAGTTCCAACAGCACCGTGTCGACACCCGGCGGCGGTGTAAAGTCAGTCCGTTTTAAGGGCTTACGGATACGCGCTGCAAATAGTGGCCCGATCTGTGCGCCGAGCTGCGACGTAAAATGGTCACTGCCCGGTTCTAATTTTCGGGCGAACTGGCGCTGGGCAATCAGGTAGATCGCTTTCGGTGGCCGCGGACTTTCGGTAAACTTACGAACAATCGCCGCACTTAGATTGAATGGGATGTTCGAGAATATCTTGTAGGGAACTTCTGGCGGGTCAAGCGTTAGAATGTCTTGTTCAAGAATATTTACATTCAATACATTGCCCAAATTAGTTCGGAGCTTTTTGACCGCGCCGGGCTCAATTTCTACCGCGATTACTTTTTTGCAGCGGTTTGCCAGTACGCTCGCAATCACGCCGCTGCCGGCGCCAAGATCGTATACCAGATCGTTCTTGCGGATATTAGAATGACCAATCAGTTCCGCAACAATGTGCGGACTACGTAAAAAGTGCTGGGCGTATTCATGCTCACGGGCCATATGGTGTCATTATACCTTGTTTTAAGAGTGATGTATTGACTTTTTATACATTTTGTAGTATAATTATATATTGTAGGTAATTGTCCTTCTCACTCTTAGGAGTTTCGTTGCACAAGCTGCAAGAGCTTCGCGAAGACGCCGGTTTCACCGTCGCCGAGCTTGCTGAGTACACCGGCCTGTCCACCTCGACCATTTATGGCATCGAGAATGGCACGTCCGAGTTCAAAACGCATGTCGGTGTCGCGCAGATCCTGGCCGAAACGTTCGACTGCGACGTGAACGACATCTTCACATCCGAGGAGCTGTCGCACCGCGGTCGGCCGCCGCTCACCGGCAAGCCGATTGGTCACGTCACCAGCATGCTCGAAGTCAGCGTCACGAAGAACGGTCAGACTGAGACCTTCCGGCTCTTCCACGAGCTTGAAGGTAGCGCCTGCGAGCGCTGTCACATCGTCATGCCGCTCACAGGCAAGTGCCCGTTCTGTGACTAACCTACTACCCCCGAAAGGAGTTTTCAACCTGAGAACCCCTTCGGGGGTTTCTCATTTAAGCTTCTCGCCGAAGCGCCTCTTGCCCTGCGGTGGCTGCCTCGCTGACGAGCGTAGAATATACGGTCTGACTTAGTTCCTTTGGGTTGTTGGCAAAATGCTGCATAAGCGGCGAACGCTCATCGGCAAACTGTGCCATCGTTGGGCGTACGCCCAACGCATCAGTCAGATCAAGCGCTGCCTCGTACTCGGTATGGGCTGCTTGCATGGCAGCTTCTTGCATCTCTACTCTATCCATCCTCATGTTAGCTACGTTATGTTTAATGACGGCCAATGTAACCGCGCTGGTAGCGAGTGCCCGGCCTAATTGAATGTCTTTTCGGGCGATCATATTCGGACTTCGGTCTTTAAATACCATTTCCTCGACGACACTTGCCAGTTCCGCGGTTCGCGACAAGTCAATCTTGGCTTTTTCAATTAGATTTTCTGGGCTTAGGCGTTCGTCCGTTTCAGGGTCTATCATAATAGGCAGTTTTGCACGCCTGAACATTACTTCGTCACCAAAATGCTGCGCATAGGTATGGTATGCGCTGCCCATCCCCGTGACGGCAAGTAGTGATGCGGCTTCTTCAATGTCGCTGTCACTTCCAGCGTCTGCGATATGCCTGAATGTTCGTTCGGCAGTCGCCGTGCCCACCTTTTGTAACCATGGAATCACAACCCCTTGCCTACCTTTAAACATGGCTAGGCGTTCGTTGTCCCGGGTCGGTGCTGGAACATAATCCAGACCCTCGGCTGTTTGTACGGTGTTAAATACATATTCTCTTCGCTCTCTACTCATATAAACTACTATACGCTGCTTATTGCATGATGTATAGAAATATTACATCGTATATAAGCATAAGCTTCCTGCTATACTATGGCTATGGATAACGCCGAACTACTTAACCAGTTGAACCAGCAACAGCAGAATGGCAGCGGTGACCAAACTACCCTGCTGCAAAGCCTGCTTGGCGGAACGGATGGTGGCAGTTTGATTCCCGAATCGTTGGTACAAACACTGACCATCAGTCTTATCGCGCTGAACGTGGTCGGTGTACTGTTTCTTATCGCGTATATATTAAGCGGTATTCGCAAATGGAAGGTGCAATCGGCCGTGCTTCACATGCGAAAAGACCTAGAAGAAATCAAAGCCCACATGTCGCCTCCCGCTCCTGCCTCACAGCCCGAACCGGTGGCTACGCAAACCGAAACGCCCGACAAACCGGCTCCAGGCGAACAGTCGAGCAATACCTCTACTACGGTGTGACCCAAGTCATTGCATTGACCTACCCTAAAGTCGTATAACATAGGTATCCCCAACCACGATTGGGAGTGCTGTACCTACGAGGGTACTGCCAATCTTTAAGGAGGTGCCATATGAGCGTACCTAACACTTACACCACCATTAACGAAACAGGGTGCTGTGCTGTTCCCGATGTCAGTGCTTGGGACAAGCAAGAAGTCACCTTTAAGAACAAACTGTTCATCCGCGGTCATACGCGCAGTATCATGTACGTACCGCTGAATATGAGCAAAACTATGACTCTGCTGCAACAGCAGGCATCTGATGCGAACGCCGAAATGCCGCCGCAAGAAGCCATGATCCTAAGCCGCGAACTGTCGCCGTGGAAGGGCGAGCACCTGTACGCCGTTAGCCACACGGTAGACGGCGCCGACAATGTCGTACTCAGCGGCACGTACCTTACGAAAGTATTCGAAGGTCCGTTCAAAGACGCTGGTAAGTGGCACAAGCAGCTAATCGACTATGTGAACGAGCACCGAAAAGCCGTAAAGAATACCTACTTCTTTTACACCACGTGCCCGAACTGCGCTAAGCACTACGGTAAAAACTATGTCATTGGCCTTGCGCAAATTGCCTGACAAGGAGGGTGCTATGAAAACTTTTTGGGAAGTATTAATCACAGTCGTATTGGTATCAGTGGCTGCCACAGGTATGTATTTTTTCCAGCAAAGTACGATCGACGATTTGACTGCCAAAAACAAATCCCTTACTAGCAATATTCAAAAGCTGAAGGCAGACAGCAATACCAAAAGTACCTCAGGCGGCAACAAGCAAACCGCAACTACGACGTACAAGTCCGAAAAAGGCGTAAAGGTCACGGTAAATGCACCGACAAGTGGCGCCAAGGTCACTAGCCCGCTCACCGTTACCGGCAGCGTGCCAGGTTCGTGGTCATTCGAAGCCCAGTTCACGGTCAGGCTCATAGATGCCCAGGGCAATCTGCTCGCCGACTCACCTGCCAAACTGCAGGGTGACTGGATGACCGATAAACTAGTGCCGTTTACTGCGAACCTGTCATTCGGCCAAGGTGCTAGCAAGAACGGCACATTAGTATTGCTCAAAGCCAACCCATCGGGTCTGGATGAAAACAACGACAGCGTCGTTATTCCTGTTACGTTCTAGCCGGATTTTTCTATTGCATTTGCGCTAAACCGGCGTATAGTTGCATATGTCTCAGGAGAAACTTTAATATGTGTAACGAACAAAGCCACCAAACCCTTACCCAACCAGAACACTTCGTACGCCATACCATGGAGGTTGAGCGTGCCTGCGCGTTGACGCGCCGTGGGCTGGGCTGCGTGTCGCTTGAACAAGCCATGCAAGACGCCCAAGAAGCCCTATCGCTTGCCGATAAAGACGTAGCGCGCGAATGTACCCATATGCTGCAACTTGTCGTGTCGGGCAACCTACCTGCTGCTGCCAAGTTATAACTCTTCACAAAATTACAGAAATTAGCACTCTTGACATGAGAGTGCTAATTTTTCTATAATTATAAATAGAAAAGGTTTACCCTTTTCGCTAACAATCAAATGAAAGGAGGTTACTATGAGTAACTTAATCAAGTTTGATCCGTTTGCGGAAATCCAAGCCTTACAGAAGCAATTCTTCTCGGACGATTGGTTTTCGCCGATCAAAACAATGCAAATGCCAACTACAGATGTATACACATCTAAGGACGACAAAGAGCTTACCGTCGAAGCTCACCTGCCAAACTTCGACCAAAAAGACGTCAATATAAGTATCGACAAAGGCAATCTTGTCATCCGCGCCGAGCGTCACGAGCAAGAAAAAGACAAGGACAAAAAGTACATCGTACGCGAAAGCTCTTCAAGCTTCTACCGCAGCATTCGCCTGCCCGAAGCCGCCGACGAAAACTCAATAAAGGCCAAAATGAAAGATGGCGTACTTAAGGTGACTGTGCAATTCAAAGAGTTGCCGAAGCCGAAGCAAATCGCGATTGAAGCGTAAGCTCAAACTAAAAACGCCACATGCTGGCGTTTTTAGTTTATGAATAATTACCGAAAAAAGAATTTATCAATAAGAAGGTAAATGTTTGTTAAGGCTAAGAAAAGAACGACTGTTATTACTTCCCATTGGTCTTTTACATACACCCATCCGAATCTCTGAATATACTCATCTTCATCGCGTAGGTCACCACCTCGAACATTGTTTAACCCGCGCTCTTTCATCAGTAATCGAGTTACCTTATTCTCGTATTTTTCAGCATGCTCTTTGCTGATAATTCCCAAATCTTCGGTAAGTTCAATTTCAATAGGCTTATGCCGCATCGTCCAGTAGGCTCCACGTTTTTTGAGCAAATGTTCTTGAAATCTTTCTTCAGGCGTTTTTGATGTTATGCCAACATAACACTTGCCGTGTTCAAGCTTTAAAATATATAGCCACCACCTCATATTCATTTCTCGCTCTCTATTTATCTTATCGTTGCATGCGTTTAAGGTATTTCAGTGTTTCCGGGTTAGTGCAATATATATAGCAACCTTTCATGCCACGTGTCATTAACACCTTATATATATTGCGCACCAAACGATTAAGTTCCTTCGGGTTGTCTTTCAGCCCTTTCTTCCCAACCTTATCGTAATACTTCGAATAGTCTGTATAGAATGTCGATGTTTGGTCATTATACCCAAGGTCATCACCAATTATTACTCCAACGTAGTCAAATTCTAAACCTTGCGAAGTGTGAATACATCCAACCTGGTTGACCCCCTCAGAATCTATCGCCCATGTAGAGCCAACCTTACGCGAATTCCAGGGCATTGCGAATTCGTATTCGGGAACAAGTACATCGCTGACTTGCGCGTCAGCATTTCCCTCTTTTTGAGATGTCCACTCCCATGCATAGCCTGCTAAGATACGCGCACTATGACCCTCTGCATCTTTGCGCTTGATGGCTTTACGCATTTCATTTGGGTCATCAAAGATCTTGAATTCAAAGTCGCCGTCTTCCCAGCCGTCGTAATTGGCTGTTTCGCGTAGCTGCAATATGTCATCAAGCCAGTTCACGTAGCCTTCTGCTCCTGAACAACGGAATTGGGCAGACAGTTCCATTTCATGGACATCTGCGCCATAAAGATTTGCGTAGTATTTGATTTCTTGTACCGAGCCAACGTCGTCAGGCCGGACCATTTGATTATCATCAATAAAAAAGATGGTTGTACGCGCAGCTTTGACGACGTCATCAACCTGGTTGAGACCCTGATACATATAAGCGCCGCGCTGCTTGAGTCGGTGCGCCTCGTCCACAATAAGCGCATCGAATTCGTTTGGATTACTTTCAACAAAGTTCGATGAGCCCATGAAAAGATTCTTTAGTCGCATGAGAGGCATAGTACCCGCTAGTTTTTTTACGAGTGTTTCGCGAAATGATGCATTTGGGGCAACGAAGACGGCATTTAGCTCATCGTTAAGGAGCGAATTGAGCAGGTTCAGTGATACGACCGATTTGCCTGTGCCCGGACCGCCTTTGATGATGACGACTGACTTGCCTGTCTTTGTATGATTAGCGATGTAGCGAGCTCGCTCGAATGCGACCTTTTGCGCATCGAGAAGTCTATATTCCTCATTGCCTTCGAACATTCCCGAGACGTAGTCGACAAGCTTTTTTGACGGTTTGATTTTGCCCGACTCAATCTCATAGAGAATGTCCATACCCTTACCGTATTTGACATATTTTTTCAGAAATTCTTCAAGCTTTTGTTGGTCGTCGCGCAGAAATAGCGGAGAGCGCTCGACGAGCTGCGCGTAGCGAGAATCCTTAAGTGGCTCGGGTTGCTTCTCGACATAATTGTGAAGATAAGCGCAAGAGTAAGCAGCTACAGAATCGTTCGCTACGTTTTCGTTGAAATCAGAAATAAAGTCTTTATAGCTTAATGCTTGATAGCTGGGGTGTGGGACGATGCGGTTTGCACCACCTGTAAACGTCTCGACGACAAGCTCATCACCATCAGCTGCGAGCGCTTCAGACCATTGCTTCAATTCGACTATGATGAAGTTCTTACCTCCTTGCTCATCCTCGCCAGATACAATGAAATCTACCCGGTAATTCGTGAGAGGGATTTTGTACTCAATCATGATGCCGCAATCGTCCGCGATTTCTGCACGCCGGACTACGCGCTCCATCTGAGGTAAAGAATTGGTATACGCACCACGTTCGGCTGGTGGAATTCCTCGTCCTAGCTTCGAACGAAAAGCTGCTTCAATAGCAGGCAGGATTTTACCTGCATCTACAGTGTCTCGAAATTCTTTTGCCGTAGATTGATAAATTATCACTCAGCGAGCTCCGTATACTTTTTATGATTTCCTTTTGATTTTTCTACGGGATACTTAGCAGCGTTTTTTACCATCTTTTTTTCAAATGCATCCACTAAATCGATGTCCATTTTATTTGCGAGTAATAACACCCAATAAAAAACATCTGCAAGCTCTTCACCAACTTCATTTTTTTTATTTTTTGCGTGCTCTTCCATTTCTTCAGTATTTTTCCATTGAAAATGCTCCATAACTTCAGCGGCTTCAAGCGCGAGCGAAATTGATAGGTCTTTTGGATTATGAAACTGATCCCAGTCACGATCATCAACATGCTTTCGAATCATTAGTTGTAGGTCTTGCAAAGACTGTGACTGGCTCATACGTATCTCCGAGTAAGTTGCGTTATGTATGTAATTATACTCTGTAATAATTAATCCTCGCAGTTCTGCTGCGTGAAAACATTACCGTTATAAATCCCGCAACACATTTTCGCCTCAGTTAATACGAAAAACATACCGTGAAAACTTGGTATGATGCCGCTCGTGTTATATGCTCGTACTTGTGTGTCTGGCGCCTTTGACGGCACTAGATAACACGAATCGCACCAATTAAACACAAACATCCGACATTATTAATCGGTGCGATATAGGAGAGAAAATGCAATCTAAAATCGGTCTTGTGACGCTTGGCGTCATTACTCCGTTAGTGCTTTTGAACGGTACAACCGTGCAAGCAAAGAGCGAATCAACAGATACGAAAAAGGCATCGGCCCAAACAAAGCCGGCCGAAAAGGCACCTGAAAAACCAGCACCCGTGTACGTAGAAGTGCAGCTAGGCGACACTCTAAGTGCGATCGCCGACCGGTACCAAACATCGTACGTGCGTATTTTTAATGCGAACGAGCAAATCGTGAACCCGGACGTCATTGACGTGGGACAGAAGTTCCGTATTCCTGACCCAAGCGAAGACTTACCGGACCGAGTACTGCCAGCTGCGCCTGCAGTGCAAGCAGCCGTGCAGAGTGCCGTGGCATCGAGCCCTGTGCAAGCTCGCCTTTCGCAGAGCGCCCGTGGTTCGAGTGCCGGAAATACTTATGGGTACGGCTGGTGTACTTGGTACGCCAAGCAAATGCGCCCTGACCTACCAAACAACTTAGGTAACGGTGGCCAATGGGTAGCGAATGCCCGCGCCCAGGGTATTCCAACCGGTACGACTCCCCGCGTAGGAGCAATCGCCGAACAAAGCGGCCATGTTGCCTACGTAGAAGCCGTGAACGGTAGTATGGTGACCGTTAGTGAAATGGGTTGGAACTACCAGCAAGGTCAGTACAACCGCCGAACGGTACCTGCAAGCACGTTCTGGGGCTACATTTACTAATACCTCGCTTGTTGCCAAAGCCCCAGACATTAAAGAACGCCGGCCCTACCCCGCCGGCGTTCTTATATATATGTCGGACTACCGGTACCACTGTAAGGCGTGCTACCATTAATCTATAGCCGGAAAATATGGGAATACGATGTTTGCTCAGGTAAAACGGCACTGGTTCGGGCTTTATTCGTTTGCCCAAAGCTTTGTTGCCAGGTCGTTTAAAAATGAGCTACAGCCGATTCGCTTATTCCAGAAACTTTTACCCACACTTGTCGTAATTACACTGACCGAAATAATATTCAGAAACACTGGCAGCGGGTACAGCGTAATTATTATTGTGCTGTTAAGTCTCATGCTTTATTCGGCATACCAGTTTGGGGCACTCGTAGGCATGATTAGTGCGCTACTTACCGTTTTATATAACTTTTACCTGATTGCTGCCACGCTAAATATCCCGCTGCTGTCGGAAAGGACACTCGAAAGCGGCATCGTAATCGCGCTAGTGTTCCCTATGCTGGCACTGCTAATCGGCGTGCTGAAAGAGCGCAACAACATACTGTTTGAAGGCGAGCAAGCCGCCCGTATGCGCGCTGAAGATATTGCCGAACGGTTGCGATTCATGTCGGAATCCATGCCGCAAAAAATCTTTACCATGCTGCCGAACGGTAAGAATGACTACATGAACCCTCAGTGGAAAGAATATACCGGCAATGTAGCAAGGCCGGACTTTGCGAAAATAGTACACCCACAGGACTACAAAGAAAACATGGCGGCCTGGAAGCACTCGCTTGAAACCGGCGAACCGTTTCAGTTTGAACACCGCCTGCGGCGAACCGACGGTCAATACGTGTGGCATCTGACCCGTGCAACAGCCATGCACGACAAAAAAGGCAAAATAACATTGTGGATTGGGTCGAGCACCGACATTGAAAGCGTACGAAAGGCCAAGCGGCTTGAAGCCAACACTGCTCGCCTTATTAAGCAGCGCACGCAACTAATGGAGCTTAACAAAGCCAAAGACGAGTTTATTTCGCTGGCGTCGCACCAACTACGTACGCCAGCCACCAGCGTGAAGCAGTACATAAATATGATTCTAGACGGCTACGGCGGCAAAATATCGCCGAAGGTCAAAAAGCTACTTGCTACAGCTAATGCCAGTAATGAACGACAACTTTCGGTCATTAATGACCTACTGCAGGTAGCACAGGTAGACGCCGGCAAAGTGGTACTACGCAAAGAACCGGTGAATATTGACGACCTACTGGCGAGTATTATTCGTGACGACACGTCGACGTTCAAAGACCGCGGGCAAAAAGCGAAGTACGTGCACCGGCGCCGCAAAGTCACCGTGAACGCCGACCCGACCAAACTGCGCATGGCAATTGAAAACGTCATAGACAACGCCAGCAAATACTCCCCACCCAACACTACCGTAACCGTGCGCCTGACTGCCGTAAGCGGCAAAGTGCGCATAAGCATAAAAGACGAAGGCGTAGGCATTCCAAAGTCGGACCTAAAAAAGATATTCGACAAATTCACACGCATAGACAATCCTCTGTCGAACGTGGTTGGTGGTAACGGATTGGGGTTGTACTGGGTACAGAAAGTGATTGAACTGCATGGTGGGGACATTTCGGCCACTTCGGTGCTTGGAAAAGGTTCGACGTTTACTATAACCCTGCCGTCAGTAGGTAAATAACCATGCTAGACCACCATATTCAAAAGTCGATCGTATACGACCTGGCGTTCGCCGAAAGCCTGCGCTTTAGCGACCTAAAGCCGGATGACATGGAAAACAAGGCCTTCACCTACCACCTGAAGAAAGTCATGAAAGCCGGCCTAGTGGAAAAGTTGGACGACGGCCGCTACACGCTAACCATGAAAGGCCGCCGGGTTGGGAAAGGTGCGTTAAAAAAAGAGAGCCGGTTATTAGACAGGGCGTATTCAATCCTTCTGCTCGCAGTCAGAAACATTGAAGACGATACCTGGCTACTGTATAAACGGCAGACCCAACCCCTGCTTGGACTGGTCGGGTTTATGCAAGCCCAGCCGGTCGCCGAAACCGACGCATGCAGTACGGCCGAGAAGACGTGTTTCGAGGAGACTGGAATCAAGGCCGAATTCGCAGTTCAGGGCCATGGGTATTTTAGGGTGTACCGTAAAGGCGAGCTTGAAAGCTTCATTCATTTCACGCTCCTTATTGGGCAAGATCCTCAGGGCGAACTGCTTGAAACAGCGGAATCGGCCGGTTACTTTTGGCAACGAACGCCGAACTTCGCGCACCCTGATATGCTACCGAACATGCAAACACTTCACAAAATGTGCTTAGATCTACCTGGTTCTTTTGTTGAAGCGACATTTGAGTTGTAGTCTTCATATTATTTGTCCTTTCGTTACTTGCTATACATAACTATGGACTTTGGCCGCTTAAGAAGCAGTGAAGACTTTTTCACCAACTAGTTTGAATACTTCCATGTTTACTTATTTGTTAAAATATTATATAATAAAAGTATGAATACCATAGAGCGTCTTCGAATAAATCCCGAAGACCCCTCCATACAGCAGATGCTTGCTAGGCAGGCGATGGAAGCGATACGCGCTGAAGTGTATATCAACTACTTACACGCTGTCGACCAGTACCATGGCGGCTGCGATACCAATCATCCAGCTGCTATTGAATTGCAAAACGAAAAAAGTGCTTTTGCCCGCTCAGAATATCCTCTAATTCCATATTTTTGGCTACTACACAACGATGACGGGTCGATATTCCAGGAAATGCTTGAGCTTAATAAGATAGACCCGAACACCGCCGAGCATCCACTCATTACCCATCGCACCCACCTGAATGGTCTGCACATAACAGACGGCAAGTTACTCGTAGCTATTTTTAACAACACGTCAGAAGAAGTATGGCGTAATGCTCACTTCACCCACAAACAATCCAGCCTATTGTTCGGACACGCCCGTGAGATTGAAGCCATAGCCAGAGACTAACTTCTCAAGGTAATCTTGGATGTATATATGCGAATCCGAGCCGAAGCCAGCGGTCAGCAGCTTGCCGTGCAAGTCTAGCCAGCCTCTGATAATTATCATATCTCTTAGAGTGCTCGACTCAAGCGCCGAGAGTGAACGCTCCTTCTTATAGTCTGCTAAATATTTTTCCGCTTCACCAATACCTGTTGACGTAAAAATATCCCACAATGTTCCAGCTAAGCAAAATATATATGGTGCCGTCGCCACGTCTTCGAAGTCGATCACTGCGGCTACGTTATCATCGGAAACAAGAACATTACTGCGTGTAATATCATGGTGTGAAACACCTGACGGAAGGTAAGGCCAAGCACCGACAACGTTTCGCAGGTGAACCGCAACGACCTCGGATATATCACTGAGGCCCGTATGAACAGAGGGGTTAATTGGAAAATACTTGTAGTCGTTAGTGAGATTGATAGCACTGTTGGTCGTTACCCCACTAGTGTCCATATTATGTAAACGGGCCTGATAACGAGCAAGCTCGCTCACCCATGCACCTCGATATACGTCCGGATGATGACCGTCAACCTTATTCATCGAAACCACATACCACTCGTAACCTTGGGCTAGGTGCCTAAATACTTGATGGTTACTTTCCGAAGCGTCTAGGCTCGGAAGTGGTATAGAGCATTCTTCAGCCACCCCCATAATCGTTAATTCAAGCGAGATACGTGCCAATTCGTGGTTTCGGTTATAGTGCTTCTGCACCTTTTCGCTCCCATCAGACAAAGAAACAGAAATGACTGTGTTTTCGATACCGCCGGGAAGTTCGTGCCAAGTTGAGACATCATAATTGAAGAATTGGCCTACCTTCGCGACAAGTTCGTCACTGATAACCGATTGTGACTCAGCGCTCAGCTTCATATACTAGAGGGGCTTGTAGCCGAACCGCTCTAAATCAGGTTCGATATCTGAATAAGACTTACCTGCTAGATTTCCGCCTGCTATGAAATCCTCGGTTGTAACATCTGCCAGGCAACTTTCTGGCGGATTAAATGCATCTTTTTCTTCCGGTGTATCGAATTCAAAGTCGATTAAGACAAGTCCAGCTAAAACACCTTTGAAGACATCAACTTCAGCAGTACGTCCAGCGAGCGGAACCACGTAGCGATCTTTTTCGATACGCTTCTGACTTGCAACAGCCAGTGCTTCAAACTCATCCTTCTCCAGGGTTATTGAGTGTTCAGTATGAACCGAGGCATCCTCGCCCTCGACTGGAAGTTTCTTTGTGATTTGATGCTGATCGCCGTTGCGACGCAGGCGAAGCCTTGAGTGAACAAGGGGGTCTTCTGGAACATAAATATCCAACATTGATGTCGAAGGTGTGGTTTCAGGGTCAAATGGAATTTTTGAAGCAAGGTAAGTTAATTCAAGTTCCATTTCTTGATTTGCAGCCATATGATACACTCTCCTTTACATCAATAATAATTAATAATATAATATCATACTATTAACATATAATCAAATGAGGCACATGCACCAATTACGCACTATTGTTATAGGGTTAGGAAAGCAAAGTACAGAGGACCACCTTCCCGCGCTCGGTGAAAGTGAAATGTTCGATCTTAAGGCTGTGGTCGATGTCAATGAACCGATCGCCGAGCAGATTGGAAAACGATATAATGTCCCCCACTATACGACAGTCGATGCAGCCCTAAAACATCACGAAAAAGAACTCGATCTTGCAATAATTGCAGTGCCGCATGATGAATATTTGCCAATCATTCGTAAGGTCGCAGTACTAGGTATCGATGTCGTCAAGGAAAAACCTTTCGCTACTTCTGTAGATGAAGCGAATGAGCTAAGAAAGCTTTCCAAGCAGCATGGCATCATGATTTATGTAACTTTGCAGCGTCGGTTTAACCCGATATTTCTTACATTTAAGCAGTTAGTAAAACGAATCGGGAAAATATATTCCATCGAAGCGCGCTACACCATGAATATTGGACGATTAGATGAAGGGTGGCGAGCAAAAAAAGAAGTTGCTCATGGCGGCGCACTCATGGATATGGGATACCACTTAATAGACCTCCTGGTATGGTATTTTGGCTTGCCTGATACTGTTACATGTCGGTTCTCAAGCGGAAACCGAGAGAATCAAGCATACGACGTAGAAGACACCGCTCTGATGAATTTTGTTTATAATGATCTTGGTAACGATAATGATCGTGTGCTTGGGAATGCGCTGATATCACGAGTCTACCCTGAAAAAGATGAATCTCTGGTTGTTTATGGCTCTCGAGGTAGTGTTCGTGTCGAACGAGGACGTGTTAGTCGCCGTGCTATCAGTGGAGAAGAAATTGAAATACTGGAACGTCAAGGTGCATGGCCATCTGCAGCAATTGACCAGTTAGAGGAATTCGGCAGCCGGATTTTACGCAAACGTAACGGCGATCCAAGTGAAGCAATCGAACACTACGAACAAATGGCGCTAGTGCAAGCTGCGTACGACTCAAACCGCGACCACGACACAAAAAACCCGAAAGAATATTTAGAAAGGATGATGCCGAGTGAAAAATAGTTTGGCAATACACGGTGGTGAACCAGTACTGACCGAAGGGGGAACATTCGATTGGCCAATTCTTGATAAAGAATCTGAAAAAGCGATACTTGATCAATTGCACACATCGATTTCAATTTACGATCGCTCAGGTGTAATCGAAGAATTCGAAGATAAGTTCAAAAACTATCATTCCAGACAATATGGCCTATTGTCCAACTCGGGGACTTCGGCGATCTTTTCAATGTTTGAGGCTATAAATCTGATTCCTGGCGATGAAGTCGTATGCCCTGTATATACATTCCATGCATCAGTCAGCCCTATGATGTACACTGGTGCAATTCCCGTGTTTGCAGACTGTGATGATGAAGGCAATGTCTCGCTTGAATCGATTACAGCAAAGCTTACAGACAAGACAAAAGCGGTTGTCGTCACGCACATGTGGGGAGTGCCTGCTCGTGATATAGCTAAGATCCGCGAGCTATGTGACGAGCGAGGTCTTTGGCTACTAGAAGACTGTTCGCATGCTCACGGTGCAAGCATCGATGGAAAAAAGGTCGGATCGTTTGGTCACGCAGCAAGTTGGAGCTTACAAGGACAGAAGATTATTACAGGTGGCGAGGGCGGCATTATGCTTACCGACGACAGAAAACTGTACCAACGCGCACTTTTACAAGGTCATTACAACAAGCGTCCAAAGCAAGAACTAGATCAAGATGATGAACTGCATGAATTTTATCTTACAGGAATGGGCCTTAAGTTACGTGCACACCCAATCGCTACTGCGCTTGCTCTACAGCAATTTAATCATCTTGATGAGTTTATTGCGCAAAAGCAGAAGTTTGCGGAACGGCTGAATCAAGAACTTAAAGATATACCTTTTCTTCATCTACCTACTATGTCTAAATCCACACAACATAGCTGGTACGCATATAACCTTATGTATAATCGTGAAGCAGCGTTCGGCGTAAGTCGTGAAGAATTTGTCGATGCTCTCCTGGCAGAGGGACTCAAAGAAGCCGATATTCCGGGCTCGACTGGATTAATAAACAATCTCCCATTATTCACAAACCCTCAAAAAATTCTTCCACGCATGTACACCTCTTCCTTGCCTGCTCAGATGGATTTTCCTGGTGCTGATTCAATTTACAATGGGATTATAAAGTTTCCGGTGTGGGTTCGTGCAGAAGATGAAGACATCGTTGAGTCATATATAGCCGGCATCCGTAAAGTATCACAATATCTATTAAGCAATCACACCCTTAACGCCTAATATGATGTCCCATCCAGATAGCGAAGCACCTGCCGTTGGTCAGCAAGTAATAACTGCGTGTGCGTTTATTCATCAGCGCGTCGATGGAATTCCTAAAGTCTTTATGGCACGACGCTCTATGAACAAAAAGTTTCTCCCTGGAGTGTATGAACTACCAGGAGGACATGTGGAATTTGGCGAAGATCCAATTGTCGGTCTAAAGCGCGAGGTCCGCGAGGAACTGGCACTGGATATAAACGTCGGCGACCCGTTCGCTGCATTTACCTACACGAACGAATTGAAAGGCTCGCACTCGATTGAGGTTATCTATTTTGCCACTCTTCCAAATGATACTAACGATATAATTCTTAATTTACAGGATCACAGTGAATATGGATGGTTTGCCGAAGACGAGCTTGCTAGTGCCACGACACTAGATAAGAGTCTAGAAGACGACGAGTTCACTGCGATCAAGACAGGTTTCAGAATTCTAGCTGGCAGATACGATGTCGCCGAAACAGAATCTGAATAATCTTGTCCTGACGTGTGTAATATTGACAACTTAGCATAAATAGAATATAATAATATATAGGAAGGCGTGAAAGCGCCTTTTGTTCTTCCCTATGAGCGGCTAAATGGCCGTCCCCGGACTTCGAGAGGAGAAAGCTATGCCAACGGACGGCTGCGGAACGCCTGCGAACCCGTTCGCCTGCGCCAACCTGCACCTGCCCTACTACGGGAGCGGCAAGGATGGCTGGCACGTGAGTCTCGGGTGGTTGACCGACCGCCCGATTGTGACCCTGCTGGTCCTAGCGATCGTGCTGACGATCGCGAAGTCGGTGACCCAGTACAAGATTGAAGGGAGATGACGGCACATGCTGTCGATGGAAACCTGCAGAATGCCCGATGGAACTCGGGTGGTGTACGACCAGTCGTGTGCCAGCATGGACTTGTCCGAGTACCACTGGTATACCGAGCCTTGGCACTTGGTCACGCAGGCCTTGGCCGACACCTGGCACGCTGTGGTATTCCTGCTGAGCGACCCGTTCGCCTGGCTCATCACGTTCATGGCCACCGCCATCCTGTTCGGCTACATCAAGATCAGGAACGCCATGGACAGCACACCGAGGTGACTCGAACAAGCCTGTGACTCAAGGGAAGAGACCCCGCCTAACCAGCGGGGTCTTTCCATTTATTAGCGTTTTCGTAAAAAATACATGCCGAGCGTGGCCGACGCCAGCAAGCTGACTCCGATGATAAGCCAGAATGTAAGCGGCGAGTCAGAACCCGGCGGCAGCGTGACGTTCATACCAAACAATCCGGCAACCATGGTTGGAATAGTAAGCGCCAACGTAATGACAGTAAGTAGTCGGATTGTTTCGTTTAGGCGCGTGTCCATAACGGCACGGTAGCTGTCACGCAAGTTAGTAATGGTACGAAGCAAAGATTTACAGCGGGCAATTAACTGCTCGAAGTCGATTGAAAGGTCTTCGACTAAATCCCGGTCGTCTTCGGTGAGTTTGAGCATGCGGCCACCAAGCAGCTTTTCAGTGGCAGTGTTGGTAGGAATAAGCGCGTCTAAGTAGTCGTTAAGTTTGCGTTCGTATTCGGTAAGTGTGGCAATGTCACGGGCACGCAATGTGCGGACGTCGGACGTGGCGGCGCGCATTTGGCGGTTTATGGTTGCGACGCGGCGCTGGTACTGCACGGTAATTGCTTCCATCATGAGCATAAATAAACGCGTACGTTCTGCCGTTGGTACATTCGCCGAGTCGATGAACGGTTGCCATAAACGGCCCAACGAATCACGACTAACCGTGAACAAATGCTCGCCTGAAATAGCGAACAAAATGGGTGTCGTAAAGTCGTTAAAGTCGTCGTCGGTGTCAGGCAGGCGCGTAATAAAGTAGGTCCAGCCATCTTCAAGTTCGACGCGCGGGACTTCGTGTGGGTCGAGCGCGTCGTTCAAAATGTTTTCGTCGACGCCAAGGTTAATAAGGGCCGTTTTTTCGTCGTCACTCGGGCGTTCGGAACGCACCCATGTGCCCGCTAGCAGGTTCTCTTTTTGCTCGATAATCAGGTTTGAAGCCGTGGCGCGGAGGTATTGCAGCATACCCCCATGATACCAGTCCCTACGCAGGAATGGTCAGCGAGAAAGTCGAGCCCTTGCCTACTTTGCTAGTAAGAGCAAGGTCGTACCCGTGTCGGTCGGCGATTGATTTTGCGATAGAAAGCCCCAGTCCACTACCTTCGGCGTGGCGCGACGAACGGGATTCGTCGACGCGGAAGAAACGGTCGAACACATTAGTGTGGTGTTCGGGCGCGATACCTACGCCTTCGTCGGCGACCGAAATAGTGAAACCATGGCTGGTCGCAACCGACATCGTGACCGTTGAGTGTTCCGGTGAATATTTAATTGCATTGTCGAGCAGTATACGTAAAATCTGCGTAACGGCCGACTGGTTTGCCATGACACTCGCAGCCGGAATGTCGTGACCAATGGTTATATGTTTGCTTTCGGCCAATGGCGCGAGCGTTTGCACGACGTCCAATACAACTTCGGCTACGTTTAGCTTAGCCTTAGACCTTTCGGCGTTCGCCTGGCTAGCCAACCCAAGTAGTGCGTCGGATAGCGTATGCAGCTTAACTGTTTCGGCTAGATTATGACCGATCAGGTCTTTCGCTTCAGCAAGTGTCAGTTTTTTCTTACGAAGAGCGACTTCGTTGGTAACCTGAAGCGCTGTCAGCGGCGTGCGAAGTTCATGCGAGGCATCGGACACGAACCGACTTTGTGATTCCATGGCGGTTTCGATAGGCTCAAGGGTCTTTCGGGCCAAGTAGTAACTGAAGAACGCTCCGCCAATGAGCACGGCGAGGTTCATGACAACGAGTGACACTAGAAGATCAGCCCGGGCCTGGTCGGCTCGATCGTTGAATAATTCCTGTACTCCGCTCCGAATCGAATCGTTCATGTAGTACATACCGCCTATTTGGGTGCGCGGAGGTAGCGGACGGTCAAACCGCGCCGAACTAATGCTATATATGACAGCCGAAAAAACAATCGTCAAACCAAAAATAATTGCCAGGTAGGTTGCAGCTAACCGGCCGGTGTCGCCTTTTAGGTGTTTCATAATGTCGTCCATGTGCCTAACCTTCCGCGCTTAACTTGTAGCCGAACCCGCGCACCGTGTGAAGGAGCGGTTTTTTAAACGGCTTGTCAATTTTGGCCCGCAGGAAAGTTATAAAGACTTCGACGTTGTTCGGCAACACGTCAGCATCGAAATCCCAGACATGCGAAATAATGCTGTCTTTGGACAGCACACGGCCAGGGTTACGCATGAAGTATTCCAAAATGGCGAATTCTTTTGACGTCAGCCGAATGTCTTTGCCGCCTCGTTCGACCTGTTTTTTGGCCGGGTCGAGCATAAGGTCGCCGACGTTCAGCGTTTCGCCTAAAGATTGGTGCGGCCGGCGAAGCAGCGCCCGAATACGCGCCAGCAATACGTCAAAGCTGAATGGTTTAGCCAGGTAATCATCGGCGCCAGTGTCGAGTCCTTTTACGATGTCACGCTCTTGGTCTTTGGCCGTCAGCATAAGAATTGGCGTGTGGTTACCGTCACCGCGCAGTTTGTCGGCGACTTCGTAGCCGTTTAGACCCGGCATCATGACGTCGAGGATGATGAGGTCGTAGTCGCTTGACGCCGAAGCGGCATTGTAACCACTTTCGCCGTCGTGCTCGACATCTACCGCGTAACCCTCCTCTTCAAGTCCCTCGCGGATACCCTGAGCGATACGGTGTTCATCTTCGACGACAAGTATTTTCATAGCTACCTTCAAGTATAGGTGTTGTAGCTTAATTTTACCTTAAATATAAGTTATCGATTGGGGTTGATGACGATAGTGTCGGCAGCCGTGTCGTTGATAGCGCTCGTGCCGCGCACCGATACGTTGTCACCTACCTTGATGTCACTGACTTTGGCATTGTCACCGTTCTTGTCGTTGACGTCGGTGTTGCCGTCGATCTTGAACGTCACCGATCCGCCTGAACGGTCGTCGGTCAGCGTAATGCTGGAATCTGACACACTGGTAACCTTGCCAATGGTACCGCCCATCATGTGCCGATGCATTCCGCCGAATCGTTCACCGACTGTGATACCTTCCCCGTCGCCGCGCATACCGGATTGCATGAACCCGACGCGGGTGCCACGGTCGTCGCGGTCGAACACCTTGCCTGCTACGAAGCCGGCTGCGGTACCACCCAGAAGCAATAACGCTCCAGCCGCCACGGCAATACCGATCGTCGCACCGCTAAAACGCGGCGAGTTGGTTTTAGAATCGGTGGTAGTAGTCGTAACCACTTCGTCTTTATTTTCAGTTTTGGTAGGTTCTTTATCGCTCGCTGCCATATGATTCTCCTTTAAGATAATTCTAAAGAGAGTATCGATCAGCACCCTTAAAAGGGACTTAAGACTTACTACGACGCATCGGCATAGGCATCGATCCGGTCGATGAGCGCCCTTACCGGCATCATATCGCCATCTTCGATCAGTGCGTCAAAGCGTTCGGCCGTCGAACGGCGGATCGAGTCGTAATCATGAGTAGAGTCCGGACGCGTATCAACGATGCGCACGCGAATAACGGTTTCGTCACCTGTGGCCATGTCGGCGTCGTTAATATTGTCACCCACGACAAGTACATTCGGCCGATCCTGCTTAAGCCGCTCAAGTTCCGGATGGCCGGTTTCGGCTTTGTTGAACGTATGCACCACGGTTGATTCGTCCCATCCGGTCATACGGCCATCTTCGTCCGTTTCAAATACCGTTGAAATAATAAGGTCGGGGTTGACGTCGTATGTCGCACACCACATGTCGATGACGTTTTTGACGCCAGCCGAAAGAATGACCGTCGGAACATCGAGTTGCTTAAGGAAATCGAGGGTTTCTTTGCTGCCATGACGAATCGTTGCCGCGTTCACAAAGTGTTTTTCGACTTCAAGCAGATTCACGCTGTTGTCACGCTGAAGCGTCAACGCGTCATTCCACCATGTTTCGGCGTCTTCGACTGTCATGAGCCCGTTTAGTTCGAGTGGGTAATAATGGTCAAACATGGCGTGGGCCTTCGCCTGCGCCTCTGGTGGTAAGTGTTCCTCCACGATACCCCAGCTTGAAACCGGCCGACCGTTCGCGGCTGGTGTCGTCAACGTGAAGTCGAAGTCGAACACGCCATGCATACGACGTAGCCCTTCCGAACCGAATCGCCGCAGCTTGGCATCAAAGCTTTCAGGGTCAAAGACTTCTAGGCCTGGAATTTCAAATGATTTTCTTGTCATGTTTTTAGTTACCGCTTCGCATAAAGAATAGTATGAGCAGCCCGATAATTATGGCTACTACCACCACAAAAAGTTCGAGTAACGTGAAGCCGTCTTGACTGGATCGTTTTCTCATTCTGTCGGTATGATACCACGCCCCTGTTTTCGCGTCACCGTACCGGTAGCAAGGCATAACCTTTTTTGCTATACTCCCCCTAAGGACAAAAACGGAAAAACATATGGGAATATTACGGCGGTTCGGCCTGATACGTACGGCAGCTTTGGCGGGTGTATTGACCCTGCTTGCGGCACCGGCAGCGCTTGCCATTACTTCTCTTTCCGAAAGTTACTCGACCAAAGACACCCTGGCGATCGGCTCACTGGTGAGCGTCCAGGATAACCAGACCGACATCGTTGAAGCAGCTAACAGCGAAAACGTCGACAACCTTATTGGCGTGGTAATCGCCAGTGGCAGCTCGCTGCTTACCGTGTCGAACGGCAAAGATAACCAGGTACAGGTTGCGACGAGCGGCACGCTACCGGTTATCGTCAGCGACATCAACGGTGATATCAAGCGCGGCGACCACGTGACGGCCAGCCCGGTCAAAGGTGTCGGCATGCTCGCGACGTCGAACGTGCGCGTCATTGGTATTGCCCAGGGCGGCATGACCAACGTCAAACAACAAAAGTACAAGGGTTCGGACGGCAAGGAACGCACCATGAAACTCGGCGAAGTGCCGGTGTTGGTGAACGTGGCCTACTACTTTAAGGAACCGGACAAGACCATCGTACCGGCTGCCATTCAGAACGTCGCCAACAGCCTGGCCGGCAAGGAAGTCGGTACGGTACCGATATTGATTTCGGGCGCGATATTTTTGATCATGCTGATCGTCGTGTCGAGCCTGGTATATTCAATGATCCATTCGAGTATCATTTCGGTCGGCCGTAACCCGCTGTCACAAGGCGCGATTTACCGGGACTTGGTGCAGCTTTCGGGATTGGTGCTGGGAATCTTAGGTGTGGGATTGGTGTGTATTTACCTGGTGTTAACGAAATTATGAACGGAGCGTGGTGGGCATGAGCTTTCTTGACATCTTTCTAGCCGCAAACGCCTTCCTGCTTGGCGTGGTGATTACGCTGGCCATTCAGTATTGGTTCGCCCACAAGAACAGCCAAAAGCAGCCGGTAAAAGGTAGTTCGGCACCCGTATCGCCGGCTGTCCGGGAACGGATCGTCAAACAGGCCGAACAGAACTTCCAGGGCATCGTCAACCGTTCGGCGCTGCAGTTGCAGCACGACCTGGGTGCTACCGGTACGCAACTGAACAAGCTGCTCGAAAAATTCGGCAGCGACGTACTGGACGATGAAATGCGTCTGTTCCGGGCCAACGTGGCCGACATCCGCGCCAATACACAGGGGGCGCTAGCGGGCGCACAAGACCAGATTGCTGAACAGCAAACAGCGATACTGAAGAGCCTTGCTACCCGGCAGGCCGAGCTGGATGAACGTATGAGTAAGCGTCAATCCGAACTCGAAGCCGAACTTGACCAAAGCTTCGCCGCCCAAAAAGACGAGCTGATACGCAAGCTGAACGACAAACTGAACGATGCCGTGCTGGCGTTCCTGCTTGAAACGCTTGGTCACGACGTCGACCTAGGGGCACAGGCAGATTACCTGGTGGCAACCCTTGAAGCAAACAAAGCCGAGCTGGTCGCTTCGGCCGGCGGTACGCCCACCCCACCGACGGAGGCGAAACGATGAAGCTCGTCATACCGGACAGCGTCGCTTCGGCACAAGATTTAGCCGTCGTACTTGCCGACGTGCAGGCCTACGCCAAATGGGCGTCGCGCGAGCTGATCAAGCAGAAGGTCGCCGGTAAGTCGGCCGGGGCGCAGCCGGTCATCAGCCCTGAAGCTGCCGATATCATCCGCAGCTGGAGCGGCGGCAAAGACATGACCCAAGCCAGCATTGACGGGTTAGTAAAAGCCCTTGAAGACTATAAAAAATCGGCGCCGTCCGTCACCATTACCCTCGCGGCCGTGCCATCGGGCGAAGTGAAGGTCAAACTGGTTTCGTGGTGCCGTAAGAACCTGGCCGAAAACGTGCTAGTTAGTTTTCGGCTGAACCGAAACATCTTAGGCGGACTGGTCGTCGCTTATGGCAGTCATATTCATGACTGGTCGTTCCGTCGCAAACTGCTAGAGGCCGAAAAACCATTCAGCGAGGTGCTAGCAGGTGTTTGATAACTCACAGTTCCAAAAGCTAGTCGAAGCCGACAACCTGACCGGCGAAGTTACGGCCGTCAACCGATTTATCGTCGAGGTTAAAGGTCTCGAAGGCGTGCGGGTTGGTGCGCAAATTCTGTTCGAGAACGGGCAGCGCGGCATGGTTCGAGAAGCTTACGGCGACCGCGTCGTCCTGTATAACATCGATACAGAAGAGCTTCCGATTGGTGTGTTGGCAGTCGTTGAAAACGATATTCTAAGCGTTCCGGTGGGTGAAGGCTTAGTGGGACGGGTAGTTAACCCAATGGGCCAACCACTTGACGGCAAAGGCGCTATAAAGGCTACTAAAAAGTCGGGTATTTTTACCCCTGCCCCAGGAATCATGGACCGTAAAATGCTCGATGAACAGCTGGCCAGCGGCGTGACGGCCGTCGACAGCTTTTTCCCTATCGTGCTAGGCCAGCGTATTGCGATTTTAGGTGACTCGAAGTCCGGTAAAAGTACGTTTTTGTCGCAGCTTAGCGCCAACCAGGAAGGTACCGACCGCATAGTCGTGTACGTCCTCATTGGTAAGCGAAAAGTCGACGTTGAGCGGCTACTGCGCACCCTGAACGAGTCCGGCGCTATGGAACACACCATCGTCGTACTGGCCGACATATTCGACTCCCTAACCCAAAGCTACTTGGCGCCGTATGCCGCCTGTGCCATGGCCGAAGAACTTTGGTACAACCAAAACAAAGACGTGATTATTATTTATGACGACCTGTCGTCGCACGCCGAATCGTACCGGCAGCTGTCGCTGCTTCAAGAAGTTGACCCGGGCCGTGACTCGTATCCGGGCGATATTTTTTACACTCACTCCAGCCTACTGGAACGTGCCGGCAAGTTACTGACGAATGAAAAAACGCTGACGAGCCTGCCTGTCGTACTAACGCCGAACGATGATATTACGGCGTATTTGTCGACCAATGTCATGTCCATTACCGACGGACAGATTATTTTTGACCTGGGTTACTTCCGAAAAGGTATTCGCCCGGCGGTCAACGCCGGTTTGTCGGTGTCACGTGTTGGTGGGCAGGCCCAGACCAAGCGACAAAAGCAGTTAAGTACGGCGCTGTTCAAGGCGCTTGCCAAATACAAGCAGGCTGAAGAATTCAGCCACTTCTCGTCGCAGCTGTCGGCCGAAACGCGGCTTGACCTGCAGCGCGGTAAGCACCTTTACCAGGCGCTTGGTCAGAAACCGGAAGAACTATTCAGTCTGGTCGAACAACAACTGATGCTCGAGACCATCATGCTGCCGACCGACGACCAGCAGATTGATATTACTGGTCTCCGACAAGCCGTAAAAGACGAAGCTAAGCACGTGAAATCTGAAGAAGACTACGACAAGGTTGAAGCCGAGCTGCTGAAGAAATTCGGTGCCAAAAAGGTCGACGCAGAAGAAAAGTCAGAAAAAACGGAAGCGCCGGCCGAAGAAAAGCAACCGTCGGAGGCTAAAAAGTAATGCGTCGTCCGGGAATCATCGAAAAAGAAATGGGGTCAATCGGAACCCTAAAAGACCTGACCGGCGTGTTTGAAAGCTTGGCCAGTACCCAGGTTGCCAAAGTGAAAGACAAAGTGCTTTTAAGCCAAGCGTTCTTCGACCTATTGTGGCAGCGGTACACCGCGCTCCGCGTCGACCCAAAAAAACGTATTACCAACCGCGAAGGCGTCGGTAGCAACGGCCGCAATGTTCACGTATTGATTTCAGCCGAAGCCGGTCTGTCGGGCGACCTAGACATGCGTATGATCGAAACCATGCAGGCCGATTATGACCCGGCAACCACCGACATCGTAGTACTCGGTAGCCACGGCGCGTCGCAACTAAGCCAGCGCGGTATTCCATATATCAAGTTCTTTCAACTGCCCGAAACTGACAAATATATTAACGTTAACCCGGTCGTCGACGTTATTCGCCCGTACGAAAAAATCACCGTCTACTACGAAGAATACTTGTCGCTTGGACAACAAGAAGTCCGCTCAATCAACCTTGTCACCAGTATTCAGTCCATGAGCGAAGACGCCGAAGAAGACGTCATGACCGCCGACGACACCATTTTTGAACCTAGCTTAGACGAAATCGCTGACGAAATGGAAGCTAGTATGATGAGCTTGGCGCTCAGCCAAACAATCCTGCAGTCCGGCTTGGCCCAGGCTGCCAGTCGGTTCAATGCCATGACCGTTGCCGAAGACCGCGCCGGCGACCTGCTTGCCGAGTACAAACTTGAATATCACCGTTCGAAACGCAGCGAAAGTGACCGCCGGCTGCGTGAAGTTCTGGTGGGTATTAAAAAGAAACGCCGTGAAAGGGCCGCGTCGTAATGGAAAAGAAACAAATAAGCGCTCCAATTGGACAAATCGCGACAATTCGCGGATTAACCGTCGAAGTGCTGATGACCGGTGAACGACCGGACATCAAGGAGCTGCTAGAAGTCGAAGGACAGCCTGAGGTCTTTTTGGAAGTCAACTTCTTTCGCGGCGACCGCGCCATTTGCCTTAACCTGAACAACGATTCGACCGTGCGCTGCGGCCAAAAGGTAGCCCGGACGCATGCCAAAGTGACCGTGCCGGTTGGCCCCGCCACGAAGGGGCGCGTGTTCAATGCCCTGGGCGAACCGCTCGACAAAGGCGAGAACATTCAAGAAAACCGGCGGCCTATTACTGTGCCGAGCGGAACTAAAAGCTACCGCGATTCATCTAAGCTTGAACTGCTTGAAACCGGCCTTAAGGTCATCGACTTTTTAACGCCGTTCGTCAAAGGACGCAAGATTGGCGTTATTGGCGGTGCCGGTGTTGGCAAGACGGTCCTTACCATGGAAATGATCCACAACGTCACTCAAGGTAAAAAGGAAGGTTCGGCCGAAAGCTTATCAATTTACTGCGGTGTTGGTGAGCGTATCCGTGAAGGTAACGAACTATACGAAACCCTGAAGGAAAGCGACGTCTTGAAAGACACGGTGATGTTCTTTGGGCAGATGGACGCGACTCCAGCCATCCGTTCCATGGTCGGTCCGGCTGCCGCCACAGCTGCCGAGTACTTCCGCGACGAAGAAGGTAAAGACATCCTGTTCTTCGTAGACAACATTTACCGGCATGTCCAGGCTATGACCGAGCTTTCGACCAACCTAGGATTAATTCCATCCGAGGGTGGTTATTCACCTATGGTGTTCTCGGACCTGCGCCGCTTGCAGGACCGCTTAAGTTCAACTGAAAAAGGTACGATTACGTCAGTCCAGGCCATCTACGTCCCGGCGGACGACTTGTCTGACCCGGCCGTGCAGGCAATTAGCCAGCAGCTCGACAGCGTGTTGGTGCTTGACCGTTCCATTGCCGAGCAAGGTATTCGCCCGGCCGTGAACCTGCTAAAGACCACCAGCTCCCTGCTGACACCTACCATTGTGGGCGAGCGGCATTATAAGCTGGCCGAGCGCGTGCAGGCGATCATGCAAAAGTACGACAGTCTGAAGAACATCATTGCTATCGTCGGTGAGAACGAGCTTAGTCCAGCCGACCGGGCTGATTACCAGAATGCCAAAAAGCTGATTCAGTTCTTTAGCCAAGACTTCGCAGTGGCTGAAAAGTTCTCTGGTCACCCGGGCGAATACTACACGCTTGAAGAAACCCTGACAGGTATTGAGGCCATTTTGGCCGGTGGCGAAGCCGTCAAAAAGAACGCGCCTGCGCCTGCCGAAAAAAAGGAAGCACCGAAAGCGCCTGAGGCACCTGAAAAAACAGAGGTAAAGGCCGATGTCAAAACCTGATTTAACCGAAAAGTTAAATGTAATCGCGAGATCACCGTTTGAGCTTTATTACGAAGGCGAAGCGGTGGCTATTTCGGCCAGTAACCGCATTGGCGACTTTGATATTCTGCCTGGGCACGCCGACTTTTTTTCTATGCTTACCCCTGGCGAAATTACCATACAAAAAACCGAGGGCGACCCGGTAAAAATCGACGCAAAAAGCGGCATCGTCACCGTCCGTGACAACCAGGCTTACCTTTTCGTAAATATGTAATGCCTACTGCATGACTATGTAGTCGAAAGCGTAGCCGCCTGGGCTCATTGCTCCAGATGCGTAGATATTGAAGCCGCCGATACTGCGCGTGACGTAGACGTTGACGTATTGGCCAACCGGTGTGACTACGACATGAGGGATATTGCCATACTGATTCTTGAACGAAACCTGCGCAAGCAGTCCATTCCCTGCTCCCGTGCCAGCATTTACCGCGATCGTTCCCGACGCGTCGTTACCCGAAATAGACACCGTACCGTTGTTTCCGGTCGCGCCACCGCGCCCGACGTTTGGTGCATTACCGGCGGTAATAATATGGCCGCCGACAGTAAGCGTACTGCCCGATGTCAATGAGTTAGCCTGGAAATTACGGGCGGACAACACTCCACCGACCGCAACGTTACCGGCGACGTTCAGGTTGTTGTTAATGGTGAGTAGCTGAGACATAGTAACCGGACCTTGGAAGGTGCTGTTACCAGCGACCTTGAGGTCTTTTCGTAGGTTCAGCGTGGTAATCGTGCCGTCGCCATTAACATTCAATTTTTCGAGCGCGACTTCGCCAGCTTGCAGCTTTGTAAACACCGCACTGTTGGCCGTGAAGTCTCCGCGAATTTGCAGTTTGCCGCCGATCGTCAGGTCACTCCCCATGGTCACCTTGCCGTTAAAGGTCGAGTCCGGCCCAATAGTCAGCTGTGCGCCCAGGTTTCCAACCGGGTTACGGCTGACACCTAAGCTATCGAGCGTGTCGGCACTTAATGTCACCGTGTCCTGTTGTTCACCAACTCCACCCGCCTGCTGCGCATTGACGAGCCAGGTAATGACCGCACCGTTGATTGAGAGCACGACCGCCACGACCGCAAGTCCGATGAACGTCGCCTTGTGACTGGGTCGGTACGTCGTGCGGCGAAGCGAGTGCTTTGGTTTACTAGAGTCGGGCACAGGAGCAGAGGCCGACGATGTAGTCGGTTCTTCGCCCTGCACGCTCAATACTTCCGGCGCTGGCGTGCCCGAAGCATTCGTCGAATCTGGCTTTTCCTCACTCATGTGTGTTTATATGTCCCTTTAGACTAGCTAAAGTATAGCGCTTACCCTTATCGCTTGCAAATGCACCCCAGGTTCGGGACAATGTTTTATACGATGAGACGGAATATATGGGTACGCCAGCTGCTTGGACTGCTGTTAGTGGCTGCCGTTTTTGCTACCCCGGTTGCGGCGACCGACTTTCCCGCCTCGACCAACTACCGGTTCGACGAAACCAGCATTGGAACAACGAATAACCTTGAAAGTAGTTCCGCGAACTTCCGTGACCAGTCGGGTGCCGGTGACACAGCTGTTGGCAATAGTAGTTCGACGAACTTTCAGACCCAAGCCGGCTCGGACACGTCGCATGCCCCTAACCTGACGTTTACGGTCAATACTTCCGGTGCTAACTTTGGTACGTTCAGCCCAACGACCGCCAGTACGGCCACGGCAACGTTCTCGGTCATTAATTACACCAGCTACGGGTATGTCGTACAGATAGTAGGCAATCCACCAAGCTACGGCAGCAGTCAGATCGATGCCATGAGCGCTAACGCCACGTCACAGCCAGGTACCGAGCAGTTCGGCATTAACCTGGTTGCCAACACCAGCCCGGTATCTTTCGGCGCCAACCTTAATAACGGCACTTCACCGAACGACTTCGGGTATGGCCAAGTAGCGACGAACTACGCCGTTCCGAACCAGTTTCGCTACGTGCCGGGCGAGACCATAGCACTGGCACCCAAAAGCTCCGGGCGGACAGATTACACCATCAGTTACATCGTGAACGTTACCAACCTGACACCCGGTGGTACATACAGTAGCGACCAGACGTTAATCGTTACGGGCACGTACTAGTTTTCCACAGGTTTTGGATTTTTGATAAAAAATGTTGACGTAAAAAAATGCTCATGCTATTCTTCGGGTAATAACCACCACATAAAACAAAAAGTCAGAACCACCACCACTATGACAAAACCACAACTCAAATCAGTCTTTAGCGTCTTCGCGGTCTTCGTTATCGCCCTGGCGCTGACATTACAAGCCCTCTTTGTGCCGAACGTATCGGCCGCGCAAATTACCAGCCGTAAACTAACTCTTCAGGCCGGATCTGGCGGCAACGGTGGTTCGATGCCGGGTGGTACCGTGAATCACCTTTTTGACTTTACGCTTCCGACTTCTGGTTCTGTGGGATCTATTAAGTTCGAATACTGTACTACGGCCGCCGATTCAATCGTTAGCCCGACATGTGTTACCCCAACCGGATTGACTACTACTGGCGGTCCAGTTGTTCTCGGTAATGAAACCGGCGCGACCGGCTTTACGCTGAACAAGACTACCAACGGCGCGCCTTACCTGACTCGTGCGGCATCAGCTATCACTGGCCCGCTGACCGTATCTTACCGCCTAGATAACATAGTGAACCCAACTACCGAAGGAACGTTCTTCGTACGCATATCTACCTATGCTTCAACCGACACCACCGGTGCCGCAACAGACGCAGGTACGGTAACCGCTAGCACTGCCGAACAAATCGTACTGAGCGGTACCATGCCCGAATCGCTTGTCTTCTGTGCTGGAGCAGACATATCAAAGACATCAGGTGTGCCAGACTGCTCAACCGCTACCGCCGGTACGATCAGCTTTAACCAGCTGTTCAGCCCGACCGACACGGCAAGCGCCGTCAGCAAGATGGCTGCCAGTACCAATGCCGGATTCGGCTACGCCATTACCGTCAACGGACCGACTCTTACATCTGGATCTAACACTATCGCCGGCATTGCCAGCCCATCGGCCAGCAACAAAGGTGTCGCCCAATTCGGACTTAACCTGCGGGCCAACACCTCTGCCGCTGCCCCAGGATTCCCAGGAACCGGCTCTACCGCCAGCGCCGACATTGACCTCACGAGTAACGGTACTAACCTAAAGGGTCAACCGACAGCCGATTATGCGACAGCCGACACATTTAAGTTCGTCAGCGGAAACGTCGTTGCAAACAGTGCTTACGATGGAACGACCAACACCACCCTTGGTCCATCTGACGCCCAGATCTTCACTGTAAGCTACATCGCGAACGTTCCTGGTAGCCAGCCTGCCGGTACGTACACCTCAACCCTGACCTACATCTGTACACCTACCTTCTAGACCCACCACCTTCCATCGCCACACTTAAAATCTCGTTGACGCTCATTTGACGCTTATGCTACAATTCGTGGCATGAGACAAACATGGGGTAAAAATGTAGCAATTGTTCTTGCTCTCGCGCTTGCGATTACTCCTCTGTTTGCAGCGACCGCTAATGCGGCGCTCCTCTCTCCCCGTAAATTGACGCTCGTTGCCGGTGCTGGAGGCGACGGCGGATCCAAACCTAGCGGTTCGGTTAACCACCTGTTCGGATTCACGATTCCGACCAACGGAAACGTAGGCTCAATACAATTTGAATATTGTACGACCACTGAAGGTGCTTGTACCATTCCGACCGGACTTTCTACGTCGTCGGCTACATTAGGTGGCGAAAGTGGTATTACCGGCTGGACATTAAACACCGGTACGGCGGGTAAGCCGTATGTTACCAAGACAGCCGCGAGCTTCTCTGGTGCCGCGACGGTTCAGTTGAATAACATAACCAACCCCTCAACCGTTGGAACATTCTTCGTCCGAATACAAACCTATACCGGTGCCGCTCTTGGCGGTACGGCTACGGATGCGGGTGTTGTCGCAGCTAGTACCGCGCAGCAGATCGTCCTGACCGGAACCATGCCGGAAAGCCTGATATTTTGTACAGGTGGTACCGTGACTGCAAACTGTGGTTCGACCACATCAGGAAGCATTTCATTCAACCAGTTATTCAGCCCGACCGACACAGCCACCGCGACCAGCCAAATGGCTGCCAGTACTAACGCGGCCCAGGGGTATGTTATTACCGTGAATGGACCGACCCTTACTAGTGGCTCTGCTACCATACCTGGCTGGTCATCACCGACAAGCGCCGGTACGACCCGTGGTATCAGCAGCTGGGGCATGAACCTACGGGCTAACACGACGACGACTTCGACCGTCGCGGTCGGTGCGGATATTACTGCTGCCTCAAACGGTACCGACCTTAAGGGTCAGGCTCTCACTGGCTATAATACTGTCGATCAGTTCAAGTTCGTCAGCGGTGACGCCGTTGCCAATAGCGCCTACGACGGTGCTTCGAACAACACGCTTGGCCCGACGAACTCGCAGGTCTATACGGCAAGCTATGCCGTGAACGTAGCTGGTAACCAGTTGGCCGGTACCTACGTTTCAACCTTAACGTACATCTGTACGCCAACATTCTAGTATGGTAAAGCCACGCCGAATCCTTATTGCCGCACTTGCGCTCAGTAGCATTCTGAGCTTATTCAGTGTGCCGGCGCAGGCCGCCCCAGCACCTGGCCAAGCACTTGAAATCGCTCCGCCTGTGCTAAACCTTAAGGCAGACCCGGGCGAAACGGTAAAGACTACCATTAACCTGCGTGACGTTTCAACTAGTTCGCTGGTCGTCCGCAACCAAATTAACGACTTTGTCGCCTACGGCGAAGACGGCACGCCGAAAATCTTGCTTGACGACACCGAAGAAACCAGCCCGTATTCATTGAAAGCTTGGGTTCAACCACTGCCGCAGCTCACTCTAAAGCCGAAAGAAGTTAACAAGCTGCCCCTAACCATTCGCGTACCAAAGTCGGCCGCGCCGGGCGGTTATTATGCAGTCATTCGTTTTACCGCTAGCGCTCCTGGGCTTGATGGTACCGGCGTTTCGCTTAGCGCCAGCCTTGGCACGCTCGTACTGCTACGCGTGAACGGTGAAGCCAAAGAAGCAATGAGCGTAGAAGAATTTTCGGCAACCAAAAATGGCGAGAAGAACTGGTTGTTCGAATCCCAGCCAATCAAGTTTGTCACCCGTGTTCGTAACAACGGAAGCGTTCATGAACAGCCAACCGGACAGATTGCGGTGAAGGATATGTTCGGCAACGCCGTTGCCAATGTTAATGTCAACCTGAATCAAAGCAATGTTTTGCCTGCCAGTGTGCGCCGGTTCGAGCCAATCCTTGATAGCTCGGTGATTGGTAACCGCCTGCTACTTGGACGTTACACTGCCGATTTAAAGCTAACCTATGGAGCTAACGGCCAAACACTTTCGGCGAGTACCAGCTTTTGGGTAATTCCGTACCGCCTTATTGCATTCGCTATCGTTCTGCTCGTCATCGCGTTCATCGTTCTGCGTATAGGTCTGCGCCGCTACAACGAACGTCTGATTGAGCGGTCACGTTCACGTCGCCGACGCCGCTAGCGTCACACCCACCCCTAATACGCTCATGCTATACTACGAATTATGTTGAAGCTGATCCACCATAAACACAGCGGAAAGCTACGGCCGCACGAACATACGTCGTACGCTCCGCTTGGAGTGCTACTGCTTGTGGTGGGACTTTTACTAGGGGTGTATACGTCGTATGCTGCCAGTCCTGGGCCAGAATCGGGCTCCGTTGGTCTGACTGGCATCGTACCGGGTAAGCCGCCGACCGTCGCTCCAACCATCGACACCCCCAAAAATGGTGCTCGTTTTTCGACCACGCCGGTGACGGTATCGGGAACCTGCCCGAAGAACACACTGGTTGAAGTCTTTAAGAACAACATATTCGCTGGCAGCATTCCATGTACCGACGATGGCACGTATTCGCTCGATATTGACCTTTTAATTGGTGCTAACGTCCTGCTTGCCCGCGTATATGACGAGTTGAACCAAGCCGGCCCAGATTCAAACACGCCGACCGTGCACTATGACGCGCTTCCTGCCCAAGCCGGCCCGCTGACTAGCCTAGACTTTGGCGGCGCCCAGTTGCTACTTAACACCGACGCGGTGTTCCGCGGTGTCTTCCCTAAGCAAGAAATGAACGTTCCAATCGATATCCTGGGTGGCACGCCGCCCTATGCCATTAACGTGCAGTGGGGCGATTCGACGAACAAGGTCGTACCCCGCGGCAATAACCAAAGCTTCACCATTGGGCACGTATATTCAAAACCGGGTACCTACCAAATGACCATACAGGGTAGTGATGCTAACGGACGGGTAGCGTTCTTGACCGTGGCGGCTATCGTGAACGGGCAGCCAGGCCTAGCGACCGGCAGCACCGATACGCCGGCGGTGTCGAACACGACGCTTACACGGCTCTTAACCCTTTGGCCGCTCTATGCAAGTGTAGTTGGAATCGCCGTCAGTTTTTGGCTAGGCGAACGGCGCGAAAAACGCCTGCTCCTACGTGCTGGACCGGTATACCATTCGTAGTTAATATTACACCGAAAATCTTGTTTTCTTGACTGATTTAGTTTATGCTTATAACAGATAAAATTGTGTGAGAAATAAAAACAGCTTTATCTAGCGAAAAACATAACAAAAAGACAAACATGTCGAACGGTGGAAAATTGGTTCGTCGCTTAGCGACGGCCACCCTTGCCTTCTTGGTATTTTTGGGTGGCTTGTGGTGGATTACTTCAGGGGTATTTTCGACCCCTGTTGCTGCCGTTGCTGGCATTAACGAACAAATCAACTTCCAGGGCCGCCTGTTTAACGCCCAAGGTGCGGTCGTTCCTGACGGCTTCTACAACATTCAGTTTAAGATTTACCAAGACGGTGACGGCCTGACGCCAGGCAACACCACCGGTACTCCGGCGGGCTCACTGAAATGGACCGAAAGCTGGCTGAACGTCAACGGCCAGGGTATCCAGGTGAAGAACGGTTACATGTCAGCCAACCTGGGAAGTGTCACCCCGTTCGGCAGCTCGATTGACTGGAATCAGGATACGCTATGGCTTTCGATGAACATCGGTAGCACCAATGCGAGCTGTGCCAGCTTTGCCGTTTGTACGCCGGACGGCGAAATGATTCCAATGAAGCGACTTTCCAGCACGCCATACGCCCTGAACGCTGGTAAGCTTGGTGGGCTGACATCGGCTGGTTTCATTCAGAACCAGAACACGGCCGCCCAAACCACGACGAACTTTTGGATTGACGGCACTGGCCGCGCCGGCACGCTTCAGGCAGCCACGAGCGTTAACACGCCGGCTATCCGCAGCCTTGCCGACAGCACCAGCGCCATTCAAATCCAGAATGCCGCCGGTTCAACGACGGTCATGAACATTGACACCAGCAACGGTCGCGTCGGTATTGGAACCGGTGCTGCCGCACCTACTGCTACCCTGCAAGTTGGTGGTACGCTTACCAGTGCCGGTGGGGCGATTAGCCTGAACGACAGCTCGAACTTCGCCGTTTCGATTGGTGGTGGTACCTCGACCGGCGCGCTGACTATCGGAAATGCCGCCAACTCAACGACACTTGGTTCAGACACGCTCAACATTGGTAGCGCCACAACCGCGACAAGTATTATCAAAACTGCTCAGACCACCACCAATACTGCCGGAGCCGGACTGACGATTCGCGGTGCGACCGGTAACGGAACCGGTGCGGGCGGCGTCGTGACTATCCAAGGTGGTACCGCTGGTCCGACCAACGCAAACGGCGGGAACTTAGTCTTAAACGGCGGAACCGGAACGGGCACCGGTGTGAATGGCCTGGTTGTCATTAGCAACGCAACGTACTCAACCGCTGCGACTCAGAGTTCAGCAACCAGCGTAAATGTCACTCAGGCCAATATCGACTCATATGGCACGATTATCCTTAATGCGACAGCGTCTGGTGTTAACTTTACCCTTGGTGCTCCAACGCTTGGGGCAAGTGCCGCCGGTAAGCTTATCTACGTTACTGCTGCCAACGGCTCACCAGACTTCACGCTGCGCGCGAACGTCGGCGGTGGTACTGGTGTCGAACAAAATATCGCCATGCGCCAGAACACCACCGCGTCCATGATATGGAATGGCTCGCAGTGGACCGCTGCTGGTGCTTCAAGCTCGACCACGCTGCAGTCCGCATACGACAATACGCTGCAGTCCGCCGGTGGTGCCGAGTTGGTCGTTTCAAAGACCACCGCTACTAACGGACTTACTATCCGTGACAGTTCCGTAAACTCGGTTAACGGCACGCTGCTCTCTGTCCAGACCGCTTCGGCGGCATCGCTCATATCGATTAATGGCAACGTCAAAGAATACGCCAGCAACGCCGGTGCGGAAACTGCTGGTTCTACCGCCACGACGTTCCCAGCGTCAACCTGGGAGAATGTTGGAGCTTCAGCTACGGTCGCGCGACAGAATGTGGCAGGCGATTACATTGCCAGTGGTCAAGGGTCTGTTGCCGTAACGACACCGGCTACGGCAAACAACGGCGTCAAGAACACACTTACGTCTGCATTGACTGCGAACACCACCTACAACGTGTCATTTACGACGCGGCTCCTGAGCGGCACGTTTACAAATATGAACGTGTATTACTCGATTGACGGAAGCGGCGTAACGACTTCTTGTACGACGGCTGCGACGGCTGCGACCAGCGTATGGACAAAGGTCAACTGTACGTTTACGACCCCGGCCAGTGGAATCACAAGCGGCAACTCAATTTACATCCGACAGTCTACCGGTGTTGCACGAACCTTCTATATCGATAACCTCTCTGTTACGATTGCTGCCGACTATAACTTTGCGACCGATAGCAGCGTTAGCGATAGCGTTAACTTTACGACGAACTGGGTGACAGCTGGACTCGGAACAGTTAGCGTGACTCGTAATACCACCGATGGTAACGACGCCAGCGACAGCGCCCAGGCGGCAATCACCACCGGAGCAGCCAACGCTGGTGTCCGCAACAAACTAAGCTCAAACCCGCTTCCGAGTACCTTGTACCGTATGACTGTCTACGCTAAGGCAACATCTTCATTCACCGACTTCAAGATACGCTACAGCCGCGACAACGGCACCAATTTTGTCGACTGTGTCGACTACAACACGCAGACGGTCAGTACGACCGAATGGACCAAGATTACCTGCTACGTACAGACCGACGCAACCGCGGCGACGAACCCGTACGTCTACTTCGTCGAGACATCATCGGCGGTCCGAACCTACATGGTCGACTCATTCAGCATGACCCTCCGCACCGTAACTACCCCGAACGTTCAAATCGGCGGTGGTGTCAACGGCGGCCCAACGACCCTATTCACCCTCGACAAGGGAGCCAGTGCCCCGATTGCGAGCGACAACGACGCATTGCTTGGAAGCATGTACTACGACACGACGCTTGGTAAACTACAGTGCTACGAGGCTGACGGCTGGGGTGCTTGCGGTTCCAGCCCGGACAATGTCGTGACTATCAGCCCAGAGTATACCAACGCTGTTATGCATGGCACCGGCGTGGGTACGATGACGTCTGATTTATGCTCCGATACTCTGAACGTAAACGACGGGTCGTCGGGTCAACCAACCATCTGTGGAACGAACGAAACGTTTAACTTCTACAAATGGACATCGCCGCAACCGACGAGCCAATCATACGGTATTTACGTCACCTACCAGCTGCCAAGTACGTTCAAGGTATTCTCGTCGGGAAGTACGTCGTTAATGGGCCGCACCGACAGCGCAAACTCAAGCGTGTCATACCAGATATATCGAAGTGACGCGGCCGGTTTGACATCGTGTGGAAGTAACGTCAGTGTCTCATCGGGCGTTCAGTCGACTTGGCAAATCGGCAAGGCCAGCGGTGCGGCCGATCCGTCGACCTGTGGCTTTGCGCCTGGTAATAGTATCGTCTTTAAGATTAATGTATCAGCAAGTAGCAATGCCAACGCTTATGTGGGCAACCTGAACTTCACCTTCAGCAACCGCTAACCTTGGTAGTTCATCCCTGTTATGGTAAAATATCGCAGTAGTGAGAACGTGCTAAAATTGGCCGTTCTACGGGAGTAAGGGGACACAAAAAACATGAAACTTGGCGGAGGATACCGACGCAGGCCGCACCGGCACGTACAGGCCCTTCTTGCGCATGCCAATCGCGTGACGCCAGTTAAGCTCAGGCGCGTCTTCGACCGTTTTCTCGGCATGAAGCTACGCTATCGTTTCATGATCGTCGCGGGGATCTTTGTAGTCGCAGAGCTATTCGCCCTCTACCTTCCGATGCTCCAGGGTAACTCCTACGCCTTAGGTAATGGCGAAGGGCTGCTGGGTGAATCCAGCCCCGAAATGGCAAAGAATTTAACGTATGACGCTGCCAAACAACTGTATAACTTCAACACGCAGCAAACAAAAAATCCGTCAGATTCAACCGGTGGCATGGCAACCGCTTCCGCTACTGCCCATAAAGACCCGACTAAGGGCGTGACCGTTAACGATACGATCAATAACGTGCAGCTGACCATGACCCCGACATTCGGGCTTGAAGAAGGCCGGCAAAGCAAAGACCGTATCGTTTACCCGCTCAAGGATGGCACCGGTTGGGTTGTCTACACAATGCGTGGCGTTGGTGTAAAAGAAGATATCATTTTAAAACACGCTCCCGGAAATGAAGCCTCATATAGCTACAAGCTGGCTCTCGGAAGCAGTATGGACGCGAAAATCGAAGCTGATGGCAGCCTTGGCATATATGGCAACAGCCTGCTTAGTAGCAACGTGACTACCGGCACCGACAAAGATGCCAAGCTGCTCGAAAAAGCTCGCAAAAACGCGCCCAAAGATACCCTGCTCTTTACGATTCCAAAGCCGGTCGTGAACGATAAGAAGGGCCTGGCAAAGGGAATTACCGCTCACTATTCCTTAAAAAACGATATCCTGACAGTAACTGCAATCGGTCTGACAAAAGGCTCTTACCCGCTCACTATCGACCCGAGTATATACGTCGTGACCGCTGAGCAGTTCATGGCCGGCAATAACGAGACGAACATTAACTTCGACGTCGACAATAAGCTCATCAAAAAAGGCCGTACGACCGGCGCACGATTTGATGCCTGGCAAGACACTTCTTCTCTGCCGAATGCCCTGTGGGGAGCAAGTACCGCAGCAGCTGGCGGGTATATTTACGCAGTTGGCGGAACCGCGTACAACGGCCAAACCTACACAAGCCAGGGTTCCAGCACTTTTACCGTACCGGCTGGTGTTACCAGTATTACCGTCAAGCTTTGGGGTGGTGGCGGTGGCGGCGGTGGCGGTGCGGCAACTGCTGCTGGCGGCACTGGTGGTGGCGCCGGGTACGTCACGGCAACATTAAGTGTGACACCGGGTGAAACACTGAACATCTACGTTGGTGGTGGTGGCGCGGGCGGCCTTTATAACAATGGCGGTCAAGACGGCGGTGGCGGTGGTGGCGGTGGTGGCTATTCCAGTGTCTACCGAAGCAGTACTTTATTAGCCCTTGCCGCTGGTGGCGGTGGAGGTGGTGGCGCGCGTAACGCAACGGCTGGTGGCGCTGCCGGAGCAGGCGGTGGCACCAGCGGTGTAAACGGAACGAGCGTCGGCAACGGTGGTGGCGGTGCGGGTGGTACCGCCTCTGCCGGTGGTAACGGAGGAACCGGCGGCAACAGCAACACCGGTGAGGCCGGATCAAGCTTGACGGGTGGTGATGGTGCAGATGGTCGTAGTTCTGGAACAACCAGAGGCGGCGGTGTCGCGGGTGGCCTGGCCACTGGAGGTAATGGTGGTCAACCGAACGTTAACACGACCCGCCCTGGTGGTGGAGGTGGTGGCGCCGGTTACTTTGGTGGTGGAGGTGGTGGCTCAACGACTAGTGCTAACGGAAACGCTGGTGGTGGTGGCGGTGGAGGTTCTAGCCGCACCGACCCTGGTGCAACTGGCGTCACGAACACGGCAGGTAGCGGTACGACCCCAGGAAACTCGGGTGATGCTATTCGCAATGGCGCCGGCCAAGGAGGGACTGCAGGTGCGGCCCTTGGCGACGGTGCGGCTGGAAGTAACGGCTTGGTTAGCGTTACCTATGGCGGTGGCGGATCGACAACTTCAGCCAGTGTCAACTGGGCGAAGTTCAATACCGGCAGTGGCACGATTGATAGTGCTAACCCGGGAACTGGTGCCTGTAGTGGATGGTGCTCGACTGCTGCCTATAGTTTGCCAGCCGGTCGAGCAAACTTCTCATTGGTCGCCTATAACGGGTTCTTGTACGCCATGGGTGGTACCGATAGCACTGGTACGCGTCAAAGTTCGGTCTATATCGCAAAGCTTGGAGCTAATGGCGAGCCACAATTGTGGCATCCGACAGACTCAAATCCGAATAACTGGACATACTGGCACCAGGACACGGGACTGTCGAACATCCGGGCGTATTCCGGTGCGGTCGCATACAACAACCGTATGTATCTACTTGGCGGCATTGGGCCGACTACTCCAGTTAATACTGTCCAAATAGCCGATATTCTACCAACCGGCAAGTTGGGAAGTTGGAGTTCATCGACGAACCTGCCTTCTAATCTATACGCGCATGACGTACAGGTTTACAACGACCGGCTGTATATTTTGGGGGGCTCATCAACGGTCGGCGGCGCGCCGAATGCCAACGTGTACTTCAATAAAATTAATAGCGATGGCACCCTGAACAGTTGGACACAGACGACCAGCTTTTCGGGTGGTCGGATGAACCAAGGCGGCAACATGTCCGTGGTGTGGGGCGCGTACATTTACATATCTGGCGGGTGTTCGACCGTGAACGGGAGTGGTTACTGCACTTCTATCGCGTCTGATAGCCAGGTAGCCAGTATTAATGCTGATGGCAGCTTGGACGAATGGCATAGTATGGCCGGCGTGACCGATACGCGCATGAGCCAAAGCGTCGTTGCGTGGCGGGATAATATTTACGAGATTGGTGGATGTTCGTCGCAAAATACGACGACCGGTGACTGTAATACCGGTATGCTCTCAAGTATCAAGTACGGCACCGTCAACCAGGATGGTGACGCGTCGACAGTCGGCCAGTCAGTCAGTACGACGAGTGCTCCTTGTAACAACGCTACTCCTACCGACTGTAATCTGCCCGGAACGGCTAATATTGGCAACATGCTTTCCGGGGCGGTGATTACGAACGGCTACTTATATGTTATCGGAGGCTGTACTAACAACAGCTGTTCGACCACCACAGGCAACGTCGCTTACGTGGCGATTTCGTCAACCGGCCACATGACAAGGCCGGCCACCTGTCCCAGCGGTACGTACCGCGGCAATGCCTGGTGTGTGGATACGACCAACACCGTAGCGGGCGGCATAGCGGCTACGAGCCCCGTTGTGTTCGGCGGGCGGATTTACTTAGTCGGCGGACTGGATGGATCGGGTAATACCGGCCTTATCTTCCGAACGACCGTTAATTCCGATGGCAGTATTGGCGCTTGGACCTCACAGTCGATAACTGGTGTCGGAGCTTCGAACGTGTCATACGAATACGCCGTAGCGCGCGCGAATGCAGCCGCTGCCGGCACGACCCCAGGATACCTCTATATTTTTGGTGGTTGTACGTCTAGTAGCAGCGCGGGTTGCACCGCCTATACTGGAAACGTCTACCGTTGTGACATTCAATCAAGCGGAGCAATCGCTAGCTGCTCCACAAGTGGTCAGTTACAAATAGGTACTTTGCCAGGAGGTACGTCACCCGGACTCGCAATTATGAGTGGTACGCTGTACGCCGGGTATGTCTACCTTATCGGTGGCGTATCCCCTGACTTCCAGGACCTCGATACCGTTCGTTACGCCAAAATAGACGATAGCAATAACGTTGTCACCGTCGGCAGTGGATGGGTCGAATCATCAAGCGTCATGAATGTCGGTCGGCGACGTGCTGCTGCGTTTGGATATAACGGTTACCTATACATGGTCGGTGGGTATGACGCTTCAACTGGTGTGCTGCCCGATATCGAGTTCATCAAGATCAACGTCAGCGATGGCAGTCTGATTGGCGACCCGTCTAACAGCAATAAATTCCATGTTTCGGGTGTCCAGATTAACCAACGGTGGGGACTCAGCGTGCCGGTATCAAACTCGTACGCATATGTCATCGGCGGGTGTACGACCGGATCGAGCCCTGGAGGCTGTACGGCTCGAACCGATATTATTCAGACGTTCCAGATATACAATAACGACAGCGGCGCCCCTGCTGGCTATAGTAACAGTGCTAATACTTACGGTACCAACCCACGTCGGCTCGGTGCCAGTGCCACGGTCCTCAACGGTAAGCTGTATGTCGCTGGCGGATGTGTCAGTACCGCCAGTGACTGTACTGACGCCGTGAATACAGTCAGCTATTCAACCATTGACCCGGCTTCCGGCGCTCTGGGTAGTTTTTCCAATACAACGGCGAATCTGCCTGCCGAAAGAACCTGGGGGCAATTAGTAACGGCTGGTGGGAGTCTGTATTACATTGGTGGCCAGCCTGACTCTGCAGCAAGTACGGCTGCTACCGTGTACTACGGCACGCCGGCTGGCTCCGGTGATGTCGCAACATGGTCGACGGCCAGTAACGGCCTACCTGCTGCCCGGACCAAATTTGGCGCCACGGTTTGGAATAACAGGATTTATGTCGCCGGGGGACTCAGCGACGGCAGCAACTCGACGACTGACACAAACACCGTTTATGTCAGTCCCCAGCTCTCATCGGGTGGTAATATAACGTCCGCCTGGTCATCGGGTAGCAGCTCTTTCAACGTATCACGCTACGGCGCACCGCTTGTCGCCTATGCGAACAACCTGTACTTGCTCGGTGGCAATGATGGGGCGAATTATCTTAGTGATACGCAGTATTCAAAGATCGACCCGTCAACTGGCCTAGCGGGGACCTGGACAGACTCACGGAGTTTGCCTATCCAGCTGTCACAGGCAAGTGCTTTTGCGGCGAACGGCTACATTTACCTTATGGGAGGGCGGACTGCTGACGCGACCTGCGACCCGATTACATTAGTAGCTCCTATCAGTGCCAATACCACTATTGCGGACGGTAACAATCCGACCGGCCTTGGTGAATGGTATGAAACGAACCAACGCTATACCGGAAACCGTTATGGTGCAGCAACGGCTTATTATGAAGGCAAGGCGTATGTCACCGGCGGTGCGTGTGGCAGTGGTGCCTTAACATATATCTCGACAATCGCCGACAACACGCAGCAGACTGCCCTACTTTCGCAGCCGCAGGTCGCGAAGTATTCGATTATGATCGACACCGACTCCGATGTTTTCCCGACTAACTGGCTACTGAACGGTGTTGACAACTCCATCGGCGCACGGTGGAAGTTAAAATACCGCAGTATGACAAACCCGACGACGCTCTGCACTAGCCCCGCCATGACAACATGGGGGCAGGACACGTTATTCGGGGATGTGACCCTTGGACTGCCCGGTGTTTATGTGCCAAAAAACGGCAGCGGCACCAACACCAACTGTGCTCGTTACTATTACTTCAACGTGTCAGTCGACAGCTCTCAAGCGTTCGGCTACCCCGACGATGTGACGCGTGGTCCGACCATCACCGACCTTACTTTGCAGTTTACCGCCGACCCCGCCAAACGACTCATGCACGGACGCACCTTTACTGGTGGCCTTCAGCAACCAATCGATACGCCGTATTACTCATTCTAGGAGCCGCATGAATATACCTGCTGCCATTACCCAACACCCCCGCTCGGTCGCACTTATCGTGGCCTTCGTGGCCGCGACCGCCGGTGGAGTCGCGACACCGCATGTACTGTATGGCGACGCACCGTCTGAACCGTCAAAGGTAACCAAGACTGATACCGACGTTCCGGTCGTTGCCGGAACATTACAAAAGGGGACGCCTGACTATAAAACCATTCTGCCCGCCGGGCATTCAATTAAGGATTATGGTGGCTGGACCCGCGTCAGCCCGCCAAAGCGCGACCCAGTATACGCCTACGTCGATCATATAGGTGCTATTCCTATTAACGTCTCGCAGCAGCCAATACCGAAAGATTTTGGTGATGACCCCGACAGCCAAGTGCATGACCTAGCCCAGGGCTACGGTGCGTCAAACGTCATTAAAGTCGGCTCGACAACCGTATACATAGGCACGTCAGCGAAAGGGCCGCAGTCGGTCATATTCATAAAAAGTGGACTGTTAGTGCTTATAAAGGCTAGTGCGGCTGTGTCTGATAAGCAGTGGCAAGAGTATATTCAATCACTTAGTTAAATATACTTTTGACACTATGGCTTAACTAGCAAGTCGCCGATCACGACGGCACTGTGTTTCTTGTTCTTACAGGTCACTTCGACGGGCCACTTCCCTGGGGGAGTGCCCTGCGCGACCGTCCAGGCCCAGCTAGCAACACCAAATTCGTCGGCCACCTTAGGAACAAGTCCACTGTCCTTAGCGAGCACATTGTTGTATTTAACAGTAATGGCACACTGTGCTTCGGGGTTAGTGCGAACGGTCATCGATGCGTTCTCCCCTACCTTCACCTCGCCTGTGAGCATCTGAATGGCCACGCCGACTTTGGCGTCCGACGCTACCTTGTGCGGCTTTATGATAGCTGGGCGGTTCTTCGTAGCTATCGGCAGTTCAGCCGCTGCGGCTGGCTTTTGTTTACCCATATACCAGGTGTAGCCTATTCCGGCAGAGACCGCGAGAACTAAGAGCACTAGAAACGTATTTAACGTCCGTCTGGCCGACTTGCGGCGCTGCTCGCGCTTCAATGTCCGCTGCGGTAGCTTGTGTGGCGCTGAGCGCGGGCGAGGAATCGGGTATTTTCGTCGGACTTCGAGAGCCATGTTGTTTGTCTATGCCCGTGGGCTAATGCAATATTAATTTTTGGTTTGTGACTGGGTAATCGTTTTACTAACGGTACCGTTCGGCTTGAGGTTTTCAAAATACAGTAACTGGCTTTTCGATATAATAATCTCGTCTTCTGGGCCATGAATCTCGTTACCCAGCTTGATTAGTTCGAAATCCGATGCGTCTTGATTTTCGACAGTTTGCGGCGAGGCTGCAGTGCGATCAGACTTCTTTTGCAGGTAGTACACGTCTGTTAACCGGAAGTAGTCATCGTTAATGACAGAAAGTTTTCCGAAATAGGTTGGCGTACTCAATGCGTCCCTTAGAACGACTGCTTGGTACTTGCTGCCGTCTATTGCCGAAGTAACACCCATGCGGCCGAAGAAGAACCAGACAGCGGCTGCTAGCGCCAAAATAACAAGCACTGCTACACCAAATACAATTGGCCTCTTTGACCGTTTAGGTTGCTCTTGGCGCTTTGTCCGTGATGAAACGGCCGTAGGCGCCGGTTGTGGCGTCGGTGCGGCTGGTTCCGGTTGTCGCGGCGATGGCCGATTATTTCGATATGACATGCTGTCCATGTGTCTATGGTTCTCCCTGTTTATTCTCTACCCAAGAATTACCCATATCATAGCATAAGGGGTATATGGGCGACAAACCGCCGACATGAAACATCCGCCGGTGGGCCGGCGGATGCAACAGGGGTTTATTGGGAAGGTACGTCACAAACCTGTGGATGCGGGGATCGCGGAAAATGCAGTCGTCAGGCGCCTACGGATACGAGAGGTTAGGCTCGTTAGCGTACTGCCAGCGCGATGTACGGGGTGTCCGAAACTTCAATGTACTGGCGGTGTCCACGCCGAGGCTTGTGTCCGGATAAGTCGCTAAGGTCAGCTGCTTTTGGCAGCTTCCGGTCCATGAACCGGTTAATCCTCGCGGTTAGTTCTTGGCTGCTCATTTTATTCATCGCTACCCTCCTCCACAGTTGGTATACCTTTACTATAGGGACTTAATATCCCCTACGCTGTGAGGACTCTCACAGAAATAATGTGATAATTTTCACTATGTAGCCAGCCACGCTATACTGGGTGTAATGGATGACCTACTCAGGGAGCTCAAGCCGCACGGTTCGTTCAGGACTGTCACCAGGGGTGGGAATGTGCTTTTCCAAGGCGAAATACCTCGTCATGTCATGGTTGTCCGAAGTGGCATCGTTAGGGCATACACCATTACTTCTGTTGGCGAAGAACGTACCGTGGCTTTGTACGGCGACGGCGATATTATTCCTCTTACCTGGGTCCTCGGTGCCACGGCTGACAGCTTTTTCTACTATGAGGCCGTGACCGACTGTCGTATCTTCCAGACATCCAAGTCTGCCTTCGACGAATACCTGAACGCACATCCAGAGCGACTGCGGGCAATGTTGAGTCGCACGGCGACAATCTATACATCGTTGCTTCTTCGTATCACCGGGCTTGAACAATCCCGCGCCATCGAAAAAATTGGATTCACCCTCTATTACCTGCTGTTCACTCGCAGCAAAGAAGTACGGCCTGGTGTGTTTCGAATTGATGTCCGCTTAAGTCACGCCCTGTTCGGATCATTGGTCGGCCTGACCCGCGAAAGTACCGCCAAAAATATGAAGCTGCTCCGCGACCGTAAGATCATCGACTATTCCAGCTTTACGTATACGGTCGACAAAGCCAAGCTCGAAGCGTTCCTGGGCGAGGACAGCTTCCGCGACCTATCGATGTAAGCTACTTAGACTCGTGCTTTTTCGTGGGCGATGTCGGCAATAATACGCAGCAGCTCTTTCGGGGCGGCCCGTGCCTTCAAAACGTAGCGGTGCGCACCTAGAGCAAAGGCTTCGTCAACTTCATCCTGGGCATCGTAATTACTAAATACGACCACCGTGCTGTCATGTTCTTCAGCGTGGTAGCGTTTCAAAAATTCAATACCGTCCATGACTGGCATGCGAAGGTCAAGAAAAATAATGTCCGGGTTCTCACCCTTTTCAATCAGTGTTAAAGCCTGCTTACCGTCATGCGCCGATGTTACCTCGTACCCGGCTGATTCTATAATCATCCGGTAGGCTTTGTTCAAATCCTCGTCATCTTCGACGATTAGTACTTTTGCTCTTTCTGCATGTGTCATTTATTCACCTCTCAGTTAGATTGTAGCGGGTGTTTTTCAGGTAGTATGTAACCTATGTTACGTTTTTGCCAAGATTGTAGCAAACCATACAAATAAAGCTAGCTGCCATAGAGCGGTTTAGTGTGAAGACGAGTGTTATCGTTTACCGTTCAGGTATTTTCCTGCGACGCTAAGCGCGAACGAGCTGAGAATCACGAATATGTTAATCATGAATAGCTTCGTAATTACTAGCTCTACACCTGAACTCTTGTCATCGGGGTCCATGCCTGTGAGCACCATAAGAATACCCAGCACCCCAAAAGTAACCGAAGCGTAAATAAATACGTTAGTGGCGATTTTTTGCATAATTAATTAACCCCTAACCCTTGCAAGCCGTAGTAAACGACGAACGCCGGCCAAACGCACGCCTTAAGGAACGCCAGCACCACTCCCCAAAACCCGTCCGCAATATTTACGAAGTAAACCAAGGCGCCAATGAATCCCAAAAAAAGCGTGAAACCCATAGGCCCCGAATTGTTGATTACTTTTACCGTTTTGTTATCCTTCATATTACCTCCTCTGTCCATTATTGTAACAAATACAATTGGTTTACAGGTGTCATTATCTCTGTAGTACTACAAAACCACCCAAATATAATTGACCTTCATCACACATTCAGTAAGCATAAGCATATATACTGCAAGCAAAACTATATTTAAGGAGCAATCATGGCAAAAACAAAGACAGAAACCCGCGCTGTAAAGCAGGTATTCACGTATTTATCCTTATTAGGTGCGGTCGCATTTCTCGTAATCGGCGGCCTGGCATATTGGGCATACAGCTTTACCAGCAACATGGTGCAAACCGAGCTTGCCGCCCAAAAAGTTTACTTCCCTGAAAAAGGCAGCCCTGCGCTTGATCCAAAAGAATACCCTGACCTACAGCAATACGCTGGCCAACTAGTCGACACGCCCGAAGAAGCCAAGGCTTACGCTAACGGATTCATCGGCCGCCACCTCAAGAACGTAGCCGATGGTAAAGTATATGCCGAAGTTAGCGCCGAAGCTATGAAAGACCCAACCAACCAAAAACTACAGCAGCAAAAAGCATCGCTCTTCCAAGGCGAAACCCTGCGCGGCATATTGCTTACTAGCGGGTATGGATTTGGAACGGTTGGCAAAGTTGCCGGTATTGCTTCAGTGGTTTCATTCGTCTTAGCAGCCGGATCGCTCGTCGTTGCTGCCCTTCTTCGAGTCCGCTCGTAGACTATACAAACCGTAAAAGCATCGGTGATTGAATGCAACACTATTCGTGCTACCGACAGACGTTTCGTTTACCGACTTCGACGCCGAACTCAAGAGCTCTGCTTCATACACCCAGATAGCCACACCATCGATAACAGCCAGAGGGACTGCTAGCAATTTTCTGGGGCGTAATAGAAGTCCCCTGCATCGATATTTTTTAGGTCAACACCAGCGACTACACTGACTACGAGAGGCGTATGATTAGATGGGTCGCAAATATTGTTCGTCATTCCAGATTTCATGTAGCCATCATAGTACCCTTCCAGATTGCCGCTTCGGGCTACAACGTAATAATTACCGGGGCTCAAAGGAATTTCGTACACACCAGCGACTATGCCAGTATCACAAGTGACGTAACGTCGATCACTTTCCTTTTCTGCGCAAACTTTGAAATCTTCCGGGAACACTTCTGAAGGATAAATTGCCCTACCGCTAATCGTTCCCGTCTTGGGGGCTTCGATATCTGTTTTTTCTACCTTTTGTTTCGCCGAGGTATCATTTTTACTTGATTCCACGTCTTTTTTCGAATCATCGTTTACGAATTGTTGCCAAAAGATGAAACCTAAGGCACCAATAAGCGCAATTACGAGGCCGATGATTAGAAATGCGTGTGCAAAGCCTGACTGTTGAGATTTCATAGATGCCCTTTGTTAGATAGTGCCTTAATTAAAGCAAAAACACTCTGCTTTCGCAAAGTACTTATGCTTGGATTCCGCTAGTGGACGAGGTTAGAACTTTTTGAATTCTTTTTCATACTTCTACCGACTAAAATCGCAGCAACGATTCCAATATTAAATATGAAGATCTGTACCGGAGAAGCTAAGATTGCCGGTTCCAAGGTGTTTGCGGCAAGTATATTTAAGAAAGTTGCAATGCCCCCAAGTAACCACATGGAGAGCGTTTCGGTTTGAGGATGCCTGTACGACTTTACTAGTATAAGCATGGCTCCGATCCCGTCAGCAATAAGCACACATACCAGTGCCAGCAGCGCTGAATCTGTTAATCTCCAAAGTACTATTGCCGTGAGGGCGAGTAGTAGGCAAATAACATTTGTTTTTGATAAATCCCCGTATCCGCCATTTTTTCGTAACGATAGACCAAGAAGTATTACGTTATTGACCACGAACCAGGTATAGAAGACCAATGATTCACGTGCTCCCAAAGAATATTGTGTAAGCAAGGCTAAAACACTAAGAATCAAAAATATAAACCATGCAAAACGATGAGGTTTTGTCTTCTTTTTGTACGTATCGTAGATGTACGGTATTCCGCCAATAATACCAATGGCAGTTGCCGCTACGCCAAGGCTAAACATGCTCGTATTTTAGCAAACAAAACACTTCTATTTCGCAAAGTATCGTCATAGTCTCCACTCAGGAAAACTAGAACTCTAGATATGGCCGAATTTATTTAAATAATTTCTTGCTTAATATATAGGCAGCCGGAATTAGTGACACGCAGAAGAGTGCACCAAGGTAGCATAATGTTGCTATTCTATTTTCACTTTCCGTGGGAGTTTCACCGAAAAACGGAGCTGATGTTATGGCCCCGTAAGAAAATAAATAAGCAGCGAGCCATAAACACCCTATTGCTGCAATTAATACAAATATTACTCTCTTGATTGTGCTAGTCCTGGAGTTGGTTTTAGCCTTCATGATATTAAGTATAGCAAGCAAAAACACTTCGCTTGGCTCTCGCTCGCTAGTGGATGAAGTAGAACTTACAGGAGTGTTGAGCTGTTAAGCATGACGGTACGTTCGGATGGCTAGGATTATCCAGCATATGATCGCAAGCATTGCAAAAACCGCAGGGATGTATTCCTTAAGTATAAAGGAGGACAGGGTTGCACAGATAAATGCCGTCAGATTAGCTATAACGTCATATCTAGGAGCAATAAATTTCTTATTGACTACATGCGCCAATGCTATGAAAACACCGCAGCCAAATGTGATAGATAGCAAGATAGAGACCATTCCCACAGTATATCAAAACAAAACTTCTAATTAACAGATGTGAAGATGCTTATGACTCTCGCTAGTATACGAGACTCGCAACTACTCTACCCGTACAGAAGAATTGCAACTATGAGCACAATATACACCACAAGCCATAATACATCTTGAATGATTATCGGTAGAAGTTTCTTTCTAATCGCATATATAAGAAATATTGTTTCCAGCAATGCGTATAGTAGCCACGACAATAGAGAAAGATCATCCGCGCTTTCTCGGCTATATACTTTATAAATCTGTGGCACTGCAGTTAGCGGATAGACAACTGAAGCAAGTATTACGACGCGGTCAAATGTGTCGATATTTTTATGTTTGGTTTTAAGCATGTCTCAACTATAGCAAAAAGCAAAAACACCCTGCTTTTCAGCAAAGTGCTTATGCTTGGCTCCGGCGGCTGGGCTCGAACCAGCGACCTAATCGTTAACAGCGACCCGCTCTACCACTGAGCTACGCCGGAATACCTAGTTTGTTAGTATACCGTCCGTTTAAGGGGTCGTCAAGATTAGCGAAGGGCTTCGATTTTGCGTGTCAGGTCGGCAATATTCGCCCAGCTTGACCCGTCGGTCATGACAGCCAGTACGTACGTTCCTTTTGGCGAATATACTATAGCCGCGTCGTGCAAAAGTCCCCATAAAAAGCCGACTTTGTCTGCCGTCTGCCCAGATGCGCCCGACGGAACGCCTTGCCTATAGACGTTGCGCTTCATGGCTCCGAGCAAGCGATCGCGACTTTCGGGTTTAATGGGCAGTTGCCCTCTTTCGAGTTTAGTCAGATACGTGGCAAGGTCGTTCGAAGTGGTCAAGTTGTTGTCGGCACGAAAGGCCGTGCTCCCTAGCCCTATGGACTTAATGTCAGCATTCAGATCCTTGGCTCCAATTTTTTTAATCAGAGCTTCGGCACAGGCATTATCACTTTTTACTATCATGTCATCGAAGCAGGTCGACAGGTTTCGGCCGCTGGCAATGTTGGCGTCGTCCCACTTCATTTGCCCGGCATCGACACGTCGAAGCGTACTGAAAGCGACGAACAATTTGTAGGTGCTTGCCGTGACGAACTGGCGTGAACCATTATATTGGGCGTTCAGACCCTGCCCGCCAAGTTCGGCGAACGTCACCCCGAACACGCCGGCATTGTCGTCGTCGTAGTGCTTAAGAAGCGCCGCGATTCCGGTGCTTGTCTTGCTATACGAGCGGCTGTACTCGACACGGGGCGCCACGGACGCGACGGCAGCCGTGGCAGTCTTCTTTTTACCGTTCAATACACTCACGATGTCTTCGAGAGTTTTGTCGAGTGCCAACGTTTGGCCGGTCGCACCTTCGTTGCGCGACGTTTCGGTAAAATCAAATGTGGCGACCTTCGTTACCCCTGCCGGCTTCGATATCGACGGAGTTATATTCTTCGTAAAGTATGGAGTGGCTTTGGCAGAATCGACTTCATACACCAAGGAACTACCAGACGTCTTGAACACCAGCCACGACAGGACCTCTTTTTGCTCTATCGTGCGAGTCTTGCCGGCGACGCTAATACCCACGCCGCTAGCCGTTGCTTTGTTCAACTTGCCGGCCAGCTTTTTGGCCTCGTTATCTCCAACGTTCGGAGCCGTCACGTCGACCGCGATGCGGACTTTTGCCGGCTTATCCGCCACGGGCTTGGCAGATGACAGTGCCGCTACGGCCTGCTCCATCTTGCATGTGCCACCGGCCTTGGAATGTACGACCGAAAGACCGTCCGACCCGGCCTTTAGCGTCGCGTCAACGGCTGATATTTTACAGTCGGCACCAAACCTAGCGGTGACATATGCCTTAGTCTTAGCCGTGTCGACCGTATATTTCGGCGCTGCCTCTGCTTGCAATGGACCGAACCACAAGAGCGAGGTCGGCACTATTCGGAAATACCAAGGGTAATCAGCCGAATCTATACGTGCCTGGTGCGATACACTCAGCCCGATTTGGCTTGGTTTCGGATTATCTAACTGATCGCTTCCTGTGCCAAGCGCCACCGTTATAGGCTGCTGAGTAGATAATAATTCAAGCCGTTTAACGACATCTTTCTTATCCCAGCCACTAACATCGACGCCGTCAACCTGGGCGAATAGCGGCATTTTGTCGCCAGGGTAAAACAGCTGAATAATAAGCAGTAGCGCAACTAAGCCGCCGCCAATCCTTATAAGCGGTGTTCGGTTATGAGCAGCCCACCTTCGTATTCCGTCAATTCGCCTTGTCATCATTTCCCTTCGTTCGTGCCGCGACTGCCGGCATACCAAACCCAAGCAGCTCAAGTGCCTGCGCGACTTGCTCGCGTTGCTCATTGTTCAGGTCAGTCTGTTCAATTCGTTTCGTCAGTTCAGCGTCAATATCCAGCTTGGTCGTTTCAGTCGCCGACTCAACTCGATCAGCGCGCATGGTAACGACTTCGAGCGAACGGGCCGAATTATCACGACGAGCCAAATATCCCTTCGCAATAAGGTTATCTATATGAATCGCGACGGTCGACACCGACTTATAACCGAGTGCCCGCATGATTTCGCGGTAACTCGGCCCATAGCCGTTCCCTTTTATGAACCCGTCGACGAAGCTAAGTAGTTCTTGTTGTTTTTTGCTGGCGCGATTTTGCTGCATACCCAGTCCCTATTATACCGCCTGGCGCAGCCACAACCGCCCCGGCAAGTCCCCACCAAACAATCGCCACTGTTTCATCCGCCCACACGGGAAGTAGCAGCCCAATTATACTCAGACCAACGCCGCTCGCGAACAACCCAAGCGCTGCCCAGCTTTGCCGGCGCTGCCACAACAACCACAGAACATAGGAGAAGATGGCAACAAACAGGATTAATCCTAGCCATCCGGCCTCATGCGCTACGAAAAAATAGTAATTTTCTATTACCACGTCGTTCGCCGAATTTTCATCGTACATTGAGGCCGAACCGGTCGTACCAATCCCCGCACCGAACGGCTGGCCAACCATACGCTTAGCGCCGTCAACCAACGAATCAACATGTCCCTCGTTCGACTTGGTGACAACGGTTGATTCCGGGTCTTCGTGCAGCACAACATTCGAGAACCAGTCGGTCGACGACACATAGAACGCCCCCACGCCAATAACGGCAATGATTACCGCACCAATAGCTACCATCCGTTTGCCCAGGCGCTTCACGGTAAGCCCCGTCGTAATGAGCGCAGCGACGGCGCCAATGTAAGCGCTGCGCGAGAAGCTGGCAAACAGCACCGCGACGGCGCCAATCATCGCTCCGTCGGCAAAAGCTCGGCGACGCAAGTCTGTACCTAACCCACCACGGCGCAACAGATAAGCAGCGATGAGTGCGATATATACCACCATCAATGCCCCAAGTGGGTTCGGTCCGCGAAGCGTGCTGTTAATGCGCACAAAGTCAGGATTCCGGTCTATGGTGGTGTACGGCGTTATAGTCTCGTCCGAGTAGCCGAGTCGGCTTAGAATGTTGTCGGGCAGAACCGTGATCTGCAGCAAACCAAACCCAATTACCACAACAGCTCCGGCGGCAGCCGTGCGAATGATATACCTTAACGCGCCTGGTTTTATAAGTACCAGCACGTACATCAGCATGAACATTACAATGAACCGCAGGTCAATCATGAGACCCGCAATGACCGGACTCGTGTCATCTAACCCCATTAAGGCCATCAGTAAGTGAAGGTCGATGAACAACAGGCACAGCAGTAGCACCTTGTCATACAACACGGCTCGCCAAAGCTTGTGTTGGTGAATCAAAACAATCGAAAGAACACCTAAACCCCCTAAAACAATCTCTTTCCACGCTTTTATCGGTGTCGCAATGTCCGGAAAAAGGCCGCCAAAGCCGACGGCGAGCGGTGCGTGCACGACAATCAAGAATAGGACGGCCAGCAACCCCCACTCATACATGCCCAGTAGCCTTAGTTTCATGTCTGCTCATTAGTATAGCCGAAATGCTATACTTTTAGGTAACGTCATGCCTAGCCGAAACGCCAAATTCTATAGCCTGCTTCTGCTTATCGCGGATGTCTTAGCACTGATGCTTGCCTTTTCGGTCGCCTATGTCCTGCGTGTTCAGAACGACCCCCGACCCCTTCTTGTACCCGTATATGCTCAGACCTATGTTCTGACATTCCTCGCGATCGTGCCATTCTGGATTGCTACCTATGCGTCGCTTGGCTTGTATGCCTCGACAACCTATAACCGTCGATTGGTTGAATGGGCCAAAATCGCCATCGGCTCGCTTATCGGTATCTTGCTGGTTATCGGGTACGAATACGTGTCGGGCGAACGTGTGTTCCCGGCCCGCTTAGTCGCCGCCTACGCACTGGTCGGCTCGTTCGTACTCCTCGTATTTGAGCGCGAGGTCATGCGCGCCCTCCGCAGTCTGATGTTCCGCATTGGACGCGGCACTAGCCGGGTACTTATTATTGGTAACTCCGCTGCGACCAAGGATATTGCCCGCGAATTGGCTGAAACTAAAAAGAGTGGCTATCGTGTCGTAGCCATGAACTGTCCGGCACACTTAGTACCGAAAGAGCTTACCGTCGAGCATTTTTCGAGTACTGACGAGGCGCTTGAATCAATCAGGCATCTTCATATCACCACTATCATTCAGACCGACCTCTACGATTCGAGCGATCGTAACCAACGAATCCTCAGCGCTGCCCAAATTAATCACATTAATTATAGTTTCATCCCTGGTGAGGCCGAGTTCTACAGTGGCAAGAACACCGTCGATGTGTTCTTGGGCTACCCTATGATCTCAGTCTCGCAGACGCCGCTCATCGGCTGGGGTGCGATAGCCAAACGCGTATTCGACTCTGTCGTGTCGCTACTGCTCGTCATTCTTCTCTCGCCTGTCTTCCTGCTGCTCATCATTCTGCAAAAAATTTTCAATCCTGGGCCGGTATTCTACATATCGAAGCGTCTCAGCCAGTTCTCAAAACCGGTACGTCTTATCAAGTTCCGCAGCATGAATGCCAAATACGGCAAAAAAGATGCCGCCGAAGAATTCATAGCCATGGGTCGTGAGGATTTGGCCGACGAATACCGTCGCAACCACAAAGTCAAAAACGATCCGCGCGTCACGGCTTTCGGCAATTTTTTACGCGTCACATCACTCGACGAACTGCCGCAAATCTTTAACGTACTAAAAGGCGACTTAAGCCTGGTTGGCCCACGCCCCATCTTGCCGCAAGAAGTCGAGTTCTCCGAAGGCAAAGCCGCGCTGCTTCACAGCGTTAAGTCCGGTGTTACTGGCCTGTGGCAAGTATCCGGACGTAGCGAGTTAAGCTTCGACGAACGCATCGAGCTTGAAACGTTCTACGCCCAAAACTGGACATTCTGGCTCGACATTAAGATCCTGTTCAAGACCCTCGCCGTCGTCATCCGAAAACAAGGAGCAAGGTAATGCCGACGAAACCCCGTGTTGCCATCGTCGCCGACTGGCTAACGAACATGGGCGGGGCCGAAAACGTCGTGTTGGCGCTTGCCGAAGCCTTCCCCAACGCTCCGATTTATACGTCCGTCTACACGCCCGACACCATGCCGGCTTTTAAAAAGTACGATGTCCGTACGACGTATTTGCAAACACTTCCCAAGCCGCTGCGTAAACTACACAAATTCTTTCCCATGCTCCGCGTTGGCGCGTTCAAACAACTCGACCTCAGCGAATTCGACGTCATTATCAGCAGCAGCAGTGCCGAAGCCAAGCAGGTACGTAAAACGCGCGAAGACCAAGTGCACATCTGCTACTGTCACACTCCTATCCGCTATTACTGGAGCCACTACGACGAGTACAAAAAAGATCCTGGCTTCGGTAGGCTGAACTGGCTGGTACGGTTGATGATGCCCCTCATGGTGCCAGGCCTCAAGCGGGCCGACTTTGAAGCGGCGCAGTATGTCGACGTCTTCATCGCCAACTCCACCGAAGTCCAAAAGCGAATCACCAAATACTATGGCCAGCCCAGCACCGTCGTTCACCCACCGGTCAGCACCGAACGATTCGCTCCGGCTAAAGAACGCGGTCAACACTACGTGACATCTGGCCGGCAAATTCCGTACAAGCACCACGACCTCGCTGTTCAAGCAGCGACTAGGCTCGGTATTCCGCTCAAAGTCTTCGGTAACGGTAGCGAGCATGAACGACTTAAAAGGTTGGCTGGCCCGACCGTCGAATTCTATACCGACCGTTTCGGTGACGCGTCTGACGAGGCACTGGAAGCGGCGCTTAATACGGCAAAGGGGTTCATTTTTCCGGCTGAGGAAGATTTTGGTATCGTACAAGTCGAAGCGCTGGCCGCAGGAGCTCCGGTCGTCGCCTATAGCCGAGGCGGAGCCCTTGATATCGTCCAAGACGGCGAAACAGGCGTTCTATTCAATGATCAAACAGTCGATGCGGTCGCAGCTGCCATATTGCGTGCCGATACCATTAATTTCAAACCCTCGGAACTTCGCAGAAAAGCCAAGCGTTTCGACAAAGGTTTATTCATTACCAAAATACGAACGATTGTCGTTAAGTCACTGACAACAAATACTAAATAAAGTCTTATAGTAGTTTTTCGACTGCGTCACTACGACCTGACTTATTGCTCAAACCAAAGTACTTGATAAGTGCGCTACTTAACTTAATAGATGGTGCGTCGACATACCTCTTGAATAGATACGCCACAAGAATTGCAACGACAAGAAAGAGCGGTACGGTTGCTAGTACGGCAAAATTATATGGCAAGAACGATTTGAACGCCAAAAACACTGCTGCCCCAAACGAACCCAGAATCAACAGATGGGTAGCATACAGTGAATACGACAACCCTCCAAGCACTACGAACGGCTTGAATTCAAAGACTGATTTTACCTTATGACTTGTCAAGATTAATACAACAATGATAATACCCGCTAATCCGTAAAGTATGTTCCGATTAATATCCATGCTCGGCACGACTATTAAAGACTTATGCAATAGGCCAAGATCATTGAACGTAGAAACGTAGGCTGGGTATGATGCGAGTGTTATAGCAGCAAATAACGCCCCGAGTTTGTAGCCCTTAGGCATTCTTCCCACCTTCTGAAATATATGTGGCTTGTGAACAAACAGATCACACAATGCCATACCGACAATAAATCCAACATAGAATGTTCCGATGAAAATGAATGAGAATATGGCGTATATTATCCAGCGACGATCGTCCTTACCGACAAATCCTAATATTGCATACACCAATAGCGATCCAATCAGTTCGTAATAAATTGTCCAGAGCACCGGATTTAGGGAAGTCGGATCGGGCAGTTGTGCGAACGTTCCTATTAATCCTTGCCACATAGCGTTTAAGATATTCGTATCTTGTTGCCAGAATTGTGCGAGCCATCCTGATTCACTAACCGCACCGGCTGTAGCGTTCTGGTACAGGTGCAGACGAAACAAAAAATATGAAAGAATTATTGATGCAAATACGATTGGGACTAGCCTGAAATATCGTTTAACCGCAGCACTTACTAAATCTATCGAGCGCGTAAAATACCCATAAGATAATACGAACCCGCTGAGTATAAAGAAGACGATGACAGCAACATGGCCGTTTACTAACGCTCCTAGCGGAGTCGTTTGTATGATAGATTCAAATTTTGAATGGGATACCGCCTGCGAACTTCCTAAAGCAAGTGCAGGGTAAAATGCAGCAACGATATGGCTAAAAACCACGATAAGCGCTGCAAGTCCCCGTAAGCTTTCCAGAGCAAGTATTTTCTGCACAAATCCCCTATTTTCTGCTTGCCCACAAAGCGTGTTGTACTGCGTTTAGTATAGCAAATATTACTCGACGGTAACGCTTTTTGCAAGGTTGCGCGGCTGGTCTACGTCATTACCGCGTGCGACGGCAGTATAGTACGCGAATAGCTGCGATACGACGTTGAACAATAGTGGCGTTAGCAGCTTTAGCGATGTGTCGACTCTTATTACCGCTTCAGTGTCAATTGGTCGATCGCTATTAGTAACCGTAATAATATGCCCGCCTCTGGCCTGCACTTCAATCACATTGCTCAGACTTTTTTCGACTAGCCAGTTGTCATCAACAAACGCCATCATAAAAAACCGGTCATCAATCAACGCGATTGAACCGTGCTTCAGCTCACCAGCCGGCTGACCTTCGACATGTACGTAGCTGGTTTCTTTTAATTTCAAGGCGCCTTCAAGTGCGACCGGGAATGTCGTGTCCCGTCCAATGTAAAACGCATGTTCGTAATGGCTATATTTTGCTGCAAGCGCTTTGGCTTCGTCGTTTTTAGCTTCAAGTGTCCGGGCAATTTCGTCCGGTAGCACGTCGAGTTCAGCGATGTATTCACGCAGCGTCTTTTGGTCAAGGCCCTTGGTTTGGGCCATAACAAGTCCAATAAGTAACAGTGCAGCAACCTGCGACGTAAATGCCTTGGTGCTGGCGACGGAAACCTCGGCTCCTGCGTGCACGTAAACACCACCGTCGACTTCGCGTGCAATACTCGAGCCGACCGCGTTCACTACGCCAAGACAGCGGATGCCGCGGCGCTTCATCTCTTTAAGGCAAGCCAACGTGTCGGCCGTTTCACCGGACTGCGACACGAAAATCGCGATTGAGTCTTCGGGCACGTTGAACGAACGGTAGCGAAGTTCGGACGCAACTTCGACCCGAATCGTAACGTCTTCCGTAAACCGTTCTATGTAATACGACGCCAAAAGCCCGGCGTACGACGCCGTGCCGCAAGCGACGATGAAGATGTTCTTTACCTTGCGTAGTTCTTCGTCGCTCATGTTCAAGCCGCCTAGTCGCAGCAGGTCCTGGTCTTTTATAACCCGGCCATTCAGTGTTGCCCGCAGGCTGTCGGGTTGGTCAAAGATTTCTTTCATAAGGTAGTGGTCAAAGCCGCCCTTTTGCATGGACTGTAGGTCGATTTCTATCGTTTCTACCTTAGCCGACACCGGTTCCGATGCCAGATCTAGCAGACGTACATCGCCTGCTGTACAGACCGCAATTTCACCGTCGTTCAAATAGATCGCTTTGTCGGTATGGCCGACAAGTGCCGACGCGTCGCTAGCAACAAGTGTTTCATCGTCGGCCACGCCGACAATCAGCGGACTTCCCAGGCGCGCTGCAACAATCGTATCCGGTTCGCGCGTTGATATCACAGCAATCCCGTATGCTCCGCGCACCAACTTGAGAGCCTGCACAACAGCATTTTCAAGCTTTACGTCGCTCCGTTGGTACAAGCTATCAATGAGTGCGGCCAAGACTTCGGTGTCGGTCTCGCTTTTAAAAGCGTAATCCTTCAGGCCCGCCTTCAGCTCCTTGTAATTTTCAATGATGCCGTTATGCACCACGTATACGTCACCGGCACGTTGCGGGTGCGCGTTTACTTCGGACGGCTCACCATGCGTCGCCCAGCGAGTGTGACCTATGCCAATATGGTCGGGCTTGTCAGCCATTACCTTTTCAAGTTCGGCTACTTTACCTTTAGCCCGAAACATCGACGGTTTGCCTTTTGCGTCTAAAGTAACGATACCAGCAGAATCATACCCACGGTATTCAAGCCGGCGGAGTCCACCGAGCAGTAAACCTTGGGCTTCACGGTCACCGACATAGCCGACGATTCCGCACATGACGCTTAGGCCTGAATCTTCTTGGCTATGTCGCCAACCTTATGACTAACATCTTTGCGAGCGACAAGAATTCCGTCTTTAGTATTCACTACGACGACGTTCGACAGGCCGATTACAGCGATCGGTTTATCATTTTCTTCATTGCGAATGTATGAGTTTTCAATTTCAACCGCGTGGATGTTATCACCAGATTCATAATTATTCTTTTCATCAAGCTCGTTGGCTTCATGAACGTCATTGAAATTCCCGACGTCGCGCCAGTCAAATGATGCCGGAATAACCTGCAGGTTGTCCGACCGCTCCATTAACGCATAGTCAATCGCGTCGTTCTCGCTTGCCAAATATGCTGTTTCGTACTCTTCAGGTGTCGTAGCTGCGACAAGCGCTTCATAGTCTGCGACGCGCTGAGGATTGTGATTTTTAAATTCTTCCAAAAAGCTTTTTCCCGTACCTACGAAGTAGCCGCAGTTCCATACGAACCTACCACTGGCAACAAACTGTTTGGCAGTTTCAAAATCAGGCTTTTCCTTGAACTGCTTTACTTTCCATAGGTGACCTGGTTCAACGACATCACCTTTTTCAATGTAACCAAACCCTATGGCTGGGTAAGTTGGCTCAATTCCGATAAGGGTGACACGTTCATACTTGGTCGCATATGCAGCAGCAACATCGAACGACTCTTTAAAGCCTTCGTTGTCGCGGATATGATGGTCGGCATGTACAAACGCTATCGGCGTGTCCATGCCGTGACGCTTGACGACATGAGCAAGCGCCGCAACGATACAACTGGCCGTACCGCGCCGACCAGGTTCAACCACAAAATTGTCTTCGCTTAGCTCTGGTAGTTGCGCCTTAAGGGCTGCTGCATGTGAAATGTCAGGTACGACATAGACGGCCTCGGACATTGGGTTTACACGTTCGTATGTGCTTTGCACCATGGTCTTTTCAGTTGTCAGACGAAGAAGTTGTTTCGGATTGCTTGAAGTTGAGAGTGGCCAAAGACGAGTCCCTGAGCCGCCTGCGATAATAACGGTGATCATTTCATAATTATATCATTCGCTTTACGGCGATAACCTATAATACATAGTATGCAACCTACAACTCTTACCGTACTCGGTGCCGGATACGTCGGACTGACGACCGCCGCCCTGCTTGCCCATGCTGGCTATAAAGTCTATGTCATCGAACCGAACAAAGAGCGTTTGGACGTCATCAAGACCGGCCGGTCATTCTTTTACGAAGAAGGGCTCGACGAAGTCATTCGGACAGCACTCGACATGGGCACTCTTATACCGACGGATTCCTACAAAAAAAGCGTTCCTGAAAGTTCGGTCGTATTTTCGTGCGTCGGTACGCCAGACAACCCAGATGGCAGTTCTAACTTGACCTATGTGTTCGCAGCGGCCGAAGAAACCGCGCGGCATGCGAGGGCCGGTACTGTTTACGTTCAAAAAAGCACCGTACCGGTTGGTACGGGTGCTCGTATCGAAGACAAGTTCAAAGAGCTGAATGCTGAGCTGGATTATGTTTCAAACCCGGAGTTCCTACGCGAAGGCACAGCACTGTACGACACGTTGTTCTTTGACCGTGTCGTCGCCGGCGGTCGCAACAAAGCGGCCGTTAACCGCGTGCTCGAAATTTACATGGACCTCGAAAAATTCCGCGACCATATAGCACATATCGCTCGGGTACGAATCGGTGCGCGCGGCGACCAGTACATCGCGACCACACTTAACAGTGCCGAGCTTATCAAGGTGACGTCCAACGCCTTTCTGGCGCTCAAGATTTCGTTCGCCAACTCAATCGCTATCCTTGCCGACAAAGCAGATGCAGATGTGGTCGAAGTCATGGACGCGGTCGGTGCCGATAACCGGATCGGTCGGGCGTTCCTTAACGCAGGTCGCGGCTACGGTGGCGGCTGTTTCCCTAAGGATGTCAGCGGCCTAATTGCCAGCGGCCTTGACTACGGAGTAGACCTAGAAATCATGCATGCCGCTCAGGCGGTCAACGAAGCTATGCCGGGTTACGTAGTCGACAAGTTGCAAGACACTCTTGGCGAGCCGTTGACCGACAAAAAAGTTGCTGTTCTTGGCTTGGCTTTTAAGGCTGGTACTAGCGATGTCCGAAGATCCCCCGGCGTTGCGATCGCAAACAAGTTGGTCACCGCAGGCGCGCAGGTCATTACGTACGATCCACAAGCACACGAAGAAGCCGCCCCTGACCTACGCGACGGTATCGGCCAAGTAAAGACGATTGAAGAAGCGGCCGAAAACGCCGACGCCGTCGTGATTACGACCGAGTGGGACGAGATACTAGGCTTCGACGCGCACGAATTCGCCCGCCTGATGAAAGGTAAGATTTTGTTTGATGCGGTTAACCAATACAGCTCGGTCGAAGCCTCAACCGCCGGCCTGACATACGTCGGTGTCGGTCACGCGACCTAATTTCGGTCGTCGCTAGTCTTGGTACTTCAAAGTGTCGTATGTGTTTGGTTCGTCTGCCTGGCGCCGTTCTTGAGCGATTTGCATCGAATGAGTTCCCAGTACTTCCGGTAGGACAGTTTCGTTAAAAACTCGTTCGTGAGTTAGGCTGTCAAGTTCGGCGGCAAACGCGTCGCGCTGAAGCTCCGGAACTTGGTTTATCAGGTAGCGACGGACGGCTTTGTAGTATTCAGGCCAATCCTCGCCGAAGAACGCGACTGATTCCGGGTCTTTCTTACGCGAAAGATAGTAGTTGGTCGTACGGTCAATGCTTGCTTCGCTTAGACCCTGCAGCTTGAACTGGGCTGCCATGGCGTCTGAAAAGCCGACCAATGCTGCCAACATTCCCTTAGCCTCGATACTCGCCTGGCGTCGCTCATCTGGAGTCATGGTCTCGATTACATCGGAGGACACATGAAGCAATTCGCCAAGCGCATCACGTTGCAGCGACGCTTTCTTGAGTAACGATTCCAACACCTCACCGCGCTCATACTCCTGAATCGAGCCGTTCTTCACCGCATCGTCTACTACCTTCTCGTAGGTCGCTTCGCTGCTGTAGAACCGGTCGGAGCGGCCGGTGTTTTGAGCCGCAAGAATCACATCGTCACTTTCGCCTTTTTCGTGTAGATACTGCCACAGACGCCCTTCACGGAGTACCGGGTTATCCAGGCTGTTTTCAAGACCGCCGGCAGCATTCGCTTGCATTTCTTTGGCGGCGGCGAGTTCAGCCGGCTTTTCGATGTCGTGGACAAGTACGGCCGTACGAAGCGGTGATTCATCGCGAAGTTCGATACCGGCTTCGACCGCATACGGTTTTTGCAGGCTATCAAACAGTGTTGCGGCTTCAAGCTTATTTCTATCTACCTTAGTGACCCCATACTTCTCAAGCAGGCTTTCTAAGTGATCGGCAATGGCGGTAACTCCAGCAATATGTTCAAGCAGCTGTGTCCATTTTTCTTTTTCGGTCGCGTCAGCACCGGCTAATCCAAAAGCCTTCAGCGCGTCGAACGCAATCGAGTTAGATGCGAACTTATCAATCGCCCACATTTGGTAAATCTGTGCGCGGTCGCCTTCATTCAAGCGGTTAAACACATCGACTTGAGGATTATAATCAGCGCTTGTTTCGTTCGCGGCGCCAGCCCGGATAATATGGCCAAGGTCATCAATCTTCTCTTCTGGGAGCGGGGTGGTCGGGAACGATTCGTATCGCTGTGACATAGAGTTAATTATAGCTCATTTTGATAAAAAAGTCAATAGAATGACTTCTCTGATTACCCCCGTTGGTATATAGTTATAGGTACTAACCGTGTAAAGGAATTGCCCTCGTGAAAGTATTCATCCAAGTCCCCTGTTTAAACGAAGAAACGACGCTGCCACTCGTATTTGAAAAAATGCCGAAGAAGCTGCCATACGTCGACGAAGTCGAGTGGCTGATTATCGATGACGGATCGACTGACAAAACCGTTGAAATCGCCAAAAAGCTTGGCGTTAAACACTTCGTGCATCACCGTCGCAATATGGGGCTGGCACGCAGTTTCCGAGACGGTGTTGACTATGCTCTGCGTCACGGCGCCGACATCGTCGTCAATACCGATGGCGACAACCAATACCCACAGGACCGTATTGCCGACCTGGTTAAGCCAATCATCGATGGCAAGGCAGACATCGTTATTGGTGACCGACAAACATCAAAAATTGCACATTTCTCGGGCTTCAAAAAACTGATGCAGCGCTTTGGCAGCTGGGTCGTTAATAAGGCGGCCGGTACCGACCTGCCAGACGCCGCCAGTGGCTTTAGGGCTTACTCGCGACAATCACTGCTACGGATCAACATCGTCACGCAGTTTAGCTACTGCATGGAAACTATAATCCAAGCGGGCAACAAGCGCCTATCTATTGTTAGTATCCCGATTGAAACGAATGCCAAAACGCGTGAGTCACGACTGTTTAAGAATATCTGGCAGCACATGTTCAAGTCTGGTCAGGCAATCCTTCGCAGCTTTGTCATGTTCAAACCGCATGTCATATTCGTCAGTCTAGGAATCGTCCTGCTCGTACTCGGTCTGATCCCGTTTGTGCGCTTCCTCATTTTCGCGCTTGTCGGCGAAGGCCAAGGACACTTACAGTCGCTGATTTTCGGCACCGCCATGCTGGTCGGCTCCCTCCTGTCGTTCGCGTTGCTTGTAATTGCAGATTTGCAAAAGACGAACCGTATTTTGCTTGAAGACCAGCTTGAACGTCTAAAAGAGATTCAGTACAAATAGTATGGAAATGGCGCGCCGGTTGTTTCGAAACAAGCGGGTCCGACTACTTCTCGTCATTCTTATCATCGGCCTGACGATTGGCCTGTTCGTCTATTACCTTGCTACGCACCCCGAAACACTTACGTCTATATCCCGACTAAGCCCGACAACCCTTTTATTTCTAACGCTCGCTTATGTGGGTACTGTCGTAGCTAACGCATTCGTGTTGTTCGCGTCGCTACGGCTTATTAAAAAGCCGGTCGGATTTATCGAAAACATCGCGCTTACCGGTTATTCGTCGGTCGTAAACTTCTTCGGGCCGCTCCAAAGTGGGCCTGGCTTTAGGGCCGCGTATCTGAAGACAAAGCACGGCGTGACCGTCAAACGGTTCCTTTATGTGACGGTTATTTTTTACGGCTTCTTCGCGCTTATTAACGGGTTGGTAATCGCAGGCGCTGTCCTTGCTGCCGCTAATCCGAATCTTGTTCCGGCTCTGCTACTAGTGATTGCGACTGTCGGGCTGACCGGCTGCCTGGTCGCGCTTCGGTTGCCGCGTATCGCGGCCGTGCTAAAAAATATCAATCTTACCGACATCAACGTGCTATATATCGGATTAGGTGCTCTGTTGCTCTCAACTGCGACGGCGAGTGCGTACTTCATTGAGCTTCATCATGTCGACCCATCGGTTACCATAGGTCAAACGATTGTTTATACCGCCGCGGCCAACCTGGCACTTTTTGTTTCGCTAACGCCGGGTGCGATTGGGTTTCGTGAGTCTTTTCTGCTACTTAGTCAACAACTGCACAATATACCTACCGACAGCATAATCGGCGCCAGCGTCATTGACCGGGCGTTCTACGTCGTATTCCTGCTCGTGATGTTCGTGCTGCTTGTAGCATTTGGCGCGCGGTCACGCCTTCGTAAAAACGATTAGCCTAGCAGCTTCTCGTAAACCTTCACGTACTGATTCGCTATGCGGTCCCAGCCGTATTCACTAAGGGTGTAGTTACGGGCGTTTGCTCCGAATTCGCGGCGGGATACCGGATTTTCGATGAGTTTGGAAATCTCGGCTTTGAATGCATCTTTATCTTCGGTCTGCACCAAAATGCCATTCTTGCCGTCCGTTAACGCGTCTTTGATACCCTGCAGATCACTGGCAACAACCGGCAGTCCGGCGCAGGCCGCCTCTTGCACGACAATACCAAAACCTTCGATGTCGTTCGGAACGACAATATTCGGCATGACGAATATGTCTGCAGCGCGGTATAGTAGCGACCGCACATCGTCGGACACCCGGCCCATAAGTATGACGTGGTTTTTTAATCCCTTATCGGCAATGGCGGCTTCAATCGCCTCCCGTTCGCTGCCTTCGCCGACCACCGCATACATGACCTCAGGGTGGTCTTTTACTAATTCAGGCAGCACGTTCGCTATAAACCAACGCACGCCTTTTCGCTTGACCAGCCGGCCGGTCGTAAGTAGCAGTACTCGGTTTGACGTGTCTGTACCAAGGGCTTCCGATACTACGCTCGCGGCTGGCCGTTCGTTGTCATCAAAATCATCATTAATACCTAGTGGTATGGTTTGAACATTAGTTTTTTTGACACCCCGGGCCAAAGCTTCTTGCTCGGCGGCAGCACTAATTGCGATGACGGCATCTGCTCGGCGCACAAACGGCGGAATCAGCTTTTGGTAACCGTATTTGCCGTAGGTAATGTCAAGTCCGTGGACTATTACGACATACGGCCGTCGGAATAACTTGCTTAGCAGCCACCCGATCGGTGCTTGCACCGCATCTTGCATGTGGATGATATCAATTTGCCGGTCTGTCAGTAACTTCCAAAGTGCCCGCAAAAAGAATAGTGGCAAAATTATTGGCAACCATGTATTAGAACCGCCCCACGTGATCCTATGCATTTGCGTCTTAGTCTTCAGAGCTGCGGACAAATCAAAAGCGAAGCGCTCCATGCCGCCGACTGATGGCGGAAAACGACGGGCTATGAACAGAATTTTCATAGGCCTAGAGTAATACTCCGAAGTGCATTACTGATACTATTGCCGACTTCAGTACTTATCTGATTTGGCCAATAGTATGGCTTTTCAACCGACGCAAAGTGAGTAACGATGCCGAGTCCTTGCGAAACAAGCACTAAGACGCCAATAAAAACTACGACCAAATGCTTTTTGAGGCCTTGAGCAAGATGATTTATAGATGCAATGACAAGCACGATAAACAGCGCCAGTATGGGTATGAGGTACCTCGCCGATATCGCGACCGGTTGCCCAAGATAGGAAAATCCCTGGTAGTTCGAATACAGCACAGAAAACGCATGCACCGCAATTAAGGCAGCTACGAATGGAACCAATTTGTATTTTCTCGCCAAATCTCGGTATGCCAATAAGATCACTGCAACGCCGCCAAGCAACGCCGCGTACGCGACGTACTGAAGAATGTTTGACGGAGCTTTATCAGGATACTGCTGGACTAATGTGTTGGACATTCCCGGTGTCCATGGCGAGAGTGTAAATTCGACCAGCGATCCGGGCTGGAACGATGCTGGCTTTTCCCGTAGAAAATCCGCATTTCGCTTATACACATAGTTCTTTTCGCACCGTTCCTCGGCATCGGCGGTTTCAACCGTGTCCAAGCATGTTGGCGACAAGCTTTTATAAGTAAGTATGTTCTGAACCGGCCGCTCAATGAAAAGTAACGTTCCTACCGTTAGCAGTACTAATGCACCCGCTACCGCCAGCTTTGAATACCGCCCTAATTCGGTACGAGCTGACTTAATTAGCGACTTTGGCTTGTGCCAATAAAGCCGCACGATGTGCACGGTTATCGCTACTGAACAAATAAGTGAAATCGGAAGTGAAGTGAACTTGATTACAGAGGCAAAACAAATCAATCCATAGACGATTGCTATATATTTCAAACTTATCGTTTTAGACTTAAGAATCTTAATCGTAAGGTAAATAACTAGCAGGGTTAGAGGAAGCACCCCGACGTCGTAACTGACGACACCTATGACAGATGCCACGACTGGTACGAGCACAAAACCAAGTAGAGTCGTATTGATAATTCCTACCGAAAAACCGAGCTCCTTAAGTATGTTTCGTAAGACGTAAAGACTGGCTGTAAAACAGGCAATGCTTATAAGTCGTAGTGCCAAGACATGAGTAAAAAAGTCATGCGTAAATAGTTCGACGAACCGGTACACCAAACTCATAAGGTAGTAGTATAGGTAAGACGGCTCGCGAGATACCTGCCCTAAATAGTCCTGTTCCGGGCTCTGGGTTGTTATAAATGGGTTAAGGTGACCGGCGTAGAATTGAATGAACTGAATATGCCGCAGCTCATCAAACAGTGTAGGCTGAAGCAGCAAGGCGTATAGTAGGCCTTGCCCGATTGCCAGACCGACAATATACATAAAGAGCTTGTCGCTCCTCACGATATTCATCGCTATTTTATTCAAGCGAACATAGGCACCTTGCATCTATATAAACTATACCACGCGCATCTTATCATCAGCACCGTACGCAAAGCTTTGGATGACATGATTAACGCGTTGTTTATTCAACCTAATATCACCGCTGCAAGGGTAGACCTGTGGAGCTAATTATGGTAATGTTAAATAAATAGGTCATTGAAATGAAAATACAAAAAGCATCTCATAAAAAAGCTATTATTCTTTCGGTCATCGGGGTACTTCTTGTAGCCGCCGGAGCAACCGCATATTTCTTGGCCACACGCTCGGACGATTCAGCCATCAAGGCACGTGAAAAAGCCAATTCTTCTGACACACAGAACCCTCAGAATAAGAAAGATATCCCATCATCAGACGCTTCGTCCGGCGTTGACCCTAATAAGTCGACTTCCGAAGTTCCCGTAAAGCCGGAAGCATCGCTTACGATCAATTCGCTCAAGCAATCTAACGGCGAAGTCAGTTACACAGCTACCTTTGACGGAATCGAAGGCGATGGCACCTGCAGTGCGCAGTTCACCACTTCAGGAGCAAAGCCAGTCACTCGCGCTACCAAAGCAAGCGGACAAGAATGCAGCGCTAGTATTCCTGAAATGGAGTTCACCCAACTAGGTGAATGGACGCTTACAGTGCGCTACTACAACTCTAACTCTCAAGTAACCGCCACCAAGGCAATCAACGTGCGATGAAATCATTCTTAGTTGCCATCTTCTTACTGCTCGGTACCGCTGGCTCGGCTACACTTTTCGGTGCGAACACTGCTCATGCTGTAAGCGGATCCGACTGGCGTGCCGGTCGCATTATTGACGACGGGCTGTTCTACGACAATGCTTCGATGTCTCTTGCTGACATTCAGAACTTTTTGAATGCCCGAGTACCGACTTGTGACACCCAGGGCACTCAATCGGCCGCCGATATGGGCGCTCCAGGAATGACCCACGCTCAATATGCTGCCAGTCGCGGCTGGCCAGGCCCACCATACATCTGCTTAAAGGACTACTACCAAGTTCCTCGTTCAGACGTGGTGGTCAATAACTACTCCGGTAGTATCCCGGCCGGGTCTTGGAGTGCGGCACGAATTATCAAAAATGCAGCAGACACTTACGGAATCAGCCCTAAAGCACTCTTAGTCACGCTGCAAAAGGAATCACCCGGCCCCCTGCTTAGCGATACCTGGCCTCTACAGTCTCAATATCGCAATGCCATGGGTTACGGCTGCCCGGATACTGCGCCTTGCGACCCGGCCTACGAAGGTTTCTATAACCAAATAACCAATGCCGCCCGGCAGTTCAAGCTGTATAAAGACAACCCGGCTAGCTACCGCTATAAGCCGAATCAGAATAATAGTATTTACTACAACCCGAACACCGGTTGCGGTGCCAGCACCGTCTACGTCAATACCTTCGCAACCGCCGGCCTGTACAACTACACGCCATACCAGCCTAACCAAGCCGCCCTAAACAACCTATACGGAACCGGTGATGGTTGTAGCGCCTACGGCAACCGTAACTTCTGGCGAATTTGGAACGACTGGTTCGGGTCACCTATTGCTCCTGATTTTGGTGCGGAGCCTGTATGGCAGCAAGTTTATACGGACAGCACAAAAAGCTCTGCTCTTGGATGGGACGCCAACCTTATCGCCGGACAGTCCGCGTATGCCGTAGTAGTAATGAAGAATATCGGCAACCAGACATGGACAAAGTCCGGGGCGTTTGGGGTTAGTGATACAAGACTCGCTACCTATGGCGCCTGGGGACGTACAAGTGCGTTTTGTGATGGTAACTGGACGATAAACTGCACAAGGCCAGCAGTGCTCAAGGAAGCCTCGGTTGCAACCGGCGGATACGGAACCTTTGAATTCCCAATCCAGGCTCCAAAACAGACTGGTGCCTACAAAGAAGCGTTCTCGCCAATCGTTGACGGTAGGACCGTATTCAGTCGAGGTAGTATGACATTCAACCTGAACGTCTACCCTGCTGAATTTAAGGCTCAACCGGTTTGGCAACAAATCTACACTGACAGCACAAAAAGCTCTGCTCTTGGATGGGACGCCAACCTTATCGCCGGACAGTCCGCATATGCTGTGGTCGTGATGAAAAATACAGGAAACGTCACTTGGACAAAATCAGGATCGTTCGGCAACACAGACACTCGACTGGCTACTTACGGGCCGTGGGGACGCACGAGTGGCTTTTGCAATGACAACTGGATTATAAATTGTACACGCCCGTCTGGACTAAAAGAGACTTCAGTAGCCCCGGGTCAATATGGAACGTTTGAGTTCCCCATACAGGCGCCTAATCAACCGGGTAAGTATATGGAATCATTCGCGCCTATCGTTGACGGACGTACGGTATTCAGCAATGGTGGCATAGTGTTCAACATCAATGTCACACCGGCAGTGTTCTCCGCACAGCCCGTATGGCAACAAATCTACACCGACGCGACAAAAAGCACAGCACTCGGCTGGAACGCGACTCTTACAGCCAACCAACCCGCATACGCTGTGATTGCTCTGAAAAATACAGGAAACGTCACTTGGACAAAATCTGGCGCTTTCGCCGTCACAGACACTCGGCTGGCTACTTATGGGCCGTGGGGACGACAGAGTATCTTCTGCAGCAACAACTGGCTGATTAACTGCACTAGACCGGCTGCTCTGAATGAAACTTCTGTCGCACCTGGACAGACCGGTACGTTCGAGTTCCCCTTAAGAGCTCCATCGCAAACCGGATCATATAGCGAAGCCTTTGCACCTGTAATCGACGGCCGCACGGTATTTAGCAGTGGAGCCATGGGTCTCAACCTGACAGTTCAGTAGCAAGCGTTTGATATACTGTGCAGTATGGTCAAGCAGAAAATCTCTATCGTCATACCGGCGTATAACGAATCGGCTGGAATTGCTCATTTTTATCATGGCCTCACTGCGGCCCTCCCAAGTAAATATTCCTATGAACTCGTATTCGTTAACGATGGAAGCAGTGACGATACGCTTGATATACTTGAGTCCCTAAAGAAGTCGGATGACTCCATCCGGGTCATATCTTTCTCGCGAAACTTTGGAAAAGAAGCAGCCACGACTGCCGGTATCACTCGTTCACGTGGTAGTGCGGTTATTATTATTGACGCAGATGGACAACATCCGGTTGGGCTTATTAATGATTTTTTGAAAGAGTGGGAGAGCGGTAATAAGGTTGTTATTGGTGTTCGAAGTGCAAATCATAATGAAGGTTTTATCAAGCGCTATGGATCAAAGCTTTTTTATGCCATGTTCAACGCGATGGCGCATGAAACTCTTGTTCCGGGATCGACAGATTTCAGACTTATTGACGCTTCGGTTAGGGTTGAGTTCGCAAAACTCAAGGAACGAGGCCGGATAACCCGCGCACTTATCGATTGGCTTGGTTACAAAAAAAGCTACGTCGAGTTCACCGCCAACGCCCGAGAGCACGGTGAAGCGTCTTACACCAACTCGAAACTATTTAAGCTTGCGTTCAACAGTTTCGTATCACTTACGACCTTTCCACTGTATGCATCAGGCTACCTCGGCTTAATTATCATCCCTCTCTCTCTGATCGTCGGAGTATTCGTCATTATTGAACAATTCGCCATGGGCGATCCAATGCAACTAAAGATAACCGGCTCTGCGATGCTCGGCATTTTCATCGTCTTCCTGGTAGGCATCATCCTGATTTGTCAGGGGTTAATCGCCATGTATATTTCAAGAATTTACGAAGAGGCAAAAGACAGGCCGCTTTACATCGTTGAGCACGATACGCACTCTAGCGAAAAATAACGTTTTTGTACGCAATATAATTCCAAAGCGTGATGCATACAGTCGCTATTATCTTCGATGCGGCCGGAACTACCCCTAATATAAACAAGAATTTTATGAATAAGTATGTGAACAGATTATTAAAGACGAACAATCCAATATATAGCGCAAATTGTTTCTTGCCAGAATGAAAATGATTTGCGTCACGCTTGAATGTCCATTGCCTATTTAAGGCAAAGCTTGCAACAAGGCCGCTCGTCAAACCAGCAGGCACGGCGACTGCAAGAGGCGCATTCAGTATGTAGAGAAAGAATAAAAAGACACCATTATCTATTGCAAGGGCGGTGACACCAGATATAACATAAGCCACCAGTTGCCGGTTTGGTCGTCGAGCATACTCCCGCCAGTTGCCACTTCCCTGCCGTTTATTCATGATGCTATTATATGGGAACTGATCTATGCAAAACAAACTCATTCCGCGTATAGCCACCTTGTTTATAAAACATAACATCCTCCTTCTTGTTTTACTGACGCTGCCGATAGTCTTATACACATTGCCTTTCCTCATGACCGGCAGTCGATTGGCAGTTGGAGACGCAGACTACCTAATGCAAACAGTAGAGGCCGCTCGTCAAACCATACTCGAATACCACCAATTTCCCTGGTGGAACCCATGGGTAAGCGGTGGCGTACCCCTCTTTGCCAACCCACAGTTCGGGCTCTTGAGCTTGCCGACTTTATGCGGCTTACTGTTCGGATCTATAGTCGGCTATAAAATCGCGTTGGTACTGTATCTAATTCTCGGCTTCTGGGGCATGTACTTCTTGCTTACCCGCTGTTTTAAAACTCCTATTGTCACCGCTACGCTCCTGGGCTATATTTGGACTTTTGGAGGATATTTTGCATACCGCGCCGCTGGACACTATACGTTTTTTACCATTGAATTCTTCCCTCTCTTACTCTTGCTTTTTTTGAGACGAAACGACATCAGATTTGGCTGGGCATGGTTCGGTCTGGCGCTCGGACTGATGATAAATGCCGCCGCTCATAATACCACCGTTATGAGTCTGGCTGTTGTTGGCGTATTTATACTGATCGAATTAATAAAAATAGGGGCAAAAGTCGGAAAGCGTCAATCACTCCGAATATCAGCCGAGACCAATCTCGCCGACATAAAGACCTTGCTTCTGTCGGCACTCGTAACACTTATCGTTGCCGGTCCCCGCGCAATAGCAAGTTTCGAATATATACGCGAATATCCGCGGACTCTTTCGTTCTTCCCAGAAGACTCGATTGGAATACCAGATGGAGTATTTTCGATTTTCGGACCAGTACGCCAATACTTCGACCCTCCGTTAATACCAAATTGGTCATGGATGGAAGTGAGTGCGTATATCGGATTCGCGACTGGGGTTGCGGCGATAATTTGCCTTGTAGTCTTAATACGATCACGGCTCTTATTCAAGCCCATTACAAGCAGAATCTCTCCAGCGCTCTTATTAATTCTAGGCATCATCTTTTTCCTGTTCGGGCTTGGGCTTATTATAGGAGACCTGTCACCCTACAATCTGTTGCGACATCTCCCAGTGTTCTCCGACATGCGTGTCGCATCACGCTGGATGATCTGGGCATCACTTATGGTAATTCTTTTCATAGGAGCCTATTCATTAAAGCGCTACCGCAAGGCTATCAACGTGCTGCTTGCAGTAAGCGTCATTGAACTGTTCGCTTTCGGTACGCTCTTCTTTGCTAAGCAGTATACAATTGAACCTGCCGAGTATACTCATTCGTCTGTCATAAACCAGCAGGTTCATTACGATTCAAAGAGAAATGGCATACCGTATGACGAAAATCTAACCGCTACTACAAGGGCGAACATCGGCCAGGTCATTGCCGGCGATTCATTAATCGACACCAGAAACCCCGCCCCGTTTGGAATTGATACGATTCGCTGCGATAGTGACCAAGGCAGCTGTAAATTCGTAATGACAAAAAACGCCGTCGTTACTGAATGGTCACCGAACAAAATAACCTTGAAGCGTACTGGCAAGGGCGATATACGATTAAATATGAATCCCGGTAAGTATTGGCTTGTGAATAATCGCTATGCGTTTGCTAATATGCGACTTGTCGAGCCAGGGCAGAGTTTTACCATTTCCGACAAAAGTGAGACGATAATCATCAGAATGCAACCAAAGTTTTCGCCCGGCTGGTTGTTGTGGAAACTATCGAATCCCAAGTAAAAACGAAACCAGATCGCTTACTGCGCGGCTATGCGGCCAACGAATGAATCGACTGCCTCATACATGTCGCGCCAGCTGGTAGGCGTGAACGAGTCATGAATCTTAGACTCTTTTGCCCTTAGAACAGACGGGTCAAGGTATTTCACAACGACGTCCAGCATTTTTCCGGTATCGTACGGTGAAAAATAATCAATCAGTTCGCCAGCTATCTCAGGCATAGACGATACGTTTGATGACAAGCACAACTTTCCATAAGCGAGTGACTCTGCGACCGGCATCCCCCATCCTTCGTAGAAAGAAGGAAAGATGGTAAATAGGCTGTTTTTATACAACCATACGAGCGTCTCGTCATCCGCATCATTGATTACTATAATGCCGTCACGTGCTACCGGATCTCGTTCCACGACATAACGAAAGTCATCGGTGTGCCAGCCGTTACGACCAACTATGACTATCTTTGGAAGCATGATACCCCGACGATTTGCCTCTCTGAGCATATAGAACAACGACAGGTGGTTCTTGCGAGCTTCAATCGTACTGACGGAAAGCAGGTACCCTGGCGCTAAGCCTTCGACCGGTTTTTCATGCTTTGCATCTGTCAGCTCATCAACTTCTTCGCCGATACGGACTACGGTTATAGCTGGCGCGTTTTTTATTTTATGCGTCTTGATGAAGTCTCGGACATCCTTCGCCGTGGATTCGGATATGGCAATAACTCCCTCTGATATCGAAAAGACGACCTTCTGGTATTCGGTAAACGCATCAGGTAGCCAGTCAACAACATACCCCGGAAATAGACTTGGTACCATGTCGAATGCGAAGTGAACCAGCTTGAAACCCTGCTTCGCTTTCGCAAGAGCTAAGTCATTGATGAATTCACCGACCCATATACCCCCCATGATCAAAACGGTATCATGGCCTCCGAACGGAGTGACTGCATCGTCAGGGGTGTTCGGTGTTATATAACCGCTTTTCAGAGCACGCCGCCGGATTTTTGTCGCCAGCTTCAGTAGACGGTTCGCGTAATCACTGGCTTGTACGCCCGATAGTTCGTCCGTAATGATTCCAGACTTCACTATTTCATCCGGATTAAAGTCGACTTGCTGGAAGCGTCGTCCTTGCTCTTGATACACAAAGAACCTCACGTCGTCGTGTGACTCGATATAGAGTTTGGACATATTGTATTGTATCCGTTGGATGCCGGTTAGGTTGCCCTTCCATTGCATGAAATCAGTCAGATCGATCCACGTGATCATTCGTGGTCCTCCGTCTTCAGTTCTGCAAGCAGTTCTTTCACCGATGTCAGCTGGCCGTTTCGTAACAATTCGGCACGTCGCTTGAGCACTGAATCATACGATCCGCCCTGCTCCATGAGCGCTCTCATGCCCTTTGCATACTGTTCGTGACTGTGGTTCGCCTTGATGTATTCGACGGCTTTCGCCGATACTTTCTTCATTAATCGCGAGTTGGCAACAAGCTCGTTTAATTTTTTGACGAGATCATCTGGATTCTTAACCTTCACAACCACGTCATCAGGGAGTTCGCTATACCATCCTATATCCCGTACGACTACTACGACGCCTTGCCGCATCGCTTCAAGTGTCGACAGTGATGTTTCGCCTTGATACTGCATACGATAATTCACGAATACGTCCAGCTGCTTCATGCTGTTTACGAAGTCGTAGTCAGTAAGGCCCGTCGTTAGGTCAATATTGTCATACGACCCCAGACGTTCGATCGTATCGGCAGATGCATAATTATAACCGAATATAGCGATCGTATGGTTCTGGTACTTCACATCTTTCGCCAAACGCTCGATGACTTCGATTCCTTTTATGTCAGCGATAATCCCTGCCATGCCGAGGCGTAGACGTGCGTACGACCGTTCGGGAATGGTCTGCGGCGCCTGTGTGGCTAGATTAACGTCCATTACCACCGAGTCTTGGTCTCGTAGAATCTCTTTGGCTGCGGCAGAGGCATATTTCGAATGCGTCATGACGCCAAGTTGATTCGTGACTACTGACGTCAGGCATTTGCTGAGCGTCAGTCCGGCCGCGGAGGTAAGCATTTTCTCAAGGTCACTCCGTTCTGAAGAAATAACTTCTTCCCTGACCATTACCCGATACGCGTCGGTTATATTGGTGTCGTGAAGAATCACAAAACCTGGGAGGTAAAGGCTATTCGCAATGCTCTGTAGATGGTAATCGCTGTTTCCGATATGGTAGAATACCGCGTCATATCGAGTGTAGGACTTAACAGAAAATGCATCTGCGGAATAGTACGGCGCGACATACTTTAAGTAATTTGGGCGAGTGTTCGCGTCGACTGATCCGTCTTCCGCGTAGTAGTCGACATCAAAATAGTCATCAAGGACGGCGTGTGACTCGGCAACCACTTTGCCGATCGCAGAAAACCCAGATGGCGTCGGTGTAAATACGGCTATCTTTGGCCGATTGCCCGAACTTCTTTTGGTCGTTTTTGACATCGCAGCAAGAGTTCGCTTAGCGGTTTCTCCCCAACTATAGTGTTTTAGGATTTGTCGATACTTCGACTTGGGGACCCCTTTATCGGTGGCTGTAAGCGCATCTTCTATAGCAGCGGCAATCGAGTATTGGTCCTTATGGTCGCAATAATAGAAAGCATCGGCTGAGATTTCCTTGAATACATCAAGCAACGAGCAGACCACGCGTTTGTCAACATGTACCGCTTCAAGTATTGGAAGGCCAAGTCCTTCGCTCTCAGGAACAAATAGCACCGCTTCGGCCTTCTCGTACAACCAGTCAAGTTCCGCCTCCTCAATATTGCCGGTAAAGATAATGTTGCTTGAGAAGCCCCGCAGGCGCTCCCGTTCCGTACGATGTATCTTCGAGGTGATGACGAGTTTGTATTTTTCCGATGATCGGGAATTAAATTGTTCGAAACCGATGACGGCACGAAGGTTGTTCTTCCGCGGGTCATCGCTCGTCGGCATCAGTATGAACTTTTCAGATAATTGCATACCCGGCGGCGGTACCGGACTCTTGTCGGACCTGATCGCCGCACCGTCGATGACATGTGTTCTTGAGTGAGGAATTCCTAAGTATACTGCCAGGTCATCACGCACCGCTTGCGAGATCGTCAGAATCTTATCGGCTTCAAAAAGTTGCCTGAATCGTTTCAGATAATTATCGAAAGGCATCTTGTCCGCGTAGCGGTCATGATACAAGTAAGGTATGAGGTCGTAGAATATGACGAAATTCGTCGTTAAATCAGGAAAGACAGATGCTATCGGTTCCTGAAACAAGCTTGGAATAAGAAAATCGACCGAGCCCACGTCAAGACGAAGCTTCTCGACGAATTCGTTGACCGCTTTCTTATTGTGCTTAGTGGCATTCTCTATACTCTGTCGAGTGGTACTCGATAGGTCCAGATACGACACCGTGACTCCTTCAAATAAACGCTCGAGCTTTTTATGCTCGATACCGACGGCATGCGGCTTCTTCGCGAATATAAGATGTACAGTCGCGTAATTCGATTCTTTAAGTATCGCCGAGAGTAGATATTCCGAGTATCTTCCCATGCCGCGATCACGCGCAGCTGACTGAAATATCTGCCCGTCAACAATAAGATGTCTTGATGTACTTGCCGACATGTCAACTAGACCTTAACTTATGTATCTTTTTCATGCCCGCCAAGCCGCCATCCCTTGCGACACGATAACTTTTCGCGACGAGTCGATAGGCAGGCTTAAGATTGTGTTTATACACCTTCTTTTTCAGGGCAAAGAATTCTTTGGCGTCATACTCACGCGCCTCTTTCAATAAATCGGCGTACCTCATATTCTCATTGGTCGTGATTGTCGGATGGGTTGTGACGACTCTTTTTTTACGTTCGCCCCGTTCGGTCAGCGTCCGCATGATTTTATTATCAATACCGTGGTACAACTGCTTCAACGCAGCGCGTGCACCCTGTTGGTGATGTAAGTGCAACTCAAGTTCTTGTATTCGAACATTCAGACCATGAATCTTACTATCGCGCTTTGCGAGTTGTTCTGCGTATTCTACATTTTGGCTTTCAAGCTCACGAAGGCGTGCTTCATAATCTTTTTGTATCATTGCAATCAATTGTACAGAATCAACTGTTCCATTAAAAGCCGTCACCCCTATTTATATGACATAAACTTAGTTAAAATAGACCAATGACGCTTAGAAAAAAACGAATAATCATAGACGGCGAAGTGTTGGTTATGCCTCACTTTAGCGGCATTGGTCACTATACGCTCGAGCTAATCAAAGCAATGGATGCAAAGCTCGTAGACCACCCTAACCTGGACGTGCGTATATTTGTCCACTTCAGGCACGTTGAAAAGGCTCGTGCATTCGGATTCAACAATATAAAGATTGTTCGGTCTCCTTTTTCTTTGCGGGTTTCTAATGGCCTTAAAATCAGAAACAAACAACTGCCATTAGACCTACTTTTTGGGAAAGGCATCTACGTATTCCCGAACTATTCATCCTGGCCGTTGCTTTTTTCAAAAAGCGTTCCATTTATATATGACCTCTCTTTTGAGAAGTATGCTGAATTCGCAGAGCCCCGCAACCAGGCCTTTCTGTCCGAGCAGGTAAGAAAGTCGGCCAAGCGATCATCTCATATAGCGACAATTTCAAAGAACAGTAAGCAAGAAATTCACGATTTCTATAAAGTACCTCTTGATAAGATTGGCATTTATTACCCAGCTGTTGATACTAATGTGTTCTTTAAGCAAACTGATCAGGTAATCGCTGCCGTAAAGAAAAAATACGGCATTACCGGAAAGTATATCTTGTTTGTCGGTAATATAGAGCCCAGAAAAAACCTCAAGAACCTTTTACTCGCATACGAGCAGCTTAATGAAACTATCAGAAAAGAATACTCATTATTGCTCGTTGGAGCGAAAGGCTGGCAAGATGGAGAAATTTTCGATATTATTCGCCGCCTCCAAGACGCAGGCGATAGCGTCCAGCGGCCAAAGGACTACGTCGAAGACAAGGATCTGCCGGCTATATATAGTGGCGCATCTGTCTTTGTCTACCCGAGTATCTATGAAGGTTTCGGCATACCACCAATCGAGGCTATGGCATGCGGCGTGCCTACGATTGCAAGTGATAATTCATCCCTACCTGAAGCGACAGGCGATGCGGCCCAACTTATCAATGCCGACGATACAGTCATGATACGCGACGCAATCGTGCGGTACCTTAGTGACAAAGACTTAACAAATAGCCATGTCAAGAAAGGCGCTAAGCAAGTAGCGAAGTTTTCGTGGAGTAAAAGTGCAGAAGATATTATTAATACCCTCTCTAGGCTTTGAGTCTACCAAATACCTTTCTATAAATTCTTACGGCAAGCTTTCGTATCAAGTAACGAACATCATCGTAATGAGCAAGCTGCCTAGATAGCAAGCTAACCTCACGCTGCAGCGATTCGTTTGCAGCTTCTAATTTGTTATTTTCAGCTTCCAATAATGGCAGCTTCTCTGCATTTATAATGCGCTGCGCTACTCCGGGGTTCACAATTATGCCAGATAGTATCATTGAATTAGCGTAGTCGAAGTACTTCTGTCGATTTAGAGATTCTTTTCGCAAGTAGTACTCATTAAGCCCGTCATTGAATATTGGAGAATACCCTGCTTTTTTCATAAGAGGCCGCCAGTCATGATTAACATGATTTGCCTCTATACAAATAAGTTCTGGACGGTATTTTGACCAGTCGTTTCCTGCTAGTACCTCATATTCGTGACCTTCGACATCGACTTTCATAAAGTTAATAGTCCTATCACCCACATACTCTGCTAGAATGTCGTTAAGCGTTCTGACTTTTACTTTATAATCTTTGTACTTGGAAAGTTTAGGGTCTTCACTTTTTATGTTCTGCTTTTTTGCCTCTTCGGAAAATGTAGACAATCCATGATTGCCGTACTCACGAAATTCTATCTCGCCCACCCTGTCTGAAATACCACAAGCAAGGTTTATGTCTTTTGTTCGAACCTCCGATAGCTTCTTATGAAGACTTGCGTTTGGCTCGATATTGATGCCCCTCCACCCATTATCGTAAAAAAGCTTCGTGACAGAGTCTTCATTGGGATCATTTGCTCCAACGTCGACATAAAAACCGTTTTTTATGTCTGGAAAGAAGGCCTCGATAATACGGTCCTCTCTATTCTGAGCGTAACTTACGATATATCCATCTGGAAGTTTCATATCTTCACTTTATTTCTACCACAAAGTCAGGATCTACGATATATGGCAACTGACGCTCCTTATTGATCGAGAATCTTGAGGCTTCGTCCCACCAGTCCAGGACATCTATCCCATTGGACCCAAGTATAGCCGGATCGACATAGTAGTCGCCGTCGGCAAAAATATTTGGCAGCTTCCACGTCAACTCAATACTTTCACCATCTTTGACGACCGCAATCTTCTTTCCCTCGATTTTTGTATTCGTGCCTGTTACGCTATCGCCCGAAACGGATCGTATCCTAATTCCTATGATAGGATTTTCAGTTGTTTGCTTTGCGGTTACCGTCTGGCGAATAGATACCTCATCACCATCAGACTTCACTGATATATCCTCTGTTTTAAGGGTGCCTCTCCCCCATCGTGTAGCGGTATCACCTGCGGTTGATTCTAGCGAGTCATTCGTGAACAATCTGGTGTATTTTTGTGCGATCTTGTCAGTGTCCCCGACATCCACTATCTCACTTTTGTCAATCAGGACTGCCCTGTCGCAATACTCTCTTACCGCATCCATGTCGTGCGACACAAATACTACGGTAGTTTCGCTATTTTTCAAACTCTTGAAATAGTTAAAGCATTTTCTTTGAAAGTCCGCGTCGCCGACGGCTAGCACCTCGTCGATCAGCAAAATGTCAGCCTTGGCCCTTGTCGCAACGGAAAATGCCAGGCGGACCTGCATGCCACTCGAGTAGTTCTTCAGCTTTTGATCCATGAATTGCCCGAGTTCGGCAAATGAGACGATGTCGTCATACTGTTCTTCAATTTCATTTTTACCGAATCCAAACAGTGCCCCGTTCAAGTAAACGTTCTCGCGCCCCGTAAGCTCAGGATTGAAACCGACGCCAAGCTCAATGAACGGCACCAGCCGACCGCTCCGCTGCACCTTTCCTTTCGACGGCTGATAAATCTCAGCGATGATCTTAAGGAGAGTACTTTTACCGGATCCGTTCCTGCCTACGATACCAAAAAATTCGCCCCTTTTGACCTCGAATGATATGTCCTTCAGGGCATGTTGCACTTCAAATGACTTCGATTTCTGCTTGTGGATACCTGTGAAAATTGATTTGATCGAATTAACCTTTTGATGTGGAAGCTTGAAATCCTTATAGACACCATCGATTTTGATTGCAACGTCATTCATCTAGATATCCTCCGCGAATCTTGGAGATTGCCGCCTAAAGTACCAGGCAGCCATCACGGCAAATAGTATCGTCACTGCGACGGGAATTAGCCTGAACCAGCCACTGCCGAATATATTTTCAAACGTCATTGCTTCATGCGTTACGAGCAGGTAGCGCGAGTCCTGAATGATTTGTGCGGCTGGATTTAACATCATCAGTTTCGCTACGTCATGCGACCGCTCCATTACCAGTGTGATAGGGTACAGGATCGGCGTGAAGTAAAACGCTGCTTGCATCAGGATTTCCCATATATAGCCGATGTCGCGGAACCGAACGTAGAGTGCACTGAGTAGGAAAGCGACGCCAAGAGAAAATATAAACAGTTGCAACAACGTTAATGGAAGCAGTAGCGCGCTCCAATGAAGGTCTACGCCGCCGATGGCAAGGAATATCGCCAGAACGGCGAAATTTATCAGCAGGTTTATCAAAGCCGATGCCGAGCCGGCCAGAACTATTACGTATTTAGGAAAGTTGAGCTTACGCATCAGCTCGCCCTTACCGACTATGGCAGTTACCCCGTTGTTAGTAACTTCAGTGAAGTAATTCCAAAGCAGGATTCCGAGCAGCAGGTAGGCTGGGTAGTGCGGTATGGTAGCGCCCGCATTAAATACGACACCGAACACAAGGTATAGGATACCGAACATAAACAGTGGCTTTAATAGCGACCATATATATCCCAAGAATGAGCCCTGATAGCGCAGCTTGAAGTCGGTTTTAACCAGCTCTTTGAGCAAAATCGTAGAGTAACGGTACTTCGCTTTTAAGCGCTCGGTGGTTTGTTTCATCTAGATAGCCATTATAGCTTTACAGCGGTCATTGCGCAAAGGATTGAACCGTAACACGGTATACTAGATATATGCAGAAGACTATCGTGATTACCGGTGTGAACGGCTTCGTAGGGAAGCATCTTGTCAATGAATTAGTGGACGCCGGCCATACGGTTGTGGGCATCGGTCGCGAGAACGAAGTTCATGAGCAGATAGCCGATAAGTTGGCTGAATACGCATTGGTGGACTTAGCACAGGAATGGCCTGCTCTTGAACACGAGCCAGACGCCATCATTCACCTGGCTGGGCTGGCCGCTGTCGGCCCGTCGTTCGACGCGCCACAGGATTACATAAACCTGAACAGTGCGATGGTGACAAACATGTGCGAACACTACGTGAAGGCCAGCAAGAAGCCGCGAATCGTTCTTATTAGTAGTGGGGCAATTTATGATTCGCACCAGCCAATGCCGATTAGTGAGTCTGGTGCCGTGTCTTTTAACTCTCCGTATGCCGTCAGCAAGATTCTGAACGAGAATCAGGCCGCCTACTATAACCTCCGCGGTTTAGAATGCGTCGTTATGCGTCCGTTCAATCATATCGGCCCGGGTCAGTTACCAGGCTTCTTGGTGCCCGATTTGATTGAAAAGATCCGCGCTCGCACCGGCGACGAACCGATTACAGTAGGTAATCTCGACACTAAGCGGGACTACACCGATGTGCGCGACGTCGTTTCAGCCTACCGTCTGGTCGCCACTCACCCTGAAACTCCGAAAGAACTCGTGTACAACGTCTGCTCTGGCGAGAGTTTAAGCGGGAAAACCATCCTTAGCACGATATCGTCGGCTATGGGTATAGACGAACCACCTATCGTAGTCGATCAGTCCCTCATTCGTCCAAACGATGCGCCCGACATCGTCGGGAACAGTCAGCAGCTCAGCCAGGAGTTCGGCTGGGTAAAGAAGTTTTCAATCGACCAGACAATCCACGATATCTTGGCTTAGTTCTTCGAAAGGTATTCTGGGAATGCCAAAGCCAAAGCAGCGATCATATACGATGTATTGAAGCGTCCGGATTTAAGCAGATCCGCGATTTCGTCTTTTGGAATAAGCTGGACCTCCCCAATCGCTTCGGAGGCTTCAAGCTGTCTTGCCTTTTGTTTAACGGCACCGGTAACACGGACTATATGATTGATGTGCGTCAATTTTGATGGGTACGGGTAGTTACCGGAAAGTAACGTAGCCTCTGTTGCTACGTACCCCGTTTCTTCCAGCAGCTCACGTAGCGCCGCAGCTTCAGGCGTCTCGTCATCATCGATTCCACCAGCTGGGAATGTCAGTACAGTGTCATCGACGGCGTACTTGTATTCTTCGAATAAGATTAATCGGTCTTGCTCATCGGTTGCGACGACCAGTACACCATCAGGTAGATCAACGACACTGTAATCGTCTACCATCGCACCGGACGGCAGCCGCACAATATCTTCATATACCGACATATACGGTGTTTGGTACACCGCACTACGCCCGGTCCGCTGCCACTTATCTGTCGACATTCGACTTACTTTGATTCAGCAGCTAGGTCGTGTTCGACCATCAGCTTTACCAAACCAGGGAAGTCGACAGCGCGCTTCCAGCCAAGTTGCGTCTCGGCCTTTTTCGGATCACCGAGCAGAATGTCGACTTCGGCCGGGCGGTAGAATTCTGGATTGATACGCAGCACCACATTGCCGGTGGCGACATCGGTCGCAGTCTCGCCTTCGCCTGTTCCTTCCCAGCGCAGCTCAATGCCGACCTGCTGGAAGGCTAGTTCGACGAATTCACGTATAGTGTGAGTTTCACCTGTTGCCAGTACATAGTCACCAGGCTGGTCCTGCTGCAAAATGCGCCACATGCCTTCAACGTAGTCGCCGGCGTAGCCCCAGTCACGCTTACTGTCTAGGTTGCCGAGTTCAAGTACGTCCTGCTTGCCCAGCTTGATGCGGGCGACAGCCTTTGAGATTTTGCGGGTCACAAATTCTGGACCGCGGCGCTCACCCTCGTGGTTGAATAGAATGCCGCAACTAGCATGCATGCCGTAGCTTTCGCGGTAGTTCTTAGTAATCCAGTGGCCATAAAGCTTAGCGACGCCATATGGGCTGCGTGGGTGGAAAAGCGACTCTTCGTCGTAGCCGCTACCTGGGCGGTTGTAGTCCAGGCCGCCGAACATTTCAGAGGTCGAAGCCTGGTAAAAACGGGTAGTCTTTTCAAGGCCAGCTAGGCGAATGGCTTCTAGCACATTAAGCACACCTTTGCCAGTCAGGTCGGCGGTAAGAAGCGGATCGCGGAACGAATAGCCGACGTGGCTGATCGCGGCCAAGTTGTAGACTTCGTCAGGTTTGACTTCTAGCATTGCGCGGGTCAGGGCAGAAATGTCCATCATATCCGCCAGCACGATGTTTACGTACGGCATCTCTTCTTTGACCGCTTGGTAGCGGGGATGGCTAGCTTCAAGCTGGCCGCGTAGCGTGCCGTATACTTCGTACCCTTTTTCGTGCAACAGTTTTGCTAAGTGTCCACCGTCTTGTCCGGCCACGCCGGTAATAAGTGCCGTTTTCGCCATATTCTCCTTCTTTTCTCCCTCGTGAAAGCGTAGTGTTCTGTCGTTTGTATTATATCAGATTCGATAGGGGTGGACTACCGGCTGTAATCGTCAGCCAGACGCACAATGTCGTCTTCGTCAGATGGATTTTCAGCGTCACTGTGCTGCCAGATTTCGGCGACAAGCACGAACCCGTCCGATTTTCCTTCTAGTCGGTGACGTTCGCCGGTTTGGAACTGAACAACTTCGTCGGCCGCGGCCTCAACGCGTTCGCTTTCGTCACCGGTCATGCTTTTGCGGTAGGCGCCGGTCGTTAAGAACCGCCAACGTTCGGCACGGCGGTGATGGAACTGCCAGCTCAGGCGCTCACCCGGTTTGACAATCAAGAACTTAGGGCTAAGTTCGGCCCCTTCAATCCCCAGCCGCGCTTCTTCTGGTGACAGACCCGGAAAGAATTCGTTCACGAACATATCGGCCTGTGATGAATCGATTCGCAGGTACGCGCCCCACGGTTTGTTCGCGTTCAGCTCGACAATCGTGTAGCCTGCGCCTTCGGCCAAGGCTTTGACCGTACTAACGAACGTATTGATATCTTGGTCTTTAGCGTTAGCCGCGTTTGTCAGCTCTGTGGTAAGTCCAGCCATTTTCTCCCTTTCGGTATTAACTCTATTTTATTTTAGCGTAGTCTGGTTTTGCTACACTACATATAATGCATATCGCCATCGATGCCCGTATTATCAATTCCTCGACCGGCCGTTATATCGAACGGATGCTTTATTACTTACAGCAAATCGACACCAGGAACGAGTACACGGTGTTGCTTCGAAAAAAGGATCTTTCTTACTGGCAGCCGACCGCTAGCAACTTCAAGGTCAAGGTCGCCGAATTCGATAACTATTCATTCGGCGAGCAAATCGGGTTTAAGAAATTGCTTGACTCGCTAAAGCCGGACTTGGTTCATTTTTGCATGCCCCAGCAGCCGGTTTTGTATGACGGCAGGGCAGTGACGACCATCGCCGACCTGACCCTGCTTAAGACGTACAATTCCGACAAGAATTGGTTCGTTTACCACTTCAAGCAGTTTGTCGGGCGATTCGTGTTCAAGCGTGTCGCACGAAAAAGCGCCCTGGTGCTTACAATCAGTGACTACGTAAAGCAAGATGTCGTTCGGTTCGCCGGTATTTCGCCAGACAAAGTCCGAACGACCCTGCTTGCCGCCGAAATTCCCGACTCTGGCGAGCTGAAGGAATACCCACTGCCGTTCACCGACTTCATAATGTATGTCGGTCAGCAGCCGGACTACAAGAACATTCGGCGGCTGGCGAAGGCACACCAAAAACTGTTGGAGTCACACCCGAACCTTGGTTTAGTGCTTACAGGGAGAAAAGCCGACGATACCAAGGCGAACGAAGCCTATTTTAAAAAAATGGGATATACGAACATCCTATTCACGGACTTCATCCCCGACGAACAGTTGAACTGGCTATTGAAACACACTAAAGCCTACGTGTTTCCGTCTTTGATGGAAGGCTTTGGGCTACCCGGGCTCGAAGCTATGGCGGTCGGCGCGCCGGTCGCCAGTAGCAACACTACCAGTCTGCCCGAAATCTATGGCGACGCGGCCGAGTACTTTGACCCGCTAAACGTTGAAGATATGGCCAAAGCTATTGAGCGGGTCATAAATGACGAGGATCTGCGACAAAAGCTGATCAAGCGGGGTCACGAGCAGGTCAATAAATATTCCTGGCGGCGAATGGCCGAGCAGACACACCAAGCCTACATGGATGCTCTAAAATAAGTGTCAAAAATACATTAAACCATTTGGTTGAATATAGTTTTGACACCTGGCTGGTTTGATTTTTTCGTATGTTTAGTATGTAAAATACTTAAATACTAGGAGCTTTTTTGGGCGATGATAATTCGGCGGTCTCGACCCTCCCCTTCACTAAAGGTCTCGATATCATCGTACTCGGCGGCAACCTGGTGGACGACACGGCGGTCGGCAGCGTTGAGGTTAGCGACGTGGCTATCACCTGTCTTTCGGACCTGCTCAATCCATTCTTTCGCCTGCCCTGCTACTTTGTCGGCACGCTGCTTCTTGTAGTCGGCGACATCGATATTAACACGCACTAGAGCAGCGTTCTGGTTGCGGAGGGTTGTTGACACGACATACTGCAAACTACGCAGCGTCTCAGCGCTACGGCCGATCAGTATACTATTGCTTTCGGTCGACGGCACACTCAGTTCAATCACATCGCCTTCGACACTAGCCTCAATATCAACATTAACACCAAAGAAGCTTAGAAGGTCTTCGAGGTATTTTTTGGCGTACGCTAGGCTGTCTTCGTGATTCATACTACTTCTTCCTTCCTGTGTCTTTGGCTACAATTCGCGTTACGGTCGTTCCACTCTTCGTGGCAGCAGATTTAGCCGGCTTCGGCGGTTTTGATGCGGATGACTTTGCTGATTTGGATGGCTTTATGTTTGCGGGTTTTGTTTCGGCGATCTGCTCCAACTCTTCCTCGTCTTGGCGCAGTAGGTACGCCTGTTGTCCGACGGCGACCAGGTTCGATACCGCATAGTAGAGCGCCAAAGCACCCGGTACCGAGATCATGACGAAGAACATAAAGATCGGCAGCACCTTCATCATGCGCTGCATGACAATGGCGTTCATTTCGCTCTGGTCTGCCTGCTTACCTTCGGCGGCGTCGGCCATGATATCTCGGATACGCCGCTTGTTTTCGGTTTTTGGCATAGTCTGACGGCTCATGATGTACTGCGTAATACCAGCAACGACCGCTAAGATAACTAGGAAAATGTCGACGCGGCCATCAGAAAACGCCGACTTAGTGAGGTCAACTATACCAAGTAATTTTTCATTGAAGTTGTCAGGATTTGCAATCAGCTCTTTGATTGGACCAATCTGCTCTAAAAAGCCATACGTGAACTTTTCAATCTGATCACGGTGCATGGTGAAAATCTGGATAACCTGGAACAAGGCAATGAATATTGGTAGTTGGATGAGCAAGATTCCAATTGAGCGGAATGGACTAACCCCATGCTTTTTATACAGCTCCATCATTGCTAAGCTTTCAGCCTGGCGGTTACCTTTTGATTGCTTTTTAATACGCGCCAGTTCTGGCTGGAGTTTGCGCATTGCCTTCGACTGGTGCAGCATACTGCGTGTTAGTGGGTACAAAAGGAACCTTACGATGATCGTAAAGATAATAATGGCGACCCCAAAGTCGCCCCCGGGCACGACCGCATACAGTCCCATTAACAGGTTGAATATAGGCTGAACGACAACAAGCTCAAAAATGTTCACTAAACGCCCTTCGCAAGTAGCATGTAAATTAGGTGGTTATTATTATGTAGTATAGCAGTTTATGCCGACTGGTTGTAGAGGCCGGCTTGATTGAATGCCTGACTTACAGCCGACACCAAGTCATTCGACGAAGCTGTCAGCACCTCGGCTGATACAACAATAAACACGATGTCCGACTGTTTACGAACCTTCGGAAGTTCCAGGCGAATAGCTTCGTATAGCCTGCGGCGCATACGGTTTCGCTTAACGGCCGACTTAACGATTTTCTTACTAACGACAACAGCAACGCGTGGAGTCCGCCGGCGGGGGTTGGTTGAATATTTGCACACGAAAAACCGCGACCGGACAATACTGCCGTTCGCGTGAACGAAGCGCAAACTCCCATGTCCATGAAACCGATTACGTGATGACAACATTGCTTTTAGTATATAAAAACTCCCGGCTGACTCCTATAAGTCCAGTCCGGGAGTTTTTATGTGACCTACCTTAGATGGCAAGTCGAGCGCGGCCCTTTGCGCGGCGGCGCTTCAGTACGGCGCGACCCGCTTTGGTTGCGACGCGCGCGCGGAAGCCGTGTGTGCGGGCGCGGTGACGGGTGTGTGGTTGGTGAGTTCGTTTTGGCATATCAGTGGTCAATTGTATCCTATTCCCCTACTTTTCTCAAGAGGTAATGGTTGTATTTGTAAATGGATTATTGTGTCGTTAAATTTTTTATCCACATTTTGCTAAGGTTTATCCACACTATTACAGATGTGATCTCTTATTGTGGAAAACTATTGAGGTGTCGGATGTGCCGCCACGAAACCACTTCTCGCTCCAATCCTTTATTGTGGAAAACTTTTTTGTTGGCTACAATAAAGGTATTACGTAAACGGCAGGAACTGTCGGCGGGAGGAATACCTTGAGTCATTCGTTATGGCAAAGTGTGCTTGGTGAGATCGAAGTTTCGGTTTCGCATGCCACCTACATGACATGGTTCAAGAATACCGAGCTACTCGAGACTACCGACGAATCGGTGACGATTGCAGTGCCGAATATCTTCGCGCAGCGTCAATTCGAGGTTAAATTCAACGACCAAATTAAAGAAATCCTTGAGAAGAACGGTGTCAAACCAAACACTATAAGCTACGTCGTTAAAACAAATAAAAGCAAACCCGTCACTTCGCGCGAAACGACCCGAACCGAAAACAAGGCAGCCGACCGGTTGGTTGCCCCCCTTCCTAAAAAGCAGGCGGCCACAAACGGCCTAAACCCACGCTATACATTCGCGAATTTTATTGTCGGTTCAAGTAATGACCTAGCGTATAGCGCCTGTCAGGCTGTAGCTAAAAATCCAGGCACTAAATATAACCCGTTGTTTTTATACGGCGGCGTCGGTTTAGGTAAGACACACCTTATTCAGGCGGTAGGTAACGAAATTACCGCAAAATCTCCCGAAACCGCAGTACTTTACATTAGTTCCGAAACGTTTGTGAACGACTTTTTGGAAAGTATTCGGTTTAAGAAAAAAGGGTTTGCCGACAAATACCGCAATATCGATGTGTTAATTGTGGACGACATGCAGTTTATTGCCGGCAAGGAGAAAACTCAGGAAGAATTCTTTCACACCTTCAACGCCCTTCACCAGGCGAATAAACAAATTATTATCAGTAGCGATAAGCCACCACGCAACATCCCAACCCTAACTGAACGTCTACGAAGTCGGTTCGAGTGGGGTATGAGTATTGACATTCAAATGCCCGACTTTGAAACTCGCTGTGCCATTCTTGAAGCAAAAGCAGCTGCGTCCCATGCTGAAATCGATCGCACGACCGTTGAGTATTTAGCGAACAATGTAAAAACAAATATCCGGGAGTTAGAGGGCGCTTTGAATCAACTACTCGCTTATTCTGAAATGCGTGGAATTCCTGCTGACATATCGACCGCCGAAGGGCTGATTGGGAACGTTCGACGATCACGACCGCAACATCTTAGTTCGCGGCAGATTATCGACAAAACCGCTCGGCACTTCCAACTCACGACAGCCGAAATCTGCAGTGCAAAACGAGACAAACATATCGTGACTCCACGCCAAATAGCGATGTACTTACTTCGAAGCGAGCTTCATCTAAGCTTCCCTAAGATTGCGGCAGAACTAGGACGAAAAGACCATACGACCGCAATTCACTCTGTTGAGAAGATTGAAAAAGCCATAAAACTTGATTTCATGATTCGCGAACAAGTTGCCGAACTTCGGGAGAAGTTATATGCCTAGTCAAAATTCTTGGGGAAAACATGGGGACGAGTTGTTGAATACAGCTGGTATTACTTGTAAACAATCGTACACAGGTGTGGGTTTTGGTTATTCAAACACAAAAGAAGTTAGTGGAAAGATTAATTTTTCCAACTATTTGTCCGACTTTTTTCCAAAGTTTTCTACACACAATAAAACATTTGTTTTTCATCTGTTATGTATTGTGTTTTCCCCACTTTCCACACCCCTTATTATTAACGAAACGAACTGAAAGGAATTAAATAACAATGGAAGTAACAGTCACCCAAGAAAATCTCAGCTTCGCACTTAATAATACAAGTAGGATTGCAAGCAGTAAGGCAGGGCTCCCTATTTTAAGTAACATCCTCCTTCGTACCGACAGTTCGCGTCTCCTCATTGCAGCCACAAACCTTGAAGTCGCTTCATCGCACCGAATCGGCGCAAAGGTTATTAAGCCTGGCTCAATTACAATTCCAGCAAAACTACTCAGTGATTTCGTACAAAACCTTCCAAAAGAACAAATTACTCTAACTGTCGCAAATAACAAACTACATATTTCGGCTAAAAATTCATCATCAACCATTAACGGCGTCGCGGACGATGAATTCCCCGAACTGCCCGTTATAGACGACAAAAAAGCAGTCAGCTACAATCTTTCGTCCGAAGATTTTAAACATTCAGTTTCACAAACAGTCATAGCGGCTAGTAATGACTCAACTCGCCCAATCCTTACCGGCGTGTATTGGCATTCGTTCGAGAAAAACCTTTACCTTGCGGCAACAGACGGATACCGCCTAACGGAACGCCGTATCGTCGCAACTAAAAGTGACGTCGAAGCGGTCATTCCAACCTCGACACTCCAAGAAGTACTGCGAACCCTTCGCGACGACATTAATGAAATCGAAGTATTGTTTGATGAAACACAGGTAACATTCCGGTTGGCGGAAGTTGAAATAACAAGCCGGCTCATTGACGGCAACTTCCCTGACTACCGACAACTTATTCCTTCGTCAACCGAAAGCTCATTTACCGTCAATCGTTCTGAATTAATGAGGATCATTAAGATCGCCGGATTGTTTGCTCGGGAATCGGGTGGCGGTATTACACTCAACCTCGATGTGGACGCGTCGCGTCTTACGGTTCACTCTATTGCGTCTGAAGTCGGTGAAAACTCATCAGAACTAGAAGTAAAAACCAACGGGCAATCAGGAAGTGTAAGCTTGAATTCTCGTTACCTGACCGACGCCTTAAATGCCGTGACGTCAGATGAGGTGTCGTTCGGGTTCTCTGGAAAGTTAGCGCCATGTGTACTGACTGAATCCATTAAAGAGCCGAACTATAAGCATATCATTATGCCACTTAAGAGCTAATGAGTGTCAGTGTCGGTATACTTCTCATATAAGTACGGATTATCATAAATAATCGTATACTTTTCGGGGTTACCACCGTTTTCCTTAATCTTCTCTAGTACTTCTCGTCGATACTTCTCGGCAGTCTCGTTACTGACGCGCGTAACAACACCTCCATGATCATAATCAGGAATCTCCTCGAAAAACTTTATATTCAATATAGCCGTTCGACTACTCGTGTCGACAGTAGCGTCAATTTGCCATCGTTCATTAAAAATCGGAAAGGCACTTCTTGAGATGAAGAGGTCATCAACCTGGCCACTATTACTTTTGTTGACCTGGTTGCGCCGCTCTTCATCTGAGAGCCTATTGAAATCTATATATTTTGGTATAAACGATCGCTCGATCGTACGAATATTCAAACCAAACCACTCCGATTGAATTCCCTTCATAACAACGGAATACTTAGACCCACTTTCTAAAGTTTTATTTAGTGGTATAACAACATCTCTCTCTTTAATAGAGGGTTCGACCGGAATATCATTAACCGATACGAGTTTGATCGACTTTACTGGCTGTGAGAAGTGATACCGGATTTCGGTTGACGAATCAGCTACAGCATCAAGCGACGGCGTGGTGCTTTTGAGCCTAAACACTAAATTGTCATAACAGACATACAGGACGATTATCGCTAGTAGCAACAAACCTGCCCTGATGATATATTTTCGTAGGTCGTACCTTTGTGTTTCCATTACTTTAAGCTCCCAAACCCTTCGATTGATGAACTGCCAACCTTATATGAGCCGCGGCCGACCCCATTTCCATTCCCCGTGTTGTCTGTCGCGGTGTTTCCAGAAATGGTGAAGATCGTATCACCCTCCACCTTTTCTACGATTCCAGTGTGGCTGATTCCCATCGTGTAGACGTCACCAGGTTTCGGCTTAACACCAGGGCCGTTATCGGTCCAGGTCCCATTCGCCTTAAACCAGCTCCGTACCCCGTCAACGCTCGCGATTCGCCAACCGCCAGATAAGCCGCCAGTGAACGGTGAACCAGCCTGGTTATATACCCAACTGACGAAATCGGCGCACCAATATTCAAGGGTACTGTCGGTGTACTTATCTACCTCTTTACCGCAACTTCCATCCCTACTCGGGTTGCCTGCATCACACCCTAACGGGTCTTCTTTGACACCTTTATTTAATTCAGCCTGCGCAATGGAGACGATATCACCACCACCACTCGTACTAACACATCCCCCTCCTGGCTGAGCGGGGGTGTCGGGTGATGTCGGCGGTGCGGCGCCATTCCCATATAGCCCGAATATCTCATTCGCTAACTGTACTCGCCCCTTTTGTGCTGATTCGCTCTGGTCTTTCGGACGTTCGAACTTCGTCATAAAACTTCGGGCGGATCCGTCGATTGTCGTCTGTCTTTTTAAATCATCTCCGGCGGCCTTCTCGCTAATTTTACCGCCCGTTCCAGTTCCTTCAAGCTGTTCCCATAGGAACTGAAGCTGATGGTCGAGGGTATCAATTTGCGCATATGTCTTTCCGGCGTCCAAAGATGGATTGATCATTTTCGAGGGCGGCGTCCATTGGACGATACCCCACCCTGACGAACTGTTTCTGACGGCTTTTGAGGAGGTCTTTACGCTGGCATCAGTGCCTTGTTTGCGCATCGGGAGGACGCCGGATTCGGCCTTCATATTACCGACGATACCAGCAGTCTGTTGAGCAGAGTAACCTTTGCCAACGAAGAAATTAAACGCCTTCTCTGCTTCGGTTGAACCCGTCAGTGACGAAATGGACCCAGTCGTGCAAACACAGCTACTTGAACTTGTATTATTAGTCGCCGCAGCCGCCGCGTCACCAGTGCCGGTCTGTTGGGAGTTGGAAGGTCCATTGCCTCCATTTACCACAGGCCAGCCCTGGGCATCGTACGTCAGCCTATCTACGTTTAGAGAACGAACCTGCCGCTCCCCGTTGTAGTAACCGTGATACACGATCCAGTCAGTGTTGGTACTATCAGTAATAATCGAATGATGACCTGGGTTGAGGATTGGTGATTTACCTTCGAGAATGGGGCGCATACTGTTGTTTGGGGTGTAATTGCCATTCACGGTTCTAGACCTCGCGACGAGTACGCGGTAAGCCGGAGCGCCATCCTTAATATCGTAGTGACCCTGGGAATAGGTTAAGTAATACCAGCCATTCCGCTTGATAACCCAAGACCCTTCAATGGTGGCGCTGCTTCCAACACCACCACGCGTCAGTAATTGCTTCGACGACCCTGTAGGCTTGAGTGTATTGCCGTCGAACGTCAATTTAATGACGTTAATTGCGCCACCACCCCAGAACATCCAAGGCGTCCCATCATCATCGACGAATATATGAGAGTCGATACTGTACGCGTATGGTAGATTTAACTTCCCTTTAAACACAAACGGTCCACCGGCGGAGTTTCCGACTGCGTAAGCGATTTTTGGGTTTCCGCCACCAGGAATCTCCGGCGTACCAGTAGGGATGGTGTACGTAAGGACATACTTGTTGCCGATTTTAACTACGTCAGGTGCCCACTTGGCGCCACCGGCTTCGTTTGGCGCGCCATTCAGCCTCCAGTTGCTATCGACGCGCTTCCAGTGGGCCATATCGTTCGATTCAAGTAATACTCCCCCGGTCGCGTAAACATAAAACATGCCGTCGCCGCCGCTGACAATAGCAGGGTCTGGCGCGCTTTCCTTATATACAGGGTTACTAAACGCACTAACCGAGCCTGTGCCACCCAACTCTCCTGTGCCACATGTCTCTTTGGTGTTGTAGTAGAAGATATTATTCGATATGGCGAACTGTTCATCGAACTCTTCTTGGTCATCTACCGCGCCAACATTAACAGATGAGAAAACAATGACTAATGCGCTTAAAATCGGAATGAACCTTTTTCGCATAAGTCCCCATTTAGGTAACGACATCATATCCGTCCACATCCTCCCGACGTCTTACCAACAAGCTGTTGCCAGTTAACAGAAGCCTTGTTAGCCAGTGCCAAAAATACATCTTGCGGACAAATATAGTTGCCCTTGTACGCCATGCCAATATGTAAGTGGGAGCCGTACACATTACAACCAAGCGTTCCAACTTCCATGATTTGCTGGCCAGCGCGAACGGTTTCACCTTTCTTAAACCTTTTATTTTTTCCGTGCATATAGGCGATTCCAAGCGTGCCACCATCGACTGATGACTTGATTGCTATACCGTCTTCTGCACCACAAAGGCTGGTCGAAGTAACGGTACCCCCCATCATGGCATAGACGGGTGTGCCGACCGTTGCGCTTATGTCCGCGGCGATATATGCTCCTTTGCCAGAAGTTCCCATATTATCCTCACCCCAGGCGGTTCCAGTGGAGCCGTGACTATTAAGCCAATCTACCTTATTAGTATTGTACTTTGATTTATCTAAAGGCCATGCCAATTCACCACTCTGCGCTCCTCCCGATCCAGGAACGACCAGCTTGCCATAATGCACCATGTGCGGACTGCTGTTGGTTGAAGGGTCACGGAATTCTTTCGCCCATTCCACCTTTACGCCCGGAGTGGCATAAATATAGTCAACTCCCTGATACCCTTCATGGTCTGTCGCGCAGGGTTGCTGTCTCCCGCCGATCACCATAGACATCAGGCCGTTCTGCTTGAACATACAGTAAAGTAAGTTATTTTGGTTGAATTGGTATGTTACGTTCTTGGTTCTTCGTACACCCGTTCCCTCGTTAAAGTCGCCGCTAAAGAATATCGGCACGCCGGGGTTCGAGGCCTTAAGGCTGCGCACCTTTTCGACGTAAATCTTCGCGGACTCGTAACGCTTTTGGGGTGCGTTTTCTGCTCCGCAGCAACTGGCTAAATTATGGGTGTTCATGACGATGATTGTCTGACCTGTACTTACATCTTGGAACCAGACAATTGGTTGATTCGCGCGGCCACCACCCTTTGTGCGTTCGCCTTCGTTACCACAAGCACGAGCTTCTTGGTATTCAGTTTTGTGGTTATAGCTCGGCACATCATACACCTCAGACTTAATTACTTTGAATTTGCTGGACTGGTAGAATATGCTTCGTCCCCTGGTACAGAAGTTTGATTTTGACTCACCCCTCTGAACGTCTGGATAAACTTTATACCCATTCTTTCCGAGCTCGCTTTTTAAGGGGAAGTAATTCGCCTCACCTATTTCTTGCATACCGATTATGTCCATCTTCTCGCCTAAGATTTTCTGGGCAGCAGCGCCAGTATCACCCCGAGTAGGCTGATTATATGTTCCCATGACGAAGCTGGTTCCCGCACCAGTGCTTTCAGCCGAGCCAGGAATGACAACATTCGCGAAAACGGTCGGGTGGTCGGATCCATTGCTGGTGTACCCTCCGGCGACCGAATCAAATGATATCACCTGCATTTCCGGCGTCAGGTAAATGTGGTCGATGAAATTACGATCACCTCTCGCTGGAGGGTTCGGACATTTTGCAGGCCGGGGAACGGATAAGTCGTAGGCGTCATTCATGCCGCCCTTTGTGAGAACACAGTATGCAAGCTTTTCATTCGTACTCGCACCCGCACCCTGTTCTTTCGTATACCCGGAATTAAAGTCACCAGTTAGAATGACCGGCGCATCGGTTTTTAATTGATTTACAGTTGCAAGATGTGCCAGCGCGTTTTGGTAGCGAGTTTCGGAGTCACCCGCCCCGCGGTTAATCGGGTCGTGCACGTTCATGACATAGAACGGCTGCTTTGTGGCATTGTCTTCAAGTTTGACCCACGGTTCCTCGATTTGACCGCCAAAGTATACCGTTTTCCAGGTCCCTTGGCCTATCTTCGTAAATCGCGCCTTACTCCAACCAATACTGTCAGAGTCTTTACCATGATTAGATAACTCGAATTCTGGCATTTTTTCTGCCAGGCGTTGGTGCTGTTTCGGTTCGAATTCTTGGAACCCGACAACCTCAAGGTTGTTATCCCGAATGGTGTTGATCGTGTAGACCATCCGGTCTTCCCAGTTCTTGTTTGGGCGGCTGTCTTCACCCGGCGCATCGGTGTGGCTGGCGCCACGGACGTTGAATGACCCAACTTTTAACTCACTACCACCAGTCGTCGCCGCGGTCGTTAACTCACTATCGAAGTCATTGTCTAAGCCTTCGTCGGCACTCTGGTCGACGTAAAACAGTGCGAACATGGTGTTGCGCTTTTCGTTCGCGCCACCTTGTCCGACAACACAATCGGTGCCCGCGTCGCCCGCTCCGCCATCTTCTGTGTACGCGTCTCCGATTGATGTCTTACGGTCGATACATCGTTCGACATACGAGGCGTACTCACCTTGGGGAGTGGCGTCCGTCTCGGTTATATAATTTCCTTTAATCATGTAATCAAGCACTTCATCGGGGTCGACTTCTTTGTCGGGCAGCATGTAGCGCAAATTGCAGAACGGATCGGCGGCGTAGTCTTTGTACTCATTGTCATCGCATTGACTGAACTGAGGCAGGTCACTGTCGGCCGATGAGGTTGGTGGACGCGTTAGTGACGACAGTGTGGTAGTCACGAGCGACGCGGCAGCAAGGCCGGACGATCCGACGGCCTGCATCTTAGTAGAGTACGGTAGTATCGCACTGACGATACTACCAAGAAAGGTATTGCGACTGGTCGGGTCAAACGGACTACGCGACGCGCGGTCGGCTGCGTTGTATTCGGCCATTAGCTTGTTCGTCTGCTGGTTGTAGTCGGCGTATGCCGACTGAGTGGCTACGCGCAATCCACGCCCCTGGGAAGCTTCGGCGTTGTAGCCACCCCAGCCAGACGTAATCGCGTTGCCGGTTTCGTTGCCATTCTCATCGCCTTTTATGACATCGCCTTTTACCATATCAATCAGTTTCGGCTGGATGAGCGCAAACGCGATTGATATTGTAATGCTTGCGGTGGCTCCCAACGCAGCACCTACCCCAAGTGAAGTTCCTCCACTAAAGAATGCGAGCACTGCACCGGCGGCTGCCAGCCCAAACACTAAGGCCTGCCCTTTCCAGCTTTTCGTAAACTTACAAACAGAGTCAGCCGCCTGAACGGTATTCGGTTTTCCGACCGTCAGGGCACTCACAAGCTTTGTCATCATATTGTCATTGAGTAGCTGCCCGTTGACGTAACGACTCGTCTCGTTCTGAATAAGGCCTTTTTCGGATAGCGCTTCGGCGTCCTTCTCGTTTGCGAGCGATTCGAAAGACGCGGGTTGGAACACGTCACCGTACGCGGCGAACTTGAAGCCGTCTGAATCAAGGGCTGCCTTGCCTTCACTATTGGGTTTGGTGAGCAAATCGCCAAAGAACGCCATTTCTTCTTGGGTTAAGTCACCATACTTCTGTTTATGTGAGATTTTCATGAACTCATAGGAGTATCGGATTAGCTGCCGCTGTTGATAAATTTTCGCGGCGAAGCTGGCTACTCGTACCATCACCCAGCCAGTACAAAGGGTATCAATTGCACCGGCACCCAGGGCGGTCGAAGTCAATGCGCCTTTAAGGGTAGATTTAACGGCAGTTTTTGTTACCTTTTCGGCAAGCTTATTTCGGCCAAGCGACTCGTCTATGAGCGAATTAAGGCGCTCACCCTCTACCTTGGTGTATGTATTGCCCTCAGAGTCAGTATAGGTAACATTGCCGTTGTCGTCGGTGTGTTTTGTTAGTTTTTTCCCATCGGCTGGAAGGTTATCATTCTCGCCGGCGGCTGTTTTTTTGAGGTCTTCATTCATCTTTTTGCGGTCGGTGGAAGATTTGACGCTACTACTCTTCTTTAACCCGAGTTTTGCTCGCACTTTGGCAGAAACTTTGTCGGAAAAGGCTGCATACAATGGATCATACCCCTTGCGAAGGGCGGATCTAAGCGCCGGGTTAGTGCGCGCTTTTTTTACCAGGTCACGCGCTGCGATTTCGTCTCCGTCGAACACGAAGTGCGTCGGTTTTATACGTCCCGGTATTATACTTCTGTCACCTTTTATCTCGACACCAGCGGCTTTCAGACGCTTAGCGAAACCGGATCCTTCACGGATAGTCTGGTACTTACATCTAATAGTTACGGTGCCACAAGCTCCTTTGGTAATTTTGGATCCGTACTTCTTCTTAAGTAAAAGCGTCGACCGAGCGTCAAGCGCTGACAGCTGGTCGTTGATCTTACCGGTCAAAGTTTCTGATAGCTGCTGCAGCAGAAGGGCTGGCGAAAAAATAATTGCCAGAATGGTTGGCAGGCCTGCTCCGAGAGCCAGAATGGCCGCAAGCGGCCCGCGCTTCTTGAGTATCGTCTTCAGGCTGGCCGTCTGTTTTTTTTCGGCTCCACCACGCCCTACGTACAAACCGCTCGTCAGTGCTTCTTCGCGCTCGCGAACGTCATCTATGTTCTTGAGGTTATCATCTGACGCTGCGTCGTATGACCCTAGTTGTTTGTCAGCGCTAGCTAATTTCTTGTCGAGTGCTTTTTGCTCGCGCTCAGACAGGCCGTGGTCCTCAATACGCCCGAGCGTCGGGCGAATATCGGGTTCAATTTCGGGATGTTGATTCCTGTCAGGTTCCATAACGGACTATGATTTTAGTTTTGGCCAAACCCCTCACGGTTTGCCCTCATTATACACCGTACTCACCCGGGCTCATATAGCCGGGACTGGTGGGTGTCGGCTGCTCGGTTGGCGTTGGTTGTGGGGCGGCCTGTTGTAGTGCTGCGGCGTTGGCCCCGGTCGTGACCAGGCCTTGTTCTGTTTGAGACGCGATAATTTGAATATGCACGTGGTTTTGGCCGGCAAAGAACAGCCCTTGCCCTACCGGGAAGTTAGCGAGTCGCTTACGCTCCTCTTCGGTCAGTTTGAAGACATCTGCAAGTACGTCCACGGCGCTGGAACTTTGCTTCAAAAGCAGTTGCATGGAGCTGTTCGCCACGATGGCACGGCCCATCTTGCTGCCCATGAAATCTTCGACGTCCTGGGTGATCGTGGTCAGACCAAGCTGATACTTACGGGCTCGTTTAGCAAGACTGAACAAGAAGTTGGCGGAGTCGTCGTACTTCATGAGCTGCCATGCCTCGTCGACGATGAGCATGCGTTTCTTTTGGTTGCTGCGGGTAATATTCCAGATGTGCGACAACACGATGTACATGGCGACCGGACGGAGTTCATCTTCAAGGTCGCGAATGTTGAACACGACCATGTTGTTGTTGATGTCGATGTTCGACTGCTGCGAGAAAATACCTGCGAACGTTCCCGTGGTGTACTTACGAAGCCGCTGGGCCAACTGTGGACCGGTACCGCCCATGTGAAGCAACGTGTCGTACAGGTCAGCGATAGTAGGTGGCATGCTGTTGTGAGTCAACGGGTCGGACGTAATACCGGCTCGGGCGTATGTATCGATCAACCCTTGGTCAAGGTCGGCTTCTTCGGCTGGGGTCAGACCGGCCATCATCTGCCCCGTCGAGGTCATCTGACTGCCGCCGAGCATAAGGCGGAACAGGCCGTGAAGCGTCACTAGGTTGGCACGCAGCGCATCGTCGGCTTCTTCGGTGTCAATGACACGCGGCAAGTCAAACGGATTGATACGTGTGTCAGAGTTTAGGCTAAGCCGGATATAACTCCCGCCAACGGCGTCGGCCAGTTTTTGGTATTCGTTTTCCGGGTCGATAATCAGAATGTCGGCACCGGTCATCATGCTGCGCACAGCCTCGAGCTTAACCGTAAATGATTTTCCGGCACCAGATTTGGCGAAAACTACCATATTGGCGTTTTCGAGTGTGAACCGGTCGAAAATAACCAGTCCATTATTGTGCATGTTAATTCCGTATAGGATTCCCTTTGAATCAGTGAGGTCGGCCGAAGTGAATGGGAAGGACGTCGAAATAGCGCCGGTGTTCATATTGCGACGAATCTGCAGCTGGTCTGTCATTTGCGGCACGGTGCTGTTTAGCCCCTGCTCTTGCTGACTGGATGCGACTTTGCTGAACACGAGCTGTTGACCGAAGATGGTTTCGATCTTGTGCTGCACGAAACTGAGTTCATCTAGGCTATCAGCGTACAGGGTGAGATACAGGCCGTAGCGGAAGAACCGTTCTGCCCCGACCTGCAGCTGATCGCGCAGTTCCTCGGCATCTTGAATGGCAGCTTCAAGGCCTGGGTCACGGGTACGCCCCTTCTCGCTGTTGATTGCGATGCTGGCTTCCATTTGCGTGACTTTTTTGCGCAGGTTGTTCAGGACAACCTGGCTTTCAACCGGGTAAATGAACATCGAAATGTCGAGTACTTCGTCGATATTGATAACGCTCGACAACCAGCCGGTATAAATCTGCCGAGGGTAGCCGTATACATAAAGTGTTCGACCATATTTGGTGCCAAGTCTAAAGTAACTGGAGTGGATTTCAATACTGCTCGGCGCAATTAGGTCGCGGAGTGTCGTAACACCCTTTAAGAATGCTTGTTCCACCTCGGCCTGCTCACGGGCTCGCTGAGCGGCGGCAATATCGACTGGGTCTAACTTCTTCTTAGCCATATGCTACGCTCCCCCCTGCAGACTAGACCGCGGCGCTTCGCCCTGACCTTTGGTGACGTATGTGCTGGTGACATTGTCAAAGTCACCCAGTGGTTCACGCACGGCGGTGTCAGGGTTATAAATGTTATAGTACAGCTCACCAAGTTCTTTGGTGTTCAACTGCACGCTTTTGACTCCTAGCTGAAACAGTCCACTCATAACGGAATCGACGCGGTTTTTTATCTCATCCTTAGCTTTGTTGTAGCTGGCTTCGTCGATTTTTATGGTCTCGTTCGACTGCTTGGCGAAAATCTTGCCAAAGAAACCTTTGGCTTGGTCGCGAAGGTCGGTCAGGTCACCTGCCGGGTAAAACGGCACCACGATAAAGAAGCTTTTATCCATAATGTTCGCCTCTTGGCTAAGAACGTCGATAAAGTTAATGTAATCGTCCATTAGCACACCGAGTAGCATGTTGTCCTGGTTGCGTCGCATGGTCACTAGGCGGTCGATGTATGGACCGATGTCGACACGCTGCGACCGTATAAACACCTGCACAGGAAAGTACAGCGAGTTCAAGAAGTTCTGGTAGCTATACTCAACCCCTTCGCGTTCGCGAGAACTCATAAGGTCGAAGTTAATCGATTTACAGGCGACCACGGCGCGAAATAACCCATCGCGCATAATGACCATATTCTCGCGCACCTCTGAAATCTGCAGGGTATTTTGGGTAGTATTCGGATTTACAGGCGGTTTAGCTGGTGCCGCAGGCGCGCCACTTCCGGTGGCGGCTGGTTGATTAGCTGGCGCTACGGGCGGTGCTGGAAAAGCGGCCGCAGGCGGCACATCACCACCCGCTGCTGGCGGCATGGCTGGTGGTACGGGCTGTTGGTTTGCTGGCTGGCTCGGCGGCATGAAGAGATGTTTCGTTCCCACTCGTTACGCCGATTTACCCTAGCGGAGCGATATAACTACCTCATCCTCAGAAAGTTTTTCTTTCTCATGAATGCGATTTGCCTCCCTGGCAATCGTTTCCACCGATAAATCGGGATTATTTGCAAGGTTAATTATATCAGGCGAAAGCTGTTTTTCGCCAGGTTTATCTTCCTTTGGTGCGGCTTGGCCTTTCTTGGGTGCGTTCGGGTCAATCGGCGCGATGACCGACTGGTGCATGGCAGGGTACGGATCGTAGCTTACATGAGTACTTGGGTCGTCGGGTGCAGGCTGGGCTGCCACTGCTGGTGTTGGGGGTGCCGGCGCCGGAATAGCCGCGTATGGGTCGGCAACCGGAACGGCAGGCGTAATGGGCTGCGTAACTCCAGCGGGTGGCTGGACGACATCGGCGGTGACACTGGCAGATTGGTTTTTAATACGGTCAAGCATTTCTTGGTGACGGCGGGCGTCGGCTTGGTCGAGCATGGTATTGAACTCCTGCCCCACTGCCGCGCTTTCGTCCAATATATCCGGCGTCGACTGTGCTTCCAGGTAAGCGTCGTTAGTCATTGAACCTGGTGATGTGGGCATTTGTCCCTGTACACCGCGGACGGCCCAACCGCGCGAGTCAACAATACTAGCCAGGTAGCTCAGGCGCTGCTCGGCTTCGGTTTGGGATAAATCTTTTGTTCGCTGTACTTCAATGACTTTAGGTACGGTAATTTCAACCAGAGTTTGCGTACCATCGGGCGACCACAGGCGTCGGTGAGGCTTTAGGTAGAACGACACGATTGCCGCTAGGTAAGTTTCCATCGGCTGGTCCTTTCGGAGCGGCAATGCCAAGGCTCCGAAGAACAGAATAACCGGCAGCACAATAATAACCAGCGGAATGAATAGCTGTGCCAAAAACCACCCTATAACCACCGCTCCGGCGACGATAATAAGGTAAATAAACTGCCGGAACGAAAACGGTCCGATCAGCTTGTCGTCAGCCTCGACGTCTTGAGGTACCTTATAAACGGCCATGCTTAGATTATAGCCTACCAGTCCTATTAAGGGTTGGTCATTGAGCTTACTTCAGGGAACTTTGTGCTGTCTGGACCAGCCAAGAAGGCGTTAGTATCTCCATTTGTAACAAATTTTTCAAATGGATCAAGCAGAACTTTAGCTTTGTCCTTAAGCCGAGAACTGATGTTCGGATTATTCTTCCACTGGTCGTAGGCTTGTTGAACTTTCTTGATGTGGTCTTCGCTAAGCTTGCCATTCTTAGCCATTTCGTAAATAAGACTAAGATCGTCAGGGTCCATAGTTGAAAGCGTTTCAGGCGACATGTGAGTAAGGATACGGTCTCTTGTATCTGTATAGATGTTCTTTTCATAATCACCTACTGTAGCATCACCCTGTGCCTCGTCACCGATGCCGAACGGCTTCTTGGACTTGTCGGCCATAACGATCTGCTGCAAGTTCTTAGCTTTGCTGAGTCGTGCCGCAGCGGCTTCGCGCTCCGGTGTTCCCTCCGCCGTGGCGTCGTACTCCGCCTGTGCCTGAGCGCGCAATTCCGACATGCGCTCCCATAGCTTAATGTGCGAAGCCATATGTTGGCGTTTAGCAATCACAGAACCCATGGCAGAAATTCTTTCATCCGGCTGATCAAGTACGTCAGCGGCTCCAAGCATAGTATCGCCAAGAATCTCCTGTTCCTTTGTTTCGGACATCAAGGTACTTTCAGCGGCAACACCCTTTCTGAACGATTCAAGGATAGTCTGTTGAGCAACGGCCTTGGCCTGACTCACGCCGGCGATGCCTTCGATGCCTCCGGCAACGTCAGCTAATCCGGTCGCGTCATCTTGTATCGATTTAGCATAACCGACGTCAGAGACGCGTTTTGCTGCGCCGGTCCGTTGGGTTTGTACTCTGCTCTGGACATCAGCTTGGTTTAATTCGACCGATACCTCCTGAAGTTCCGGATTGCCATTGATTATCGCGGCAGCAGCTTCCGGACCCGCTTTAAGCTCTTCTACGAGGGCCGCTTCCTCGGCTTTTACGGCACCTGCGCTTGCTTCAGCTGCCGTAGCTTGTAGTCGTACGGTGCGATTCTGTTCAACAGCCTGAGCTTCATTGTCTGCCCTAACGGCTTTAGTGACTTGCTCTACTTCATCCTTGACTACCGCCTGAGCTCTTCCGACACCGGTGGCTTCGAAGGCGGCTTTTTGTTCGCCGCGTTCGATATCTAGCTGGCCTTCAAGCATCTGCCGGTTCATGCTTTGGTCTCGGCCCGCTTGCGACGTCTCAAAGTCACGTTTGGTTTCAAGCTCCGCATTCTGCTTGTCGCCACGCGATTCATTAAGTTCATGGTACTGGCCCGGATTCGCTCGCATATGCTCGGCCTCTACCTCATTCTTGTGGGTCTCTTCGGCATTATGAAGGTCAAGACCTGACGATATTGCGGCAGCATGAAGGGCTGCATTGTTTTGCAGTGAGGATGACGCTCCCAGGTTATTAATTATTTGGTTACTCGTGTCAGCTGTCTTTTTGGCCGCCCCGGCGTCAACCCTTCGTTGCGCCGTTCGTGATAAACCTTGCGTGTTCGCCGGGTCATTCAGGTCGATTCCTTGATTTAGGAAGCCTTCTTGTGCTGCGTCGCGCAATGTTTGGTTTTGCTTGTAGCGGTCGTCGCGTTTGGCCCGTCGGCGCGTTCCGGTCAGAAAGCTTGCTGTTCGCGCAGCTCTACTATTGCTTCCTAGCATTCTGGTTGCTGCGCGGTTTCGTAGGTCACCCCACTCCTCTCCAGCACGCTTCTTCAGGTCGCCGCCGGCACGTCGGTTCGCTCTATCCTGAAGGCTTGCAAGTTTCTGCCCGACCGTGCCCGCCGCCGACATTGAACCCTTAAGCAGCGCTGGCACTGCGAACAATGGTACGGCCAGAACACCAAGGGCGATAAGTTGCAGCAGACTTGAGTCATCTGTAGTAGCGGCGGTACCTGAAAGGATATTTGCAGCCAACGTACTCGCACCGAACACCGCGCCAATAATTGGGTAGACCATAAGAGTTGCGGAAAGTGCCTTCCACCATTTTTTAAACCAACTTTCGGTATTTGGCAGCAAGTATGCGACGAATGCAAGCGGAGATATGACGATAAGAAGAATGACGAACGCCTGCCGGGCGATCAAAATAAGAATGACGACCGCGAATGCCAGCAAAGTAGTCGGTGCCAAGAATACTGCGATGGCGAGCAGCACGAGTGCGATACCTGTCATAGTCGCGGCCAATATACCGTCGGGGCCTGAAATCATAGTTTGCCAACTCGGGTCACCCCCGGTGGAGCCGACATCAAAGCTCTTAAGGAGTGAATAAATGCTTGAGCCAAGAATATTGCTGATATCGACCATGATCGCGCATATAAAGTACGAAAGGTTAACCAGAATCGCCGCTATGACAATGCGCGGCAGCATTTTTTTAATACCGTAGTTGCTGATTCCGGCGCTGGTGATTTGCGAGTATACGATTACCAGGAAAGCTATGACGAAGGCGACATTGGCGATGTCTCGGAATGCTGTCCATGCGTTTTGGGTTCCGTCGCTGCTTATAAGGCTTGGCCTGATTGATAGGAATGACTTTAAGAACGCGAACGCGCTGTCGTTTACCTGAGCAACAAACCCCATGACCGGACACACTATCCAGCCAATGCCATCAACGGCACAGGTCGTTTCTGACGAACCGTCGGCCGTTTTGCCTTCGTCATTAGCCTCGACATTTACGGCTTGCAGAGCGTCGACCGCAGCGTCATATTCTTTGGGGAGTGCCTTTTTAAGACACTTCTTAAACTTATCCTGACGGTCCTGGAAGCTTATGTCATCCCTAAGTTCGGCGCTGTTTTTGCAGGTATCGACGGCACTATTAAACCTTGTGACGATATTCGCTAAACATGCCGCGTATGCTCTTTGCTGTGGGGTTGGCAAATCGCTTCCGTCACCAGCCGGAGGATTACCACAGATTGCCTGCTTCATCTCGTCGGTTACCGTGAACTGGGCTTTATAATCCTCGGCAATTCCATTATTTAACGAGCTAATAATATAGTTTGAGTAGTCACCGGAATGATCGCGTGTCAGCTTGGCTAGTTCGTGGCACTTCTTGTCTATTGCGTTGTTGTCATCCCCGCCTTGGTTATAGTAGACGTCATCAACCTTACTGTTTTCGTCCCTGTCGCCCTTTAGCAGGTAAGTCTTACTTTTTTGGATTGCTCCCGTATCAACATCGACGAGATCAACCGAAACCCGGTTATCGTCATTTGCTAAGTCCTCAATTCCATCCGCCAGTGGCACGCCACTACCGCAAAATACCTCGACCGATCGTTGGCCAATATAGTAATACATAGCACCACTATTCGAGTTATCTTGTATTTGGAACCTCGGGCGTATTCCGTTTTTTTCTAAGGCCTTGGTTAGGGCAACTTGCCAGTTCGCGCCTGCGTAGGCGTCAATTGTCCATTCGGTTGCTTTTTCGCAGTCGTCACTGTTGGGGGTGATTGCTTCACCCTTGTCGATAACGCGGTTCAGTTCACATAAGAGCGCTACCGGGTCCGCGTAGCCATACAGCGTTGCTCCACGTACCCATATACTGCCGTCGGTACACTCAACGGTTCCGTCGTTGTCGTTGCCGCCGTCCATATCGGGTCCATAAAAGCCAAACCCTTTCTTGCCGCTCAGACTCCAGTGACCGTCCTGAACATCAGAGCGCTCAAGCGGTTGCGAGTATGTAATCGGCCCACCTTGTATACATGCGCGCATGCCTCGGTAATACAGCCAGCGTTTGACCTGTGTGTCCATTGCGGTAACAGGGTTTTCGATGGCGGCGTTGGCGGTCAGGCTTGGCAAGGCAAGGTTGGCTATGACTGAAAACAGCAGTACGCCTGCACTCAGCAATAAACTAGAACGACGAATGCGGCGTTTCATATTACGTTTATCATACCACTCATGCTTTTCTAAGAGAATGAATGCTTGTTGTAACAATATATAAATAGCCGCGGGATGATGCCGCGGCTATTTATTATTTATGTAACAGCGTTAGTTCTGGATGTCTTCAGGCGTACGACTGAACTGGTAGTGTACGTCAGTTTGCCAGTTTTGCTCGGCCGTCGCGTTTTCACTGGCGACATATTCGCCAGGGTGACGAAGGGCGAACATAACACGCTCTTTCACGATCGGGTCGAGCTGTATAAACTCAGCCTTCCAGTGAACGCCGAACAGTTCGGCGAAGTTCGGGATGGCTGATTCTATCTCGGCAATATATTCTTTATCTTGCTCGCTGGCATTCGCTTCAATCTCAGCGCTGCTCTCGGCAAGTGGGTCGACGAACTCATTGTCTAACTGGTCCCATAGCTCTTCATGGTCGCTAACGCCGTTCTCGTTGACATCAGTCAAGTTGTCTGGGGTACCGTCGTGATTACGGTCCATTCCCTCTGGAATGTCATCTGAAAGTATGTCAGACTCAAAGTATTCAGGGTCGTATTTAAACTCAACATACTCAACAGGCTGACCATCTGGACCTAGGACTAGTTCCTGACCTTGTGGCTGCTTTTCTTTTTCGGCTGGACCGCCAGCGAACTTCAGGCCTGCCACAGCTCCACCGGCTAGTAGGACTGCACCACCGGCGACACTCGCGACCAACTTATTCCGCTTCTTTTTCTTGGCATCAGCAGCTTCTTGCTGCTTCTGACGAGCCAATGCCTTGTCCTCTTCGGTGAATGGCATTGTGTCGGGTATTGACGGTTTGTTGTGGAGTTCGCTCATATCGGTGGCGGTTCCTTGCACATGGTGGAGTGCATTAGTAAGCAGCCTAACGTGCTTATAGTCTTACTATACACCTTATGGTTAAAAAAGTCAAGTAGGTAGTTTTTACGTCAAGGGTTGACTTATGGTCCACTCCTAAGAGGGCCACTTCCTTTGATAATTGAAGCGATGCCATCTTGGAATTCATCACTCTCTAAGAGGTTCATCGTATGATCGCCCGGAAGGTACCTGGGATGTACAATTCCTTCTACGGGGGCTCTGTTTGATCGTTCAGACTTCTCATGTCGTGGAATAGTGGCGTAACCTACTTCTCGCTCAAAAAATATTGCCCGTCCCTCTGTCGTTAATGCCGCATGCGATGACGAAGCATGCCCACTGTCGGGATCATAGAGCGGAAGTGAGTAAACATGCCATGCCTGTCCTGTCTTGAAGTAGTGGACGACGTCATGGTAGCCAGTATAGCTACCTGACTTTGTTGAACCCTGGTAGGGTTTCTTTCCCACAACTCGCTGCTCCCATATGGGTCTTTTCTGTGCATTATATTTTACGAGAAGCGCTACTGCTTCTTGGCCTGCCTTCAATGCACGTTCCAGGCGTGCCTCTTCCTCCTGCTCTTTTTTAATCGCAGCTTCCGCAGCTTCAGCTTGTTGGGCGAGCTCAGCGGCGGCTCGCTCATCTTGTGCAGCCACCCTTGCCCATATGCGTGCTTCATAGTCCGACATTAAGATTTGACCTCACGAACGGTATGTTTCATTAGCATTTATAATAATACTAAACGTTCATAGATGGAAAAAGTCAAGCAGTCGGCTTTTGCGTCAGAGATAACCGGTCTAGAACTCGCCATTAGCACCGAATCCATCATCGAAGTCGTGGACACGGTCTATCTTATATACGGTCGGTGCTTTGGTGTTCGCGTATGATTCGTAAGCTGTTTTATCTTCTGGTGGAATAACGTCACGCATGTCGCTTGCGTAGTTGCTTATGACCTGCATTAGTTCTGCCTCGCGGTCACCAATATTAGCGCGAACCTGCGGATCGGTAAGGGCAAACTCAATTGTCTTAATGAGTGACGTACGCGCTGTTGGCTTCAGTCGGCCACGGACTTCGTCGTTGCGCAGGACTTGAATCATGCGCATCAATTCGTCGACATCGGTGCCGGCCAGGCGGCTTGCATTAATTTTCTTGTCACGGATATCACGGACAATAGCTTCCTGGCTCTCAACGAAGAACGTACCAACTTCCATGTTCCCGCGGTCAGTTCCAGACAGGCTGGCAATCTTGAGCTTAGAATTTTTGGCAGAATCGACGAACAGCTGTTGGACATCTCGCCGTCGATCGATTTCATCTTGGTTTCTAATTTCTGTGCCCTTAAGTTCTTTTCCGTCAGCATCCTTCATTACGAAACCTTGTGCGTCGCGAACAGGTTCATAATAGGCGTTTTCATCTTCATCGTAGACCATACCTTGTAAGCTGATATAGTCTTTGGTTCGCTGGAATGCCCAGTTGTTACCTTTCGCAAGAACAATCTCACGCATGGCAGCGTCACGAAGAGCATCATTCTTTTTAACGTTCTTCCCATCGCGGTCCAAACCTTCCTGGTGAAGCTTTATCAGTTCAGCTAGGCTGTATTCGCTCAAGACCGATCGTGAGTTCTCAACGTCCTCTAAGTATGCCGAAACGACATCCTTTTTAGCTTTGGCATAAATTCGGTTAGCGGCTGCTTGTTCACCTACTCCACCAGCCCGGACTCGTAGGGTGGCGTCGGACTTAAGCATTCCAGACATTGTCTCCTGAGCTTTGCGTTTGGCAGAGTCTTGAACGTAAGCTTCTATCTGTGTCTCCTGACGAGTTCCCATGATTGAGTTCGCGATACCTGCACTCTGTACTGCTACGTTCGGAGCCGCAGCTCCCTTAGCGGCGATGTTTTCAACAAGACTATTCCACTGCTCTTGAACGAGCTTCGCTTTATCGGTTGCCTGGACTTCACGTAGGCGAAGCTCCTGCGTGCCGGCATCGGTGCGCGAAACGTAGTCCCAGTGTGCTTCGGCATTCTTTTTGAGCGTGTTGTCTATCGTTTCGGAACGCTTCTCGGTCTCATATGTCTCAACTTTCATTTGTCGCAGGGCTCGGTCGGCATTAACGGTATTACTGAGGGCTAGTTTACCGGTTGCTTCCATGGCGGCCTTGTGGATATCAGCAACACCGGTATCAACGCTCGTTTGTACTTTCATGGCGCGCAGTCCGGCATAACCTGGATTGGTATTTAATGCTGCCTGCAGCGTGAGCTCGTCTTGCGCTTCTAACGCGCCGGATATGACTTTGGCACGGCCTTGGGACATTCGGGTATCTGTTAGCATTGCGCGGTCTGCGGCCCCTGCTGCACCGTTCAAGCGGTTTTGCCAATGTTCCTCGTGTTGTGCTTCGGTGTTATCGTGGAGAGCGCCATTGTGGCGCTTGTAAGTATCAAGGTTACCGAAACCATCCTGGCGGATGCCAATGCGGTTGCGGGCATTGGTTCGTTCGGCGAAGTTGTCGTGTTCAAAGTGATTGTCGTACCCCCACCGTCCGGTTTGGCGGTGCCAGTAGTTGCCTGCCGCTTCTTCGTCTTGCTTTTTTTGCTCGTCACGGTAGTTTTTTCGAGCATAGTTGGTGGCTGCGCGTCGGCGGACCATTGTGCGCGGATTAAACCTTCGACCGCCGAAATCACCGTTGGCACGACGTTCGGCGTTGAGGGCGTTGTGGCGGGCAATATGCTGCTGACGGCGCTCTTCGTTATGATTTTTGACGCGGTCGTACATACCCTTTTGGCGATTATTGATAATGCCGCCAATACGATTCAGTACCCCGCCCCCAAGTTTGAGCAGTAGAGGCGTGATAGCGAGCGGCGCAACCATGACGCCGAGCCCTAGGATAATTTGCTCAATGCCTGTCGCGGTTCGGATAATGACTTCACCAGCCAGCTGGGCGCCACCGAAGACAGCACCGAACGCCGGGAACATGACAAGCATAGTGAAGAATAGGCTGCGCCATTTTTCAAACCACTTTTCGGTGTTTGGCAGAATGTAGGCAGCGAATGCAAGTGGTGCGATGGCAATCAGGACGATGATGATTGCTTGACGAGCGGCCAGAATCAGGAACGTTACCATGACCACAAGGGCTGCTCCAAACAGGAACGTTGCGAGCATAAGCCATAGTCCGGCTGCACCGCCGACAGCGCCCGGTAAGAAGAGTGCGCCAGCCACCGCTCCGGTTCCACCGGCAAGTACCCAGGCTGTGACGCTCGTCCAGTTGAGGTCGGCGGAAGTCGATGAGCCAGGTAGCGCGGTGTCGCGCACATTCTCGAACAATTGATTTACACCGTGGCCTGCGATATTCGATATGTCGACCGCCGCCGCACAGATAATATACGACACGTTTATAAGTACGGCCGCCAAAACCAGCCGCGGCATAATCTTACGGATTTCGTAACCGCTGAATCCCCCGCCTACCAGGTAGCTGTAAATAATAACCATAAAGCCGATAATAAACGCGATGTTGGCAAGATCACGTGACACTACCCAAATTCGATAAATCGGGTTGTCGACCGAAGTTGTGATTGGCTGTACCGACAAAAAGCCCTGAATACGTTCGTAAATGAAGTCCATGCCTTCAGAAATGCCGTTCATAAGCGGACAGACGATCCAACCGATGCCATCGATAGTACAGCTGCTCGACAAGGCTCCGTCGTCTGTCGAAGGGGTGGCGGGCTCTTCCGCCGGGGCGACCGTTATTGTTTTTTTACCTGTCGGGTTAATGTAGCGGTTCGGCGGGTTTAGTGTGTAGCGGATGTAGGTGGCTTCTTTGGCGCTTTTGGGGTTGTCGGTAGTCGGTGAGAAATAAATAAAGTAGACCAAATTGGGCGTTTTACTCTTGTCGACGTATTGGTAAATGGCCGATCCGGCCTGAATGTCACTTGGTGGCGTCAGGTCTGAAGGAGCCGGCGCGTAGGTATTACTTTGGTACGAAATGTTGTCGCCATCCCAGGTGGCATCGGGGGCGGCGTAGGCTGTTGGAGCAACCATGGCTATATACCCGAAACAGGCCACGAAGAACGTGGCCAGCAACATGAGTAATTTCCGCGGGTTAGTGCTACCACGCGGAGTCCTGACGAGAACATCCCACATAACTCTTGGATTTTATCATTTTACAGAGGAAAAGTCAATAGTCGTACCTCCTGAATCGAGGCGTAAAAAATACGGCAAAACGTTGCAGGATTTAGGGATTTATCGTATCGTACAGGTAGCTATGAAGCGAAAACAAAAAATCGGTCTGTACCGCGCGGGTACTATGACATTAGCCATGCTAGGAATGGGGTTTTCGCTTGCTTTTGCGGCGCCATCTGCGTATGCCGAGCCCACTGTATTAGATGACCCGGTAACGGGAAATGATTGCGGGGGTGTCAAAACCGCCGTCGTTAAATGTGACGCGGATAACTCTGGTGACCTGAACAAGAACGGTATTTGGGCGCTACTGCTTATCGTTATTAACGTCATGACGGCGGGTGTTGGCGTGCTGGCCGTTGCCGGTATTGTGTACGGGTCGATTCTTTACACCACGGCAGAAGATAAAGCCGACCAGGTTAATAAGGCTGTCGACATCATCCGTAATGTCATCATTGGGCTCGTTGCCTTCGCGTTAATGTGGGCGCTGCTTAACTTTATTATTCCGGGAGGAGTGTTCTCTAAATGAACCGACTAAAACGATACGTACTCGCGTTTGGCGCTATGATTTTAGGTTTTGGTGCGGCTGGCATGATTCCATCGGCGACAGCTTCAGCTGCCTGTACGTCGAACTTCTTAACCTTCCCTGCATGGTACGACGGCGTAATTGACAATTCGACCTGTGAAATCAAAGCACCTAACGTGAACAAGAACGGCGGTGGCCTGCCGCAGTTTATATTTAGGATCGTACTAAATATTATTGAAATCGCGTTGCAACTGGTAGCGTATGCTGCGGCTGGCTACCTGATTTATGGAGGGTTCAAGTATCTGACTAGCGCCGGCTCGGCCGACCGCGTGGTGGCGGGGCGCAAGATAATCACCAATGCTTTGGTGGGGTTGGTGATTTCGTTCATGTCGGTGGCAATCGTTAACCTTGTGACCGGGAACATCGACGCCCAGGCAGGCGGCACGTGTAACACGAGTGCCGGCGAAAAGATCGACCCGAACTGTGTCGGCATTTCGAAGGTCGGCGCCAACAAGGCGGTGCAAGGAGTCTTGACGACTGTGTACTACGCAGCTGGTGCCGCAGCGGTCATCGTCATCATCGTCAGTTCAGTCTTTTATGTCATTTCACAGGGCGACCCGTCCAAGACGAAGCGTGCTAAAGATGGTATTCTATATGCGGTTGTCGGACTGGTACTCGTGCTGGTCGCGTTTATCATAACGAATTTCGTAATAGGAAGGTTTTAAGCAGTGAAACAGCGAATTAAAAACGGAATTTTGGCTCTGGCGTTAGTGCTTGGCATGGCTCCCCTTTTTGCCGCACCAGCCGGTGCAGTAAACGTTATCGACAAGGCTTGTACTGGCGCGAACCAGGATACAGCCATATGTAAAGGTAAGGACGAATCGGCCGGAAAGTTGATACGGACAATCATTAACACGCTCTTGTTCGCTATCGGGGCTATATCGGTCATCATGATTATCGTCGGGGGTATCCGTTACGTGCTGAGTAACGGCAACTCATCGCAGATTAATTCCGCCAAGGATACTGTTCTGTACGCCGTCATTGGACTGGTGGTAGCACTACTGGCGTATGCAATCGTCGGGTTCGTTCTTAACCAATTTTAATAGGGGATACTATGAAACAAAGAATCAAACATTTCATCATCGCCGCCACTCTGGCCTTTACAGCCGGCGTTGGTGTGCTTGTGCCCGTTGGCGGTGCAGCGGCCCTAGACCCAGGCGACGAAGCTAGGAAGGGATTCAATCAAGCTGGAGGTGGCAGCGAAAAGTCGCTCGGCGAATCAATTAAAGATGTCATTAATGTACTACTCTTCCTTATTGGTGCCGTATCGGTCATTATGATCATCATTGGCGGCATCCGCTATGTACTGAGTAACGGCGATTCAACGCAGATTACCGGCGCCAAGAACACTATTATGTACGCCGTCATCGGTCTTGTGGTGGCGCTGCTCGCCTACGCGATTGTGAACTTTGTCGTGACGCAGTTTACGTAAAAATAAATTAAAAGGAACTATATGAAACGATTACTTAACCAACTATTTACCGGATTCGCCATGGTGCCTATGTTGGCTGCTGGGCTGCTTGTGCTTACGGCACCTCTTGCCTATGCCGCAAAGACCGACCAACAATGTGACGAAACGAAAGTTAGCGTAACAGAGGGTGTTGACTGTGCCAAAGGTAAAGACCAGAGCCCGAAGCTATTCGGTAGAAACGGTATATTCCAGACAGTTACTAATGTTCTTCTGTTCTTGATTGGTGCCGTATCAGTTATCATGCTGATCGTGGGTGGTATCCGCTATGTCCTTTCTGGCGGCGACAGTACTGCTGTAACGGCCGCGAAAAACACGATTTTGTACGCCGTTATCGGTATTATCGTCGCACTACTTGCCTACGCGATTGTGAACTTTGTCGTGACATCGTTCGCGGATGGCGGCGACAGAGAGCCGGCTTAGGTATTAACTGACCGTTCAGCCCTTAACAAACACCTTGGTATCTGATATAACAGTAGGCAAGACTATTCAGAAAGGAATAAGAAAGAATATGAAAACAACCATTATGAAATCGCTGAAAGGACTGCTCGTCGTTCCGGCTCTAACGCTGGCACTTAGCTTTGCGGCTGTACCTTTTGCTCAGCCTGCCTACGCGGAATTTGACCAAGGTGCTCAAGACGGCGCTAACTCGGCCCAAGGTAAGGACCAGAGTTCAGACCTGTTTGGTGAAAGCGGTATCTTCCGTACGATCACCAACGTCTTGCTATTCCTGATCGGTGCCGTCTCGGTCATCATGCTGATCATCGGCGGTATCCGCTACACTATCTCTGGTGGTGACAGCACGGCGGTGACAAGCGCTAAGAACACGATTCTATATGCCGTCATCGGTATTATCGTGGCGCTGCTTGCCTTCGCGATTGTGAACTTCGTGCTAACGAGCTTCGCGAATAACGGCTAATATTTAGCCAAGTAAAATACCCGGCATATCGCCGGGTATTTTTATACTCCCAGTTACTCCCCTACTAAAACACCCCGCCGATACGCGGGGTGTTTTGTATGTAAGTAACGAACTAGTTAATCGTAATCTTCTTAGCTTGTTCCTGCTTGACCTTACCAAAGCTAATGGTCAGGACGCCGTCCTTCAGCATAGCTTCGACTTCGTCTTCCTTAACGGCGACAGGCAATGCAACGGTGCGGCTGAATTCGCCCCAGTAGCATTCCTGGATGTGCCAGTTGGTAGCGTCGCTGTCATCGCCGCTCGAAAGCGTACCGCTGATGGTCAGGATTCCGTCCGAAATGCTGACATCTAGGTCTTCTTTGTTGACACCGGCGGTGCGGGCCTTTACGACCAGCTTTTCCTCGGTTTCATAGACGTCGACTGCCAGTTGTCCTGGGAAGTCTTCTTCGGCTTCGTCCCAGCCGTCGTCATTTCCCTGCTGGGCAGGCTGCGACGCTTGGCTTTCGCTTTGGCTTAGTTCGTCGTCGTTCAAGAACGCGGCGGCAAGCTCATCTTCAATTAATAAATCATCGTTTTGTTTACGAGCCATTGGTTTCCTCCACTGTTACCTCAGACACTATTGACA
>DEBQ01000006.1:237718-281165 GCA_002348605.1 Candidatus Saccharibacteria bacterium UBA2952
AGCACAATGCTGAACAAACTCTTGCAAATAGTCGCTCCTCACCACTGTTATGAATGCACTAAAATCGGGTATGTTTTATGTGTCAATTGTAAATACGACATCATTGATGAGGCCCAAAACGCATGTATTGTCTGCGATGCGCCGGCCTTGGATGGCATATGCGATGCATGCCGCACGACGTATAGCAAAGCCTGGTGTGTCGGTGACCGCCGCGGTCCGCTTATGGCAGTGATTGACGGTTTGAAGTTCGACCACGTAAAGGCAGCGGCCGACACGCTAGCCGAACTTTTAGACAATCGCTTACCTATTCTGCCGCCAGATACTGTTATCGTGCCCGTCCCCACGGTTGCTTCACATATACGCCAGCGCGGCTACGACCATACGCTTTTAATCGCAAAATCGTTTGCTAAGCGACGAAGCCTACCATTAAAGCAGTCACTCGTGCGTTCAAATCGCAGTGTGCAGCGCGGCAAGTCAAAGAAAGAACGGTTAGAGCAGGCGCGTACAGCGTTCTCCTGCCCCGCTAAGCTGGACGACACGCCAGCATACCTGCTGATTGATGACGTCGTAACAACCAATGCCACGCTTCGGTACGCCGCAGAAGTGCTAATGGCGGCGGGGGCTAAAACGGTATGGGTTGGCGTCGCGGCACGGCAGCCGCTCGACAAGTAGCCTCTACATCTGTTAAAATACCTCGAGTATTCACCTGGAGAGGTGACCGAGTGGTTTAAGGTACTTGTCTTGAAAACAAGCGTGGGGCAACTCACCGCGAGTTCGAATCTCGCCCTCTCCGCCAAGCAAAATGCAGACCGACGGTCTGCATTTTGCTTGATAAACGGTTTATACCACCGGATGACCGTCTGCGTGAGGCGGCCATCCGGTGGGATTGATAGTAGGGGCACTTGGCCGGCCGTACGTCTAACTTCTTACGCACAGGGGACCGAAGCGGGCCTTCCACCAACCTAAGTCCCCTCTTCAGGAACCTGTCTTAAGTATAGCGGAGCTAGACGTTTGTGCCTGAGCCGCCGGTGCCGCCCGTAAAGCTGTCGAGGACGAAATTGACGATGGCATAGGCGAGCAGTGCCACGATGACACCAACGATTGCGTAAAGGATCGTATTCTTGGCAGCGGTCACGGCGGTGGAGTTACCGCCGGAGACCACATAGCGAAGTCCGCCGATGATAATCATGATGACCGAAATCGCACCTAAGATGAACAACAGTACGTTGGTAATGGTGCGGAATATACCGGTTGAGCCGAACAGGTCGGCACTTTGGTCGTTGCCGCGGGCGGAATCAGCACCGCCTTGTACGCTACCATCGAATACGGCACCAGCCAGAGGTGCGGCCATGACAGTAAGCGAGAGCGACGCTACGACGATAGATGGAAGTAGGGCTCGGATGAGGTTCTTAATCATGGGACTCCTTTTTGGTTCGTTTGCTTGCTTCCAATATAACAAAACTACGTAAAAAGTCTACTCATCCGCCTCTGTTATGTGCTACAATTTATTGAGCTGAAGACTTTTGCTTCCCGAAAGGAGTACCCGCCTTTCATTTTGCTCCTCGAAGTGCTAAAGCACTCTCGTCGGCCAAGCAAGGAAAACGTTTCATGCCACTGGCATAAAACGGGCTAAAGGGAACCCTTCAGCCGATGTAAGATTTTCCTCCCTATTCCACCGACATGGTGGCACCTGAAGGGCGCCACCAGCCGCTGAAATACGGAGGAGTACCCAAGTGGCTGAAGGGGACGGTTTGCTAAATCGTTAGTACGGAGAGATCTGTAGCGGGAGTTCGAATCTCCCCTCCTCCGCCAGAAAAATAACTCGGGACCAAAAGGTCCGGAGTTATTTTTTATGCAAAGCAACTCCTCCTTGCCCAACACCGCTCATGCTATACTTGCTACATGCAACCTGAGCAGCCAACAACACCGGTCAGCGAACCGCAAACAACGCCGACCGATCAGCCTGTGCCTGCAGCGCAAGCAGACACGCCACAGATGACGGTGACCGAAGCGACCAACTTGCCAGAATCGCAGCCAATCCAATGGCAAGCACCGGAGTATGTCCAGGAGCCACGCTCTCCATGGTGGTTTATTGGGTTCTGGGTGGTAGCGCTGCTACTCATGCTGCTGGCTATACTTGTCATCCGGTCGTGGTCGTTCGCAATTCTTATTCCGGCCATGGCAGCTGCCCTAATGATTTACTCGCACCGGCCACCGCGAATATTGAACTACGTCCTTAGCGGTAAAGGACTGTATATCAACGAAAAGCTGCACCCGCTCCAAGAATTCCGAAGTTTTGGCGTTTTGAAGGAAGAATCGGTGCCGAGCCTTATGCTCATTCCGGTCAAACGCTTTCGCCCTGCCCTGACCGTGCATTTTCCGGCTAAAACCGGCGAGGCTATCGTTGATTTACTAGGTAGTCGTATTCCTATGCAAGAACTAAGCCTCGACGTCTTTGACAAAATCATTCGCAAACTCCACATCTAACCCGGGCGGTTGCCTGAATTACCTCTGTTATGGTACAATCGGTCCTGTTCGTCTTGATGGGCGAAGGCACCTTCTAGTTACAACGCTACGGCACGCGTACCAAAAATTTCGCGTGCTATAGTAAGCACCCGTAGCTCAGCTGGATAGAGCGTCGGCTTGCGGAGCCGAAGGCCATAGGTTCGAATCCTGTCGGGTGTACCAAGAAAAGAAGACTAGCATGCCTAGTCTCTTTTTCTTGGTAGATTCGCTTAGCGAATCCGAACCGTCAAGGTTCGGTCGTTAGTCTAATGCCCGAATTCATCCGGCGCACAGATTAGCGTGCGCTATCCTGTCGGGTGTGCCAATTCCTATGTAACGTATAATCTGAACATCAGGAAGGATATAAAATGTTGGAGATAAACGACCTAAACTACCTAGCAATATTATTGGCAGTTCTTGTAAATGTAGGAGTGGGCTCGTGGTGGTATTCACCTGCCGGGTTTGGTAAGAAGTGGACAAAATATTCAAAAGTCGACATGATGAAAAGCCCTAAGCAAGAAACCCAACGTGCTATCGCAGTGGTTTTTATTGGAGCAATCATCCAAGCGGTAGTACTCGCTGTCGTGCTTAAGTCAATTCAAGCAGACACGATTACAGAAGGGTTAATAACTAGTTTCATTCTTTGGTTAGGCTTTGTTGCCGCGACAAGTATTGGCGACGATTTATACTCGCGCAAAGGTTGGAGCTACTGGTGGATTAATGCAAGCTTCTTCTTAGTGACCATGCTGGTTAACGGCGCCATTATTGCTGTGCTTCAGGGATAATTACTTAGATAAAATAGGAGCTTGGCGAATGAAGCTACCTTGTTCCAATACCGTTAGCGCGGCAGAAGCGACATCTTCCCTGCTAACATATGCTTTCGTCGGCCCATGTTCACGTAGGTGATACCCAACCGGGGGTGTATTCTGTAGCTTAAGTACCCGCAGCACCGTCCAATCAAGGTCACTTTGTCGTAAGCAGGTAAAATGGTCTTGCCCGTCCTTTACTCTGGCTGGATCGATAAGCGAGATTGCAGCGTTTAGCAACCGATCGGTAAAAGTTATCTTATCACCAGGAAGGCGTACTCCAGTCCCGGTAAGGCTGACAATCCTTTTCATGCCCCTTTCCTGCATGACCTCGATCACTGTTTTAATTGATTGTGTCTGTATATCAGGCAAAGAGTCTTTGACATGCCCGATGAAACTTACTACGGCATCTTGCTCTTCTATAAGCGTGCGGACGTCAGAGGACTTCGAGGCATCGCATGGGACTGTCGTAAGATTATCGTGATTTATTGGTATTTTGGTGACGTTATGTACGCCGGCTCTGACGATATGACCTTCGGCGAGCGCGTGTTTGACGAATGCCTGGCCAGACCTACCGTTCGCGGCGATTACTGCGATGCGCATGCCTTACATCAATCCGGCTACCGCTACAGCTCCTGTCGCGGTAAGTAGTGTAAGTATTGTTCCCCATGCGATATCAATAAAAGCGATTTTAGGTGAAAAGCCTTTTAGGGTAGCTAAATTGGTCAGGTCGTACGTCGCGTACGCTACAAACCCCACTGTCGCTCCCATGCTGGCGGCGAAATAAACAGAGTCACGTGCGAGCGCCGGCTCAATAACCAATACCATTAAGCCAAACAAATAAATAACATAAAAACCCATAGCGGCAGGAAGGTTGGGCTTTTTTCGTAGAAGGCTTCCCATTTCTGCATAATAAAGTTTTTTAGCAATTACGGTAAGCCAAAGAAAATCTAAGAATCCCATGATGACGGTTGCTGTAATAAAACTAATGATTATTTCCATGAACTATCCATTCGTATGCGTTACAACTATTGTTTACATTGTAGCGTACGCAACACATTCATACAGAGCGTGGTTTAGAAAGAGGAGTATAATTAAACTACCAAACAAGGAGGTGTAGGTATGAAAACAGTAACAGTGATCGCAGCAGTATTGCTTATCGTTGGGGGTTTGAACTGGGGCCTGGTTGGAGCTTTCGACTTTAACTTGGTTGATAGTCTATTCGGTGAAAAGACGGTAGTATCGCGCTTCGTTTATGTTGTAGTTGGTTTAGCGGCGCTTTGGCAGCTTGTTGCGCTCTTTACCGACAAGTCTGCATCTAAAGCAGAATAGAAGCCTGTAAGCAACCACGTTTTACAAAAACACCTGACTGGCCCTACAGAATTTATATCCGCTGCTGCGTGCTCGTGCTTGGTGAGTCGTAGTACCGGTCGTGACTTGACTCGTTTGCCGACGATGCAAACGCCCCGGCCAAGATAAGAATGAAAATCAAAGTTAGGAAAAGAACGGTCAAAACGGTAGATACCGCGCCCATAATAAGCCCGGCAAGGCTCATTCCCCTGTTAACGGGGTTCTTTAGACCGATCGCCCCGGTAATGATAGCCGGAATACCGGTGAATATACTGAATCCGGTCAACGAGAGAATGCCGAGCACCAGAGAGGCGACTCCTAGTCCGTTGCTTTCGGGTTGCTTGTGCTCTGTCATGCATTCAGTGTAGCGCCATATCTGTTAAAATGGAATAACGCAATGTCTGGAGAGATGCAGGAGTGGTTGAACTGGCCGCTCTCGAAAAGCGGTATGGGGCAACCCATCGAGGGTTCGAATCCCTCTCTCTCCGCCAGATTAAAATCCGACCGATTGGTCGGATTTTAATTTTGGCAAGAAAGAGCCCCCGGAGAACCGAGGGCTCAATCCGGGGGTAGTAGGAATTCGGAGGGTCGTCCGCTCAGCCGAACAGCCTCTTGAGCCTTGTGAAGAAGCTCATAAGGTCGTCGGGCGTGCGAACACCTGCGATGGCGTCAGCGATTGCAACGCTGCCGTCTTTGGTTTGCTGCGCATCAGTCCGGGTCACGGGGGTGCCGATCAGCTCGTAGAACTTCACTCCGTAGTCGCTCAGCGCCGTACCGAACAGCTGCTCGGCAAGCTCGGTGTCGAACTCGGGCGTTCCGTCCTCGGGGTTGATTCGGGCCTTCCGAAGCAGCGGCGAGAGTTGCCCGGTGGCCTTTTCGCCGACGGCGCGGGCCAATTGGTTGAACTCACCGTCCCACCAGTTGCGGTCGCTGACCGATGTGACCGTCCGCTCGATGAGCTTCTTGTCCTTGGGGATCCGGTAGCGCAGCTCGAAGCCTTGCTTCCAGGTGATCCCCCCGACCGTGAACTCATGCACTCCTAGACTGACGAACCGGTCACCGAAGTGAACCGGAGCCAAGTGCCGGTAGTTGATGACGTGCCAGCGGTTGCGGCCGCTTTCGTACAGCACGACGTCGCCGTTCTTGTGCCGGGCAATCTTGCCGCGCCGCGCCACCATGAACGCGGAGTTCTCGGGCGCCATCTTAAGTCCAAGGATATTGAACTTGAACAAGATGAACAGGAACCCGAGCATTGCGCTGACGATTCCCGCCGCCTTGATGTACTTGTAGGCGTAGGAAAGACCGCTGCCGGCGCTTGACGCTACTTCGGTGAGCTCGATGCCGAGAACCTTTGCCCCGACGAGTGTCGCGAGGCTGGTGCCTGCTAGCAGGCTGATGCGGGGGTGCGCTGTCATCGCCTTGATCACGTGGATCACCTCCTTAGGTCGTAGAAGCGTAACAGATGATTTCACAATAGCACCAATTGCAAGACCGCGGTAGATGTGATTTCGTTGTCTTTTTAAGTACAGGGCCTTACGGCAACTCGACATCAACGATCGGTGGTCGCACTTTGCGGGACGGGGCGTCGATTTCGCCGACCGGTTCACGCACGATAGCTTGCTCGAATCCCAGCATAGTAAGCAGGTTGCGCACCGCCGCGCGGATTTCCTGTAATTCGTGCGCATGCCGGTAGGAATCGGGTGTCCCGGCGTGGATGTTCAGGTCTCGGACGGCATGGAGCAGGTCGATGTCGCCGTGTTTGGCAAGAAAGCGCAAGTCGTTCGTCGCAGCGTGAAGCAGCGCCGCGCGCCGTGCCTGATTATCAATCTCGGCCGCGACGTCTTCTCCCACCCCCGAAACTGACTCAGGGCGCTGCTTCATAGTCGTATTTTTTAGTATACACCTTGACCCGAGGCTCCGGCGGGCGTATAACAAGGGGCAATACGGTAAGCAAAAAGAAACAGCCATGCGATTCGAGCAAATGCAAAAGACCAAACGAAAACATTCGGCTGAGGAGCAGCGCGGTACGTTTCCTGAAGACTACGCGCCAAGGGCTCACGACGGCGGGGATTCCGATCCCAGCGACCTGTTGGAGCGAATCGAGCAGGTGTTAAACGACGCGACGCTCCGTGCACTCGGCCGCTCTACCGGTATTGAAGCCGTCTGACAGCGCGCTATACTGGGATTATGAGCGAACCCAGCATATTTACGAAAATTATCAACGGCGAAGTGCCGAGTCACAAGATATACGAGGACGAACGCACCTATGCGTTTCTTGATATTCACCCGGTCCAACCCGGCCATACTTTGGTCGTGCCCAAGAAACAGGTGAACTTTATGTGGGACCTCGGTGATGAGGATTATCATGCTGTCATGAGTACGGTCAAAAAAGTCGCCGACCGCTTAAAAGAGGTGTTCCCGGAGCAAAAACGTATTGGCGTTCAGATTGAGGGCTTCGGCGTATCAGACCACGCCCATGTGAACATCTTTCCCTTCTCGTCGACCGACACGTTCCGAAAGCATGTGGATATGAACGTTGAACCTGACCACGACGAGCTTGCAAAAGTCGCCGAGCGGCTGCGGTTCGAATGATTACCATCGTCGCTGTCGGCAAAAAGCATGAAGAATGGGTTAAGGCAGGCGTAGAACGCTATGAAAAGCGCCTGAAGCAGCCGTTTAGTGTGCGATGGATACTTTTGCCACATAGCTCGTTCGAAGGCTTAGCGGCCCGCCAGGAGGAGTCTGAGCGCATACGAAAGAAGCTAAACGACGAAGACTACGTGATACTTCTTGATGAGCGGGGCGTGCAGGTTTCTTCGGACCAGCTTTCGCATGACCTTCAAAACTTGTTTGCCTGGGGGCGCAGGGTCGTCCTGGTGATTGGTGGCGCATACGGCGTCACTGATGAGCTGCACCGGCGAGCTGACTTTGTTCTTTCGCTGTCAAAACTCGTTCTCCCGCATCAGCTGGTCCGGCTAGTCATAATTGAGCAACTATACCGCGCCCAACAGATTGCCGGCGGTGGAAAATACCATCACCAGTAGTTGACGACAGCACGCCAAGGTGTCGTAAAGTATTGACATTTTATCGTGCTTGTGCTATGATGATAAAGTAAATCTATCAAAACAAACATGTTCAACCTTACCTTAACTACTCCCCTGTCACTGCTTATAAGCCTCGCCGCCTTGGCCGGGGTAAGCCTGCACGATACCAAACTTGATAAGCTGGCCACGACATTCGTTGGCGTGCCGGCACTTATGACGAGCAGCGAAAGCGGTTCAAAAGGTTTTAACACCGACCCGCACACTCATGTTGAGCGTGTCAGTCTGAACGAAATGAGCTCACAGCCGCGGATTTCACCACGCAGCGACCAAAAGAAACACCTGATGCAAAAGAATGTACCCCGGGGTGTTCACCGCTTTGACGGCTATGCCCTGCCGGTTGTTTAATCGGTAATTACTTTCAGTTCGTTTTCAAGCCGCTCAATCAACTCTTTGGTTTCAAGCGCTTCTTTACGCGAGGCTTCGACAAGTTCGGTCGGCGCCTTTAGTACGTAGCGTTCGTTCGCTAGGCGGGCTGCCAGGTTTTCAAGTCGTGACTTGGCTTCGGCCAGCCGTACTTCCAGGTTAGTCTGGTGCTCGTACAGTGTCGCTTCGTCGATGACCAGCCAGGCTTCCCTGCCTGAGTTAGCCAGACGCAGTCCGCGGGGCTGGTCGGTCTGCGTAATAGATGAAAGACGAGCTAGTTTTGCAATCAGGTCAGCGTTATCGGCGACCAAGCTATCGCTGTGGTACGAAACGTCGTACTTTTTGTTGCCCGGCAGCTCACTGGTAACGAAACGGATTTCGGTAACAAGCTGCTGGATTCGTTCGAATTCTGCCGCGGCGATGTCATCATACTCGGCAGCTTCCGGCCAGGCGGCGGTAATCAGCATACTGCCCTTTTCGTACCAAGGAAGCGTCTGCCATATTGTTTCGGTAACGAACGGCGCGAACGGGTGGCTTAGCCGCAGGGCTGTGTCAAGGGTCCAGGCGAGCATGTCGGGGTTGTCTTGTTGCTTAGAGGCTTCGATATACCAGTCTGCCAGGCTGCTCCAGACGGTGTGGTAGACCATTTCGGACGCTTCAGCGAAGCGGTAATCGGCCAGAAGTTGTTCTACTTGGTCGGACGCATTTAAAAGTTCCCGCATAATCCAGTGGTCGGCCAGCGTTTGTGGCTGCGGGGGTGCTAGGCGGTAGTTCTCGCCTAGTTTGTCTTCAATGAACCGGGCAATGTTCCATAACTTGTTGCAGAAGTTACGGCCAGCTACCACCTTGGTGGTACTGAATGCTTGGTTTTGCCCTGCCGAGCGAGCGGCCACCAGGCCAAGACGCAGGGCGTCCGACCCATATTCACTAAGGGTCTCGATAGGGTTAATTACATTACCTTTGCTCTTGCTCATCTTTTGGCCGTGCTCATCGAGCACTAGCCCATGCAGGTAGACATCTTTGAACGGCACTTTGCCGGTCATTTTAAGGCCGAGCATGATCATGCGGGACACCCACGGGAACAAGATGTCGTGGCCCGTTTCCATGACCGCGTTCGGGTAAAAGCGGCTGAGTTCCCCCCCGTCTAGGTAATCAGTCGTGATAAACGGCCACTGACCAGAGGTAAACCAGGTGTCGAAGGTGTCTTCTTCCCTTCTGTATTCTTTGCCATCAACCGTAATGCGTGGCTCATCTACGCGCTCGTCAAAAATCCAGTCATCTGGGTCGGCAACGTTCTGGAAGGCTGGAATAGGAATTCCCCATGGAATCTGACGGCTTAAATTCCAGTCACGGATATTCGCAAGGTACTGCAGTAGCTGTTTGCCGCGAGCTTCGGGGTAGAAATTGACCTGTTTAGACTCAATCGCTTCTGTGGCAGCCTTTGCGAGTGGTTCCATCTTAAGGAACCACTGCTCCTTGATAAGTGGCTGGATGACGCTGCCGCACTTGTAGCAGTGCCCGACGGCGTGTTCGATGTCCAACTCGCCGCGAAGTAACTCGGCCGCTTGAAGGGCTGCCAAAACGCGTTTTCTTGCGTCTTCGCTTTTAAGGCCGGCGAACTGGGGTGGGACGTTAATCATAGTGTCATCGAAGTCGATAACCTGAATGCGCGGAAGATCATGCCTGTTCCCTACCTCAAAGTCATTCGGGTCGTGTGCCGGGGTAATCTTAACCGCGCCGGTACCGAAGGTTGGGTCGACGTACTCGTCGGCGATAATGGGGATTTCACGGTCTGTCAGCGGAAGCAGCACGTGGCTGCCAATAAGGTGTTTGTAGCGTTCGTCGTCGGGATGAACGGCAACGGCGGTATCACCGAGCATGGTTTCGGGGCGTGTAGTCGCGACGACAATTTCGGCGATTTTGTCGATCGTCGGGTAGGCAATTTTGTACAACTTCCCTTTTTCGTTTTTATGTTCTACCTCGATATCGGCAAAACTAGTGTGGTGAGTCGTACAGTAATTGACAATGCGCTCACCCCTGTAAATAAGACCTTCGTCCCATAGTTTCTTAAAGGTGCCGTAGGCGGTTTTAATGACTTTTTCGTCGAGCGTGAATACTAAGTGCTCCCAGCTGGCGCTGGCGCCGAGGGCACGGAGCTGCAGTTCCATGTCTCCCCGCTTTTGGTCAACAAAGTTCCATACCTGGCTATACAGTTGTTCACGTGAAAAGTCGAACCGGCTCTTCCCTGTTTTGGCGAGTTCTTTTTCATATACGACCCACGTTTCGAACCCGGCATGGTCGGCACCTGGAAGGTAAATTACATCCCTTCCCTTCATGCGGTAAAAGCGGGCCAGGATGTCTTCGAGCTCGGCCATAAGCGCGTGCCCGACATGCAGGTTGCCGTTGGCGTTTGGCGGTGGCATGACAATGGCGTAAGGTTCGCCTACCCCGCTTGGTCGGAAAGCGCCGGCGGTTTCCCACATGGCGTAAATGTTCGGTTCGTACGTATTCGGTTCGTAAGTCTTCGGTAATTTCATATTGTTTTCACGTGAAAAGTTAGGATGGCAGATTTTCACGTGAAAATTAAGTATTTCACGTTTCCCACCTCTGACATTTCTTTCTGTAGTATAGCACACGAAGAGCGCTATAATGAGGAGGAATGACAGAGATAAAACAGCACGATGACCAAGCCGTATGGGATGAGTTCGTAAAGCAAAGCGGGGGCCATCCGCTCCAATTGTGGGGCTGGGGGGAAGTAAAAGCAGCCCATGGCTGGAAAGTTGCTCGCATACAGGTAGGGCAGGGAGGTGCCCAGCTGCTTATTAAACGCCTGCCGCGTCCGTTTGGCCCGTTAGTGTACATTGCCCGCGGTCCGTTCGGAACGTTACTTAGCAGTGAAAGTGAAAGGGAAGCGCTCATAGGCTATGTCAGGCGGACTTACCACCCAACCGTCCTAACGGCTGAACCCGACACGCAGCAGCCAATCGAGTGGAAGGGATGGCGAAAATCCGCTAATCGCATACTGCTTGCCAGGACTGCGGTCATGGACCTGACGCTGCCGGATGAGGAACTGCTTGCGCGCATGAGCAAGAAGACGCGGCAGTACATCCGAAAGTCCGCCGGGGAAGGGGTGCAGGTCCGCATGGCGCGCACTAAAGAAGATATCGACGAGTGCCTGAAGATTTACAAACAGACCGCTAAGCGGGCGGGGTTCTCGCTACACGACGACTCGTATTATCTGGATATATTCCGTCAGCTTGGGGATGACTCGCCGGTGTACATGGCGGAGCATGAAGGGCAACTGTTGGCGTTTTTATGGCCGATCATCACACCAGAGGTAGCGTTTGAACTGTACGGTGGTATGAACGATGAAGGACAGCGCCTGCGCGCGAACTACCATCTAAAGTGGAGCGTCATTCAGGCCATGAAAGCTCGTGGCGTGAAACGATACGACGTCAATGGGTTGTTAAACGACGGGGTTAGTGCGTTCAAGCAAGGCTTTATACCCGACGAGACGATGATGAGCGGCACATACGACCGGCCATTGTCACCACTGTACGGGGTGTGGAGCGTGCTGCTTCCAGCCGCAAAGAAACTGATTCAGAAACTACGCTAGACGTTCCAGGCGGTCTGGGCCATCGACATGCTTGGGTAAACTGAGACCTCATCAACAGGGGTAGGGGAGAGTACTCGCGAGCGGTAATACCCGAGTGCGGCGATCATGGCAGCGTTGTCGGTACATAAACTCATCGGGGCGTAATCGATTGGCAGGGGAAGTCGATCGGACAATTGACGACGAAGTTCTTGGTTGGCGGCAACTCCACCAGCAATAACAACAGATGCAGGCTGGAACTCATGTGTGGCTGCGACCGTGGCGTCGACAAGAGTCTCGACCGCTGTGTACTGGAAGCTGGCGGCAAAGTCTGCCCGCTGGGCATCGTTTAAACGCCCTGGGAGCTCAAATGAGGGAAAAGTATGGTCAACGCCCACTTCGCGCTGAATAGCCCTCAGAACGGCTGTTTTAAGGCCCGAGAACGAAAAGTCGTATGGGTTCTGAAGTTTTGCTTTCGGGAAATCATATTTTAACGGATCGCCCTGTTCAGCCGCAGCACTGACACTTGGGCCGCCAGGGTAGGGAAGGCCGAGCATGCGGGCGACTTTGTCGAAAGCTTCACCGACGGCGTCGTCCAGTGTTTCACCGAGTAGACGGTATTTACCGTGATCTTCAAACAGCACAAGTTGGGAGTGCAGGCCGCTGACGGCGAGGGCGAGCATAGGGAAGGCGGGCTGGCGGGTAGGCAATTTGATAGCCTTATCTTGGTCGCCGTTTCGTTCAGAAGCCATCTCAGAACGCACTTCGCGCCGAGAACTGGTGTTCTCGGGCTGCGTTTCGCTTGAAGGTTCTGAGACAGCTTCCTCCGAACGGCTCTTCACTCCTTCGTCAGTAATGAAGTTGGCGTAAATGTGTCCTTCAACGTGGTGAACAGGGTAGAGCGGTTTGCCGTGCAGCTCAGCCAGCGTACGGGCAGCAAGCGTGCCAACGAGGAGTGAGCCGACCAAGCCAGGCGCATTGGCGACGGCAATCGCGTCGATATCGTCCCACGTTACATTCGCTTGCTGCATAGCTTGCTTAATGACAGGGTTAATGACCTCAATGTGGGAACGAGCCGCTACCTCTGGGACAACACCACCATAGGCGGCGTGGATGTCGACCTGCGAGTTCACGACATTCGAAAGAAGTCGGCGGCCGTCTTCGACGATAGCGGCCGACGTTTCATCGCAGCTTGATTCGATTCCCAAAATAATCACTAATTAACAGTATAGCGTAAGCCAGCGACGGTGGTAAAATAGGGGTAACATGGAACACGAAGTGGTAGGGAAGCTTAGGGCCCGGGTAGCGGCATGGCGGTATAAAAATCCGGCACGCAGCCTGAAGGTCATAGCCGTGGCCGGCCCGTACGGCAAGACCACGACGAGTCTGATTCTTAGCGAAATACTGCAAGAGGCCGGTTCATCGGTGATGACTCTAACTAACCACGGCTGTTTTCATAATGGGCAGCCTATTTCGAACCGGTATGATTCTTCGCCCGATGCCATGCAGCACTGCCTGTCGGTAGCTCGCAAGAAAGAAGTGGGGTACGTGATTGTTGAGGTCAGCGATGCACTTGTTGCGTCACATGTGCTGCCGACGCTGCCACTCATGATGTCGATCATAACCGCAGACTCCTCGGCCGCACAGGCCCTACTGGCAGAGCCGGCCGATTACGCGGTAGTACCAAGTGGTTTCGACGTGGCAGCGCTTGGGGTGGCGCCGCACCAAGCTATCATTTTTGGCGATAGCGATCTTGCCGAAGCCCAGATTGTAAAAGTGACAGAGCGGCGTATGGGTACTGAGGTAGACATGGTGATTGACCATCAGACGAAACTAAGCGTCGCAACGTACCTTATTGGCCAGGCGAACGCCTTGAACATAGCCGCAGCAGTGTCGGCCGCGTATGTACTGGCCGCTGATACTTCGACCTTTGAAGAAGGCGTTGCACGGCTTGAGCGGGTGGCGGGCAATTATGACTACATTTCGACTGATGCGCCGTACATGGTCGCAGTCGATGGCGCAACGAACGAGAAATCGCTCGAGCTTGTTTTGGCGTCGGCAGCGAAGCTGAAGAAGCGCCGCTTGCTGGTAGTTGTTGATGGGAGTGTATCAGGTAAATTTTACCCACAAGTCAAGCAGTTAGCCGACCGAGTGATAACGGTTGGAGAATCAGCCGAGCTTCCGGGTGTCGAACAAGCAGCCGACATGAAAGCCGCGCTTGACCTTGCGAAGCGGGGGGCTAAGAAGGATGACTTGGTGCTGCTATTGGGCCGTGAATTCGCAGAATTGACGCCGGATGGTAGGACCCGGGCCCATGAAATGGTAGAGGCGTCGGGTGAGTAGTTTGCGCCGGGCTGTAAAAGCTCTGATTCCAACGGGCTTATTCCGAAGGGTCGAACCGTACGGCCACTTGCTTGAGGCCGTCGTTATGAACATTCGCTACGGATTTCCGGCGCGTGACATGCACGTCATTGGGGTGACCGGGACGAACGGCAAGACGACTACCAGTTTTATGATTCACCGCATGCTGGTCGAGGCTGGGTACGACGTTGCCCTTATGTCGACGGTCGCGAACGGTGTTGGGCGCGACATTACCCCGCAGGCGCAGCACATGACTACTGTTTCAAGTCCTGAATTATTGAAAAAAATCAGGCAGTTCAAAAAACAGGGTGCGAAGTGGCTGGTGCTTGAAACGACAAGCCACGCGCTGGCGCAGCACCGCATTTGGGGCGTGCCATACGAAATTGCCGTTATGACCAATGTGACGCACGAACACCTGGACTACCACCGGACGTTCGAGAACTATGTGCATGCCAAAGCCCAGCTGTTTCGCATTGCAAGCAAGCACGGCCGGCGGTTCGGTGTCATTAATGCCGATGACCCGTCGGCACCGGTGTTCGAGCACGCTATTTCTCGCAGCGTATCGTACGGCGTGAAAAAGGGAGACCTAAAGGCAGACAATATTCGGCTTACGGGCGAGGGCAGTACGTATGAAGTTAAAACCGGTGACGATTCGTTTGAAGTCACGTGTCGGATTCCTGGCGAGTTTAATGTCTATAACAGTTTGGCGACGGTGGCGGTTGGCCGCGAGCTCGGGCTGACGACCGAGCAGATTCAGCAGGGAATCGCCGCACTTGAAGGGGTTGAAGGGCGCATGGCGACCGTCGATGCCGGGCAGCCGTTTTCGGTTATTGTGGACTTCGCGCATACACCCGACTCGTTCGAGCGGCTGCTTGGTGACCTGCGCCGGGCCACCAGGGGCAAGCTGGTCGTTATGTTCGGGTCTGCAGGACGCCGCGATGAGAGCAAGCGTGCCATACAGGGTGAAATTGCTGGAAAATATGCTGACGAAGTAGTGGTAACCGAAGAAGACGACCGCGATATTGACGGCAACATGATCATGGATCAGATTGCCGAAGGTGCCGAAAAGTCAGGTAAGACGCGTGAAAAAGATCTGTTTCTTATTCTCGACCGTTCCGAAGCGATTAAGTTCGCGGTATCACGTGCTTCAAGCGCTGAAGACGCCGTAGTGCTGCTTGGCAAAGGTCATGAAAAGACTATCGAGCGAGCCGACGGCGAACACCCGTGGGATGAAGTAGCGGAAGTCAAAAAGGCTTTAAGCGCTAGTCGTTGAACGACAGTGTCTGACAGCGGATGAACCCGCCACCTTTGGCGAGTTCGACGACTTCGGGCGTCAGGACTCTTAGGCCACGGGCCTCAAGATTAGCTTTTAACTGTGGAGCATTGGCACTCATGACAACGCTCTCGCCGGTCGACACCAAGTTGCAGGCGAAAGCTTTGGTAGCTTCCTGTTCCGATACGATTATGAAATCGAACTCGTCTGTCATGGCGTCGAGCGTGGCGATGCTTTCCGGCGTGAACGCGGCAGGACAGTAGGCGATGATACCTTTTTGGCCGCTTTGGGGTTCACGAATCATCGAAATTGCGAGGTCGATATCGTAATAAAAGCTATCTGGCCAGCCGGATACGGGGTTAATGACCGGATTACCAGCCGAGTCGAGCTGTGGTACTGTCTGAAGCTGTACTAGGGTATAGCCAAGTTCACGCGCGGCGAATTCCTGTGCGCGCGGGTCGCTTCGGTAACCCTGGCCACTGAACAGATATTTGCCGCAGGGAAGGGCGTCGCCCTGGCCACTGAAGTGCCAATCTTCGGGGACGCGGACCACATTCAGGCCAAATGAGCGCAGCTGTCTCTCGGCCCAGTCTTCTTCGGGCTTCCTGGCCTGGGGCAGGCGAGCAAGGACTGCTTTGTCGCCGCGAATCAGTGCCCAGTTGGCCGTATAAACGCCATCCTGAGAATCCGACGGGGCATCGACTTGCCGAACAGTAATGCCGGCTTGCTCAATTGTGGCACGCAGTTGGTCGTGCTCTCGCATGGCCGCGTTAATATCAACCGACTCATCGGCGTAGTACGGGTTGATCTGCTGTTCGTTCGAAAAGTAGCGGGCACTCGACATTAAGACTGTGGTGTTCATGGGGTCAGTATACCTTAGTAGTACGACTCGTGATGTCGCTTAAAGTACAGTCGCCGAACGACTTTTTCTACGAATTTGTGCCACAATTTCGCTTTCCACGGCACGATTGGAACTTCGAATGCGCCGACATATTGAGTGACTTCTTTGTTAAAGCTGGTTTTGAATCGAGCTAAGCCGCTGAAGGGGTGGTCTGGGTTCTTGATCTGGTCGATCGGCGGCACACCGGCCAAGTCGTGCATAAGTGAACCGTGCTCTTTTGCCCACTGAATGACATGCCACTGCAGCAAGTGGCTAGCGCCGTAAGCTGTGCGCTCGCGAATGCTAGCACCATCTTTGTACATGCTTTTTTGACCTTGGACCATTGCAAAGGCGCCGGCGACTATCTTGCCTTCGAAGTAGGCGAAGAATAGTTGGCCGGTTCCTTTTGCTTCGTAGGTACGGTAGAACGATTTGTAATATTCCGGCGGACGGATGGCAAAGCCGGCACCTTGAGCCGTTCCGAGGAACAAGTTGTACATCGCGCGGCAGTTTTCGTCATTCGCGGGCACGGCTTTTACCGTTACGCCGTCGCGCTCGGCCCGGCGGATGGCGTGACGGCCCTTTTGGTTGAGCCCTGCCAGAATGTCGTCAAGCGACGGCGACAGGTCAACGTAGACGGTCGAGTAATTGTACTGAATAGGGGTTGTCGGAATGAGGCCAAGCCCAGTCATGTCGGTCGTATGGTCGAGCTCGGGCTCGATTTTGACGGTAAACACACCGTTCACCTTGGCGAAGGGCGTTAATTCAGCGATAAGTTTCTTTAGGTCGCTCACCGATGTTGTGCTGGGGCCTTTTGGGCTGTACCAAACCTTACCGAGCAGCGGAATGCGCTTTTCAATTACGGCCACGGCTCGATCACCAACAACCAGGTAGCGCGGGGTCCAGCCGGCCAGAGCTTTTTGCTCAATGAACTCGCGCCCCTGTAAAATATTGCCACTATCAGGGTTGGCATTAATTAAATCGTTCCAGGATTCGAGCTCTTGGGGTGTAGCGAAACGGACAGACATTACCACTATTGTACCGCATGCCGGGCCGCTAGCACTCACGCTTGACGAGTGCTAATTCGGTTTCGTACAATAGGTACATACAAGTAAGCAACTAACGGAGGAACCAACAGTGAGCTCACCCATCACGCCATTAGGTGACCGCATCGTCGCGGTCCGGGAAGCAGCCAAGACGCAGACCGCCAGCGGCTTATACCTACCAGATAACGCCAAGGAAAAGCCGGTTGTCGCTAAAGTGGAGGCTATTGGTAAAGAAGTAAAGAACGTCAAAGTCGGCGACAAGATTCTGTACAAGGAATACTCGACCACCGAACTAAAGATTGACGGTACCGAGTACCTGGTCGTCAAAGAAGAAGACGTGTTAGGAACACTGGCATGATGTCGGGGGAAGTACAGAGTATCGCGCTTTTAGTTGTTGCGGCGCTCGCCATTGTCATACTGCTGCGTATCCTGGTCATCGTCCACCGCTCGGCCGGACGGGTAAAAGAACTTGAAATGCGCATGAAAGCGATGGAAAAGCTGGACGCCGAAGATGTTGCCAAGACTGATAAAACTGACAAGACGGAGGAATAATTCATATGGCAAAACGAGTATTTTACGATGATGACGCCCGCGAGCGAGTGCTCGAAGGCGCAAAGGCGCTGTACGACGCCGTTAAGGTGACATACGGCCCGAAGGGCAACAACGTAGTCATTGCTAAAGGCTACGGCGGTCCTACCGTCACTCACGATGGTGTGACGGTAGCCGAAGCGGTGGAATTACCTGAAGACGATGACAAAACACTTGGCTACAAAGTTGGTGCCGAACTGATCAAGCAGGCTGCCAGCAAGTTGAACAAAGCGGCCGGTGACGGTACGACTACCGTTACTGTGCTTACGTACAACATTCTAAAAGAAGCTAACCGCCTGATTGCTGCCGGGCACAACCCGCAAGAACTGCGTAAAGGCATTGAGGCCGCCGGTGCCGAAGTTGTGAAGGCGCTCGACGGCCTAAGTGAAAGCATTGAAGGCAACACCGCGCGTGTGGCAGAAGTCGCCACTATTTCGGCTGGTGACGAGACCATCGGTAAACTGATTGCCGACGTGATTGCCAAGGTTGGCAAAGACGGTGTCGTAACCGTCGAAGCTGGCCAAGGGCTCGAAATGGAAGCCGAAGTTGTGGAAGGCTTCAGCATGGACAAGGGTTGGGCTAGTCCATTCTTCGTGACCGACGCCGGCCGCCAAGAAGCCGTATTTGAAAAACCATCGATCGTTATAACCGACAAAAAAATCTCGACCGCTGCTGAACTATTACCTCTGATCGAAAAGCTGGCCCAAGCTGGCAAAAAGGACATTGTGCTGATTGCCGACGAAGTTGACGGTGAAGCTCTGTCAATTCTGGTTCTGAACAAGCTAAAGGGTGTACTGAACACCGTGGTTGTGAAGGCCCCGAGCTTCGGTGACCGCCGAAAAGACATTATGGCCGACATCGCGACCTTAACTGGCGGGCAGGTAATTTCAGAAGACCAAGGCCTAACGTTCGAAAATGTCGGACTAGATGTCGTGGGAAGTGCCCGTAAGGTCATTGTTGGTAAGGATGAAACGACGATTATTGAAAGTGTTGGGCACGCCGACGAAGTCGCTGCTCGGATTAAGCAGATTCTTGCCCAGGCCGAAAACGCTTCAAGCGAATATGATAAGGAACAGTTTGAAAAGCGCGCCGCAGCCCTCAGTGGTAAGGTCGCTGTCATTAAGGTTGGTGGTGCAACCGAAACCGAAATCGACGAAAAGAAGTTCCGTGTTGATGACGCCGTAGCCGCAACCAAGGCTGCCCTGGCCGAAGGAATCGTAGCTGGTGGTGGAGTTACCTTGGTTAATCTATCTGCCGCAATTGAGGCAGACGGCGCCGATAGCGTATCGGCTGGCCGTCAGATCCTGAAAAGTGCGCTAAAGCAGCCGTTCTTGCAGATTACGGCAAACGCGGGATTGAATTCAGAAGCGTTACTATCACAGGTTGAAAGTGGTAAGCCAGGTTTTGGTGTGAATGTTATGACTCCTGATAAGGGACTGGTTGACGTCAAGAAGGCCGGAGTTATTGACCCTGCCCGTGTTACCAAAGAAGCAGTTCAGAACGCAGTCTCGATCGCGTCGACCGCTGCCACTATGGGCGCGTTAGTCGTCGACATTCCGGAAAAAGAAGCTCCAATGCCACCAATGGGCGGCATGCCGGGCATGATGTAACAGTAGTAAGACTATTGACAAAATCGCCTAAATAGACTATAATAGCGCGAATCATGTCAGACTCGGGTCTGATATGATCGTTCCTTTCCAAATTGGGAGGAATACCACTTTCGATATCTTCCGTTAGGAGGAGTTGCTATGGAGATCAAGTCCGAGCAACTATGGCCCTTGGTACAGCCGCGTTTGCGGTTGTACGAGGCGTCGCAAGACTGGGACATCGGACTTGTCGCCAAGGTGACAGACTCGACGACCAACACCGTGGCAGGCTGGCTGACTGGGCAAACCCCGAACGGGGAGCGCCTGATCAAGCTCTGGCATCTGCTCGCGGCCTTCGGCCTCGAGTCACCGGAGCTGGACAGCCTGCCGGGCTTCAACCGCTACTGCGGCGAACTGCTGACCTTCGGCGTTACCGCAATGAAGGAATTGCAGGAGATCTGCAACCTGGCCAAGCCTCAGAGCGTACTTCTGATGCTCCGGGGGAAGCCATTGATGCGGCCGCAGTTCAATCTCGAGGAGCTCATCGAGCTTCACTCGGATGAGCTGCAGGCACGGCGGGCGGAACTGGTGTCGGTGAACGTACAAGAGATCCGTCCCCGGCAAGCCAAGCCTTCGGGCGCTACCCCGCCCCCGGCAGGTTCCAAGGGCGAACACATGATCGTCTACGCCGCCTCGATGCTCAAAGGAGTGTTGCCGCTGGTGCGGCAGCTCGACTCTGAGCAAAGCAGTGCCGCGGACCGAAGCAGGCTCCGCGAACTCGTCGGCAACGACGACATGTTCGACCTCAGCAACATCCTCAACCACCTGTGCTCAGAGCGGGCACGCAATCACGGAAGGACAGGCCAGTGAGCCGTCGCCGCAGCAGTATCCGTCAGGCCCGTCACCAGGGCACCACCATCCAGGACCAGCCCGGAATGTCGGAGATCGACTTCCACCGAGGCGAGGTTCTGTACAAGCTGAGCAACACCTACCGGTCGCTGCCACTCACCCTCATCGAGGGGGCGCAGAACGCCATCGACGCCGGTGCCGACAGGGTGATGCTGTGCATCGACCTGAAGCTCCGGACCGTCATCATGGTCGACAACGGCGAGGGCACCACCAAGGCGAAGTTCGAACAGGCGCTGGCCAGCGTCGGCAAGGGCATCAAGTCCGCCGACAAGCTGGGGCGCTTCGGGCTGGGACTCATCTCCCCGCTCAACAAGTGCACGCGCTTCCACTTCATCTCGGCTCTGCCGGGGCGCCGCAAGGCGACGAAGTGGACGTTCGTCCAGGCCGACATCCGGACCCAGCACTCGTCACTCTCCATCCCTCGGACGGAGATCGACGCGGTTCCTGACCTGCCCAAGCGGTTCCGTGACTACGCCACCGAGGACTTCGACGTCCAGTGGCGGACGCGCGTCGAGATGATCGGCGTGACCCGTGACAAGGTGGTCAGTCTGGTCGACCTCGACGAGCTCGAGCAGCAGGTCCGGACCAAGCTCGGTCCGGCCATGCGCACGAACAAGGTGTCGATCCGCGTCGTCCTGATCGACGACAACGAGAAGCACCTGTCGCGGGACATCACGCCGACCACCTACAGCGGCGAGCCGCTCGACGTCGTCGGCTACACATCCGATGACGCCGGCCTGGTCGAGTTCCAGCTGTTCCGAGCTGCCAAGCACGGCGGCAAGCGGACCGGTCAGGTCTCGGTCATGGCGGCCGGTGACAACTACCCGATCACCTGGGGGGAGTTCATGAAGCAGGCCCGCGGCCGCAACGTCGCGGACATCTTCGGGGACTCCTTCAGGGTGCTGGGTTCGGGCTACTTCGAGGGCGTCATCACGTGCCAGAACATCGAGCTCCACCCGGAGCGCACGAAGTTCGAGCTGAACGACGCACTCGATGGCCTGTACTTCGTCATCGACCAGTGGTACACCGAGGTCGGACAGGCGCACTACCAGCTCGAGGAGGAGCAGAGCCAGGAGGCCCGCTACAAGGAGACCGCCCTCAAGGCGGCCGACCGACTGCGGGAGTTCCTGGGTCACCAGGAGCACGACCGGCTCTGGAGCGGACTGCTGTCCGTCGTCAAGTTCGGACGTCTGGGCGAGGGTCATCTCGACCCGGAGGTCCGCGGCCGGCAGGTCGACGACGACGACACGACCACCCGGTCGGGGCAGGGCCGCACCGGCACCGGAACCCGTTCCGGCACCGGCAGCGGTTCAAGCGGTGGCCCGCGGCAGCGCGAGCCGAAGCACCGCCCCGGCGACGTGCCGGTGGGCTCCAAGGGCCCAGGTGGTCAGCGGCGCAAGCTGGTCAAGGGTGACTCCGAAGGTCTCTGGTTCGGCTTCGAGCCGATGCCGGGCAACTCGAACCTGTGGGAGTTCGAGTTCACCGACGGGTCACTGGTCATCAACACGCGACACCCGGTCTGGGTGAAGCTGGACGAGACCAAGGGCAGGCACCTCGCCAAGAACGCCCGCTGGATCCAGCAGCTGCTGGAGTGGCTGGCGTTCGAGGTGCTCCACCTGCTGGTGCAGTTCCCCGACAAGGACGACTTCGCGCAGAACCGGTCGCTCATCGACGACAAGGTGAAGAACTACGTGGAGATGTTCATCGTCGCCACGCGGTTGCGCTAGCGTCACTCCCAACAGGTGATCAGCTGTATCTGATCAAAAAGTCCTGCATCGTTGCAGGCTCGTAGGCTCGTCCTACGAAAAGTCCCCCGTCGTTCGACGGGGGCATTTCATTTTGAGCAAAGATTATTGCTGGGCTTGGCTTAAGAAGTCGATTTCTTTGATGATGTCCAGCAGAGCCTGGGCGCGGCGGGCTTCGTCGGCGATAGCTTTTGCTGCTTCGTGAGCCGGAGCGATCAGTTCTTTGTCATCGGTCGAGCGAAGAAGTAGCAAGTAGGTGTCGAACTTTTCTTCAGGGGCGACGTCGAGCTTATCGACCAATGGCCGAAGTTCGTTCAGGGCTTCTTGCTTAACGCTGGTAAGGTCGTCGCTTGATGGCATAGAAAGCGGGGTAACGACCGGAGGTACGACCGATTCGGTGACAGGTTCCGGTACGACAGGGTCTGGTGTGGCGACAGTGGTCGGGTCTGGCAAGGTGGTTGCGTCGTCCGTAGCTGGGGGTACTACTGTACCAGCGCCAGCTTCGACTGCCTCATCTGCTTGCTGATCGACGCCTGCGAGTACCTTTGCCAGTTCCTGATCGTCGCTGATCGGTTGCTGCGTCGTGTCAATCGGTTCTATGTTTGCCATGCCCACCTCTGATAATAGTTATGCTTCTAATTACGTCATACTGTATCATAGAGAGAGCTAGCGAGTAAAGAACGTGTGCTTGCACAGGTTCTTTCGAGCAGCGATTCTCTATATGGCGCGGAGCGCGATATAGAAGAGAATTACTTTAAGGAGGCAGACAATGCTTGATGATATGAATGTACTAAAGCAACGTGACCCACAGGATGCACTGGGTGTGGCAGGTGGCCAATGGGAATACTTCTCACGATCGTTCGACGCGCAGTTCACACCAACAGCTCCAGTACAGAATATAGTGTGGGCCGGGATGGGCGGTTCGGCGCTGCCAGCCGTGATTGTTCAGAGTTGGCCGCGCCTAACGCTTCCGTTCGAAATTACTCGTGACTACAATATTCCGGCATATGTTGGTCCAAGTACGCTGTTCGTAGCTTCGAGTTACTCGGGCAATACCGAGGAAACGCTTGCGGCACTTGAAAAGGCCGAACAAGTCGGTGCACAAATTGTGGTCGTTGCTGCTGGCGGCAAGCTGGCTGACAAAGCGAACGAAAAGAGCTACCCGCTATTCGCGATTCCAGCCGGAATCCAGCCGCGCATGGCGACGTTCTACTTCGTAAATGCGTTCCTGCACATAGTGAAGGAACTTGGCGTGACCGTTGACGACGTTTCAGAACTAGCCTCGGTCGGTGAATGGCTAAAGGAAGAATCAGCCGCTTGGGCCGCCGACGTACCACTTGAAGCGAATATCGCAAAGCAGCTTGCAACTCAGCTGGTCGGTAAGACCGTCGTTATGTATTCTGGCCCGAAATTATTCCCGGCCGCTAATAAGTGGAAAATCTGTTTTAACGAGAACTCAAAGAACACTGCATGGGCGAACTACTACCCAGAATTCAACCACAACGAATTCATTGGCTGGAGCTCGCACCCGGTTGAAAAACCATTCGCCGTCGTCGAGATACGAAGTACGCTGGAACATGAACGAACACAAAAACGCTTCGAAGTTAGCGAACGACTACTAAGCGGTATGCGCCCGAGCCCGATTGTCGTGACGCCTCGCGGTGACACGCTACTTAAGCAACTGGCCTGGAGCTTTGCGCTCGGCGACTTCGTGAGCATTTACATGGGAATCTTGAACGGGGTTAACCCGACACCGGTTGAGCTGGTCGAAAAACTCAAGCTAGAGTTAGGCTAGTTACTAGTGATATCTTCGTAGGGATTCGATAGGGTCTTTACGCGAAGCGCGAAAGGCTGGGTAAAGCCCAAAGACGACACCGACACCTAGGCTTAGTAGGGCGGCCCAGCCGACGATTGCCCATGTGAACGTCGGGTCGTATGGAATAACGAGGCTAATAAAGAATGCTACTAAGTAGCCGCCTACAAAACCGAGCAGGCCACCTACTGCGCTGATAATAAGCGATTCAATTAAAAACTGGGCGACAATGGTTAGGTTGGACGCGCCAACCGCTTTTCGAAGGCCGATTTCACGCGTGCGCTCGGACACACCGACCAACATAATATTCATAATTCCGACACCGCCAACGATGAGTGAAATACTGGCAACTGCGGCCATAACGGAACTAACCCACCGGAACAGGTTGCTGGTTGGTTTAGCAATGGCGCTACCGGTCACGACCTCACTATCTTTCTGGCCGTCGTGGTTTTTCTGAAGGGCCTGGTCAATCTTTTGGCTGTACGCCCGCATATCTGTTCCGTCTTTGGCTTTGACGTTGATTTGTTGGATTTGGGCAACGCCACCATTGAATAACTTTCCGCTGGTAAGCGAAATCACAGCGGCATAATCGAAGTCGATATTGTTATAGTTGATCGGTTTGTTCTGGCGCTTTATTACCCCGATAACGGTATATTCCTGGCCCCGTATCAGAAGTGTCTGGCCGATGGACTGTTCAGTGCCAAACAAGTCGATCGAAAGCTGCGTGCCAAGCACAACTGTATTTTGCTTGGTGACACTGTCGATAAATTGGCCATCACTGAGCGTTAGGTGGTTGACGCTTTCAAGTGCCGGGGTGGTGGCGACAATAATACTACGCTTCGGTGTAACTTCTTTGGTGCGTACACTGCCGGACAACGTCATGAGCGGCGCGGCTTGGTCGGTTTCAGGCATGTCGAGCACCGTTTTGACATCGCGCTCTACTAGAGGACTGGTCGAATAGGCGTTTGATGGGGATGGGTTGGACAGGTCAGCTAGAGTCGGTTCGTCGGTATGGGGCCGAATGATGGCGATGGAATGCCCGAGGTCGGCTACCTGTTTGTCGATAACCTTGTTAACGCCGCCCGACAACGCCAAGATGGCCGTGATACTGGCCACGCCAATCGCTACGCCCGTGACGGTTAGGAGTGTCCGGAGTCGTGCTCGGTCGAGTGATTGACGCGCCGTACGGTAGTGGTCGCTTAAAAGGATTCTCATGATTTCTTACCTTTTCGTTTGGCCGGCTTTTTCTTCGCCTTGGCGGATTTTCCAAGCGGACGTTTTTTGCTTACCTTCAAGGCGGCCTCGCGTGGTTCTGCCGTATCGGTGTCGATCTTGCCGTCCAGCATGGTAATAACACGCGTGGCATACGTGGTCAGGTTAGGGTTGTGGGTCACCATTAAAATAGTGTTGCCACGCTTATGGATCTCGCTTAGTTCTTCCATAATGATATGGCTCGACTTTGAGTCCAGGTTACCGGTTGGTTCGTCCGCCAATATGATACTAGGGTTGTTGACCAGTGCCCGGGCAATGGCAACACGCTGCGTTTGGCCGCCGCTGAGTTGCCACGGCATATAGTATTCACGTTCTTGGAGGTGAAAACTTTTTAACACGTCGCTCGCGCGCTGAATACGCTTCATGTGGGGGAGACCACTGTAGGTAAGGGGCAGGGCAACGTTTTCGAGTACGTTTAAGCGCTCAATAAGATTGAAGCTTTGAAAAATAAAGCCGATTCGACCTGCCCGAATACGCGAGGCTTGTCCACCACGCAGGTCCTCGACGCTTTCGCCGTCGAGCAAGTATTCGCCATCGGTTGGACGATCAAGCAGGCCAATAATATTAAGTAGTGTCGTCTTGCCGCAGCCTGAGGGCCCCATAATGGCAATGAACTCACCCTTGTTAATGGTCAGGTCTACGCCGTCGAGCGCATAGTGCTCGGCGTCGCCAACCCCGAACCGCTTTTTAAGGTCCGTTAGTTCAATTACCGGTTTACTCGCAGATTTGGCCGACATGTGTTCTTATTATAGAAACCGTCTAAAGATAAAAGCAACCGTAACCAAAGGGTTAATTTAACAACTGATATAATCTGTTGTATACGGAGAGGTGCAGGAGTGGTTGAACTGGCACGCCTGGAACGCGTGTAGAGGAGCAATCTTCTCGAGGGTTCGAATCCCTCTCTCTCCGCCACGTTAAGACCTGACCATTCGGTCAGTTTTTAATCTGTGACCGGCTCTTCTCTTATATGTACATACTTATATATCGTCCAAGCAGAAAACTCACTAGACACTACATATAGCGTTGTAAATAACAAACAGCACGCTAGGGCTGGCACACCAGGGGTGGTGTATACCGCTAGCGCTTGTGGTCAAAAAAACTGCCAAAAAAGTCTTGCACGGTCCATATATAGGGTCTATATTAATTTGCAGACCACTACATATGTAGTCGTTCAATAAAATACACAGTAACGCAAGGCACCATACTGCACGAAGGGCCCCATGAAGGGTCAGGTTGCTTTGTGTTCTCTTCGCAGGGAGGCGAACTGGGTATTCGAACATAAAATAACAACCTAATAGGGGCACACATCATGAACGGAATTCATGTGGTAAAGCGGGATGGCACACGCGAACCATTTGACGCCAACAAGATCAACCTGGCTCTCGTAAAAGCGAGCGAGGGTTTGCCTGATCAAATTAGCAAGGTAGTACAAGTAGCTACCGAGCTGCAACTAACATTATTCGACGGTATTACGTCGGAGCAACTGGACGAAGCGGTTATTCACACGGCGCTTCAGAACGTCAAAGACGACCCAGACTTCGACACCATCGCCGCTCGTCTGCTCCTGAAGAACATCTACAAGAACATCTTGGGTGACTACGAGTCCGAGGCCGAGCTGAAGAAGCTGCACGAAAAGAAGTTCGCCGAATACATTAAATACGGCGTCAAAGAAGGCCTGCTTGATACTCGTATGGCCGACCCGAAGATTTTCGACATCAAAAAGCTGGCGGCCGCGCTTGACCCATCGCGCGACCACTTGAGCAAGTACCTTGGCGTCGTTACCAACAAGAACCGCTACGCATTGCGTAAACAATCTGGCGCTCCGATTGAGGTTCCACAGTTTACGCACATGCGAATTGCCATGGGACTTTCATTCAACGAAAAAGACCCGACCGAAGCCGCTATCGACTTTTACCGGCACATGTCGAACCTGGACTACGTGCCAGGTGGCTCGACCCGTGTGAACGCCGGTGGTTCATTCCCACAGCTTTCGAACTGCTTCCTGCTTGAAGTGCAGGACGACATGGAGTCAATCGCCAAAGGAATTCGCGACGTCATGTGGATTGCCAAGGGAACTGGGGGAATCGGAATCAGCTTGAACAAGCTCCGAGCAGCGGGGTCTCCGGTTAAGACGACCAACACCGAAAGTACTGGTCCGATTCCGTTCATGAAAATGATCGACACGGCTCTGTTTGCCGTTAGCCGCAAGGGTAAGAAAGCTGGTGCCGCAGCTCTATACATGGAAAACTGGCACCTGAACTTCCCGCAGTTTTTGGACCTGAAGCAGAACTCGGGTGACCCGTACCTTCGTACCCGTTTGGCTAACACCGCCGTATTTATAAGTGACGAGTTCATGAAGCGTGTCCAGAAGGGTGACGACTGGTACTTGTTTGACCCAGCCGAAGTAAAAGACCTGCCAGAACTGTACGGTGCCGAGTTTAGTGCTCGTTACAATGAATACGTCAAACTGGCCGAAGCTGGCAAAATGCGCGACTTCATTAAGGTTCCTGCCATGCAGCAGTTCCGCCAAATTTTGACGGTACTACAGGCAACCAGCCACCCATGGCTGACCTGGAAAGACACTATTAACGTCCGCGCGCTGAACAACAACACTTCAACGATTCACCTAAGCAACCTGTGTACCGAAATTACGTTGCCGCAAGACGCCGACAACACCGCCGTTTGTAACTTGGTGTCAATCAACCTGAGTGCTCACCTGAACGAAGACAAGACCTGGGACTGGGACCGCTTGGCCGCCAGCACCCGTTCGGCTATTCGCCAGCTCGACAACCTGTGTGACATTACCAACACGCCAATTCCAGAAGCTATGAACTCTAATCTGAAAAACCGCGCACTTGGCTTAGGTGTAATGGGCTTCACAGACGTGATTGAAAAACTGAGCTACAGTTATGAGAGTGAGGAAGCCTACCAGCTAATCGACGAACTGGTCGAGTTCATCAGCTTCCACGCCATTGACGAGTCAGCCGACATGGCTAAGACCCGTGGCACCTACGAAACCTTCAAGGGTAGCGGTTGGAGTAAGGGTATCCTGCCAATCGACACGCTTGACGAACTTGAAACCGACCGCAAGGTTAAGGTTAAGGTCAACCGCAAGCACAAGCTTGACTGGGACGGTCTGCGAAAGAAGGTCAAGAAGGGTATGCGAAACGCAACGCTTATGGCCATCGCACCGACCGCCAACATCGCGCACATCGCCGGTACGACCCCTGGTCTGGACCCACAATTCGCGCAGATCTTTAGCCGAAGCACCTTGAATGGTAAGTTCCTAGAAGTGAACACTAACCTTGTTCGCGACCTGAAGCGACTTGGTCTGTGGGAAGAAGTCAAAGACGAACTGTTGGCTCGCCAAGGTGACATTCAGGGTATCGACGTCATTCCACAGCACATTAAGAACGTTTACAAGACCAGCTTCCAACTGAGCCCATACGCCTTCATCGAAGTCGCGGCCCGGGCACAGAAGTGGGTCGACCAAGCGATTAGCCGCAACATGTACCTCGAAACCCGCAACATCGACGATTATGTCGATATCTACACCGAATGCTGGAAGCGCGGACTGAAAACTACTTACTACTTGCACGTCAAGCCTCGTCACCAGGCCGAACAGTCGACCACCAAGGTCAACAAATCGGAAGAACTGGCGAAGAGCAGCGGACAGCGTAAATCAGGGTTCGGCTTTGCGAAAAAGCAGGCCGTAGGGGTTAGCCCATGATTAGATCAAAATAAACAACCATTCGCAAAATAAACTAAAGGGTATAAGGGAACAATCACAATGAACGCAAACGCAATCATCAACGAAGAAATGACACTCGAGGAAAAGCTGGCAGCAATCGACCAGGCAATGGCGAACGCGCAGGCACAGGCCAACGAAGAAGCTGCTTCAAAGGGCCAGGCTGCAGCACCAATCGACCCAGCACTTCTAACGATCTGTGACGGGTGCGAATAATGTCGGCTGACATACTGCGGTCAGACCTGCCGATCTGGACACAGGACGAATTCGATCGCCTTGACCGGGAAGCTAAGCTGCGTAGCGAATTGGTCGGTTATGAACCAGATGTTGAGCTTATCGATGGGCGCACACCACGTGACCACCTAGAAGAACTGGTTGGCGCTCAGGCTACCGAACGGCTCATAGGCGTATAATTAATAGAGGTAGAGAGACGAAGGAGGTGAAACTATGGCAGGAATTTTAGGCACCGGCATTCAGGATGGTTTGCTCCTGAAGCCCGTGCATTACCAGTGGGCGATGGACCTGTATGACCAGGCTGTTGCTAACACCTGGTTCCCAAATGAAATTCAGTTAGGTCAGGACCTGGCCGACTGGAAAAAAATGACCGATGAGGAAAAGCACGCGCTGACGTACCTCATGAGTTACTTCAACCCGAACGAGCTATTGGTCAATAAAGCACTCGCCTTTGGCGTTTACCCCTACGTCAACGCGGCTGAGTGTCACTTATACCTAGCCAAGCAAATGTGGGAAGAAGCTAACCATTGTATGAGCTTCGAGTACGTGCTCGAAACCTTCCCAATTGACCGTGACAAAGCCTACGCCGGCCACGTCGAAGTCGAAAGCATGCGGGTTAAGGAAGAATTCGAAACCAAGTACATCAAGCGCATGACCGAAGACACGCTTGATATTACGACGACTGAAGGCAAAAAGGACTTCGTAAAGAACCTAATTGCGTACAACATCATCCTTGAAGGTATTTGGTTCTACAGTGGCTTCATGGTGGCGCTCAGCTTCCGTCAGCGTAACCTTATGCGTAACTTCGGTTCGCTTATGGACTGGATTATTCGCGACGAATCGCTGCACCTTAAGTTCGGTATCAACCTAATTCTTACCGTGCTTGAAGAAAACGAAGACCTTCAAACCGAAGAATTTGCGGCCGAAATTAAGCAGATGATTCTGGACGCCGTTGAAATGGAAGAAAAGTACAACAACGATCTTCTACCAAAGGGAATCTTGGGCTTGAACGCGGACTACGTCAACCAGTACGTGAAGTACCTGACCGACCGCCGGTTAGAAGAACTTGGCTTCGACCCCCACTACAAGGTTTCAAACCCTGCCAAGTGGATGGCAGCTGCCAACGACACGCTAGAGCTGGTCAACTTCTTTGAATCAACCAACACTAGCTACGAGGTCAACTCGGGCAAGTCAACCCAGGGTATGGGTCCTGAAGTGGGCCAAAGCCCAAGCGCCGACCGTGGTGAAAACGTTCCAACCGATCCAAACGCGAACGAAGCAGCCGAAAACGGCGACAAATAGTCACATTCACAAATAAACCGGGTAACCGGCAAGAAAGGTGCGGGCAGGGACACTTATCCGCGCCTTTTTTCGCCCCAAAATTAGGAGTAAATCATGGACATTCGAACAACAGTCAAGACATCGAGTATTGTCATCGCCCTTGCGGTTGTGTATTCGATTATCTTTTCGATTGAGGCTGGCAGGTAGTCCATGCCAGCACGCGTTCGAGAAATCATTGGCGACTTCATGGGGTTCATTCAGAGCGTCGATGACGGACTAGAGAACCTTGGTATTGAGCGCGAAGAGATTTCCATGATTGACCATATTTGCTACCGGGTTGAAACCGAAGAACGGTACCGCGAAATGCTGGAACGGTGCGCCGAAATAGCAACGCTCGTAGGGGAAAGCGAAATTAATGGCCGCCCGATTGCTACATTCGAATTTAACAAGTATCTGTCCGCTGCTGGCTGGACAGTGCCGTATTTAGAACTACCCGCACCCAAAGACGGATCGCCCTACAAAGAGGGGCTTGAGCACGCCGAGCTAGTCGTGGTTGGTAGTCTTGCTCGGTTTGCCGAGCGTCACAATGACCTCGCATTCACGTCTGCCGGCATGGGGAAGTCAATCAACCCAGAACTTGGCTTGAAGCAGGGCAGTTTGTCTGTTAAATTCCATGAACAGCAGTTGGGTGCTGTGGTGCGGATTGAAAAACAACTAGGCATAACAAAGGTAGATCAGTCATGAAAACCGAAATCGAAGTTAAGTTCCTGAACGTCGACATAGACGACGTCCGTGCCAAGCTAAAGGCAGCTGGAGCAAAGTTAGAGCACCCAATGCGCCTCATGAAGCGCGCGCTGATTGAAACCGAAGAAACCAGCCAGCGGCATGGTTACCTGCGGGTACGCGACGAAGGCGACAAAATTACCGCTACATTTAAACAATTCACCGAGAACTCATTAACTGGGGCCAAAGAGCGCGAAATCATTGTTAGCGACTTTGACGAAACATTGGCTATTTTTGGTGAATTCGGTCTGAACTACCATACGTTCCAAGAATCAAAACGCGAAACCTGGAAATTCGGTGATGCCGAAGTCGTGATAGACGAATGGCCATGGATCGCTCCGTATATCGAAATCGAAGCTGATTCCGAAGATGTCGTAAAGAATGCCGCCCGTGAGCTTGGATATGACTGGAACGAAGCTGTGTTTGGTTCGGTTGACGTGATTTATAATCTTGAATACCCAAATATGACTGTCCGTGGAGTGATTGACGTTAAAGAAGTTCGGTTTGGCGCGTCCGTACCTGTTGAATTTAAGGAGCACAAGTAATGGTTAAAAAAGCACGCCGTATATTAACTCTGCTCGGCCCAGCATTCGTGGCGGCCGTGGCATATGTCGATCCAGGTAACTTCGCGGCTAACTTTTCGGCCGGTGCGCAGTACGGATTCTTGCTGCTGTGGGTGCTGGTCGCCGCCAACCTTATGGCCATGTTGGTGCAGTATTTAAGCGCCAAGGTTGGTCTGGTAACGGGCAAATCACTGCCCGAAGTCGTGGCCGAAAAGCTGGGGCGAAAATCGCGCCTTGCTTATTGGGCGCAGGCTGAACTTGTCGCTATATCGTGTGACATCGCCGAAGTCGTCGGTGGGGCGATAGCGCTCAATATTTTGTTTGGACTTCCGCTTGTCGTCGGGGGACTCATTACTGGTGTTGTTTCAACGGTATTACTGCTCGCGTATCAATCACGACGGACGCACATATTCGAACGCATGATTATGGCGCTACTGCTGGTTATTCCAATCGGCTTTATTGTCGGACTTATTATTAAACCTGCCGAGCCCATACAGCTATTAGGCGGCTTAGTACCGCGGTTCGACGGTACCGAAACCGTGCTGCTTGCCACCGCAATGCTGGGGGCAACCATCATGCCGCACGTCGTGTACTTGCACTCAGCGCTAGCGCGTGATCGCCACGGCAAAGTAAATAAAAAGCAGATTACCGAATACTTAAAAGCCACGCGCTTTGATGTTGGTATCGCAATGGTGCTGGCCGGTGGAGTAAACATCTCTATGCTGGTGCTTGCTGCTACCGCGCTACGCGGTCTGGAGGGAACTGACACATTGCAGGGTATATTCCATGCGCTCGGCACTAATGTCTCGCCGGCCGTAGGCTTCTTGTTCGCTATATCGCTGCTTATTTCGGGCTTTGTCTCGACATCTGTCGGTAGCCAAGCCGGCGCCGTCATTATGCATGGGTTACTAAAAAAGCGGATTCATATTTTGGTTCGGAGGTTAATTACACTTACGCCAGCACTTATCGTGCTTGGTCTTGGCATCGACCCTACACAGGCTCTCATCGTATCGCAAATTGGTCTCAGCTTTGGAGTACCATTTGCACTTATTCCGCTCGCAATGATTACATCGAGTAAGCGAATCATGGGCGACCAAACTAATCACAGAGCGATTACCTATGCCGTGTGGGGAATCGCTGGGGTTGTGTCCCTGCTTAATATCGTCTTGATATTTCTAACATTTTCCTAGCTTAGGAAATCGCTGTAAGGAAATATCCTCGCAGTTGGAGGATAGTTTCTTTGTGCTGTACGACTAACAATACTGGACCTATACGACCTAATATCTAAGCGGGTACTTTGTGCTGTGAGTTGTGGCCTTTGCATTGCCGGGTTAATTTTTTCGTCAGCCTCGGCCCTTCATACATTGGCTTGTCCGCAATCGTTTCACTTAATAACTTCAGCAGTCTTTTGCCCTCAATAGGATCAATAAAGTATACCCAGTACACTTGACCGTAAAGTGACCTAATTAGTCTCCGATTAATCGGCAGCTCCTTAGCGGAGGCGATAATTTTCCGACGGATCATTTCTATTTTCCGTTTTGCAATAGCAAGCCTCATATTAGTTAGTACGCCCGTGACTTCCTGCTGCCGGTTATGAGCAAAGATCTCGGTTTTTCCAGAGTTGATATTCATACCATGAGCAGTCGCGATCTTATACACTCGCGGAATCAGACCGTATACCTCAGCTTTTTTACCCGACAAAGTTATGTCATCAATGTACATTGTGAAGTTGCAGGATTGCGAATCTGCTTCTGTTCGTATCTCGTTAGACATATCCAATAGAGCGAAGTTACACAGGATCGTTGACGCTGGAGAGCCTTGAGGTAATCTGTTTTGGAAAGTGCACGCTTTTGTAATAATTGTGGCTACATCCCGTCCGAACCCCGCGGCAATTAAAGCAGTCCGGACTTGCTTGCTGGAAACGCTGTCGAAGCAAGTTTCTAAATCCATTTCAACAACAACATTTCTACCTAGGTGAGGTGTTGCATTGTCTTTTAGTGAATTGCCAGGCAGACCGCCTACCAAATGATTCGGCAGTATGTGCGCCACCGGATTGAGTACGTGCTTTGTAATTCGCTCTTGAACTAGCTTCAATGCGCCTTGCGGATTATCGATGTGACGCCAGTGATGAAGTTTTGTCTTTTTGTCATATTTTTTATAAACATCATACGGGCTGTAGTAGTCTTGAGGGGCATTGATGATTGAATACAATACATCACGATCGAAGCCCAGTATATTAGTCAGCTCTCTGACACCCTTGATTGGCCCGCTATGTCTTTGCTTCTTTGGTGCCATCAGGCAATAGCTCCATCAATGACCGCTTGATAGTGTTTAACTCTGACTCATATTTTAGAGCCGCTGGCTTTGCCTCGCTACTAAGCAATGCGAACACAGGGAAGGGTATATTGGTACCTTCACAGATTTTCTCTATAACTTCTAGGGTTGGTACTTTTTCACCTTTTTCAATCTTCGATATATATCCGGCGGAAACGTTTGCGAAATCTGCCAACTCTTTCTGCGTTAACTGCTTTGTTGACCTAATTGTCCTGAATGCGTAATTGTATTTCATAATCTAAAAAAGCAACTGAGGCAGGATGATGCGTTACCGCTCGACTTCTTTGCGAATGATGTCGCTTATGTCCGCTATCGTCTTCTGAACAAGCTTGAGATTCTTGGTCGCGAGTGCTCGCTCCAGAACCTTCGTCTTGCCTTGGACGACCTTGGACGCATCTTCACCAACTACTCCTTGCTCTTCCAAACGCCTCAGTGCCTCTGAAAGGGAGTTGAGTGCATGCCGTTTGCCGGTCATGATGTTTCCTCCGTTTAAAGTTATTGAGGTGTAAGAACAAAATGTTCCCCACCAGTCGTCAGTGTGTCACGTAATGTGGAGTAGTTGGCGCGGATCCTGCCTCGGTTCACTAATGGTGGCTGGACAGTCGGACCCAGAGAATCCCTGTCTGGCCCAATTTTACAACTCGCTGCTAATCACAAATGATGACAGCTGATGTGGCTTATAGCCGTTAGTGGTGATTGCTCACCGATGCTTCCGCTCGTGTTGACGACCTTGTGTTGTGAAGGAGCGCCAGATTAACTCTGGCCTACATCAATAGTATGCTAAATGTGACTCACAGTCAACATTAATTTTTCAGACATGGGCGCCTTCACGCGCCTTGTTGGCCCAGACGTCGGCGAGTTCGTTGTCTTCGTCGCCGTTATGGCCACGGACCCAAACAAGCGTGGCTTTTGATGAGCGGAAGAGGGGACAGACTTCTTGCACGATGTCGAGGTTCTTAATCTCGCCGCCCTTTTTCTTCCAGCCATTAGCTTCCCACCCGAGTGACCATTTGGTAATGACATTTATCCAGAACTCGCTGTCAGTATAAATCTGACATTCGGCACCATTGGCGTGTTTGAGCGCCGCGACGATAGCAAAACCTTCCATACGAATGTTGGTAGTTTCGCCGCCGCCAGGTTCAGTACCGAGTGCGACTGGTTGTTTATTTAGTATGACGGCGTAGCCACCAGGGCCTGGGTTGGGGCTGGCGCTACCGTCGGTGTGATACATAAGCATTAGTAAAGTATAGCAATAAAAAAGTCCGTCTGGCGTGGTAAGCGATGTGCCTACCCCGCCAGTACGGAGACGGCTCGATGACTCAGACGAGCTGGGCGACCTGGTCGAGCTGGGCGTTGCGCCGGGCGGTCTCCTGCTCGTAGGCAAGGGTCCCAACCCACTTGGGCTCGTGGAAGAACAAGCCGACAACGCCGGCGAGTGCGTCCGCGAGAACCTTGAGAATCTTCATTGAAACTCCTTCGGAAGTGTCCGGCAGGGCCGGACGGGCGTGTACGTCGTATGAGATTAAACTCCTGGAATGGCAGTATTGCAAGCATAAATTTAATGACCCGCGGCTGGATTGCCGCGGGTCGTGCCGGTCTTTGCCGACTGTCATTCCGTGTATCAGCGCACCCAACTCGACCAGTGAGCTATTACGCACTCTTTAAACTGCCTAATGAACGGGCAATCCTGGTTGTCGCTGCTGGCCTGCCTGACGGGAAGGTCGTGGGTTTGCCAAGAGCCCTAGGTGCCCTTAGCCTTCTATCGGGTGGTGTGCTTTGGGAGCACGGTCCCTGGTGATCCACCCCTAATTCACGTTAGTTACGTATGTATCAATTTGCTACGTTTCACGGGGTGGGCGGTGAGTCACATTCCCCGAAGGGATCTCATGGAAGTATCCTTCCGGGGGTTCTACTTCGTCACACTACAAATATATCATGTAACAAAGAATGAGTTATGGAGCATTAAAACAACAAGCATAAGCGCTGATGTGCAAATAGCTACGGAAATTTGTCAGATTCCAAATACGCTACCACTGGTGTGTCACAAAATCACAACACTCTATGGATAGCGGTTACGCAATTTATATTGTTATAATGAAATCCCATGGAAACGACAAACACCCATGGGAGCAAACAGGCCAAACAGAAATACATATTTGTGACAGGCGGTGTCCTGTCGGGGGTAGGGAAAGGTATTACCGCAGCGAGTATCGGTTCGGTACTTCAAGCAAAAGGTGAATACGTTTCCATTCAAAAATGTGACCCGTATCTCAATGTAGATGCGGGTCTTTTGAATCCCGCGGAACACGGCGAATGCTTTGTGACAAAAGACGGAGCCGAGACCGATTTGGATCTTGGCCACTACGAACGCTTTTTGGATATTGAGCTAACGCAAAAGAACGCCAGCCTGGCCGGGCGGATAATGAGCGAGCTAATTGCTAGCGAACGGGCCGGTAACCTGAGTGGCAAGACGGTGCAGTTGGTGCCTCACTTTACTAACGCCATTCAGCAAAAGATCGTCGAAGCAGCCGAGGGCAGCGACGTGCATATCGTTGAAATTGGCGGTACGGTAGGTGACTACGAAGGCTTGGCGTTCATTGAAGCTATTCGCGAACTGGGCCAAAAGGTCGGCCGCGAGAACTGTTTGTTCATACATGTCGTATACGTGCCGTTTATTGGTACGTCTAAAGAGTTCAAAACCAAGCCTGCTCAGAACGCGCTGCAAGACCTGCGCAGTTTCGGCATATTCCCGGACGCTGTGGTTGTGCGCACCGAAACTCCGGCGCCCGAAAACGTGGCACGAAAAATCAGCCTGCTTAGTGGCGTTCCGCAAGACTACATAGTGGACATGCCAAACGTTGATACGGTGTACCGTATTCCTGAAATCATTGCTAAGTCACCGCTACATACGCTACTCAGTAAGTTCACCGGTAATGACACTGAGCCAGAGCTCGGCAAATGGAACCGCTTGACCGAAGCCGTGAACGCGTCGTTCGACAAAAAGGTGACAGTGGGACTAGTCGCTAAGTACATGGAAAACGAGGATACCTATATATGCGTGCTTGAAGCCTTGAAGGCGGCCGGCTGGACGTTGGGAGTTGACGTTGACATTAAGTGGATTAACGCCGAGAAGTGCGGTGATGATGACTTTGCAGCCGTGGACGCATTGGTGGTTCCAGGCGGGTTTGGCGAGCGTGGCATTGAGGGCAAGATTGCCGCTGCGAACTACGCGTTGGAGCATAAAAAACCGTACCTGGGACTTTGTTTAGGTTTGCAGGTGTCAGTCATTGCGGCTGCCCGTCGCTCAGGATTGACTGACGCTAACAGCACCGAATTCAACCCGACTACTAAACACGACGTGGTGTACATCATGGAAGGGCAGGCAGGCAAGGAGTCGACTGGTGGCACACTGCGCCTAGGTGATTACCTAGCAGTCCTGACAGAGGGTTCGGTCGCTGCAAACACGTATGGCACGACGGACATTATTGAACGCCACCGCCACCGCTATGAAGTGAATCAGCGGTTCAAAGATGACATTGAAAAAGGCGGCTTGGTAATTTCGGGCACGTCGCCCGACGGCAAGCTGGTCGAATACGTTGAAGCGGCCGACCACCCATACTTCTTGGCTACGCAGGCTCACCCTGAATTTAGGTCGCGGCCGTACAAAGCACACCCGATGTTCTTAGGTCTGATCAAAAGCGCGCTCTAGTAGTACATATTCGCCCCTGTTATACTGGGGCGTGATGAATGAAATAGTCTCTGGTGCGGTAAAAGACCTATACGACCTCGATGTCGAGGCCGTATTAACGCGTCCGGAGCCGCAGTTTGGCGATTACAGTACCAACGTCGCCATGCAACTAGCTGGCCGCTTGCAGCGGAACCCGCGCGAAATCGCTGATGAGATTGCCGGCAAACTAAAAGACTCTGGTGAATTCGCTGAAGCGAGTGTAGCAGGACCTGGTTTTATAAATCTGCGCCTCAACGACGACGCACTACTTGCTGAAGCTCTGCGCGAACCGGCCAAGCCACTGACAGGCAAAACTGTCGTAGCAGAATATTCTGACCCCAATCCGTTCAAGGTACTGCACGCTGGTCATCTATATACGACCATTGTGGGCGACGCGATTGCCCGGCTGCTTGAACAAGCTGGTGCCAACGTGCACCGCGTAAACTTTGGCGGCGACGTAGGGTTGCACGTGGCTAAAAACATGTGGGCGATTATTAAGACGTTTGGCGGTATACTGCCCGAAAAGCTTGATGAACTTGAAGATGACCTACATGTACGATCGGCGTGGCTGAGTGCGCGCTACGTTGAAGGGAACGAAGCCTACGAAACTGACGAGGCTGCCAAGAGAGAAATTATTGAACTGAACAAGCAGCTGTACCAACTAACGGCTGATGATGATCACGATTCAAAATTGGCGCAGTTGTACTGGAAGGCGCGGACCTGGAGCTATGACTACTTTAAGCTGTTTTACGATGAGCTTGGTGTAGTGCAGTTTGAAAAATACTACCCTGAAAGTGTGACGACACCAACCGGTGTGGCGACCGTTAAAAAGGGACTTGAAGACGGCGTGTACGAAATGAGCGACGGCGCCGTGGTATTTAATGGCGAAAAGCACGGTCTGCACACCCGTGTGTTCATAAACTCAGAAGGCCTGCCGACGTACGAAGCTAAGGATGTCGGATTGATCATGCAGAAATGGGCTGATTATAACTTTGACAAGTCGATCATTATTACCGGCAACGACATTGAACAGTATATGAAGGTGGTGCAAAAGAGCATTGAGCAGTTCGAACCAGAACTGGTAAAGCGTAGTGTTCACCTAACGCACGGCAACTTAAAACTGGCTGGTGGCAAAAAGATGAGTAGCCGAAAGGGAACGGTACTGTTGGCGCTCGATGTGCTTGCGGCTGCACGCGACGCCCAGCGCACCCAGCACGACGCAGCAAATGAGTCAGCTGCGTTAGGCGCAGTCAAATATGCGTTCCTACAAAACCGTATTGGCGGCGACATTGTGTACGACCCGGACACGTCGGTGAGCCTGCACGGCAACTCTGGACCGTACTTGCAGTACGCGTATGCCCGGGCTCGCTCGATTCTTGCTAAATCATCAGGTAAGTCGAAGCAGCCTAATGACCTGACAGATGACGAACGCTTATTGGTTCAAAAACTTGCGCAAGCTGCTGAAGTACTAGAACGCGCTGCCGAGGAACTGATGCCGCACTTGGTATGTAACTACCTGTACGAACTAGCGCAGGTATTTAACCGTTTTTACGAACGCCAGCGCATTATTGGTGACGAGCGCGAAGCAGAACGATTGTTCTTGGTTGAATCGTATGCCGCCAGCTTAAAACGCGGACTGAACGTGCTTGGTATTGACGCTCCGGAACGAATGTAGTTGACCTCTTAAAGAATCGGCGTATAATTTGGGAACAGGAACTATCTATGACGAGTACACAGCGACAATTCGGACTCATTCTCATCGTCCGCTTTGACGTGCCCTCGGCGTAGTTTTCCAGTCTCACTGAACACGAAACGCCGAGGGAACACCCTCGGCTCTTTTCTTTCAGTGTGACGCACGCAAGAGCGGAAGGCGGCAACAGGGCCGTTTTCCGAAGAACCTCAACAATTCGGGAGGAAGCAGTGGCAGGAAGCAGGCCGGAAGTACGGCAGGACATCCTCGAGCGGCTCGAGCCAGGCGTCGTCGTTCACGGTGCCACCATGGGTGACATCCGTGACCAGCTGGGGATCGCTCCAGAAGACGTCAGCAACACCCAGTTCAGCAAGGCGGTGCGCAGCCTCCACTACAACCACGGGATCGTGACCTACGGTCGCGACGGAAGCAGCGGCGCGTACCAGCAGAGCAGGGACCACTTCATCTGCCTGCGACAGACCACCCACGTCTGACGCCGGCTCTCCCAGCCGAGGGGCGACCAAGCGCGATGAGACCCATCGCCCGGTCGCCCCTCGGGGCAACTCTTTTGAAGAATCTTTATTTTGACTATAATCTCTCTTATAACAAGGGAGAATTTTGTATGGCTACCGACAAACAGATTGCTGCACAGGCCAAGCGCGAAGCAGCCAAAGCGCGTATAGAAGCTGCGAAGGCGAAAGCTGAGGCTGCCAAAGCCAGAGCAGCCGCGCTTTCAGGCGGACGTGCAGCCGGATTTTTTAACTTTATTCGTGAACAAGGTGTCGTAGGACTGGCAGTCGGTCTGGCAATCGGAACCGCGGCTGGTGCGAGCGTAAAGTCGATCGTCGATAATTTTATTTCGCCATTGGTGTCGCTTTTGACTCAAGGTGTTGATTTGAACAGTCTTAAGCTCGTGTTGCAGGAAGCGCACGGTACGAAACCAGAGGTGGCGATTGGCTGGGGGGCAATTTTATCGTCGCTCATCACGTTATTCGCCACCGCGTTGGTGATTTACTTTGTGATTCACGGCGCCAAACTCGACCGGATTGATAAGAAAAAAGGTTAAATCGTTCACCTGTTCAGCGGCTCAATCATGCTATACTATATAAAGTATAGTAATGATAAAAAGGAGCCGCATGAAAATTGCAGTCGTAATAGGAAGTGTCCGTGAAGGCCGTGTAACCGATCGTTTAGCAAAGTGGGTAACCGATGAAGCCGAAAAGCTTGCAGATGTTGAAACGATTGATCTTAAAGATTACCCAATGCCGTTCATGGACGAACCAATCAGCCCACGGTACAACCCAAACCGATCACCAAAACCAGAAGTTAAAAAGTGGCTCGACAAAATCGCCGAGTTTGACGGCTATGTGTTCGTGACGCCGGAATACAACCGTACGACGTCGGGCGTGCTGAAGAACGCGATTGATTACCTAGACTTTCAAATGGAAAAGAAGCCGGTAGCGCTAGTGGGGCACGGGTCTTCCGGTGGAGCACAGGCAATCGCAAGTCTTCGCATGGCCCTGCCTGGCGTTGGTGCGGTAACCGTACCGCAGGCGCTATTCTTTACTGACCGAATAGGCGAAGTCATTGACGAAAACGGCATGGTAAAAGAAGGCCTGAACGAAGCTACCTCAGGTCAGCAAAATACCTTGAAAGCTCAACTAGAAACACTTATCTGGTACGCAGGAGCTTTAAAGGGCGCCCGCGAATAGTAGGAGGCGTATACTAGGCCTATGAATATGCTCGAAAGTGCCCAGGCCATGATCGCCCGCGCGGCAGATAAACTTGATTGGAACGAAACCAAAAAACAGGCCTTTCTTACGCCTAAAGCAGTGCATAATTTTATGATTGAAGCCGGAGACTTACGGCTACAAGCGTACAGAATTCAGCACTCCGATGCACGTGGCCCGTTCAAGGGCGGGGTGCGGTTCCATCCGCATGTCGACAAAGACGAAGTGCAGGCACTCGCGACACTCATGAGCATAAAGACCGCTGCCGTGAATATTCCAATGGGCGGCGGCAAAGGCGGGGTAGCGTTCGATCCCCGCGATTACGACAGTGCGACGGTTGAAAAGGTTGCTCGGGAATATGTACGAGCACTAAAGGACGATATTGGTCCCGATATCGATGTACCAGCACCAGACGTTAACACTGACGCGCAGGTGATTGACTGGATGGTCGATGAGTACGAACGGTTGACTGGTGACCAAACCAAAGCTAGCTTTACCGGCAAAAGCATTGAAAACGGTGGGTCGTTAGGGCGTGCCGAAGCTACCGGTCGCGGTGGCATGATCGCCCTGCGCGAATACTTAAAGGCAGCGCACATCGAACCGCGCGGACTAAAAGTAGCAGTGCAGGGTATAGGCAACGTCGGGTTTTATTTCGCGAAACTGGCTGAGCAAGAACTGGGCGTAAAGATTGTCGCTAGCGCTAACTCTCGAAAAACGTACTACAACGACGATGGGCTTGATTTTGCGAAGCGCGAGTTTTCTCGCAACCTTGCAGACGAGCTGGAACATGATGGCGCCAAGACAGCTGATAGCGGCATGATACTTAGTTGGGATGCGGACATACTGGTATTGGCCGCGCTGGAAGATGTCATTTCGCTAGAGAACCAAGCGGACGTAAAGGCGGACGTTGTGCTGGAACTTGCCAACGGACCTGTGTCGGACGATGCAAATCAGGCGCTTGAAACAAGGAATGTAACCGTAGTACCTGATGTCATTGCCAACGCTGGCGGCGTGATTGTGAGTTACCTGGAATGGGAGCAAAACAAATCTGGCAAAACATGGAGCGAATCAAAAGTGAACGACAGGCTGGATGAGATTTTGTCGAGCGCCATGCAGGCCGTTATGCAGCGAGCCGACGCTGAGGGATGTTCGCTAAAAGAAGCGGCGTTTATTATCGCGCTAGAACGGATTGGGTAGGTGAATATGCAAGACGCTGAATGGAAAGACAAATTGACCCCAGAACAGTACCGGGTACTCCGAGAAAAGGGAACCGAAGCCCCAGGAAGTGGCGAATACGTCGACTTTAACGAAGACGGTATGTACCACTGCGTGGCATGTGGTCAGGCTTTGTTTCCGTCTGACGCGAAGTACGAATCAACAGTCCCCGGACTGATCGGTTGGCCGGCGTTTAGCGAAGCGGCAAGTAAGGGCGCAGTCAAACTGCAAGACGATGATTCGCTTGGCATGCACCGCACCGAAGTCGTATGCAACAACTGCGGCAGTCACCTAGGACACTTATTTGCTGATGATAGTTCACCCAACGGCCAACACTACTGTATTAATTCGGTCTGTCTTAACTTCAAGCCAAAAAAATAACTCCATACGGAGAAGTTTCGCCGGGAAGGCGGAACAAGTTTTCCGTAGAGCGCACCCTGCTGTGGCTGCTCATCGTACTCTCCTTGTTCCGCCTCCCGGAAGTCTTGGCGGTCAGGCGAAGCTGACCGAGACACCAGCCGGGATGCCGCGGTTGCGGCTCTGCGACCGGACCCTGCCGTGGAACTCCCGCGAGTCGACCTTGACCATGGTCTTGGCCATCTTGCGGTACAGCCGGAAGTAGTCGACGCTGCTCTGGCAGATCTGCCAGATGCCGACCCCTTCGTCGTACCAGATCTCGTGGTTGCGCATCACCCCGAGGACGAGCTCGAGGATCTGGTGCTGCACCCGCTGGATGATCACATCGACCAGGTGGGGCTTCAGCTCGCTCAGCTCCTGAGGGAGCTGGTCGATCGAGACGAACGGCTGGTGCATGTTGGTCCGCACGTAGCGGGCCAGGTCGCTCAGCTTGTTCGACACGCCCCAGATGTAGTTGTCGGTGCGCTGGTACGGCCGCCGGTTCGAACCCAGCTGGTAGCGCGGGTTGCGTTCGGTGGCGAAGTAGAACTCC
>DEBQ01000001.1 GCA_002348605.1 Candidatus Saccharibacteria bacterium UBA2952
CCAATTGAAAGTGACATAACTACGTTCTATTGTAACAGAGGCAGTCGTGGTTAAAAAAGCGCTGGAATTTAAGACGCTTATGCTGTACATACCACAGAAAAGATACTAAAATATACTTGACAATTACCCTTGTGGTGGTTGGTCAAGGCTGAATTGACGAGAGCTCGTGTCCACACTTTAGGAATACGACACTTGAGGCCCGTCAAATGGCCTCGTACTTCGACAATTCAGCGCTTGTCTGATCATCACCCACAGAGCCCGCCTAGGCGGGAAAGAGAGGAGGCAGCGATGTCTCGATTCAAGAAGCTGTGGGTGCTCATCGCCCCCATGGCTGTTGTGCTGACCATGACGGCGCCGATTGTTGGCGTCGCCCCGGCTTCGGCCGCTCCGGGTGACCCGATTATTCCGGCTGCGCCGTCCTGCACGGTGACGCTGGTGTCGGGAGACCCGGCTATCGCTCCGCCGCCGACGTGCTACGACCCCTCGGGGTCTGACCTGGACGAGTTCCTGGTCCCGAACGTCAACGACGCCAACGGCAACCACATCGCCTACGAGGACGGAAGCTGGAACCCCTACAACTGGGACCGGCCCAACTCGACGAACGGTGCGAGCCAGGTGTTCGTGCAGTCGACGCACTACGATTCGACTGCGGGCGGGTACGTCAACGGACCGGCCTGGACGCTGTCGTTCAACACGGCGGTCACGGCTACTCCTGGGCCCAACACCTACTGGGTCAGTGTCGGCGCCTGCAAGATGGGTTCGCAAGGTCTGTGGGTGCGCGAAGCCACGGCCTACATCACCAACGTGGCGGGCAGCGATGGCCGCTACATCGGTGAGGTGTACCCGGAGGCAACCGCTGACGGCGGTGGTCTCACAGCGATCGACACCAAGCCGGTCAAGCGAATCTACGACGGGGCAACTATCGGCATTCCGCTGATCACCTTCGACGTCCAGAAGCCTGGCCTGAACCCGGGCTACACCTACAAGGTGAAGTTCTGGCTGGCGGATCAGGGACCGGCAGGTGACCCGGCCAACACTGCACGACGTCTGGGAGCGACCCTCTTGGTCGACGTTCCGAAGTGTGGAACGTCGGGGACTCCAATCACGGTCAAGCCGACGGCGAAGATCGTGCTGCTGCACAAGGGCCGCGTGTACAACCGGGTCAAGGTGGTCCTGGGAAGCCGTCAGGCGACCAAGGCCACTCACTACCGGGTGATCATCAACCCCAAGCGGGGCAAGACCATCCGGAAGTCCTACACCGTGAGCTACAAGGCGGTGACTTACAAGAAGATCCGCAAGGGCACGGTGATCAAGGTGCGGTTCGGGACCAGGGTGGTGCTTCGCCGCTTCTAACCGGGCGGTGACACACGGAACGCGCTGTTCGAAGTACGCCAAGGGCGCGTACCGGTCGGGAGAGATCCCGTACCGGTACGCGCCCTGTTCAATTTCACGGACACAGATGCCGCCAATACTCTCTAATTATCAAAATGCTCATGCTACAATAATTCTACAATGAGGCGGTTTAATAAGCTGGGCAGAGGAGGGGTGATAGTCTTCTTAGCGATGGTATCGCTAAGCGTTTTGCTGGGAACGCAGATAGTTTTCGCCGGAATTTCCGATGAGCTTCCTAATCCTTCAGATATGACGGCTGGTGATAAAACTGGTGCGTTGGACTTGCACTTGAAGAATCTTAGCGTAGCGCAGGTGTTGCAAAACAAGATGGCCGCTTACTACCCTAACTGGGATACGTCGGCGAATGGTAAGCAACTAAAAATAACCGACGGAATCAAAGGTAGGGTGTGCCATGTTAATGAATCGCAAGTATCTGGCAATATAACCATCCGTATTAGGGTAGCGAACAATGTGGTGAATCATACCATTCCGATTGATAAAGTATGCGACACCGGGCAGTTCTACGGCAATACATTTAATTTTCCAAACGGTACCCTAATAGATGACCCTGGATCGCAAAAAAGGATGGCGGAAATAACGGTATTTTTTAATACCTCGCCAAGGTTACCGGCAGGTTCGGGCAATGACTTAAATTACCGCATGGTCCTTAAGGGTGACAACGTTGCAAATGGAAAACTGGCATTGACCAAAAACGATAGTGCCCAGGAATTCGGCCTTCGGAGCGCCTACGATGATGACCCAAATCAAGCCCCCAACAAACACGTCAGAGCTTCTGTCCCATTCGGATACCCTTGTTACAGGGATGTCGGACCTGCCGGTGTGCGTCAAGTCAAGCTCTATGACGCCGATACAGTTTTTGGCGATACCTACATGTGGGTGGAACGAAACGGGAGTAAGCTTGATAGGAATGAATACGACGAAAGTGACTTTAGGAATATTCAACGTTGGGATGCAGACCACAAGCGTTGGAAATTAAGTGGAAGCAACAGAGATAACAACAGGCTGACGATAAAGACATCGGCAATCGTCCGAGGGGATAGTTATGAACTCGTAGTGTACAACGCCGGCACGAACGTTGATGGCGTCGGTGGTTCGTATAATGCCTTCAGTCCGCATTACAATACATTGAGCGTCGGCATTCCAGAAGATAGTATTTATGCGAATGGAAATTGCAACTACAGCCTTCGGCCGGCACTGAGCGTTTCACCAAGTACCTACTCCTACTACCCCAATCTTACCGTCAACGCGGTCATTAACAAGACAGGCTCTGGACCGGTACCTGAGGCGCATCCTTGGCAAATCTTCGCTGTTCGTTATAACGGCGAGCCAGCGACGAGAAACTTACGAAATGATTATGTCGGCAATGGCGTCAACCCCTGTGGCGGGAACGTATTACCTGCGGGTGGAATCGGTTGCACGAAGATTGCAGACCGAACATACGCAGCACAACCTAGCCACAGCATAAACCCTTATACCGGTGGCGGACCAGATAGTCCCGGCACACGTCTTTGTTTCTTTGCAAGAATTCAAAATCCTACACACTTAACGACCGACGATACGGATTGGAGTTACAGTGATCTTAGCTGTGCGACGTCCGGCATAACACCGAAACTTCGCGTGACCGGACACGACCTAAAAGTAGGGAACTTAGTCGACACTAGTCTTAGTTACCAGGCACCGACCGCGCAAAGCTACGGTAGCTGGGGTGAATATGGCGTGTTCTCGAATGGAACGAATACTAATATGGCATCGGGTAGCGGGCTCCTTGGTGGCGGACCGAACTCGCAACTGTTTTGGTCGGCGCTGACATTTGCGAACAATGGTGTGTACGGCCGCTACGGCGGTGTATTGCCGCCATCGTACAATCCCGGTATGGGCACTGCGATTGGGAACATCCTTGGTGCAACGACGTTCGGCGAAGGTGACAAGCGGGTACTGCGCTATAACGGCACGTTATATATTACCGGCAATCTTACGTATGACAATGATGGGGCAGATAACAACGGATATAATTCGATCAAGGGTATTCCAGAAGTAAAGATTGTTGCCGACAATATAATTGTCGCCCCAACTGTTACCCAAATTGACCCGTGGCTAGTGGCCTTAAATACTACTGGAACATACGGCAGGCTAAGTACCTGTGGAACGTCGCCAGGCGTACCGACTCCGGGAGTCGCTGGTTTCCAGGCATTCAGCACCTCGGGCCTGCTCAATTCTGGTATGTGTCAGAATGAGCTGAAATTCAACGGGTACGTAGTCGCCGATCAGCTATATGCGTATCGTACGAAAGACGCACCAGGCGACGCTTGGGCAGAGAATTTTGACCTTCGTGCCAGCAACTTCTTGTCGGCGTACGCGGGCGTAAACACGGACCGTCCGGTTGCTCGGACCGAACTGATTACCGAACAGCCACCACGCTTCTAGTTATAACTACTGTCAAAAACGCTTGTCGGGGGTATACCGCTTATGTATAATGAGGCGTAATATGGCATTAGTAAAAAGTGTGGGCGACTTCTTCGGGCTGGATATCGGTACCAATGCCGTTCGCGTTGTGCAGTTAAGCGGAGGCGGCCAGGGGTGGAATCTGTCACATTACGGCTACGCACCAGTCGACGCCAAAACGACTGCTAGCGACTCTCCGGAAGCAAAGCGAAAATTAGGCGAAATTATTATGACGGCTATAGGGCAGAGCGGTATAAAAACGCGCGACGTTGCTATTGGCTTACCGTCGCAAAAGACGTTCACGACGGTAATTGACGTACCGACCATGAGTGAAGCAGAACTACGCAGTACGATTAAGTACCAAATTGACCAGTACATTCCTATGGCGGTCGACGAAGCCAAGGTCGACTGGGTGCCACTTGGGCAAAGCCTGCACGACCCCAAGCAGCAAGAAGTGCTTCTAACGAGCACGGCAATTTCATACGCCGAAGAACGGCTGGAATTTATTGAAAGCCTGGGATTGAACGTTATTGCGGCCGAGCCTGACCCGATTGCAATGATCCGCTCTTTGCTGCCGTCCGGTTTAACTGACGCCCGCTTAATTGTCGATATGGGCGAGCAGTCGACCGACATCGCCATTACCTATGCCGACGCACCACGGCTGGTCCGCACCATTCCGGTTGGCCTTAGTTCACTGTTAAAAGCCATTGTTACTAACCTGAACGTCCAGGAAGACCAAGCCCGACAGTTCGTATTGAAGTTTGGTCTAGCACCTGACCGCTTGGATGGCCAGGTGTTGCGAGCGCTCGAGAGTACGCTGGATAACTTTACTAGCGAGCTCACGAAGTCTATTAAGTTCTTCCAGACTCGTTACCCGAACACTCCGGTAGGCGGTATTTTGTTGGCTGGTTATGCGTCTAGCACGCCGCGTTTTGGTGAGTATGTTGCTGCTAAGACCGGCGTAAAGACCGAAGCCGCCAACCCGTGGCAGAAAGTTCGTGTTTCACAGAACGATCAGCAGCAACTGCTTCCAATCATGCATGAATTTGCCACCGTCGTAGGGCTGGCGCAACGGAGTAACCGGTCATGATTGAAATTAACCTGATTCCAGATGTAAAACTCGAACTTTTGAAGGCCCGCCGACAGCGCCGTATGGTTATATCGGCCGCGATTCTAACGTCTATTGTTGCCGGTGCGGTAGTGGTACTTATGGCGCTTTACGCTTTCGGCGTTCAAACAGTAGCAGATACGCTGGCAACTGGCAGTATCGACAGCGAAAGCAAAAAACTATCTAAAGTTAAAGACCTGTCAAAGACCCTTACTATTCAGAACCAGCTTGAACAACTGTCGCGCAGCCAGAGCGACAAGAACATCACGTCGCGTCTGTTCGATATTATTAGCGTCACTGTACCTGAAGGTAAGAATGCCGTTACAATCAAGCGCCTGGCATTCAAGGCTGAAGACAGCATAATCGACATCGAAGCCGAAGCTACCAATGGATACGAAGCACTTGAAGTCTTTAAAAAGACGATCGGTCAGACTACTTTCCAATACAACGTCGACGGCAAGGCGCAAAAACCGCTCAAAATAGCGACCGCGATAACAGATGGTGAGCGTCGCTACAGCGAAGATAACCAAGGTCGTCAGGTGTTACGGTTCTCAATTAGCTTCACGTACCCAGAGGAAATGTTCAAACCAGATAGCGAAGACGGCCGAATTGTTGGGCCAAACAAGCAAACTGCCACCGATTCAGCCCAGGGTGTCCCAACCAGCCTATTCAATTCAGAAGGAGGCAACTAATGGCCGAAAACGCACCTGCGCTCCGTAAGCGTCAACAGATTGAAAACGCAAGCAAAACGATGTTTGTATGGGTTGCGATTGCTGCTGCGATTGTTGGAATTGCGGCGGTGGTATCAGTTTCACTGTTCGAACGCATAACGTTTAGGCAGCAGGTTATCGACGAGAAAAATACGACGGCATCGACACTACGGGAAAACAATAAAGTAGCGGAAGACTTAAAAAAAGAAATCCGTATTTTGAACACGAACCAGGCTCTTCTTGATACACCACGTATCGACGGTTCTGCTCCGATTTCAGTCATCCTAGACGCCTTGCCATCTACAGCCAACTCTTCAGCACTTGGGGCGTCACTGCAACAGAAGCTCCTGAGTGTTGACGGAGTGTCTATCGACACACTTGTGGTCGACCCGATATCTGGCGTAGAGAGTAATGGTGAGGATGCAAGTGCTGTATCAAGCGACAATAACGCTATCACGTTCCGCTTTACGGTTAGCACAGCTAGCGGTAATGAATCGAAAATGCAGGATATATTGAAAAACCTTGAACGTTCTATTCGCGTCATCAACCTGACCTCGGTATCAATTGAGCAGCAGGGCAGTGGTGGCAAGATTACCATGAGCGCTGAAGGTGAAGCTTACTTCCAGCCAGCGTCGAGCGTTAAGCTGAAAGATAAGACTTGCCGACCAGGAAAGGGGTGCTAGTTATGAAATCGACAGACATCGCCATGATCATTCTTATCGCCAGTATTAGTGTCGGGGTAGCGTTCGGTATTGTTAGCGCTATTCCAGGTCTTAAGGTTTCGAACGACACAGTCAAGGTTAAGACCATCGAAAAATATACGTCGTCAGTGGCCGAACCTGACCCACGGGTATTCAATAAAGACGCGATCAACCCAACGGTCGACGTAACTATCGGTGATACACAGCCGACGGGTCAGTAGTAACGGAGGTACCAGAATATGGCCCTCATGACTCCGGAAATACAGGAAAAGCTTCTGACCTTGCTTCAGGAAGAAGGCTTGGTCGCACATGACCAAATTGAGGCCGTCAAGACCGAATCGGCCAGCAGCAACAAGCCGGTGCTGGCGCTTTTGACTGAAAAAGGAACCGTCGACGACGAACTTTTAACTCACGCGACCGCTCATGTTTCAGGGGTGCCATACGTCAATCTGCGTAACAGCATAATCGACGAAAAAATATTAAACCTGCTGCCCGAAGACATCGCTGAACGGTTTATGGCCGTGCCACTTGCTGAAGTGCAGAACCGCCTAGCTGTTGCTATGATCGACGCCAACAACGTACAAGCGGTCGACTATTTGGCGAACCGCATTCAGCGGCCGTTAAAGGTATTTATGGCGTCCGAAGAGAGCGTTCGGCACATACTAGACCAGTACAAAACCGACCTTTCAGGCGTTGACGCTGCTGCCGCGCAGTCAGAGCAAGACGCCAGCCAGGAAAAAGCGAGCAACATAAAGACGATTGTGCAGGATAGCCCAATTAGCCGGGCGCTGTCGACGATTTTGGAATACGCCGTAAAAACCAAAGCATCGGATATTCACATTGAGCCGCTTGAAGGCGCACTTAAGATTCGCTGTCGGGTTGACGGTGTCCTGCGCGAGATTATGCAGCTACCTAAAAGCATCGAGCCCGCGCTCATTAGCCGTATAAAAATTTTGTCCAACCTGAAAATTGACGAACACCGCACACCGCAGGACGGTCAGTTCACCATCGCTGTCGCTGACAAAGAGGTCGACCTTCGTATCGCCATTTCACCGGTGGTATGGGGCGAACAGGTGGTCATTCGTTTGCTCGACAAGTCGGGTAACAGCTTTGACCTCGAAGAAATGGGCTACGCTGGACGAGCGCTCCGCGCCATTCGAAAAGGCATCAAACGACCGAACGGTATGATTCTTACCAGTGGTCCAACCGGGAGCGGTAAGTCGACCAGTCTGTATGCGCTGATCAAAGAAATTAAAGACGATTCGGTAAACATCGTTACTCTGGAAGACCCAGTCGAATACAAAATGCAGGGCGTTAACCAAATTCAGGTTAATGCCGAGGTTGGTTTAACGTTCGCGAGTGGTCTACGTAGTATTCTGCGTCAGGACCCTGACATAGTGATGGTAGGGGAGATTCGCGACAAAGAGACCGCCGAACTAGCCGTTCAGGCAGCGCTAACCGGCCACTTAGTGTTCAGCACGCTTCACACCAACTCGGCTGCCGGTGTGTTGCCACGTCTTCTTGACATGGGTATAGAACCATTCCTGATTGCAAGCACGGTCAATACCATCATTGGTCAGCGATTGGTGCGCCGCGTCGCCCCTAAGCGCGACGCTTACAACTCCAGCCCGATTGAAACCCAGAATATTTTAACGACTGTAGGGCACTTACTGCCGAAGACCAAAGACACTGTTGCCCAGGTATCTGAAGACCTTGGCTATAAAGACTTGCCGCTGGCGGGCCAAAGCGCTTATACTTTAGTCAAGGGAAAAGACACACCTCAAACCCCAAGGGGTTACGTCGGTCGGGCCGGGTTGTACGAGGTGATGGACGTGACCGAGGACATTCAAAACTTGATCGTCAAACAGGCCACCAGTGCCGAGATTCAGCGTGTCGCCGTTGCCCAAGGTATGATTACCATGCGGCAAGACGGCTATCTGAAAGCACTTGGTGGACTGACGACGCTTGAAGAAGTTAACCGGGTTGCCGCGGACACAGCATAAAAGGTGGGATTAAACATATGAACCAAGAACTCAGAATTGAACTACTGCTCGAAGAAGTAGTTAAAAAACGTGCCAGTGACTTGCACCTTCAAGTTGGGTTGCCACCCATGCTCCGCGTCGACGGAAGCCTGGCGCCCATAGCGGGGTACAACCCACTCGGTGAAGCCGAAGTTGAACAGCTGGTGTATGCCATTCTGGACGAAGACCAGCAGCAGATTCTAAACAAAGACAAGGAATTCGACTTTTCATTCGCCTTTGGTAACCTCGGTCGGTTCCGTGTCAACGCCTTTCACGAACGTGGCAATTTAGCCGCGGCACTTCGTTTAATTCCGAACGAAATTAAGAATGTCATGGAACTTGGTATGCCGCAGGTAGTACAGACCTTTGCCGACTACCCACGCGGCTTGGTGCTGGTGACCGGCCCGACCGGTAGCGGTAAAAGTACCACGCTGGCCGCGTTGGTCGACAAGATTAACACCGAGCGTTCGCACCACATCATTACCATTGAAGACCCGATTGAATTCACGCATAAAAGTAAAAAGTCGGTGGTGGTACAGCGTGAAGTCCACTACGACACTTACAGCTTCTCGGCGGCTCTTCGTAGCAGTCTTCGTCAGGACCCAGATGTCGTACTGATCGGTGAGATGCGTGACCTTGAAACCATTTCAGCGGCAATTACCATCGCCGAAACCGGGCACTTGGTGTTCGCGACGCTGCACACCAACTCGGCCGCTCAAAGTATCGACCGTATGATCGACGTGTTCCCACCGCACCAGCAACCGCAAATCCGTGCGCAGCTTTCAAACATTCTTATGGCAATCTGTTCGCAGCGCTTAGTCCCTGCCATTGGCGGTGGACGTGTGGTTGCGGCCGAAGTGCTAATCGCGAACCCGGCGGTCCGAAACATCATCCGGGAAGGCAAGAGCCACCAGCTCGATGCCGTCATTCAGACCAGCGCCGACCAAGGTATGCAAACCATGGACCGCACGCTCGTCAGTCTGGTGCAGGCCGGTACGGTGACGTTCGACGAAGCCCGTAACTACGCAGTCGACCTCTCAGAATTCGAACGGCTGATGCGAGGATAAGAAAGAAACCCTGAATGAAACGATTTAACTACGAAGCGAAAGACCAGTCGACCGGCAAGGTAGTCAAGGCGACGGTTCAGGCCGACAGCGAACACGCCGCGGCCAAGCTTTTGCTTTCGCAGGGCTTCACACCACACACCATTAAGGAAGACACGGGCGAAGGGAATATTCTTGCCAAGTTGGGTGGTCGTATTCGCACTAAGGACAAAGTGGTCTTTACTCGTCAGCTTTCAACGCTTATTGCGGCCGGTTTGCCGCTGACGCAGAGCTTGCGGACGGTGCACGAGCAGACCGAGAATAAGCAGCTCGGAGCGGTTATTGACGAAATTATTGCCAGCGTCGAAGGCGGCAAGTCGCTTTCAGAATCTTTCGGTAAGCACCCGAAGGTGTTCGACAATGTGTTCCTGGCGCTTGTAACGGCCGGTGAAGCGTCGGGAACGCTCGACGATGCTCTGCGCCGTATTGCGGCCCAACAAGAAAAGGACGCCGCTATGATGAGTAAGATCCGCGGCGCTATGACATACCCGGCCATCGTGCTGTTTGTCATTATGGCTGTCGTTGTGTTCATGCTGGTCGTTATCGTGCCACAGGTAAAGAACCTGTACAAAGACCTCAACCAGCAGCTGCCGCTTATTACTCAGGTGATGGTCGGTTTGGCGGATATAATCGTCCACTTCGGTGTTTTCATTGTTATTGGAATCGGCGTGTTAGTGTACTTTGGCCGCCAATATTTGCAGACCGAAAGCGGTATTCGTAACAAAGACTTGCTTAAACTGAACTTTCCTATTTTTGGGGCTATGTTCAGAAAGCTCTACATGGCCCGGTTCGCCAGAACCGGCCAAACACTGCTTAACACCGGCGTGCCTATGCTCGACATGTTAAAAATCACCGCCCAGGCGGTCAACAACACCGTTATCGCTGAGTCAATTACACGCGCCGCCGAAAAGGTAAAGGGTGGTAAAGCGCTATCCGAATCGCTTAAGAACGAAGAATACATCATGATCTTCGTGCCTCAAATGATCTCAATCGGTGAGCAGTCCGGTAAAATTGACGAAATGATGGGCAAGGCCGCCCAGGTGTACGAGGACGAGCTGGACGAAGAAATAAAGTCGATTTCGACGGCTATCGAGCCGATTCTTATGGTAGTGCTGGCTGCCGTCGCCGGAACGCTCGTCGCAGCCATCCTATTGCCGATTTACGGCCTGGTGAACAACTTAAACATCTAGCATGTGAAAAAGTAGACATTTTAAAGCGTAGCCGGTATGATAAGCCTAAGCGGTCTGTCATGACCCCTGAAACAAGTTCATAGAAAGGTGGGAAAACAACGATATGAACGCTCAAACCAACAAAAAAGGATTCACGATTATCGAGGTCGTTCTGGTGCTCGCAATTGCTGCGCTGATTTTCCTAATGATCTTCATCGCGTTTCCGGCACTTTCAAGGGGCCAGGCCAATACGTCACGCAAGAACGATGCTTCGGCTATTGCCGCAGCGATCAATACGTACCGCACTAACCATAACGGAACATTGCCAGACACGTATGGCGACATTAGCCCATACATCGACAAATTGGCTCAGCTGACGCTTCCTGATGATGCAACGGGTATCGCAACGGGCGCTGGCACAATAACGACTTCTGATAACTCTGCTCTCGACACGGTTATTATTCGGACGAGTGCTAAGTGTGATGACAATAATGAGGCAGTCGCCGGATCAAGGCGTCAAGCTGCTGTCCTGACCGTACTTGAAATCTCACAGAACAAATACGAATCGTTCTGTAATAACGCCTAGCAATTGGCACAAAGCATAAAAACGGCCCATCTGGGCCGTTTTTATTCTGTATAATAAATCCCACATGGATGTAACGCTTAACTTGGGGTATGTCGTTGTTGGTATTCTTGGCCTCGCCATGGGATCGTTTGCGGGTGCTACTGTATGGCGACTTCGTGGCCGGCAACTTGTGCGCGACAAAAAAGACGGTGAACACTACGACAAAGCTGAATATAAGCGCTTGCTGCCGCTAACGAAGTCAAAAGTGGCCGAAGACCGTTCGCGCTGCCTACATTGCCACCATGTACTTCGCTGGTATGACCTACTGCCGCTTGTCAGTTGGTTGAGTACAAAAGGGCGCTGCCGGTACTGCAAACAGCGGATAGGCAAGTTTGAGCCACTCATGGAAATCGGCACCGCAGCAACATTCATGCTGTTTTACCACTACTGGCTGCAGCACTTCGGTTTTGATTTGTTGTGGCTTTTTGCAGGTTGGCTAGTTACGCTGGTGCTGCTTGTAATACTGTTTGCCTATGACCTAAGGTGGTATTTGCTGCCAGACGTAATTATGTTTCCGCTTATTGGGCTAAGTGCGCTTATTGCCTTTATACAGATAAATCTTTTTAACATTTCAGCCGGAGACATGCTTGCGCCGCTAGTGTCACTGCTAGGAAGCGTATTTATTCTTGGTGGACTTTATTTTGGGCTGTGGTTGGTCTCGAAAGGGCAGTGGGTTGGGTTTGGTGACGTAAAGCTTGGTGTTGCGTTAGGACTTCTACTGATGGATTGGAAATTAGCGCTTCTGGCGCTATTCCTGGCGAACTTTATTGGGACGCTCATCGTCCTGCCGGGCCTTTTGACTCGAAAACTCGGCCGGCAGACCCAAATACCATTCGGGCCGCTGCTTATTGCCGGGTTCTTTATAACACTGGTCGGTGGCGAGGTGATAATGACGGGTTACATGAACGCGTCTACCTGGTTAAGTCAGACGCTGCTTATGCTATAATTACCCCAAATGGGCGTGCGGCATCAACCAAAAGAGCAGGGGTTCACTATTATCGAAGTAGTGCTTTTCGTTGCCATAACAGGCCTGCTTGCGGCGGCTCTTCTTAGTGGGTGGACGGCCATGATTAACACCCAGCGGTACAAGGACAGCACGAGGACGCTCCAGTCTTTTTTGCAGCAACAATATAACCTGGTGTACAACGTCGAAAATGGGCGTCTACAGGACTTATCGTGCACGTTGCAGGGGGCAAACCTTGTTATTGACGACACATCAGCTACCAATACGCCACGGGGTCAAAGTCCTTGTGTGGTTATGGGGCGGTACGTCCAAATTCAGGACGGCACAAAGGTAAGTGTAAAAAGTATCGTCGGCTACCTCAATGGAACCGACACAACCAATACTGATATCGAATCGATACGCTTATATAATCCCCAGCGTGTCGACTTCGAACTTGGGCTTTCAGACAACGAACTCGACATCCCATGGCAGGCTGCCGTAGTTGGGACGAACGATTCAACACCGAAAGACTACGCTATCGTTATTATCAGATCTCCTAAGACCGGTATCGTTCACACCTATACAAAGGACACGACAGGGCAGACCCTAGGACTAAGCGATATTATTGATGCCTCGAACGAGAATACGGACGTTAATTTGTGTCTTGACCCGGGTGTGCCGTTTGCGAGCGGTCGGCTTGGGGTAGTAATCGACGCCTATGCGTCAGCGCAAAGCTCCGTCAGAATGATTACCGACGGCACGACGGTATGTCCGGGGGGTAACGGTGCGTAGTAGTCGCGGCGATACCATTATTGAGGTGCTACTAGCTATTACGGTATTTAGCCTGGTATCGATTGCGACTATGACAATCATGAACCAAGGTACGAATGCTGCCCAAAGAGCGCTCGAAATCACGCACGTGCGCCAACAAATCGACGCTCAGGCCGAAGCGCTTCGGGCCGCTCAACAGGCGGCGACCGCAGGGCACGGAACAATCTGGGGGCAGATTGCCCAGCACGGTAATACGGGCGAATATAATAACGATGCCATATGTCCACGGTCTCTTGGCGATGTTTCAGGTACTTTTATTCTTGATGCTCGCACGGGCCAGCCCTACACGGCAAACTGGCTTGAGGACATTAACTTAAGTACATCGCCGCCATATGCCCAGGTGTTATACGACACCGGCTCACCAAAGTCCTACGGTATTTGGATCGAACGCGCATTTAGCGAAGGTGGTACGCTCCCAGACTTATATACGTTTACTGTGAATGCCTGTTGGCAGGGTGCCGGACTGGATCATCCGTTAAAACTTGAAACAGTCGTGAGGCTATATGACCCAGGTTCGTAAACGTTCAGATGCCGGCTTTACGCTCGTTGAGCTGACAATCGCCATGGCATTTATATCGGTACTGCTACTTGGTATCGCGCTTTTGACGTTGCAGATTAGCATTATTTATAACAAGGGCCTGACGACACGCGCGGTGAACGAAGCGGGACAGTTGGTAAGTGCAGATATTAAACGATCACTCGATTCATCAAAGCCGATATCGGTTAAATACGCACAAAACAACGGTGTAGTGACAGGTGGTCGTTTGTGTACCGACCTGACCGTCTACGCTTGGAATTATGGCAAGTACCTGACCGACACGAGCGCTTTTAACCAGTACCAAACCAATCTTGGTCCACCACCAAATAGACCGATTCGTCTAGTAAAATTCCCCTCCGAGGGTACGGACTATTGCACGGCCGTATTGGGCGTGTACCCGGATATTCCGGTCAGTGCTAGTGACTTGCTGATGTCTGGAGATGCAGATTTGGCCGTCCATGACTTTACTATTAACAGAGACGCTGGCGGAGCATACGGCGAAGCGGTTTACGGCGACGGCTCGGGCTCGCAGCGTATTTACCAGGTGTCAATTGTTATTGGAACCAGCGAACAAAGTATTCTTGATAGCAACGTTGACGGCTGTAAAGCCCCCGAAAACAGGCTTGAAGACCAGTATTGTTCGGTAAATAGGTTTAGCTTCACGGCACGAGCAGGGAATGTGGAATAATGGGTAGCATGAAGTCTCAGCGCGGAGCGGTTTCAATCTTTATCGTTATGTTCACGGCACTTTTAGTGACTATCGTGACGGCAAGTTTTGTACAGATTATGCTGCGGAACCAGCAGCAGGCAAGTAATAATGACCTTTCGCAGAGTGCCTATGATTCTGCACTGGCCGGCGTTGAAGATGCCAAGCGGGCGCTGGTCGCCCTGAAGGCGTGCGATAAAGACCCTTCGCCGCAGTGCAGTAACCTTCGAGCGGCACTTACCAATAACGGCCAAAACTGCGAGGTATTGGCGGATCCTTCGGTGGGCGTAACAACGTTTACGGGCGGAGAGTCACAAGTAGGGCGCACCGACATGAACCAAGCCTATACGTGCGTCAAAGTGCAGGTAATTACCGATTCGTACGAAGGCACGCTTGATAAGGGGCAATCGATCGTTATTCCACTTGAAACAGTAGATGACCCTAACTTAATAGCTGCTCTGCGGGTATCGTGGTTCACCCAAGATAATATTCCTGATGTTGACTCAGCTGGTAACCCTATATCGCAGGTGCCTCAGTTTCCAACGCAGCCTCAGCTTCCGGCAGAAGCTGACTGGAGTGTTCGCAGCCCTTCAATCATGAGAAGCCAACTGATTCAGTTCCCGGATGGTAACCTGACGCTTGATAGCTTTGATACTCCTAATACGAATAATGCCAAAACCTTGTTCCTTTACCCTGCGATATTCGGTGCGGCTAACTTAGACTTCGCCTCAGATGGCCGCCAAAGCCCCGCATCGCGTAACTATCCGGCCGTTTCGCGCTGTGATTCGGCATTTTCGTTTAACGGAGGCTACGCATGCTCGACCGATGTTGCCGTTCCATCCCTGGGTAGCGGAACACGCAAAGCGTATCTTCAACTGACAAGCCTTTACAACAAGTCTACGTACAGGGTGCAAATACTGGGCGGTTCTGGTAATGTCTTAAACTTTGATAACGTGCAGCCTATCGTTGATTCTACTGGCCGGGCAAGCGATCTGTTCCGCCGCATTCGTGCCCGTGTGGCACTGAGTGAAGGCATGCCGACGACGTACCCCGAAGCGGCGCTCCACGTTGGCAAGAGCTTATGTAAGGACTTCTTTATTACGAATTCATCGGCTGACTACAGTGGCGACACCGATTCTGTCGCTTGTGCTGCTGACCAGTAGGCAGCCGGTCTTACGTATCGCTATGGAACCGTTCGTGCACGTCGCGTAAGTGTTCGTCGGTGACATGCGTGTACACTTGGGTAGTTGCGATGTTGGCATGTCCTAGCATGCTTTGGACGCTCCTAAGGTCGGCGCCGTTCATAAGTAGGTCGGTCGCGAAGCTGTGACGCATGGTGTGTGGGCTGACGTGCTTGGTAATGCCGGCAAGACGAGCATACTTGTTAATCATGCGCTGAATTGACCGCGCCGTGAGCCGCCGGTAGTCGCCGGTCTGGCTGGACACGTTGTTACGAGAGTAACTAAGGAAAAGCGGAGGAAGGTTATCTATTCGGGTTGCCAGGTATTCATCAACCCGTTCGGCGGCCGATTTGGACACGAACACCGGCCGGTCTTTCTGGCCTTTACCGCGTACCATAAACTCACGCCGCTTAGTGTTCACGTGACCGCGGTTTAAATTAACCAGTTCTGACACACGAAGCCCCGACGAAAAGAGTAGTTCCAAAATGGCACGGTCACGTAGTCCGGACTCGTCATCAAGGGGAACGACGTCGAGCAGGTTAGTGACTTCGTCGAAGTGCAGAAATGACACCTGTTTACGACTAACCTTCGGCAGCTTTACTTTGTCGGTTGGCAGGCTTTCGATGCCGCGATCGGACAAATACTTCAAAAAGCCACGCAGGGCAATAAGGTGATAGCTTTGGGTGATTGTCGACAGCCCGTCACCGGCCTCATTCTTGTAGCGGTTCAGCCACAGGCGGTATTTTCGGATAATTTCGGTAGAAATGTTGGCGGCTTTGATGTCTTCGGTAAATTCGACGAACCGTTCCAGGTACAACTTATAGTTCTCGGCTGTTTTTGCCGAGCGACCGCCTTCGACTTCAAGGCTTTCGACGTAATCAAGGATCAGCTCGGAAACGTACATGCTTATAGTATACAATGGTGAACGTGACTATTATTGAAGCCATTATTCTTGGTATCGTGCAGGGGTTGACTGAGTTCATTCCAGTATCGAGTTCGGGCCATCTTGTCATTACCCAGAACCTACTAACTGGTGCTGCAGACCATCTGTTTATTCAGGCGCTTGATTTTGGTACATTCTTGGCGCTGCTCATTTATTTCTCACCGAAGTTAGCCGACTTGGCGCGCAAAGTATTCATCGAACACGACTACCGTTTGGCGCGTAACATCATCATCACGGTGCTTCCTGCAGGACTACTCGGGTTCATTCTGTCCGACTTCATCCAAAAGAGTGCGGTACTGCTTAATCCGCTTACTGTCGCCATTATGCTGGCAGTGGTTGGTGTGCTTATGATTGTCGTTGATAAACTGCCTAAAAAGTCAGCTAAAGAGACCGGTACCGACCTTAGCCCCAAGCGGGCCTTGGCCGTCGGCTTGGCGCAGGCATTCGCGCTTGTTCCGGGTGTGTCACGCAGCGGTTCGACCATTATCGCCAGCCGTATCATGGGACTCGGTCCCAAAGCTGCCGCTGAGTACAGTTTTATGGTGTCAATTCCTATCATGCTCGGACTTATCGGTAAGTTGCTGCTTAAGCCGTCGGACCGGCAGTATATTGTCGATCACCTCGATGTCGTTATCATTGCGAACGTCGCTGCCTTCGTGGCCGGTATTCTTGCCGTTCACTTCTTGCTTAAATATTTGTCGAACCATGGACTAGCATTATTCGGCTGGTACCGCGTGGCTTTGGCTACTGTCGTCGTAGCCGTTCTTCTGCTACAATAACAGTAGTAAATAAGGAGCAAAAGTGAACAAGAACGTAGAGAGAACTTTGATATTGTTTAAGCCTGACGCCGTGCAGCGCGCCCTCGTTGGTGAAATCCTAACCAGGTTCGAGCGTGTCGGACTTAGGATTGTCGGTACTAAAATGCAGGCACCTGCCCGTGAACACTACGAAGCCCACTACGAAGACATCGGTAAACTCAAAACTCGTGCCGGTGAACAAATCTTTGGCATTACGCTCGACATGATGAATAAAGGACCAGTCATCGCCATGGTGCTTGAAGGCGTCGAAGCCGTTAGCCTGGTCCGAAAACTGGTCGGTGGTACCGAACCAAAGTCAGCAGCACCCGGTACGATCCGTGGCGATTTCAGTCATATGAGTTATGGGTACGCCGACGGAGAAGGCAAGGGAATCCCAAACCTAATTCACGCGTCTGGTGACCCCGAAGAAGCAGCCCAAGAAATTGCTCACTGGTTCACGGACGACGAACTATACGACTACGAAGCAACGCACGAAAAGTTCACGCGTTAATATAATTAGACAGACAATACAAAATTACCTCCGTGGAGGTAATTTTTAATTTCAGGTCTTGGTACACCCGAGAGGATTCGAACCTCTGGCCTTTGGTACCGGAAACCAACGCTCTATCCAGCTGAGCTACGGGTGCGTATAACTCATTCTAACACCGGGCAGGGAACGCACGTTAATCTATGCGCCGAGCTTTGCTCGGGCATTAGACTAACGACCGAACCTTGACGGTTCGAGCTGCTGGCGCAGCCTACCAATTTTATGACCGACCTTCAGGTCGGTCTTAAAATTGGTACCCCGGGCAGGAGTCGAACCTGCAACCTTTTCCTTAGGACGGAACTGCTCTATCCAATTGAGCTACCGAGGCAAAATACCTCTGTTATTGTACCATGGCAAATCTGCTATACTGTTGCCATGAAGGGTGAAAACAAACAACAGGCGTTCGAAGGGCAGCGCGAAGGCGAAGAACTGTTGTTTATTTTCCGCCGCCACATTATCGCTATGCGGAAGGGGTTTTACGGGCTGCTAATTCCATTCGCTATTTCAGCTGTCCCACCGCTTATCTGGCAAGATAACCTACAGTTATTCTTGCTACCGGCCGCCGGTCTGTTACTGGGGCTTATTATTTTCAGCTACCACTTCATATTGTGGTACTACACAGTCTATATTGTTACTACCGAACGTATTCGACAGGTAACGCAGAACGGCTTTTTTGGAACTGACGTGGTCGAGCTGCGCCTGTCGAAAATCCAAAACATAAGCTATAATATACCAGGGTTCAGCGGGGAAGTTTTCGGCTATGGAACCATAGTTATCCAGACGTTTGTCGGTGACTTGGTCATCCACAAAGTCGAACACCCCGATAAGACTTACAATAAGCTGCAAGACGCCGTCATGAACGCCATCGAAAAACAAGGAGCCTATGAAAAAACTGAGTTTGAAGAAGCGTAAGCAGGCAGAGCAGCCGCCGTCACGCATTACTAACGAGACGGTTGCCGAACACCGTGAACAAATTCTTGCCGGTGGACGCAAGTTCAAATATCCACATCAATACGAACGCCACAAGCTCGTATTCAACGCCATTATCATTATTCTCGTTACATTAGTACTGCTTTCCATTATTATCTGGTGGCAGCTGTACCCGGCGCAGAACACAAGCACGTTCTTCTACCGAGTAACACGTATTTTGCCAGTACCTGTCGCCAGCGTTGATGGCGCCCCTGTGCGCTACAGCGACTATCTTATGAGCCTGTCAGGTTCACAGCATTACCTGGAACAATCGGAGCGACTTAACCTGAACTCAGAAGACGGTAAACGTCAAATCGAGTTCATTAAACGGCAGGCGCTCGACGGCGCGATAGCCGACACGTACGCCGCTAAGATTGCCGACGAGAAGAATATTAAAGTGACCGATGAGCAGGTCGACCAAGTTATCGACGCCAGTCTGAACACTGTATCGGGACGTATATCGCAGGACATCTACGATGATTCGACGTTTAGTACGCTTGGCTATACGTCCGACGAGTACCGTCAAATCATCAAGCGCGCGTTGGTACGCCAAGAGGTTATGTACTCTATAGACACCAAAGCCGACACAACTAAAAAGGCGGCCGAAGCTATACTAAAGGAAAACCCCGTGCCTTCGTTCGCCGACATCGCGAAACGTCTGCAGGATAAAGGTTACGCCGTACAGCTCGGCTCCACTGGTTTAGTGCCTAAGTCTAACCACGACGGCGGTGTGACACAACAAGCCGCAAAGCTACAAAAGAACCAGGTATCGAGCTTCTTCCGTTCTGAAGACGGTAATTCTGAGCGCAACGGATATTACATTGTGCAGCTGGTAGACAGCAACGACAAACAGGTAAACTACAACTACCTGCGCGTTCCGCTGACCGAATTCGATAAACAGCTCAAATCGCTCGCGGTGAATAAAAAAATCCAGGAATTCATTTCGGTTCAAAAAGATACGAACGCCATTCGCCGCTAAATACAGCGAGAGGATAGGCAAGAAGGGGGTACAAATGTATCAGCTACCAACACTCAGCTATGACTACGGTGCACTCGGAAAATACATCAGCAGCGATATCATGCAGCTGCACCACTCAAAGCATCATCAGACCTATGTCGACAAACTCAACTCGGCGCTTGACGACGCACCAAGCTTGAAGGAGCGACCACTTGAAAGCCTTCTCACGGACCTTGATTCGCTGCCGGAAAACGTTCAAACTGCGATTCGAAACCACGGCGGTGGACACTACAATCACAGTTTGTTTTGGCAATGGATGAGCCCCGATGGTGGCGGCGAACCGACCGGTGAATTGGCGAACAAATTAGTTGCTCAATATGGTGATTTTCAGGGGTTCGTGAATGAGTTTACCGCTAAATCATTAGCCGTTTTCGGAAGCGGTTGGTGTTGGCTTATGCCGGACATGTCAATCGTCACCACACCGAACCAAGACACACCGATTATGCAAGGTCTGGACGCGCCGCTACTCGGCCTGGACGTATGGGAGCACGCCTACTACTTGGACTATAAGAACAAACGCGATGATTATGTGCAGGCATGGTGGAACGTAGTCAATTGGGAGTTCGTAGCAAGTCGGATGAGTTAGTGAATCAACTGTCCGGATTATCACTCACTTTGTTCGTTCCTCCGCTCCGAAAGGGACGTGAGCAAGCTCCCGTTTCCTTTCTACGCTTCGCGACCCGGCGATCTTGCGCCAGCTAAAGCTGACGCGATCGCCGGTGCAAACCGTATGGAGTACTCAAGAAAAAATACTCACCAAAAGGTGAGTATTTTTTCTTGGCGCGCTCGACCGGATTTGAACCGGCGATCTCCTCCGTGACAGGGAGGCGTGATAACCCCTTCACTACGAGCGCGTATCTGGGATTTAACTCCACGTATCATAGCAAATTCCCACCTCTGGCGCAACCAGTTATATATACTCGTCAGAACGGTTTAATTTGCTATAATTACCTAAGACTACCTAAGGGCCATTATGCCGCTGTAGCTCAGTTGGTAGAGCGGCGCTTTCGTAAAGCGTAGGTCTCCGGTTCAAATCCGGACAGCGGCTCCATGTAATTATATGAAACATATTATCCGATCAACTATAAAGCAGGTTCTCGCCGACAGGGTGATGACACTGCTGTCGCTTGGTCTGATACTCGGCGGTATTGGCTACATTGTCTATGTTGCGTTTAATTTGAGCGCCAGCGACCTGCAACTCGCTATCCGCTACACATCGTTCGGTGAGACGCACTTCTACCGCGACAAATGGTGGTATTTGCTCAGTTTTGCTGGGTTCGGACTGTTATTTATCGTTGCTCACGTTGGTATGCTGGCCAAACTGTATGTCATTGGCCTCAAACAGCTCGCTTACGCGTTTGCTTGTCTTTCGGTGGTCATATTGGTACTGATGTTCGTATATACGTACTCGGTCTTAAACATCGCCTACCTAAACTAGTATGATCGATCTCGAGATCCCCCTTAAGCACCGCTCCAAAAGCTACCGGTTTTTCGAAATAGTGCCGGGGCTAATCAGTTGGGGATCAATCATCCTGCTCGTTGTACTAAGCTTGGTAAACCCGCTATTTGCGGGCATTTACGTACTTTTTATTATCGCGACGGTGCTTACCAAAGCCGCCGGAATCGCTTGGCATACGCTGGTTGGTTCGCGCCGGATCGACCGCGCACAAAAGATTGATTGGCACGCCCGGTTAATGGACTTGAATGACCCCGAGGCGTCGTATGCCCGTATCCACGCCAACCCAACCCGTGAGTTCGGCCAAATGGCACATGCCGAAAATCTGCGGCTTATCGCCAACGCGTCCGAGCCGTACCCGAAACCGGCCGATATCAACCACGCCGTCATTATTGCTACCTATAACGAATCGTACGAAGTACTGCAGCCGACCATCGAATCGGTAGTCAGTGGCACGTTTGACCCTAAGCAAATCATTCTAGTCATTGCGTACGAAGAGCGGGGCGGCCGGGCAATCGAAGGCACCGTCAAGCAGCTCCGGGACGAATACGCTCACCGGTTCAAAGCGCTCGAAATCGTTAAGCACCCTCATAATTTGCCCAATGAAGTTATCGGCAAGGGCGGCAATATAACCTACGCCGGGCAATTTTTGGCCAAATGGCTGAAAAAACAGGGTATTGAATACAAAGATGTCATCGTTACGACGCTTGACAGCGATAACCGGCCACACAAAACTTACTTTGACTACGTCGCGTATGAATACATTGTTCACGACGACCGTAAGCACCTGGCATTCCAACCGGTTTCATTGTTTTTGAACAATATTTGGGACGTCCCGGCGCCGATGCGGGTGGTCGCGACTGGTAACTCGTTCTGGAACATCATTTCAAGCATGCGACCGCACACGCTGCGCAACTTCGCCAGCCACTCGCAACCAATGGACGCGCTTGTCGAAATGGACTTTTGGTCCAAGCGCACCATTGTCGAAGACGGCCACCAGTACTGGCGTAGCTGGTTCTATTTTGGCGGGCAGTATTCAGTCATACCGATTCATGTTCCGATTTACCAAGATGCCGTACTGTCCGACACCTATGTAAAGACCCTTAAGGCCCAGTTCGTGCAGCTCCGACGCTGGGCATACGGTGCTTCTGACGTGCCATATGTGGCGACACGCGTGTTCTCACGTAAGCGCAACGTGCCGTTCTGGGCCGGTTTTACGCGTCTTATACGGCTGCTAGACGGCCACGTGACATTAGCGTCGGTATCGATTATCGTGACGTTCGGAGGGTGGGTGCCGCTGTTTATCAACAGTGAAGCTTCTCGTTCTGTTGCTGCAAACCAGCTACCAGAAGTCCTGAGTGTGCTGCAGCGCATTGCTATGATCGGTATCCTTATCACCGTGTTCCTGTCGTTCAAAATGCTCCCGCCACGCCCGGCCCGCTATAAGCGTCACCGTAGTGTCGGCATGATCCTTCAGTGGCTGCTCATGCCGGTCACAGCCATCGCGTACTCCAGCTTCAGTGCCTTTTACTCGCAGACACGCCTGATGCTCGGTAAATATCTCGACAAATTCGACGTCACCGACAAAGCGACCGTCGAAACAATTGAAGCGAAAAAAGAAACCACTAAGGACTAGTTACCGTATACTTGGCCGGCCACGGCGTCTCCGCGTCGTTTCAACCAGGCCATGCGCGGCTGCGTACTGCAGGGCCGCCAGTTCGTCGAAGCGCTTCAATACTTGGTGGGTGGTAGCGGTAATGTCATCAGCGCTTGGTTGCCGCACTTCAGTAATCAGTAGTTGCTCGACCGTTTCGGCTAGCGGTAGGGAATGCAGCTGCCGAGCCACTTGGTCGTGACTAAAACTAGCCGCAATGCTAAGCGTTAATTTGCTTAGGCTAAATGGCGCAGACACGCCGCTATTATTTGTTCCAGAGTAGTGAATGGTCACCGACTCGTCCAAAGCCGGTTTTTCGTAGGTGGTAAAGACGTTTCCGCAGCTCTCGCATTGCCGCCGACGCCAGGTACCAGACTTCTTTTTGTGTGACCGCGAATTCGTGACTTTTGTTTTCCCGTGGAAACAATTTACACAAATCATGTCTATATATTGACATACAGCAATTAAAAATGCCAGTGGAAAACGTAAGTGGAATAGTGGAAAGGCCATGTTTGGTATAGTGAAGGCATGAAAGATTGTCCGTTCTGCCTAGAGAATGACTTGTTGCAAAGCGATAAGGTCCACGAATCTGACCTCTGGTATTTCGTTGACATGCACGCCAAAGAATCTACCAATTCCGGCCTTGCTATCACTAAGCGCCATATTGAAACGCCGTTTGACATCAATGTAGCGGAGTGGACAGAACTCCACGAACTATTGCCCACTTATAAATCTCTTATTGATTCTCGCGAAGCACCACAGGGGTACAACCTCGGCTGGAACGTAGGAACTGCAGGGGGTCAAACCGTATTCCATGCGCACCTTCATATCGTAGGTCGTTACGACGACGAGCAGCAGGCCGGCCGCGGCATTCGTTACCACTTTAAACCTGCCCAAAATCCTCGCCAAAGCCAAGAAAAATCGCCGTCCTAAATATCAGACGGCGATCGGATGGTTGTCGTGAGCAGGGAAGAAGCTGCGCTAAATGCGTTACTTCTTGCTGGTCGTGTACTTCTTGCGAGCTTCGGCCCAGGTTTCGTTGTACTCGAAGCCTAGGTTGAATTCTTCAAGTTTCGACTTCTTTTCGTGTTTTTGTGTGAGTGTGGTGGTACTCATATGTTCATATTAGCACAAGCAGTATATTTTGTCAATAGAACATGGTGCTTATGAATATATCATGGGCGGTATATACATCTGTAAAATGGACTAAATCCGCAGGTGGAAAAGTCGTGGGGGAATGAGGATAAACAGAATTTCACAGCGTTGCACCGAACCTCTCACCGTTCGCTGCGCTCACTTGTGTGAAGTTCGGAATCTCGAACCGACCATTTAAAACACCGGCCACAAGGACCGGTCTTTTAAATGGTGGGCGATAGAGGATTCGAACCTCTCACCTCCTCAACGTCAATGAGGCGCTCTAGCCAAATGAGCTAATCACCCTTAAAGCAACTTACTAATTCTAGCAAACAGAGGCGGGGGTTGCAATCACTAGGGGTAGGGTACTAGAATAAAAAAGAACGACGACGCGGTCTAACCAGCCGCCGAGTTCCGTCGGAGCGGTCGCAGACGAACGTAATCGAACGCGGCAATAGAAACAGCCAAGGTGGAACCTCCTGGTAAGCCGGGACCGAGGCACGCACGTAGCTTTACGTTATGCGTGCTTTTGTTATTTCTAAGGAGGTTCATATGAACGACGAACAACTTTACGCCATGCGCCACAGCCTGGCGCACATTACAGCACAGGCAGTGCAGCACTTATGGCCAGATGCCAAGTTTGGTGTCGGACCAGTGGTTGAGAACGGCTTTTATTACGATATTGACCTTGGTGAGACCAAGATTTCAGAAGCTGATTTTCCAAAAATTGAAAAAGAAATGCGGAAGGTAATTGAGGCGAATTACCCATTTGAACGCTCTGAAAAGCAGATTGATGAGGCATTGGAGTGGGCTCAAGGCGCAGGACAGCCATACAAAGTAGAACTGCTAAATGATCTCAAGCGTGAAGGGACAACCTTAGCGAGCGAGCTAGATGCAACCATGATGGGAATGGAACTGCCTGCGGGTATAGGTGGTGCCGCTCATGATTCAGTCAAAAGTGTAGTAGATGTGTCATTTTACACCGACGGTGACTTTACCGACTTGTGCCGCGGTCCGCACGCTGAAAGTACTGGTAAAGTCGGCGCCTTCAAGCTGATGCGCGTGGCTGGCGCCTACTGGCGTGGCAACGAAAAGAACCCGCAGATGCAGCGACTGTACGGCGTAGCTTTCGCTACCCAAGAAGAATTGGATAAGTATCTTGAAATGCTTGAGCAGGCGAAGGCTCGAGACCACCGTAAGCTCGGCCGTGAACTTGATCTCTACACTGTAAGTCCTCTCGTCGGAGCGGGCTTACCGCTGTTCACTCCTCGCGGTACAGTATTGCGTGACATCATGGCGCAGTACTCGAACCAGTTACGCATGGCGCGCGGCTTTACCAAGGTGTGGACACCACACATTACCAAGCAGGACCTCTACGAGGCATCCGGCCACTGGGCGAAGTTCGGTGACGAGCTGTTTTTAGTCACTAGTCAAGAAACCAGCGACAAGATGGCCTTAAAGCCAATGAACTGCCCGCACCACACGCAAATTTTTGCGTCGCAACCGCGCAGCTACCGCGATATGCCAATTCGCTACCTTGAGACTACCACCGACTACCGTGACGAAAAGACTGGCGAGCTTGGTGGCCTAAACCGAGTGCGCTCGCTGACACAGGATGACAGTCACGTCTTTGCTCGGCCTGATCAGATTGAAGCTGAGATCGATGGACTGCTGGCGAGCGCCAGGGAACTTTACGGCACGCTCGGCATGAAACTCCGTGTCCGATTGAGCTACCGTGACGACAGCGATGCCTACCTAGGCGATCCGGAATTGTGGCAATCTGCTCAGGCGCAGCTTAAGGCGGCCGTCGAAAAGAACGAGCTTGATTACTTTGAGCAGGAAGGCGAGGCAGCGTTCTACGGTCCGAAGATCGACTTTATGGCGACCGACGCGATTGGTCGTGAACACCAGGTAGCGACGGTCCAACTGGACTTCGTGCAGCCAGAGCGGTTCAAGTTGGAATATGCCGGTCAGGGAGAAGTATCACTTCGGCCGGTCATGATTCACTGCGCATTACTCGGAAGTATTGAACGTTTCCTCAGCGTCTTTATTGAGCACACCGGTGGTTGGTTTCCGCTATGGGCGGCACCTGAGCAGGTTCGTATTCTGACTATCAACGACACGGTACTTGATTACGTCCAAGAAATCGAAGCCGTACTCAACGATACGGTGCTCATGAAACCGGTTAAATACAATGAACTGCGCTTTACGCGTGACGACCGTAACGAAAGCCTTGGTAAGAAAATCCGCGAGGCGACGACCTATAAAGTCCCGGTTCAACTGATTGTCGGACCGAAGGACAAAGACGCCCGCGAAGTGAGCGTTCGTACTCAAAGCGGTGAAGAGAAGGTCGCGCTTGACCAGTTGAAAGACTATCTAATTAATCTGTAGCGTAATGAAAAAAGCAACGATTGCCATTGATATCGATGACGTGCTGGCCGACAATGCAGCCGGCTTTGTGGCGTTCAGCAATGCGCAGTGGGGCACGAATCTTCGGCCAGAGGATTACGATGAACACTGGGCAATGTTATGGCAAGTCGACCACGCTGAAGTCGAGCGCCGCGCCAATCACCTGCACGAGTCGGGTATCTTAAATACATACCGTCATAACGACGCGGCATTGCCCGTGCTGAAGCGCCTCAGCCTGAACTACAATTTGATCATCGTCACGTCACGGCGTCTGCAAGTGCGCGCTGACACGACCGCCTGGATACATAAACATTACCCGGGCATATTCACCGACGAAACCATTCATTTTGCTGGTATATGGGACACGATTGATGACCAATCGATTCACCGCACTAAAGCCGATGTTATCGACGCCCTTGGAGCCGACTACCTGATTGATGATCAATTGAAACATTGCCAAGCCGTTGCTGCTGCCGGTAAAACGGCAATACTGTTTGGTGACTACACCTGGAATCAGGCGGATACACTGCCTGAACGGATTATTAGACTACACGACTGGGCTGCTGTTGAGGAGTTCTTTACGAATGAAGTCGGACGCTAATTTTCGCGGGCGAGTAGAGGCGCTTATGGCTGAAGTTCCCTATGGTCGTGTCGTTACATACGGAGACCTTGCCGGAATGGCTGGTCAAGCGAACGCCAGCCGGGTAGTTGGCGGCATTGCTCACTTTGGTAATCCCGATCTACCCTGGCACCGGCTCGTTAACCGGTTTGGTGGTTTGGCGGCCGGTTTTCATGGCGGCCGCGAAGTCCAACAACAGCTACTTGAGCATGAGGGCGTGAAGTGTACGAATCACATCGTTGACAATTTTGAGGAACGAAGATGGCGACCAGGCCAGAGCTAATCGCCATTGTCGGACCTACCGCTAGCGGTAAGACGGGTCTGGCACTCGATATAGCCGAGCGCTGGAACGGTGAGATTATTTGTGCGGACTCCAGAACTGTCTATAAAGGCATGGATATCGGTACGGCCAAACCGACGGTAAAAGAACAGGCGAGAGTCCGGCATTGGGGCATAGACTTAGTCGAACCAGGCGAGTCGTTCAGCGCCGCTGACTTCAAGCGGCACGCCGATGCGGCGATCAAAGACATACGGTCGCGGGGCAAATTGCCACTACTCGTCGGAGGCACCGGACTTTATGTCGATGCGGTGATGTACAATTTTACGTTCGGGCCGCCGGCAAACGTAAATGAGCGTGAACGACTGGAAGCAATGGATGTGAGTGAACTCACTGCCTATTGCGTTAAACACAACATAGAATTGCCTGAAAATGCAAAAAACAAACGACACCTAATTAGGGCGATTGAACGAAAAAGCATAAGCGCAATCAGTAAATCAGCCCTTCGTCCAAACGAATATATTGTGGGAATCGCTACGAATATAAATACCCTCCGAACACGAATTGTAATGCGCACCGAACAACTGTTTGAGAACAATGTGGTAGCCGAAGCGACTTTATTGGGCAAAAAGTATGGCTGGGATTCGGAGGCAATGACCGGAAATATATACCCGCTGCTGAAATTACATCTGGACGGCGAGCTGACACTAGAAGAAGTCAAGGACAGATTTACAACGCTCGATTATCAGCTAGCCAAGCGGCAAATGACCTGGCTGCGCCGCAATCCGGACATAATGTGGGCCACGCTAACAGAGGCGAAAGGGTACATACATTCGTTACTCGCGAACGAATAACTTCTATGCTACACTAGCAACATAAAAGTTACTCAGGGTAGAAGACGATGATTGACGCACTGTTCGGATCGAAGACACGCATCAAACTCCTGCATTTGTTTTTGAACAATCCAGGGAAGTCATTTTACGTACGTGAGATTACCCGACTTATCGATGAACAGATTAACTCAGTCCGACGCGAACTGGCTAATATGCTGAAGGTCGGCATTATAAAAAGTGATACAGCTGATAATAAGCTGTACTACGAAGTTGATCAACGTTACGAGCATTATGTACCACTGCGAGCGATTTTCGGCGACGACAAAGAAGCCGGTTCGGCGGTTGACGCGCCAAAGCAATCAACACTCGACTGGCAGGCACGACTCGACGAACTTGGCGGCGTAAAACTGGCCATCATGGCCGGTGTGTTCGTGTCGGGCAGTGCCAGCAAAGTTGACTTGCTGCTAGTTGGTAACCCGGCACCTGCCCGAACTAAGGCGTTTATTAAGACGCTCGAGAAAAAAGAAGGCCGAGAACTGAACTACAGCGTATTAAGTTACGACGAGTTCTACTACCGTCTCTCGATTCGTGATAAATTTATTACAGAGCTCATGAGTAGCAAGCACGTCGTGCTGCGCGATGTCGAGCAAATTCTAGACAAGCAAAAGTAGGAGACCTATGTTCGAAATCGAATACAAGGGTGGGAACACCGTTGTCATTGCAACCAAGAAATCAAAACTGATTACCGACCCAAAGCAATCGGTAGTCGGCTTGAAAGACATTGAACCAAAGGGTATGGTGGGCCTCGCGACGGAGCCTCGGTTTGAAGTCCGTTCAGAAGATGCTGTTCTGAATATTGAAGGTCCTGGTGAATACGAAGTCGGTGACTTCTCAATCCGAGGAATCGGCGCTCAGCGTCACCTGGACTCAGATGGCAAAGGCTCAACTATGTATCGCATAGAGGTAGGGGACATACGAATCGCCCTGCTTGGTAACATCGACCCTAAGCTAAGTGAGGAGCAGCTGGAATCCATTGGTGTCGTCGATATCATCATTCTGCCTGTTGGGGGCGGTGGCTACACACTCGATGCTACCTCGGCAGCGCAACTGGTGCGAAAAATTGATGCCAAAACCGTCATTCCAATCCATTACGCGGACAAAGCGCTTAAGTATGAAGTGCCACAGGACGAACTTGAAACCTTCCAAAAAGAGCTTGGTGGCGAAGTCGAAACGGTCGACAAGCTCAAAGTTAAGGCTGCTGGCTCCCTGCCACTAGTATTTACTGTTTACAAGTTGGCACGTAGCTAATCAGACTGCCAATATAAAAACTCCGCTCGTACGAGCGGAGTTTTTGTCTGTCAGGTTACTTTGCCTGGCTGACGACAGGCTGCAATAATCCCTTTTTCTTCAGGGTGCGGATGGCCTGTGTGCTGAGGGTCATGGTGACCTTTTGGCCGTCTACCATAAAAGTCTTCTTTTGCAGGTTAGGCTTGAAGACTCGCTTGGTGCGACGCAAAGAAAAGCTCACGTTGTGGCCGAATTGCTTACCTTTACCGGTCAGTTCGCATCGCGCTGCCATTTCTTTACTCCTTAAAGTTATTTAGCAAACTTGTATGATTGTAGCGGTTTTAACGCTTCTCGTCAAGGGGTTAGAGTAGGTTATAATAGGTATCTATGGGAATTGATTTGGTTTATATAGCTATTGTGATCGTCGTCATCCTGCTTTCGATGACGCTGCATGAAGCCATGCATGGATTTGTGGCGTATTGGTTAGGTGATGATACGGCCGAAAGGGAAGGGCGCCTAACGCTTAACCCAGTCAAGCATATTGATCCATTCCTAACGATCGGGCTACCGGTTGTCCTTGCTCTTATCGGCGCTCCAATATTCGGTGGAGCCAAGCCGGTACCGTTCAATCCGGCGCGCCTAAAATACGACGAATGGGGTGCAGCACTCGTAGCCCTTGCCGGTCCGCTCACGAACTTTATTATCGCGGTATTGTTGTTCGTATGGGCGAGACTTATCGGGGTGAAAGTGACTGACTTTACCTATGAAAACCTTCAAGACGCGTTCTTGTCGCTGGGTGTCATTATCAACTTAGGATTCTTCGCCTTCAACATGATACCGATTCCTCCGCTCGACGGCTCAAGGGTGCTGTATGCGCTCGCCCCTGATTTCGTTCGGCGTGGTATGGAAGCGGTTGAGCGCCTTGGCCTGATCTTTATATTTGCGATCGTACTCATCGCTAGCCCCTTGATCGGCCGGTTCATCCTTGCTGCTACAACTGGCATACTGAAGCTATTCACCGCAGTGTTCGGCGGCTAGTTAAGATTCAAGCAACGCTTCAAGTTTTTTGGTTGTATTCCAGCTGCGAATGGTCATACTTTTATATGCCGGAAGCTCCAAGATCTTATTAAGACGGCTTTTTTGTCTTTCCGCGGACAAACGGGTGAAATAAAGTGCCTTACTGCCGGCGGCAGCGGTATCGACACCTTCTCTTAATTTGAGCGTAACTAGGTCCTTTAAAACCTGGGTCGGTCTTGTCGGCGGTTTTAGAAAGATGACATCGGAGTGAAATGTATCGGGCCTTGTTCCGAAGCCGTTCGGAGCTTCTTTGACGATTCTTCGAAAATCAGCTTCGGACAACACAACAGTCGGGCCCTTGTAAGCAAATGTATTTTCAAGGGCGGTGTCGATCGTATGCTCGACTTTGACTAGGTTCATATCACTTTCAAACAAAACGTTCCCGCTCGCAATGTAGGTGCTGACGTTTGTAAAGCCGGCAGCCTGTAGACATTCACGTAGTTCTGCCATCTTGATGATATTATTACCACCGACGTTAATACCTCGGAGCAGTGCTACGAATCGGGTGTTTACCATACCGAAAGTATATCAGGGCAGGGTATGCCGGGTGTATAATAAAGACAGTCCTTCTGATGCCGGTCAGAGGACGTGGCGTAAATGATTTCCTAACGTCATTTGATAGGGAAGCCAACATTCTGTGCGGCTGCGGCTGCGCTGTGAGGCATCCCACCTTGCACTTACGCGGGGATATATCAAGCGCCACGTCCTCTGGGTGACCTCAGAGGACGCTTTGTTTCGGGGTTTGGCGCAGTTGGTAGCGCGCACCGCTGGGGTGAGAACTGCCTGTGGCAGTTCGCAAGGAAACCTTCCGATGAAAGCTACGCTTTCAATCGCGAAGTTTCGGGGCCGCGGAACGCGGCGGTGAGGCACTCTTGATCGAGTATAATAATGGGGGTGCAAACATCTTTTTGGCGGAGTGTGGCGCAGTTGGTAGCGCGCACCGCTGGGGGTGGTGAGGTCGCTGGTTCAAGTCCAGTCACTCCGACCAAAAGATGTTTGACATCACTTGAATACAAGTGATGAGTGGGTCGCTGCACGACTTCGTCGCGTCTTCGACGAACAAGTCCAGTAACCCCGACCAAGTAAAATTATCAATATGTCGGGGTGTGGCGCAGCCCGGTAGCGCGCGCCGTTCGGGACGGCGAGGTCGGAGGTTCAAGTCCTCTCACCCCGACCAATCTAAAATGATGACCATCTGGTCGTCTTTTTAGATTAGTATGCGTGTCTTTAACCTCCGACCGATAGGCGAAAACTGCCATTGAGGCAGTTTGAGAAAGCCTTGCTTGGCCGTAGCGGCAGGGCTTTAGCCCGAGAGAGGAGCAAAAGTGCGGAGGTTCATCGGGTCTCTAAGGTATTTTCTTTCACGAACGAGCGGAAGAGTGAAGCGATAGTCCTCTCACGGTAACCATAAGGTATAATCGAACTAGTGAAGCAACTCATCTCAGTCCGCGCTATCATTCGGGAAGATCAGAAGACATTGCTACTTAGGCGCGCGAGCGGCCGCCAATCCATACTCGGAAAATACGAGCTTCCGGGTGGTCGGCTTGACTACGGTGAACAGCCCGAAGACGCCATGGCGCGTTATTTAAAAGATGACGCTGGACTCGTTATTCAGTCAGCTCAGTTATATGACGTACTGACCTATATTGATCATGATGATCGCGACATTCAATACACGTTCATTCTTTACCTTATCAGTCTGAGCGCCAACGGTAATAAGGTGCGGGTAAGTCAAAAATACGACCAGTATGCCTGGAAAAAACTTGGTGACGTGCGCCAAGAGGAACTGACTGAATCGGCGAAGCTGCTGCTCGGAATCTCCCAGCAAGAAGTGACCACGACAGAGAAAGATGTGCTAATCGAAAACCCGACAGGTGATAGTAGCGGTGATCTCGACACTGCTCACCTGATTCTTTATTCCGACGGTGGATCGCGTGGTAACCCCGGCCCCAGCGCCAGCGGTTTCGTTGTAATGAACCAGAATCAGGACGTACTACATCAAGGCGGCATGTATTTAGGAATCACAACAAACAACCAGGCGGAATATCACGGTGTGCGGCTTGGACTTGAAAAAGCGCTCGAAATGGGAGCGAAAACAGTCGACTTTCGTATCGACAGCTTATTGGTCGTTAACCAGCTTAACGGTATTTATAAGATTAAAAACCGTGAATTGTGGCCTATCAACGAACGAATCAAAGAACTGACGACACAGTTCGAAAAAGTAACGTTCACTCACGTTAAGCGTGAATTCAACCAGCTCGCCGATGGTATGGTCAATAAGATATTGAACGCGCACGAAGCAGGCGAGCAAAAAAATACGGTATAACCGCAAATGTTAGCGCTTGAAACCCTGCCTTACTCTGTTACGAATCATCAAAATGCTTCATAACACTCGCTTCGTTGGGGTATAATCAGTAGCGGCAGCTCGGTAGGTGGTCGCTGGTAGCTTAAGGCTACGAGAGGAAAGTCCGGGCAGCGTAGGACAGGGCGGTCGCTAACCGCGACCGGGCGAGAGCCTAGGGAAAGTGCCACAGAAACGAAACCGCCGAGCTATGCTCGGTAAGGGTGAAACGAGTGGGGTAAGAGCCCACAGTCCGGCATGGTGACATGTCGGAAAGGTAAACCCCGCCTGCTGCAAGGAGGGCCTCACAAAGGGTTGTCCGCCCGAGGTCCGCTAACCGCTTGATGTGTCCGGTAACGGGCGTACTAGATAGATGACCATCCACGACAGAACCCGGCTTACCGCCGGGCTGCCAACTAAAAACTCCCCAAAAGGGGAGTTTTTAGTTGGTGACAGTCAGTCTTATTTGACCGACTTAACAACTGCGGCAAAAGCTGCCGGTTCGTTGACTGCCAGTTCTGAAAGAACCTTACGGTCAAGTTCGATGTTAGCTTTTTTCAAGCCGCTGATAAGCTGGCCGTAAGTGGTGCCGTTTTCACGGGCGGCTGCATTAATGCGGGTAATCCACAATGAACGCAGGTCACGTTTGCGGTTGCGGCGATCACGGTAAGCATACTGCAGGGCGCGGATGACGCCTTGCTTGGCTAGCCGGAAGCTGCGCGTACGCGCGTGCTGCATGCCTTTGGCTTGCTTCAAAATTTTCTTGTGCTTGGCGCGTGCTGGGACGCCTCGTTTGACTCGCATGTATTAGACTCCTAATGATCGCTTAACGTTCTTAGCCATCTTGCCGGTAACGGTACCGGTAGTGTTGATGGCGCGTTTGCGGCTTTTGCTTTTCTTGGCCAATAGGTGGCCGCCCGAAGCACGCAGTCGGGTGATCTTGCCGCTGGCGCTTAACTTAACGCGTTTGGCAGTACCTTTGTGGGTCTTGAGTTTTGGCACTTACTTACTCCTTATTGTAATGCTCAGGTTGCGGCCGGCCATAGTCGGTTGTTGTTCGACGACGGCGTCTTCTTCCAGCAAGCCGATAATCCGATCAATCATGACATATCCCAATTCTTTGTGGGCCATTTCTCGCCCGCGATAGAAGATAGATATTCGGACCTTATGACCTTCAGACAGGAAGCCGCGAATCTTGCGGAGCTTGATGTCCAGGTCGCCCTGACCGATTTTCAGACCGAATCGCATTTGCTTGAGCTCGACTTGCTTGCTCTTAGCGCGGCTCTTCTGCTGCTCTTTCATCTTTTGGTACTGGTATTTACCCCAGTCGATGATCTTGGCAACCGGCGGGTTAGCGTTCGGTGAGATCTCAACCAGGTCAACGCCTGCTTCTTCGGCGAGCTTTAGAGCTTCGTTTCGGGGGAGGATTCCAAGTTGTTCCCCGCTTGACCCGATGACGCGTAACTCAGTCGCCCGAATTGCATCGTTGATCCTAATTTGTTGGCTGGCTATGTTATTGATCTCCCTTGTTGGTCGCTTTTGCCTGAGCGTTTAACTCGCTTGCTATCGTACCATACTTGACCCCAAGAGTTCAAGGGGTGAGACCGACTACGTAAGCATGAGGCGGTATTGCAGCGCCTCGGCGACGTGCGATGGCGTGATAGTGCTTGCTCCGTCCAAGTCGGCAATCGTGCGTGCGACCTTCACGATTTTGAAATAACCACGAGCCGACAAGCCAAGCCGGTCAGTCGCCTGGGCAAGTAGTTCACGTACCGGTGCGGAAAGCGTAATTTTTTTCGAAACATCCTTTGACGACAGATCGCTATTATATATGCTGTCATTGACACTACTGCTATATCTGTTAAGCTGTGTGTTCAATGCTTGAACAATCGATTTCTGCGCTTTTTGGTGTTGTAAATAACCATTCGTTTTATGAGTCGCTAGCGTGTCGTTGTCGATTCGGCCAACAGTAACGACCAAATCGATCCTGTCGAGAAGGGGTCCGCTAAGTCGTTGCTGATATTTCTGAATTTGCTGCGATGAGCAACTACACTCGCGTTTATCATCGCCATAAAAGCCGCAAGGGCAAGGGTTCATGGTAGCTACCAGCATGAAGTTGGCGGGATAGATAGCATGACCGGCCGCTCGTGAAATAGAAACCTGTTTGTCTTCCAGGGGCTGCCGAAGTGATTCAAGTGTAGAACGGGGATATTCAGGGATCTCATCAAGGAACAGCACGCCATGATGTGCCAGACTGATATCGCCAGGCTTTGGGGGATTCCCACCGCCAACAAGAGAAATACGGCTTGAAGTATGGTGTGGAGCACGGAATGGGCGAGCCTTGGCAGCGCCGCTGATCACGTCGCCTGTCAGGCTGTGCAGTTTTGTGACAGCGATTCGCTCTCGGGGTGTAAGAGAGGGAAGAAGGTTAGGGAGTACACGGGCCAGCATGGTCTTACCGGCGCCGGGTGAACCGGTTAAAAGAATATTATGGTGGCCTGCCGCGGCGATGATAAGTGCTCGTTTGGCCTGGTCTTGGCCTAATACATCATCAAGAAGCGGGCCTGTGTGTCGCTCGTCCCCAGGTTGATCGTCCCCTAGCGCGCCTCTAGTATGAGAAGCAATTGCAGACTCACGTTTAAGGTGCAAAAAAAGTTCTTGAAGCGTGCGAACCGGGATGATTGCAATACCTTCAACTAGTTCGGCCTGGTGAGCGTTCTCGGCGGGCAAGAACAGGGCACTTATACCTGTATCCCGAGCGACTTCCGCGATTGAAATAATACCGCGTACAGGGCGTACACGGCCGTCTAGGCCCAGTTCGCCTGCAAACAGGCTATCTTTTACCTCATATGACTTAAGTTGGCCGCTGGCGGTCAAAATCGAGACGGCGATAGCAAGGTCATAATGGCTGCCATCTTTAGGCAGCTCGGCTGGCGCAAGGTTAATAACAAACTTCTTGGCGGGAAAGTCCAGTTGGGAGTTAGCGATAGCGCTCCGAACGCGTTCTTTGGCTTCGTCTATAGCTTTTGACCCCATGCCAACGATCTGCAGGGAAGGCAAGCCGGCTTTCATGTCGCATTCGACCTCGACCAGTTGGCCATCATACCCCACCGGTGCCGCCGTCATTACTTTGGCGACCTTGCCCACGTTACTCATGACGCTTACGGTAGCACACCTGGCCTACCACTGTAAATAATGCTATAATTCAGGGGTTGGGGCTGACATAGCTTTCGACAGATGGACATTAACAGACTATCTTGCAAGCCGACCACAGACGATATCTGTATTTTAACTGCAACTAAATTGCAAAGCGTCGTAGCTGTTGCGAAGAGCCTTTTCGCTCCTCGCCAGCTCGCGCTACAAGTAGCCTAATTTAGACTACCGTGCCCGCCCTGACGCCTGCTAGGGAAGGGTGCGTCATATTAGCAGGCTAGATACCGTGTGGACGTTTCAGCACACAGTGTCGAATATTTACTGAAACACGTGATCGTGCGGATTCTTCGTCCGATTCCTCGTTCGCATGTCACGTAAAGCCGTGAACCGGACTAAGCTTGTAGACGGATAGTAGGTTACCATTTGGACGCGGGTGCGATACCCGCCAGCTCCACCAATAAAAGCTCCCGATCCGCGAAGATCGGGATTTTTTATAGGTCGTGTTAGCTATAAAAACGACCGCCTGCGAGGAACGGTCGTTTTTTGTGGAGTGTTTTTGTTCGAATTTTTGTTTTTGTTCGTTTTTTGCTTCTGTACACTTTTTTTGCTCAGAAGCTACCCCTATAATATGACGTGAAAACGCTTGTGTCAATGACTTTCTTAAAGATTTTTTTGGCAGTTTTTCCACCTATTTTCTGAACACTATATGTAGCGTAAGTCGACTGTCGGGTTCCATAGGTTCCTGTGTTTATGACTCGTCGAAGAGTTCGACGTTTAGTTCATCTACGACGCGGTCCGCGTGCGATAATTCGTCGGCCGTGTGCGTCGTAGTGAGTGCGACGCAGTACATGCCTGCGCTTTTGGCGGCAGTGACGCCGCTCGGTGCATCTTCGACTGCGAAACAGTCCCTAGCAGTATGCCCAAGCTTGTTCGCAGCAAGTAAGTACGACTCAGGATCTGGTTTGCCAATCTTTATGTCTTCTGCTGTAACCTGAACGGGGAAGAGTGATTGTAAGTCAAAACGGTTAAGAATGGCGTTAACCTGGACTTTAGGAGAACTGGTAACTAGAGCGAGGGGGTGGTGAAGGGCAAGCCGACTGATCGTTGCTATAGAGGTTTTATAAGGGGTAACTGTCGTTTCGGCGAGAGCTTGGTAATGATGGCGCTTGATACCTTGTAGTGTTCTTATGCCCAGTGGGCGCTCAAGGTGTGCAAGGAAATCGACAAAGCCTTGCTTATCGGTTTACCAGCAAAATATTGCTGATATTCATTGTCTGAAAGATTTATCCCGAGCGGTTCGAGCGTTCGTCGGAATGCTTCAAAATGGCTCGGCTCGCTGTCGATAATAACACCATCCATATCGAAGCAAATCGGTCGGGTTTTCATGTCTAAAGTATAGCAAAAGCAGGAAATAATAATGTGCAAGCCAGATTACAAACAGCCAACAGGAACTTTTAAACAACGTTGTAACTAAAATTATTACAGATGAAATATTCGTATTATTGTAAATAATACGCTAAAATGATTATGGTTTTATATTGACCACCTGTAGTTCTTATGCTAAGGTACAGATAAGCTTTTACAAAAACAAAAAAGCCACCACAACACACCTTAACAATTAAACTTCGACACTGACCGCGGCCTCCATGCGGACATTCGTTCAACTCGAACGGACAGTCGATAGCGCCAGTCGGCGATTAAAAGAATAATGGGTCACTCTGTGATTCACGCACCTTCTGTCTTTTATCGCATAGGATTGATGCTATCGATGCTCCGGATATCTCGGTATCTCGTTGAGCGATTTCGTAGAACCAGTACCTATGCGCTGAGTAAATCCTTGTTATTCCGGGTCCAAACCGATAGCAGCGACGCCACTCAGCGTATACGCGGAACCTTCTACATACGAATGCTCTAGCTTTTGCTGGAGCGGTCAGTTGCCTCGAGCGAGAGGCTGTCCATGGCACACGCGCTTACTATTTACTTTTTAGAGCGGACTGTGACTGCCTGGACATACGGTCTTTCGCTCAGGCTCTCTTGAATTTTTGATCTTATCCATAAGCGGGTAATGCTATAGTGAGGGGTATGTTAGGGAAAGTCATCGCCACCAGCACGGTAATCGCAACGATACTGCTTGTCGTACTGCTGCAAACGACGAACCCATCGACGGCCGGTCCATTAGGACTTCTGGCCGTATTTTTTTTGCTGTACGTTATTATTCTGGGTGCGGTCACGGAGTTGTTATGGGTTGGGTCCAGCCTCGTCCAAACCGTTGGGAAGCGGTTCACATCGAAGCGCCCCCCAGGCAGGTTGAGCCTGCAGCGGGCGTATTATTTTTCGACCGTACTTGCGCTTGGACCAGTCATGGCGCTCGCTATGGCATCGATTGGCTCGTTCGGCACCTACGAGGCCATCCTAATAGCTCTGTTCTTGGCCGTTGGTACACTGTATGTTTCACGCCGTTCAAACAGCTAATGCATAGACGCTCCTCGTGCTATACTTCTAGGTATGGAACCCAAGTTTTCTTCGCCGGAAATGAACCAGCCGATCCCTGAGCGGTCACCAGAGTCTCTGCCGAACCTGCCAAACCCTGAAACCACCCCTGAAGCGCCACTGCAAAACCCTGAACACGGCCAGCAGGCAGCGCCGGAGCGTGCGTCTGAACATTCTGCCCAGGCGCAAGCGGCCGCTGCGGCCCAACCAGTACCTATCAGTTTACCGACGCCAGTGCCGGTAGCAGCCGATGACGCGGCAGCGGTCGCCAGCGACGATTTGCCGGCAGTTGCAGCCGACGACGATCTGATAGAAAAAGAGTGGGTCGACAAGGCGAAGCAGATCATCAGCGATACTCGTGATGACCCGGCTCGGCGCGAAAAGGAAGTCGGCCGTTTACAAGCAGATTATTTGAAGAAACGCTACGGTAAACAGCTCGGCGAGTCGCCGGAGTAAGGCTAGTAGGGGGCATATAAGGTGTTAGGAGCGTTCATCGGTATCTTCGCTATAGCGCTTATCGCGCTGTTTGCTGGTGCCGTCGTGTTCCTGCAGTACCAAAAGACGCTCCGCGAAGCCAAAAACTACGAACGTGGGCTCAAGATGGTGCCGATGGTTATTCATTTGCCACCATCAAGCGATGACATTGAGGCTGGCAGCCGCGACGAACGTGATGTGACCGAAGAAATCCTTAGCCAAGCTCAGGTGATGTATAACATTATCGCGTCGACGGCAGTAAAGGGTTTTAAAAGCAAAGTATATGGTCAGCGCCACTTATCGTTTGAAATCGTTGCCCGAGAAGGGCTAGTCCATTACTACACGGTTGTACCGGTGGTGTTGGTCGAAGTCGTCCGTCAGGCGATAGCAGCCGCATACCCATCGGCCCGGCTAGAGGAAGTCGAAGAGCACGTAGTCTTCTCGGAAGTAGGGAAGATGAGCGGAACCATTGGCGGTGAGTTCACGCTTAAAAAACCATTCATGTACCCAATCGCGACTTACGAAGAAGCCAAGCGCGATGCATCGAGGGCACTTCTGAATGCTTTGTCATCAGCTGGTCGCGAAGACGGCATTGGCATACAAATGCTCATACGTCCGGCGAACGAAGGCTGGACCAAACGATCGCATAGTAAAGTCGAGCATATTAAAAAGGATAGGGCGAGTGGCCGAAAATCAGGATTCGGTACCCGTGCCGGTGATTTGGCTGGCGCGTTGTGGAAACCACCAAACCCTGAAAATCACAAAGAAGAACATAACGTCGATGTACAACTTACATCAGTAGAACAAAAAGAAATTGACGTCATTGAAGAAAAAACACGCTATCCTGGCTACGAAACACTAGTCAGGATCGTTGTAAGTTCTAACACGGCTGCACGTTCCCAAAGCCTTCTTAAGAACGTCATCTCTGCGTTCGCCCTGTTTGATTCAGCTAGTTACAACGGTTTCAAATTCACAGTTACACGTAACATTGAAGAACTTGTGACTGCCTATATATTCCGTTTCTTCCCGCAAGATGTCAGCGGCAATATATTAAATACCGTAGAGCTTGCAACGATATTCCACTTGCCAGACCAGAAGAACATTCCAACCAGCCAGGTAGAGCGACAGATGAGCAAACAGGTTGACGGCCCGACTCAGGTCATGGACGAAGGCTTCTTGCTTGGATACAACGAATTTCGCGGTACCAAAAAGCCGATCCGTCTAAGCACGAACGATCGCCGCCGCCACACCTACATTATTGGACAGACGGGTACTGGTAAATCGGTGCTACTTGAAAACCTCGCCTTCCAGGACATGATGGACGGCAAGGGCTTTGCATTCGTTGACCCGCACGGTGACTCAGTCGAGGCACTGCTTGGCAAGGTACCGAAGGAACGGGTCGAAGATGTTATCTACTTCAACCCTGGCGACATGACCAACCCAATTGGTCTAAATATGTTTGAGTTCGACCACGAGGACCAAAAGGACTTCTTGGTACAAGAGGCCATTAATATGCTGTATGGGCTGTACGACCCAGGTCACACCGGCATCGTTGGGCCGCGCCTTGAGCACATCTTTAGGAATGCGGCGCTGCTTTTAATGGCTGACCCTGCCGGCGGGACGTTCATCGACATTCCGAAAGTGCTAATCGATCCGGACTACATGAAATCAAAGCTCAAATATGTAAAAGACCAGTCGGTGCTTGATTTCTGGACGAAGGAATTCCCGGCGTCCCAGCGCTCGAACGAGGCCGGAGAGGTCATTAGCTGGGTCGTGTCGAAGTTCGGTCCGTTCATCAGTAACGACAGTATGCGTAACATCATTGGCCAGACAAAGTCGGGCTTTAATTTGCGCGATATTATGGACAACAAGAAGATCCTGCTGGTCAACCTGTCAAAAGGCCGTATGGGTGAACTAAACAGCAAGCTGCTAGGTATTATCTTCGTCATGAAGTTCCAGGCGGCTGCAATGGGCCGCGCGAACATTCCGGAAGACGAGCGCGTCGACTTCTCGCTGTATGTCGACGAGTTCCAGAACTTCGCCACCGAAAGCTTTGAGTCCATTCTGTCTGAAGCTCGTAAATATCGCCTGAACCTGATTCTCGGTAACCAGTTCATGACCCAGTTGACCGACAAAATCCGCGAAGCCATTATTGGTAACGTCGGAACGGTCATTTCGGGCCGTATTGGTGTGACCGACGCCGAACTGATGGTCAAACGCTTCCAACCGACATTCGAAGCCGAAGACCTGATTAAAATGCCGAATTACCAAAGTGTCACCAGTGTCATGATCAATAACGTGCCATCGGCGCCGTTCTCAATGTCATTCGTGCCGCCAATGGGGCAGAGCAATCCGCAGCTGGCTGACGCACTGAAACGCCTCAGCGCGGCCAAATATGGTAAGCCTAGAGCAGTAGTCGAAAAAGAGATATTCGACCGTCTGGGCGCCGCAGACAAAGCCAAGAAGGACCGTCTTGAGCAGATGAAAGGCATGCAGCAAGGCAGGCCAGGTGCTGCTGGTCCGGCTAAGTCAGGCTCATCGTTCTTAGACGAATGGCTGGCAAAGCGTCAGCAACTGGGTGGGCAAGGGCAGAATACGGCCAAGTCCCCTGTCTCACCGTTACCCTCGCAACCAGCGCCTGCCGGTGCAGCCCCATTTGGTTCGATGAGTGCTAGCGCACCGTCAACACCTCCGCAGCCCCTCAACGACAGGGCGGCCGTAAGGGTAGAACAAGCGATTCCAGACGTTCCAGTCACGGAGCCCGTAGCCAAGGCCGTTGAACAAGATAAGCTGCACCTGCGCGGTGACAACAAGAATGACGACGGCGAAATCGCCATCAAACTCCGTGACGAGTAAGGCGCACAGGATTTGATACTAAAAGAGAGCGTTCAAGCGCTCTCTTTTAAACTAACGACCAACTTAGGCTCTTTTCCCAGTAATCATTACACGAAGGTAATCGATAAGTAGGCCGATCGCCCAGCCAAGGATAAAGGCGGCGATGGTCTCAAAGCCAGATAACGGGTAACCGTAGTACTTAGCAACAAGATAAATCACGAGCGTTAGAATGAAAGCCGACATTGACCCCGCCAAAATGGCGTTAGGGCGGGCAATAGTGCTACCGACGACCTCTGACGTTTTTTCGACGACCGGGTTATGAATCGTCTTGGAAAACGCACGTGAGGGTGCGGACATCTGCGCCTGCGTTTCTTTCATGGTTTTTTTGTAGCTGGCCTTGGCCTTCGCACGGCGCTGGGCAGGGGTGTCACGGCGTCGTTCAACCGGCGCGACTTCTTTTTCGGGAGCTTTTTTTTCACGTTCGGCGGCTTTTTCAGCCGCTTCTTTGAGCTTATCAATCTCTGTTTCTGGCCCACGTTCGGCCGCGGCGCGTTCACGTTCGGCTTTAAGTTCGGCATTCAGTTCGTGGCCAGCTTGTTCAAGCGCCTCGTGAGCTTTGTCACCATGTTCCGGTATGTTTAATCGTTCTGCCATTTCCCACCCATTCCTTCGGTTATATTGTACCAGTGTTCAAGTTGCGACGGATAAGCCGAACCTCGGTGCCAAGCTGGCGGGAACGGGCATAGAAGTAGACGACGACGGCCAGTAGTGCACCAGCGAAGATCATATTTTCGGTTGGTCCAGTCTTTGGAAGTTCGCTCGTAACTTGTTCGACGACGACCTTGGTTGTGTCACAGTCGACCTTGACGTTCACGGAGTTACCGAATGTATTGATCATCTTACAGTCATAGCTCTCTGGGTTGCTGACACCGGTGTTAGTAGCCGGAATCTTGTCGAGCAGCTGGATGGCGATAGTGCGTGATTGCTTTTGACCTGGTCCGAGTAGTATTGCAGGCCACGAGATTGTCTTAGTGGCTTCATCAAAGCTGCCACCAGCCAGGTCGATAAGCGTTGCATACTCCAGTACATCGGCCAGGCTTTCAGTCATGGTGACTGATTTGGGTGCGAGGCCCTTGTTTTGGACAGTCAGCGTATAGCTTAACTTGTCGTTAGCGCGCGCTAGTACGGTCGACGCATCGACGTTCCCGTTGGTCATATTAACACCTGACTTTGTGCTGAATATAGCGGCTTCGCACTTCTCGTCCTTAATCCAAATGTTCGGATTGCCTGGGCATGGCTGACAGTCCGGGCTATTAGGCGGTAATGTAGGGTTGTAGGCACAGACTTCGGGAGGGGTAATGGTAAATGGTTTCGCACACGCTGCGTCGGTTACATCACCAACGGAGGTCTTAACGGTCAATGTGACAACGTATTGGCCGGGGTTGAGCGTAAAGTTATCGGCGGTGACTTGGCTTTTGCCAGACGCGACCGTGATTCGTTTGACTTCGCTACCAGAAGCGTTTTTGATGACAAAGACATACTTGTTAATGGTGGCACCATTCGCAGCGCGGGCCTTTCCACTGAGCGATACGGTGTTGCGATTAATAAGTGCCGCTGTAACCTCGACACAGGCAGCTACTGGCTTACTATCGACGATGAAAGAGTCATAGCACTCACTTGAAGTCTTTAGGCCCTCGCTGGTCCTTACATGTAACCTGACATTATATTTACCGGGTTGCTGCTTGTCGTACACGAAGCTGTGCGTCAGGTTGTTTGAGTCAAAGTTCTTTGTTTCAAGCACCTGGCCTTGTTTTTGAATGTCATATTTATACCCTTTAATAGATGCGCCATCTTTGACACTTGCTTTGGCAGTAAGGCGGAAGCGTGTCGGGGCGATTTGCTCGATCGTTAAGCGTTGGCAGGCTGCTTCTGGGTTAACTTGCTGAGGTGGCTTTGAAGTTACTAGGTTGCCGCAGTCCATCATGACTGCGAACCAGCCGAATTGAGCTGAATGGCCAGTTAGTACCTTATAGGGTGGGTTCGCGGCCGTCAGCTGAAGAGGGCGGTAGTAGAAGGTGACATCACCCGCGCCGTTATTGAACGTGTATGAGCGCTGACCTTGGGCCGCACTATATAAGCTTGTCCGTGACCAGTTGTACTTTCCGGGTACACCTGCGGCCTTAATAGTTCCGAGTTGCATGTTTGCCACCTCGCCGCGCGTAATTCCTAGGCTAGTAAGCAGGCCTTTGATACGGTTCGTGTTGTTGTCATAGTGAGTAAGTAGTTGCTGCTTGCTGTCGATACCACCCGGAATAAAGTCAGCAGGGCTGGCCGCGTTGGCTGCTTCTGGGGGGCTAAAGACAGCCAGGCTCTGAACAACCAGGGCTAGCGCTGTAAAGACAAGCCCGAGACGGCGGGTCGCTTCTTCTTTACGTAGACGCCGGGCATAAAATCCTAATTGCCCCACAAGCGCGGGGCTGAAGGCTAAGTTTGAAACGATGCGCCGAAACATGCTGTTTTCTACTTTTTTGTGTTAGGTTTTACTACTGTTATTTATACTATTGTACGTAGATTAGCATAAACATTGTGTTCAGCGCAAGCAAAATCAATCAGAAGTTCTAGAAGGGTTGAGTGAACACACATAATTCGATATAATGTGGGCAGTGTAAATGGCTGATACAGTTTTATTGATGCCGAACAGTAGCAAAGTGAGGGGAATAGTACGTGGCTAAACAAACAGGCGACTCGTATGACGGGTCACAGATCCAAGTTCTTGAGGGTCTAGAGCCGGTCCGTAAGCGACCGGGTATGTATATTGGTAGCACCGGCTACGATGGCGTACACCATCTTATTAAAGAAATTGCTGACAACTCAATCGACGAAGCAATCGCGGGATTCGCAACGCGTGTCGATATCGAGATTCTTGAAGACGGCGGTATTACTATTACCGACGACGGTCGCGGTATTCCAGTTGACAAGCATCCTAAGACCGGACTATCGACGCTCGAAACAGTCCTGACAGTGCTTCACGCCGGCGGTAAGTTCGGCGGGGGTGGATATAAAGTATCAAGTGGTCTTCACGGTGTGGGATCCAGCGTAGTCAACGCATTGTCAACGCGGCTTATCGCCGAGGTCGTACAAAAAGGCCAGCTGTATCGTATTGAGTTCGAGCGTGGTGCGTCGAAAGCTCCACTGAAAAAGATTGGTGCCACCGATCGCCCAACCGGCACGACTATTACGTTCTACCCAGACGACACCATTTTTAAGGAAACGGTTGAATTCGACTATAAGTGGGTCGTCAATTACCTTCGTCACCAAGCCTATCTAACCAAAGGCGTCTTCACAAACGTTCTGGATCGCCGGACAAACGAGCGTCAGTCATTCTACTTCGAGGGTGGTATTCAGAGCTACGTAAAACACTTGAACATCGGTAAGGAAGTTATGAGCGACGCGCCGTTCTATGTTGAACGGCAAGTTGAAGAATCAATGATCGAAGTCGCCGTGCAGTATAACGACAGCTATGTCGAAACCGTCCGGCCCTTCGCCAACAACGTTTTGACGCCAGACGGCGGTACGCACTTGGTCGGATTCCGTTCAGGACTAACCCGCGTTATTAATGAATACGCCCGTAAGAGCAGCCTGCTGAAGGAAAAAGAAGAGAACTTGTCGGGTGATGACATTCGCGAAGGTCTGACTGCCATTATTTTGGTCAAGCTACCTGACCCACAATTTGAAGGCCAGACCAAGAACAAGCTTGGTAATCCCGAAGTCCGACGCTACGTCGAACAAGTCATGAACGAGTACTTTGCGTACTACCTAGACGAAAATCCTGATGTAGCGAAGAAGATTGTAAACAAAGCATTGCTGGCTGCCCGGGCGCGTAAAGCTGCCCGCGCGGCACGCGACAATGTGCTTCGAAAAGGCGCTCTGGACGGAATGGGACTGCCAGGCAAATTATGGGATTGCTCAAGCAAGAGCCCGGCTGAAAGTGAAATTTACATCGTTGAGGGAAATTCAGCGGCTGGCTCCGCTAAAGAGGGACGTGACAGTAAAACCCAAGCAATTTTGCCACTTCGTGGTAAAGTTCTCAACACTGAACGTGCGCGTTTAGACAAGATGTTCGCCAACAAAGAAATCGTTGCCATGATTCAGGCATTCGGCGTTGGTATTGGTGAGCAATTCGATTTGAATGGTCTTCGCTACCACAAGATCGTCATTATGACGGACGCCGACGTTGATGGTAGCCACATCTCAACACTGCTTCTGACATTCTTCTTCCGTTATATGCGGGAAGTCGTCGAGGGCGGGTATGTATATCTTGCAAAACCACCACTCTACAGTATTAACCGTGGTCAGAAAAAGACGTATGCGTACGACGATGAAGAGCGTGACCGGATTTTGCAAGAAATCATTGCTGCAAAGAGCGAAAAGGGTGCCGAGATTGACGAGTCAGCTGACGTTATGAAACAAGCAGGCGTCACAATCAGCCGATTCAAGGGACTCGGTGAAATGGATGCCGAGCAGCTATGGGAAACGACTATGAACCCTGAAAATCGTGTACTCGTGCAGGTGCGAGTTGAAGATGCAGAAGAGGCTGACGCTGTATTTACCAAACTGATGGGTGACGATGTAAGTCTTCGAAAGACATTCATTCAGGTACGCGCCAAAGACGCCGACCTAGAGGAGCTGGACGTATAATATGGACGACGAACAAGTAAACAACCTACCAATCGAACCGACAAATAATGCGCCTGTAGCGCAAGATGGACTAGAACACCGTACTCTCGAGAATGTCATGGAAGATAACTTCTTCCGCTATTCAATGAGTGTCATTATTGAACGTGCGTTGCCGGACGTACGAGACGGCTTGAAGCCGGTACACCGCCGAATTTTGTATTCAATGAACCAGAACGGCAACCGTTCGGGAAGTAAGTTTGTAAAAAGCGCCCTGATTGTCGGTGACGTGATGGGTAAGTACCACCCGCACGGCGACAGCGCAATTTATGACTCAATGGTTCGCTTAGCTCAGCCATGGTCACTCCGCTACCCAATGATTGACGGGCAGGGTAACTTTGGTTCGATGGACGGCGACCCGGCAGCAGCCATGCGTTACACCGAGGCACGAATGCAAAAAGTCGCCGACGAAATGCTCGCTGATATAGATAAAGAAACCGTCGACTTTCGGGATAACTATGACGGTTCTCGCCAGGAGCCGATTGTGCTACCTGCTAAGGTGCCGAACCTGCTGCTCAACGGACAAATTGGTATTGCCGTCGGTATGGCAACGAATATCCCGCCGCATAACTTAGGTGAGCTGGTTGACGCGTCGGTAGAGCTGATTGACAACGAAGAAGCCACGCTAGACGACCTGCTGAAGCACGTCAAAGGTCCTGACTTCCCAACTGGTGCCGTGGTATATGGTGGTGCGCCAATGAAACAGGCTTATGCTACCGGACGAGGTAGTGTAACGGTCCGTGCTGTCGCAGAAATTGAAGAAACCAAAAAAGGCCGGCACCAGATTGTCGTCTCTGAGATTCCATATGCCGTCAACAAGGCGACACTAATTGAAAAGATTGCCGAACTTGTTAAAGACAAAAAGCTGAACGGCATTAACGACCTTCGTGATGAAACATCGCGAGGTAAGGTGCGTATTGTTATTGAGCTCAAAAAAGATGCCTACCCAAAGAAGCTTCTTAACCAGCTTTATAAGCAAACTGCGCTACAAACCAGCTTTAACTTCAATATGCTCGCACTTGTCGACGGCTTGCAGCCACGCGTGATGGGCCTTGAAGAAATGCTGAAAGAGTTCATTAAGCACCGTCAACAGGTAGTGCGTCGCCGAACCGAGTTCGAATTAAAGAAAGCTCAGGAACGAGCGCACATCCTTGAAGGTTACAAAATAGCGCTTGATCATATTGATGAAGTCATTAAAACGATTCGCGCATCGAAAACCCAAGATGAAGCCGAAAAAAGCTTGATAGTGAAGTTTAAGCTGTCGGAAATACAGGCTAAGGCTATTCTAGCGATGCAACTTCGCCGTCTAACTGGTCTTGAGCGCCAGGCGATCGAGGATGAACTAAATGAGCTCATTAAGTTGATTGCTAAGCTTGAAGGTATTTTGGCTGACGAAAAAGAGATTCTGAAGCTCATCAAAACCGAACTACTTGAAATGAAAGAGAAGTACGGTGATGAGCGTCGCAGCCAAATGATTAACCATGAACTTGGCAAGTTCAGTGACGAAGAGCTGATTCCAGAGGAAGAGTCGGTCATTCTGCTTACCGCCGAAAACTACGTTAAGCGAACGCTACTAAGCGAGTACCGCCGCCAAAACCGAGGTGGTAAGGGAAAGCGAGGCATGACCGTAAAAGAAGAAGACGTCATTGACTCACTGGTTCCTGCCAGTACGCACGATTGGCTGTTCTTCTTTACGAACCGTGGACGTGTCTTCCGCTTGAAGGCCTACGAAGTCCCGGCCGCCAGCTTAGCTGCCAAGGGTGTCGCTGCGGTGAACCTTCTGCAGCTACAGCCGGAAGAGAAGATTACCAGCATCATCAAGCACGCCAAGGACGCGAACGAGGACGGCTTCCTGTTTATGGCGACTGCCAAGGGAACGGTGAAAAAGACACCACTCAAGGACTATGCCAACATCCGTACGAACGGACTGATTGCCATTAAGCTCGATGAAGGTGATGAACTGCGCTGGATTAAGCGGACGACCGGTGATAACGACGTTATCATTAGTACAAGTGCTGGCCAGGCGGTTCGATTTAACGAAAAAGATGCCCGTCCGATGGGACGAGCTGCCCGCGGTGTACGCGGCGCCCGTCTGCGACCAAACGACCGAGTGGTTGGTATGGATATCGTTACCAGCGAAGAACAAGAGCTGCTAGTTATTAGCGAAAAAGGTTTCGGAAAACGCACGACGGCTGGTAACTTCCCAAGCCACAAACGAGGTGGGGTTGGCATTAAGGCGGCAGTCGTGACTGCTAAGACCGGTCCGATCATCAGCGTTCAGACGCTTGACCCAGACATGGTCGACGCCATCATGATTTCGAAGAATGGCCAAACCATCCGTATCGCACTTAAGGATATCAAGCTGCTTGGTCGCACAACCCAAGGCGTGACCATTATGAGGCTTGGAGAAGGCGACAAGATCGTGTCAATCGGTCTGATGCCTGAACAAGCACCGGAAGGTACCGAGGCTTAGCATATGGACGCGATCACTTCACCGTATCTGATCGCAATCGTCTTGGCATGGGTCGTCGCCCAAGGACTAAAATACCTCTTTGCCGTAGTAAAGACCCGAAACGTCGCAAGTTTTCGCCAACTATACCTTTCGGGTAATATGCCGAGTGCCCATAGTGCCGGTGTGGTCGCACTGGCGACCATGGTGGGCCTACGTGACGGCTTCGGGTCGGCATTGTTCGGCATCGTCTTCCTGTTCGCGGCCGTCGTCATGTACGACGCTGTCATGGTCCGGCGTTCGTCGGGTGAGCAGGGAATCGCTATTCAAGAGCTAATTAAGATTAGTAAGGTGAAGGTAGTCCTGCCGCGCGCAGCCAAGGGCCACACGCCAGCCGAAGTACTGGTCGGCATTCTGCTCGGCATCATCATCGGATTAGTTGTATTCTTCGCTACAAAATAACAGAGAGAAACTATTGACGTACCCCATTTGAACGGGTATGATTAGAAAAGTCTGTTCACGGAAAGTCACAACTACTTACCCGTGAATCAACCTGCGAGGATAGAAATCGAGCAAGCGTTGGCAGACTTTAA
>DEBQ01000004.1 GCA_002348605.1 Candidatus Saccharibacteria bacterium UBA2952
AGCACGGTGCCGAATTATAAAGAGAGCTTCCGAATAGGAAGCTCTTTTTCTTGTATCCTTTAATTTATACATTACAATAAGCGATATGCAACCAGAACAACAAACACTATCGCAAGATGCACAGACCCCGCCACCTACGCCACAGGTTCAACCTCCGCAGCCGCCACAGCCACTGGTCGCGCCTACCCCAGAACCAGTGCCGACACCTCCAAAAAAAACTCATACGACCATGTGGATTATCATTGGCGTATCAATTTTCGTGTTAATTGCGCTCATCGTCGCGGCTGCGTTACTGTATCTTAGTGCCGTCAAAAAGAGTAACGACGACTTTACCCGAGGCAATACCGTCGACAAGCTGACGACGTATAAAGATAACAACACCGGGGTGTCGCTAAAAGTACCTGAGGGTTGGGACGTCGAAAAGACTAAGCCTGACGATAAGACTGTTGTGCGATTGACGATTCAGCCAACATCCGGATCTTTCGCAAATGCATTCGACCAGCAGCAGGTCATCGATCTGCTATGCCAGACGACATCAAATAGCATGACCAAGCAAAGTTTTGCCAACGCGGTTGTTATGGGTGTGATTCCCAACAAACGGGCCGAAGGTATGACCATATCTAACCAGTCCGAAACGACCATCGGCGGTATGTCGGCGTATCAATTCAACACTACCAAACAAGACGATAAGCAGCGTACGATCTATTACCATGCTTACTATATGGCAGGAAAAAGTGAAGTATGCAGCATGTATGTTTTGGCTGTCACTTCTGACATGGAACAACTTCCAGTTGAATCACATGTCGATGACATTCTCGGCTCTTTCCGTAAAGAGTAGAGTAAACCGTATTCGTCATGACCTTTTAGCATAAAATACTCATGGTAAAATAAGATGGATGAACCTTACGGTAATACGGCGCAAGTTTACCGATTTCATAACACAAACACCGAAGAAGTACGCAATTCTTGTAGGGGTAGGTTTTTTCCTTGCCTTGTATGTATTAACCTTTGTTGTGCCAAAACCAGTAGTCTTTAGTTATTCGGGCGACAACTGCATTCGTCGCATAAGTCTTTTTCCTCAGCTTTTGAAACAGGAAAAAGCTGGGTTTGAATTATCTCATAAAGGAATCAAATCTGTCGGAAGCCTTGAGGTGTTAGCTACTCGTGTGTGCTTTAAGGCGACTGAGCCGCCGAAGGCGGGTTCGAGCATAGTTGCCGAGGCGCCTTTGGGGGTCATCCTGGGCCGCACGACGTACAACATAACCGTTCCCAGCGCACCCAAGGCAAAAACGGAGACGTTAAAAGCACCGGTTCCGGCTACCAAACCGTTAACGATCAAGCTCTCGTCAAGCGACCGCGTGTACACCTATTACTTAAAGGGCAACGATGACATTACAAGATGTACGCCAACGAATGATGGGGTAAGCTGCGATCCGACAGAGCTACGCTTTAAGCAATCGGCATCGTATAAAGTGACTCTGGAGCGATGGTTTGATAACAAAGTAGTTGAGACGCCTCTTAGCACAACCATTGATACACTGAAAGCCGTCTCAGTAACGAGCGGGACATTAACGAACAAGCAGGTTGTGTACGATAAGCCAACGAGTTTTACATTTAACACCGACAAACCACTCCGGTCTACTAAAGTCGCTTTAGAAAACGCAAAAGACGGCAGCCCTGTTAAAAACGTCGTGGCAAAGGTCAGCGGCAAGACATTGACAGTTTCTTTGGCTGAACAGCTGGCACGGGAAAACGCGTATCGCCTTCGTATCGCCTCACTCGAGGCAACCGATGGCAGTAATCTAATTGAGCCAATGACGGTAGAGTTCGCGGTGTCAGGGGGACCGAAGGTCGCATCGGTGAATGTAGGCACTTCAAAGGTAGACAGAAACGCCAATATAATTCTGACGTTCGACCAACCTATTAGCGACCCCTCGGTCGTCGCAAAATACATTTCGTTTACTGGTGGTACGGCAGTAGTTAGCAGGATAACCGAAACCCAGATCGCCGTTAAATTAAGTAGTTTGCCCCTATGCCAAGCGTTTTCAATCACTGTTTTAAAGGACTTTCCAAGTAAATATTCTATCGCTACGAAATCTGACTGGAAGTTTTCATCCCGTACGATTTGCCATACCACTGGCATATATGGGTATTCACTGAAAGGTAGGCCTCTTGTTGCTTACTATTTTGGGGCTTCCGGGCCGGTTACTATGTATGTCGGTGCGATTCATGGTAACGAATCAAGTTCTAGCGTGCTGATGAAATCATGGATCGATGAACTCGAGGCGAATCCGGCCAAGCTGTCTGGAAAGCGTGTCGTCGTTGTTCCTACCACCAATCCGGACGGGGTGGCGGCTGGAACCCGTACGAATTCACGCGGGGTCAACCTAAGCCGTAATTTCCCGACAAGCAACTGGACGAGCGATATTAATGATACGGATGGAAAGCATATCGGTGGGGGCGGGTCGGCTCCTCTGAGTGAACCGGAATCAAAGGCCCTCGCTGTTCTGACGAGCCAATTAAGTCCGCGGCTTTTGTTGTCGTTCCATGCAGTCGGCAATTTGGTCATCGGTGACCCCGGGGGGCTTTCGGCAACGATGGCCGCGAAGTACGCATCCATGGTCGGATACCGTAACGCGACTGGTACCAGCTCATCGACATTTGACTACGACATTACGGGGGCGTATGAAGACTGGTCATACCGGAATATGGGTATTCAAAGCATGGTAATCGAGCTAGGGAGCTACACGTATGCGAGCATAGGTACGCATCGTCAGGCGCTCTGGGCAATGCTCTAGTCGGCCATGTATAGTAATATCATGCGAAAAATTGCTTTGGCGGCAGGTTGTATTGGACTGATAAGCGGTTTGATATTCTTGACGCCCTATGTCGTGCAAGCCGAAGGTGCGGCAAACCCAGCAGATTATTCGACCATGCGCGAAACGATCGTTGCAATCAAACTGCCTGATATTCCCCAGCCAGATTGGCTAAAGCAACAGTTGGCAGCCGAAGCTGCAGCACAGGCAGCGGCGCACAAGGCCGCATCAACCGTTACCGTGACCTACGATGTCATGACTAAGGGCGCGGTGTACGCCAGCCTAAGCGAGTTCAAGCTGCAGGCCAACCAAACGCTGAATGATCCCCGGGGATGGTCACGTATGAACGTCAAGTTTGTCGAAGTCGCCAGCGGCGGGCGGTTTACCCTGGTTCTAGCCGAGGCAAGTCAACTGCCAACGTTTTCGAGCGGATGTAGCAGCGACTATAGTTGCCGGGCCGGTAGGTACGTGGTTATTAACCAAGACCGCTGGATGGGGGCGACATCGAGCTGGAATTCAGCCGGCGGTTCCTTGCGTGACTACCGGCATATGGTTGTGAACCACGAAACCGGTCATTGGCTGGGGCACGGCCACCAAGACTGTAAGGGGGCCGGGCAGCCCGCGCCGGTTATGCAGCAGCAATCAATCGATTTACAGGGGTGTAAGTTTAACCCGTGGCCGCTCTCATCTGAATTAATGTCGAGCCAGTTAGGTATCTGATTATGAAAAAATTCATGCAAGCCCACGCAAAGCTCATTATCGGCATACTACTACTCCTGGTACTCGTATTTGCGTGGCTGTGGTTTGCTGGCAATGCCCGTCAGCAGACGAGTTTTCGTCGGACGAGCGAACGGGTTAGTCAGGTAAGGGACTTGGCTAAAAAGTCGTACGCTGGCACACGGACCAACAGGGTTGCGGCGCTAACGAAGCTCGCCGGTCTGCCACAGGATAATTTATGCCGTGGTGATTGGTGGAACGATTGGCAACAGACGCTCGTACCGACTATAAAAAACGATGCGCAGGCATGCAAAGCCAAAGAAGAAAAGTTGGTAAAGGTTATTCGGGCAGCAAGCGAAACAAATCGCTACCTGACCGATGAAGCCAAGATAGCAAAGCACCTTCAGTTATTGATAGTGGACAATGCGGCCCTAGGTTGGCCTACGAAGGCCAAAAAGGCCGCCGAGAGCGCTTTAAGTAACGTGAATGGTATTCGGGTAGTTTCCGCCGTTAAACCCGTTCAGACAGCCGCAAAAACGCGTATAGAGGCCATAATTTCGGCATGGAATGCACTACATACGGCGTCAGATAAAAATGACAAGACCGCCTACTTGTCAGCGGAGGCAACACTAGAGCAGGCTTATGCTGACCTCGCTGCAATCGCCGACGTGTCAGACACTGCCTTAAGCAAGCAATTGAACCTATACTTACGCGCCACTACAGCGATCTGACCTCAGTTAAATCAAATAAAAACGACCCGTCTCGCAGAGCAGGTCGTTGTTTCACGTCTGAATCAGGTTTCTAGATCCAAACAGGTGCCTTAGTACGAGTGATAATTCGCAGTAATCACACGGACTGTCTCTAATATATAGCACCGTATGCATAAGTACAATACCTTTTAAAACATAAAAATGTATATGGTAAACGTTGACAAAAAGCCTATGCTATGCTAATATAGTTTCATACACATCTCGTATGTGAGGTAATTGGAGGGCCGACCGCTGTTAAGTGAGAGGCTCTTTTTAATAGAAGGGAGCCTAGAAATGGCTGGAACAGTAACTGGTGGCAAGAAAGCTGCCGCTAAAAACCTTGCAAAAGACCCTAACTTCTACGCGAAGATCGGTCGTAAGGGTGGACAGAACGGTAAGACCGGTGGCTTCGCCGCTAACCCGGAACTGGCTCGTATTGCCGGTGCCAAGGGTGGTCGCATCTCTCGCCGCCGTAAGGCTAGCGACACCATAAAAGCTGCCTAAATAGCTTTTACACATTGAAAAACACCCCGCCAATGGGGTGTTTTTCGTTTAGGTGATTCTGTAGCGCCGTAATTGACAGCTGCGCGCCTCATTCACTTTCCATGATTTCAGGCAGGTGACACAGCGGTATTCACGTTTCTTAACCTGTAAGCCGTTTGATCCGCAGTGTGGGCAAGTGCTTCGAGAGTGCAGCCAGTCGCGATAGGTGTCCATATCGTAGTGCAGAATGCTGGCTGGGATGCGAACTCCGTAGCGCGCAGCCATATCTACCTTTGCAAGTTGCCAGGCGTCACGTTCCATAGCGATAAGGTCGATGTCTCGGTCATACTTGGTGTGGTTCAGGGTGGCGTGGCTAATTTCGTGCAGCAGATGGGCGTCGAAGTAGGGGTCGTCGATGTCGTAGACGATGGTGCGTTTTTCAGGCTGCCACTCGAAACGCTCACCATTTTCGAAGGTCAAATCAGCAAAATCTTCGCTTACGCGATCAAGTAGCGACGGAGTCGAGAGCATGGTAGTAACATCCGTATATGACGGCTTCTTCAGGGTGGGCTGCCACGTAAAACTGGGGGTAGACGAACGTCTCGGGTAGGTATGACTTCAAAATTTCTTCGAACTTCGCACGGAATTTCTCAAAATGTCCACCGAACCCACCACCAATGATGACCACATCGGGCTGCAAGACAGGAATCAGCGTTAAAAAGCCACGTGACACGCGTTCGGCGATTTCATCCCAAGAGCTAGGGTCGGTAATTTCACTTGCGAGCTTGCCGTATGCTTTCACAATGGAGCTACCGCTTGCGAAATCTTCCCAGTCCTGAAGCTGGCCTTGGAATTCCATGTACGCGTGGCCACCTTCGGAACGACGTAACCAGGGATCAATTTGCCCGTCACGGATGACACCGGTGCCAATTCCGGTGCTCAGCGTCACATACAAGCAAAAGCGAGGGGTCTCGGGAAGGGCACGGCTTTCGGCCAACCCGGCAAGATTAGCGTCGTTTTCTATGATGACGGGCACGTCGAACCGTGCTTTAAGTTCGGCACCAACGTCGAAGCCTTTCCACCCCAAGTTACCGCACCACTTTACGACTCCATTTTCGGTAATGCCTGGAATCGCCAACGATATCAGGGTCGGTGCTTGGCTGTCTAATAACATTTCGATGGTTGCGGAGAGTTCCCGTATGTAATCTACCGGTTCGGGAGGTGTCGGGAACTTGTGCTTGGCCGTGACCTGCCCATCGGTATTAAAGGTTGCAACCAGCGTTTTCGTACCACCCGTGTCTACCGTTACGATCATATACCTTCAGTGTAGCAGACGGGGGCGGGAAGTTGTAATGCGTTGCCAAAGTTGGTAAGCTATTGCATAAGATATAACTGCGGGAGAAACGTTATGCGAGGACGATATCAGGGTGGTGAGAATGGTTCATTGGCCGGCTTCATTATCGTCGGTGTGTTGTTGGCACTGGTGCTAGTCGGTGGTATTTACGGGTTGAATCGGTATAACGCCCAAAAAGCGTCGGAAGAAACAACGGCAAGTCAGGACGACAAGAAGACGCAAGACACACCGAAAAATAGCGATCAAACCGCCAAAAAAGATGATTCAGATAAGAGTACATCAAGCAGTTCGGACAAAACGCAGCCTGATATACCAAAGGACAGTGGTACATCGACGAACTCAAGCACTTCGAATCAGGGTGCCGAATCGAATGCTTTGCCACAAACGGGGCCGTCAGATGTCATGACAACTATGGTGACCGTTGCACTCCTAGCATTCGCCGCCGCGCACTTCGTGCAGGCCCACCGCGCTCTCTCCTAGACATTTTTCCTCTTATAGAGTACAATGACGCGTAGTCAGGGAGGCCGTTCCGACGACTCATGTAGGACGGACCCCAACTAATATTAATTAACAAAGGAGTCTTCTTAGACTTATGGCAAACGCCCTTACAATGGATGACCTGCTCGCACAAGAAAGCGGTGTCAAGCAACTGGTCGCCGGTGAAACCATCACCGGAACCGTATTATCAGTTAAAAAACACGAGGTACTGGTTGACCTCGGCGCTCAAGGTGTCGGTTTGGTCCCACGCCGCGAAGTCGGTTTTGGGAAGTCGCTGAACGAAGGTGATGAAGTTACCGCCAGCATCGTCGACTCTGAGCTCGAAAACGGCTACAGCCTGCTGAGCCTCCGGAAAGCCGCCAAGGACCGCGGTTGGGAAGAAGTTATCGTTAAAGCCGAGGCTGGCGAAGTCATTGACGTTACCCCATACGACGCCAATCGTGGCGGCCTGTTGGTTGAATACGAAGGTGTCCGCGGATTCCTGCCGGTATCTCAGCTGTCTGCCGAGCACTACCCACGTGTCGGCTCAAGCGACAAGGACGAGATTCTGCAGCGCCTGAACGCCCTGATTGGTAAAGAAATGAAAGTCCGCATTTTGGACGCTGACCGCCGTGCTAACAAGCTGATTTTCAGTGAAAAAGAAGCTATCAAAGACGGCCTAGCAGAACGCTTTGCCAACCTGAAGGTCGGTGACAGCGTAAAGGGTGTCGCAACCGGTGTCGTTGACTTCGGTGTATTCGTGAACGTCGACGGTATCGAAGGTCTGGTTCACATTTCTGAGATTAGCTGGGAACGCGTTAACAACCCAAGCGACTATGTAAAAGTCGGCGACACGCTTGAAGCTAAGATTATCTCTATCGACAAAGACCGCCTAAGCCTCAGCATGAAGCAGCTGACCAAAGACCCATGGCTCGACGAAGTCGAAGCTATGAAGCCAGGCAACAAGGTTGAAGGTACGGTCACTCGTATTACGCCGTTCGGTGCTTTCGTACAGCTTAGCCCAGCAGTCGAAGCTCTGGTTCACATCTCTGAAATGGGTGCGACCGACGGCGTTGACCCTGAAAAGGTCTTTACCTTGAACGAGCGCAAAGAATTCACCGTTCTTGACGTCGACCGCGACAACCGCAAGATCTCACTCAGTCTCAAGAAAAAGTAATGCGTACACTATAAGCCGCTCGGCGCGTCCGAGCAGAAAGGAAGCGCCGATATGGCAGATACGATCGCCGACAGTCCAGAGAAAATCATCCAAGTCGCTGGTAGTATTACCGTTGGCGAACTTGCCGAACTGCTCAATCTGTCCGTTACAACGCTGATTGGTGAACTGTTCAAGAACGGCATCATCGCCACGATCAACCAAAAGATCGACTTTGAAACGGCAACGATTATCGTGGAAGAACTCGGTCTAGACGTCACACTTGAAAAGAAGGAAGTCGCGACTGGTCCGGTTCGCGAAGAACATAAGCTGTCCGACAAAGCGGTCGAACGACCGCCGATTGTGGCCGTCATGGGTCACGTTGACCACGGTAAAACGTCACTTCTCGACGCGATACTTGAAACCAAGACGGTCGAAGGCGAGGCCGGAGGTATTACACAGCACATTAGTGCCTACCAGGTAACTAAGAACAATCGCAAGATTACGCTCCTTGATACTCCTGGTCACGAAGCCTTCGCGGCTCTTCGCCAGCACGGTGCGACATTGACCGACGTGGTCATTATTGTCGTGGCTGCTGACGATGGTGTTAAACCGCAAACCGTCGAAGCCATCCGTTTTGCCCGCGAAGCCAACGCCAAGATCGTCGTTGCCATCAATAAGATGGACAAAGAAACCGCCAACCCACAGCTGGTAAAGACACAGCTCGCCACGGAGCACGGTTTGAACCCTGAAGAATGGGGCGGCGACACGATTATGGTCGAAGTCTCGGCCAAGACCGGTCAAAACCTCGACAAATTGCTTGAAAGCGTACTACTTATTGCCGACCTTGAAGAATTGAAAGCCGACGAGCATGTGCCGGCCGAAGGCCTGGTTATCGAAGCCCATACTGAAACCGGTCGCGGATCGGTAGTAGGACTATTAGTCGAACACGGTAAATTACACCCAGGCCAATACCTTGTAGCTGGAACATCTTACGGCAAGGTTCGTACCTTGCTTGATTTTGCCGGCAAAGCCATCAAAGAAGCCGGCCCCAGCACCCCAGTAACGGTGACCGGGTTCAAAGATTTGCCGCAATTCGGCGACCAGTTCAATATCGTAAAAAGTGAAAAAGAAGCCCGCCAGGCAACGGTAGCTAACCGCCTGGAGCGCGAGCGTGAAGCCGCCGAAACCAACGTTACCTCGGCCGATATCTTGAAGCTTATGAGCCAAAAGCAGGAAGCCGCTGACTTTAACGTTATCGTGAAAGCTGATGTACAGGGGTCGCTTACATCTGTCATCGACAGCCTTCGTTTGATCGACACCCAAGGGGCCGTCAGCCTTCGTATCGTCGGTTCAGGCGTCGGTAATATCTCTGAAAACGACGTACACCTGGCTGCCACCGAAGGTACGGTCATTTACGGCTTTAACGTCGAGCTACCACCGGCCGTCAAACGCCAGGCTGCCCGCGACAAGGTGGAAGTCCGGCTTTATAAAGTGATTTACGAGCTGCTTGATAATGCCAAGGAAAGCATGGAAGCCTTGATCGCGCCGGAAGTCGTCGAAACTGAGGTCGGTGCCCTTACTATAAAAGGTATCTTTAGGACGCTCAAGGACGAAGTTATCTGTGGTGGTGAAGTAACCAGCGGTAAAATTACACCAGGTCTGACTGCCCGGGTCATCCGTGGTGGCGAGCAACTCGCCGAAGTAGAGGTTACCAAAGTGCAGCGCAACCAGTCGGAAGTCAAAGACGTCCACGAAGGTGATATGTGTGGCCTGAGCCTTAAGACGAGCAAAAAACTTATTCTTGAAATCGACGATAAGCTGGAATTCTTCAGTCGCGAACTGGTTAAGCGGACACTGAAATAACAATAATCCCGCCGGGTAGGCGGGATTTTTTGTTGAGTGGGTTTACGCCGCGTCGTTGATGCCGTCGGCATTTTCGGCCAGTTCACCGAGGATGATGTCGACTTCGTCCTGCGTAATTCGTTCAAGTTCCGGGACATTAGTCGTTAGCCATTCGGCAAGTTGTTCATCACTTGCGTGCTCCTGAATATCGAGCATTTCTTTGAGCTGCTCGTCACTAAGCGAAGCGGTAATTTCGGCACCTACACGCTCTTCTAGTTCTTGGTTTAGGTGATCGAGCAGGGCGTCGATATCCTGGTTTTCCAGGTTAATGCCAGCTTGTTCAAGCAGATCGCGGGTAATAATCGGGTTCATTGAGTGTCCTCGTTTAGCTGTTTCGTTTTAGTATAACCGTTTTATTGTTCGGCTTACGACCGGCGGGCGTCAATAGCCGCGCGGCCAATGGCCCGAGTAGCGGCGACAGAGGCGCGGGTGCGTTCAACCTTATTTGCAGCCTTGTCTTTGGCATTTACCATTTTGGTACCAAGGTAATCGGCACCATTTTCAACTTTAGCGAAACCATTCATTAAGGCGTCGCCGCTTTTGTCGTACGCGCTTCGAACCGTTTCTTTAGTCGAAGACCAGCGCTGGCTCCAGCGTTCGCGCCTTGCTTGGCGGCGGGCAAGGGCAGCGTTTTTACGGGCGACCAGCTTTTCTTTGACGCCTTCTTTTAGGCCAATCATCTTGTCGCCTACATAGTCCGCACCCTTGTCGAGTGATTCCATGCCTTTATCAATAGCGCTGTTATAGGTGTCTTTAATTTTCGTTCCGGCAGCTTCGACGCCTCTTTGGGCGGCCATGTCGACACGGTCGGCTACATCCAACGCTTTTTCGGTCGCGATAGCCTTTACTCCGGCACCAAGTTCGCGGGTGGCGCGAGCAGCACGAAGAGCAGCCCGGCCAAGGCTACGTAACTTGGATTTGGCGTATTCTTTGGTATCAGTCAGTTTTTCAGATGCGGTGTCAGCTACATCAGCGCCGCCGCGAAGTAAGTTACCGATCCGGCTGGCACTTTGGTCGACGTTGCTTTCGGCAGGTTCGGCTGCGGTGTTTCCGGTCTGTTCGGCCATCAGCCGGTCGTAAATAGGTGACGACATTTCTGGTTCGACAGCAGGTAGGTCATCTTGGGTGACTTCCCAATCGGCAGCGGCTTCATTTGCTTCTTGAGAAGATTCTTGGCTGCGGCGGGCTTCCGCAAGGCGGTCTGCGAGTGACATAGTGTTCTATTTCCTTGTTTGATTTTTGGAGTTTATGTTATTAAGATTAGCATAACTATAATAAATTGTCAATGGAACATAAAAAATACCCCTGTTCGGGGCGAATAAGTTTGTTGTCTCCCGCCGGGAGCGCTGCGAACCGAACTTCGGTTCCACAGGCTCCCGGACGGGAAGACATCACATCAGACGGCCGGGTTGAGCCGTCCCACCACGCGCCGGAAGCGCTCCGACCGCCAGCCGAGGAACCCGACGACGGCGAAGAGCACCAGCAGCACCAGCACGATCACGGGGATCGTGACCTCGCCTGTCAGCACTCCCCACAGCAGGGGGAGCAGACCGGCCACCAGCTTGCCGAACAGGGCGACGAGCATGGCTCCGTAGTGGAACCAGTCGTCGATCCGGTCCGACGCCAGCATGCCGACGAGGAACAGGGCGAGCGTCGTGAGGATCACGACGACGGCCGTCCAGGCGGGCAGGCTGGTGACCCAGCAGGTGGCGGTGACCAGGCTGATGAAGACGGCACCGAGCCCCAAGGGGCGGGCGGAGTTGTCCTCATCGGCGACCCAGTAGCTGAACCCGACCGCGGCGATGACGCCGACGATCGAAGCCCACAGGGGGATGAAGGTGATGGGGTACATCACTCCTCACCTCCGTTCTGGGCGCCCTGGTTCCGGCCGTGACCGGGGAGCCGGTCACGCAGGCGACGGCGCCCCTGAACGGGGGCCGGCTCCTGCATGCCGGGCACGACGTGGCCGTCGGGCTCGGTTGCCGGGTCCGGGGCGGGGTCGGGCTCCGGCTGGCTGTCGGGCTCGACGTAGCCGAGGTCGACGGCCTGCTGGTGCCAGTGGTTGGCGCTGTGCTCCGCGGTCTCCTTGTCGGCGACGGCCTGGTCGAGCTCACCCTGAAGACGGGTGACCTCGGCCTGGGCGGCCTCCTTCTCGGCGATCTCGGTGCTGAGCTGAGCCTCGAGCTCGTCCACCCTCGCCTGGAGGGGGTTGGGCTGGTCGGCGTCCCGGTGGGCCTGGTCGAGCTCCCGCTGAAGGCGGGCGTTCTCGGCCTCGGCCTGGTCGAGGCGCGCCTGCAGGTTGGACGCATGGCGCGCCTCGTCCCGCAGACGGTCCTGGCTGGCCGTGAGCGACTGCACCTGTCCCTGGAGCTGCTGGACCTGCGCCTGGTCGGCGCCGGCCTGCTGGTAGCCGTTGGCGAAGAACGCGGTCACGCGGTCGCCGTTGGTCACCAGCATCTCGCGGAACTGGCTCAGGAAGGCGGTCTCGGCGTTGAGGGCGTCGACCGGCTTCTCGTGTCGCTCGGCGATGGCCTCGCTCATGTCGTCGATGGTGACGACGAGGTCGGTCATGGCCTGACCGCGGTTCTGCTCGGCCTCGGCCAGACTGGCGGCCCGTCGGTTGTCCGACTCGGTCTTCCAGCTGGTTCCGGCCAGCAGGCTCTTTCGAGTGTGCTGCGTCATAGCTGATTCTCCTTGAAGAAGAGTTTCTATCCCCAGGTAGGGGTAGCCTTGCCGACACTTCTGCAGTGAGTGTCGGGTAGGGAAAAGCGACCGTTTATATGACCGTCATTCATCCCTACCCAACAAATACACTGATTGGTACATGGTAGATGTGATGTCAATGTACTTCAGTGAGCTCCCAAAAGACCTCGAACTTGATACGTTAAACATAATAGCATTTTATTGTTGAAATGTCAAGTATATCCATAAGAATATTGACTTAATATACTATTTATGCTAAGATATTCCCAATAATTAATTGTCATCACGAAAGCCACCATAATTATGTCTGAAACCGCGCCACGCACCCAAACCGAATCACCGAGCCAATATCCGGTAATCGCGAACGCACCTGCGGCGCTTCAATTGGAATTCGTCGACGGATTAGTCGGGTACGACGCTCAACTGGCGGAACAGTTTACTCACGAGGACGATCAGAGCGATTACGAAGCCTATCGTGAACGAAAGGTCGATGAACTGTTGGCCGAAAACGGTATTGTTGACGGCGATGACGAAGAAGTCCACGCGCAATACCTGCTAGCTAAAGATATATATATGCAGGTGATTCAATATGATGAGGACGAGTGGCTCGTTCGACAGGATGGTGCCGAGGTACCGCCCCGTAACCTGGTATTCCGCCGTATACTTGCCGAATACCCCACCGAATCAACACGTGGTCGCCACGTTGCTGATAGCGAAACCACCGGTACAGATGAATCTGCCAATCAAGCGGATACGAATGCATCGGATGTGAATCATACTGAAACGTCAGATACCGAAGACGGTAACGGTACTGAGCAACCTGTCGACATGGACGCATTGCACGAAGAAGCTTTAGTTGAAAACGCTCGTTTCGACGTCAATGGTGCCCGCGAGTCGTGGGCGACGGTGTCCGCTAAACGACAGGGCCGTGCCTTCGGTAAGACCAAGGATCACGATGCCGTACGCGATGATTATCACGCCAAAGTACAAGCACTCGGCATTTTGGAACTTGAAGGACGTATTAACCCTGAAGACGATGAAGTCACTAAGAACGCGACAGTCATCGCCTACCTCTTTGAAGAACAGCGGCGCCTGCGTGAACTGACAACCGAGAAGTTGCAGGGTACAAAAGTAGGCAAGTTCGTGAAGTTCATGAACAAAGGTAGCTTCGGTATGCGACTACTCAAAGGCTTTGGTGTCGGTGTCGTGGTCGGAACAGGTGGCGCATTACTACTTGGTGCCGCGGGTGCAGCTGCCGGCGCAGCCGTCGCGGTTGGTGCAAGTCGGTTCGTTAAGGGCTACGCTTCGAACGACCGTCACCGTGGCATGCAGACAGCCGAAGAATCGTTTATTGATGAGAACGGCGAAAATCTCGTGTATCTTGAAGAAAGTGACGGTGCTTCCGTCGCCGATAAAGTGAGTGCTGCCGCGCGAACGTACAATGAAGACTTTGAACACGATACTAAGCAAGAGCAAGTGAAGCGTCGTAAGGCATTGGCCTGGGGCGTCGGATCTGTTGCCGTCGGTGCAGGTGTCGGTTACGGCATAGCTCACACCGGTGATGCAATTGACGCGGTCAAGGACTGGTGGAACGGCCCGAATGCCAAAGACTTAACACCTGGCGGTGTTGCGCCACAGCCTGACATGGACCATGACGGAATCGCCGACCAGTTCGATCACGACCGTGATGGTGACGGCGTGCCAAACCGCTTTGATGACGCTCCGAATAACCCTGATGTCACTGACCGTGGTCCCGATTGGTCTGATTTCAACCGAGATGCCCGTATCGTTGAGCCTGGAGAAGGTGGTTTTCAGACACTGAAAGAAATGGGTATCCCTGAAAATAAATGGGAGTCCATCTGGCAAGATGCCGGTGAGAAGCTTCACGAAGAGGGTAAGACCTACACGATGGATGATGGTCGTTGGGGCTGGGACCGCTCGATGCGCCTAACAGACCATGACCTGAACGTTATCGCCCAGGCAGCTCAGCGTAACGGCGTCAATCTATAAGTATTCTCATTCCTTGCGTCGTTGAGGTACAATAGGGTAAACGACGTTAGATAAAGGACCGTTTATGTTTCGACTGGATGAGCAATTTCTGAAGGATATCGGCCTCGACAGCCTGCCTGAAGAACAAAAGAAACCGTTCCTGCAGCATATTTATAGCGAACTCGAACTTCGTGTCGGGACGCGGCTGTCGGATGGGCTGTCAGACGCCCAATTAGAGGAATTTGAAAAGATCATTGACCGCGACCAGGAAAAGGTCCAGGCGTGGCTTGCTGAGCATGCGCCGAACTATCAGTCCGAGGAAGCGTTTGGTAAATTGCAGCAGGCGACCGGACTTGAAGCAAATGACCCGCGGCTAGTGGCGGAATTCACGGCAACCAAGTGGCTTGAAGTCAACCGACCGGATTACCGTGATGTCGTGGCGCAGGTACTGGACGAGCTAAAGAACGAAATTATCAGCAACCGCGACGCAATTCTTGGAGGTATGGGTGGTCAGGCGCAGTCAGAACCACAGCCACAGCAGCCGGTGACACCACCAGCCCAACCGGAAGATATGCCATTGCCACCGCAAAACAGCGGTGCACAGCCGTCTGGTACGCCAGGCGATGTGCCGCAGTTCCCATCTAGATAGTGAAAAATCCGCCAAATCGGCGGATTTTTAATTTAGATAGCCTTTTATGAATGCGTCGGCGGCCATGGTTTTTCCGCTTGGTGCGATGAGTTCATCGACAGATAAAATCCCCTCTGTAAATGGGATATCAAGCGGTGTTTTTTGCTTTGTTGAAAGATGGGCCTGAAGGATGATGAGGTTATGGTTTTGAAACGTAACTCGTGCCCTTGGGTATGCCTTATAGGCCCGAACCAGCCGTTCGGCCTGTTCCGCCGTTTGGACAGCAGGGTCAAGCACGGCATCGGGCTTGGAAATGAGCTGGCAATACGTGGCTTTGGATTCATCTTGCGGGGTAGGCTTTAGTGATCCGTCGAGTATGTTCGGAAGAGCTGCTATAAGCTCGGTGGCAGCAAGGCTAGCTAATTTTTGGCTAAGGTGGGGAGCAGTTTCATACTTAGGTAGATTGAACTCTATTTGGTGGTAGACTGGCCCGGCATCCATTTTGTCCGTCAGGCTCATGATCGACACGCCAGTGGACTCGTCGCCGTTCGCGATGGCGGATTCGATAGGACTCGGACCACGATATTTAGGCAGAAGTGACGGGTGGATGTTAATGATACCGAATGGAAATAGGTCTATAAGTTTTTGTGGCACGATACGGCCGTACGCAACCAGCACGGCAGCGTCGGCGTCGTAGGCCTTGAGCTCGTCGTAAATGTCTAGTGGCCGTTCAGGAAGGTGAACAGGGATGTTATGTTTCTTAGCCAGTTCGGCGACTTCGAGCGGTCGCGGTTTACGGGTGCGTGTGCCGGAGTCGTTGGAAACCACCGCTTTTACATCGTACCCGGCGTCGATTAGCGCCTGTAGTACGGGTGTTTCGGTATGGTCGAGCCCGCTGACAAGTCGCTCGTTGCCAAAGAAAACCAGTTTACGACCAGAGTGAGGCATCGTCTTTTATGTGCTCCTCGTAATTTAGCGGTTGGAGTTCGCCGTTGTCATCGAGCTTAAAGAAGGTATCGGGCTGGTCTTTGATATGGTCAATGAAAACGATACCGTTAGTATGGTCGACTTCGTGTTGGACGACGCGCGCTAAAAAGCCTTCGGCGCGAAAACGGACTTCGTTGCCATCTTGGTCGAGTGCTTTGACGCGGATTTTGGTGTGGCGCGGAACGCGGCCGTAGACGTTTTTGACGCTCAGGCAGCCTTCGAAGTCGCTAATGACTTCACCTTCATATTTAACGATTTCCGGGTTGATGAGCACCGTGAATTCACGGTCGGCCTTGTCTTCAAAACTGCTTCGGACAATAACGACGCGCTCCAACCGGTCAATCTGAACGGCAGCCAGTGCAGCCGAGATTTCGTGCGGGCGGGAATCTTCCCAGTCGAGCGCGGCCGAGGTCATGTCATCGATGAGCTGCTTAGTAGAGTCGTCTGGTACTTTTACGCGGGCGGACTTGGTACGTAGGTGCTCGTTCGGCAACGTAATAATGGCTTCTTTTTTCATTATGACCATTGTAACAGATTAGAGAAGACTGATGGGGTCGAGTTCGAACTGCCATTTGGCGGGCGGTAACTGACTGACTGCCATCTGTAAGTAGGCACGTTTTGGCGACTTCAGCACAAGCTGCCAACGGTAATGGCCGCCAGCACGTTCGTAGAACGCCGGTGTTGGGCCTAATATTTGCACATCCGGCGGAAGAGTACGCCTTAATTGGTCTGCGAGGTCCTTGGCGTTTCGGATTGCCGCCGCTTCGGTCTTGTAGGCGCACTGAAGCTTCAATAAGTGAGTAAACGGCGGAAAATGACTTCGGCGGCGCTGCTCGACGGCAAGTTCATAGAAACCGGCGTAGTCTTGCTTGAGTCCGAGTGTAATGACCGGATGAGTCGGCTGGTAACTTTGAACGATAACATTGGTATCGTGAGGGCGTCGCCCAACACGTCCAATTACCTGGGCAAGCAACTGGAATGTACGTTCAGCCGCACCGTAGTCCGGAAGGCTAAGACCGGCGTCTGCCTGGACGACTGCGACGGTGTGAAGCTTTGGAAGGTCAAGGCCCTTGGCGATAATCTGTGTACCGATGATGATATCGATTGAGCCATCGTGAAGCTCTTTATAACGCTGCTCGACGGTTTGGTCACCAGCCGTATCACCGTCGAAACGGGCGACGCTTAGTTTGGGGAACAACTTTTTTAGTTCACTTTCAATTAGTTTGGTGCCGATACCTTTATGGATGATGCTGGCATGACTGCACTGCGGGCAGCTGGTTGGCACGTTCGACGTAAAGTTGCAGATATGGCAGCGTAGCTCATGCGCATCGCCGTGGAGGGTTAGTGGTACGAAACAGTTCGGACATCCGGCCTGCCAGCCACAGTTCTCGCACAGCGTGGTCGGAGCACTGCCGCGGCGGTTATGGAATACTAGTACTTGCTTGCCTGAACCGGTATCCTGTTCGATTTGTGAAAGAACGGCGTCGGACAAAAAACGGTGGCGCTTGAAATGTGTTCGCTTGGTCATGTCGATAAGCTGAACACTTGGTTTGTGTGCATTCTTTATAGCAAGGTGCTCCATAGTGACGATGGGCCGGCCAGTAGACTCTGCTAAGTAGTAATCGACAACCGTTGGTGTCGCGCTGCCCAGTATAAGCTTTGCTTTGGATTGTTCGGTCAAAAAGTGGGCAGCTCGTAGTGCATGGTAGCGTGGCGATTGCTCCTGTTTGTAGCTTGGTTCGTGCGCTTCGTCGATAACAACTAGTCCTAATGACCGCACGGGAAGAAACAAGGCGGAGCGCGGTCCAATGATGACTTGAGGGGCGTCGGCCGTAAGTACCGAGCGCCAGACCGAATGTCGCTCAGCTTCTGTTTGGCGTGAGTGGGTAAGAACGACATGCTCGAAATGCGACGAAAACTCAGCAACCACCTGGGAGGTTAGCGCAATTTCGGGTACAAGAACAATGGCAGACTTGCCGGTTGCCAGTGTCTGTTTGACGAGCTCTACGTACACCGCGGTTTTTCCGGACCCCGTAATACCATGAAGGATGGCAGTACCCGCGCTGGCGTTGTTGATTGCTCGTAGAGCCGACTGTTGATCAGGATTGAGCAAAAAATGTGTTCGTTTAGGAATTTTTACAGATGAAGAAATGTCTTTGTTTCGCCGATTTTTGTGTAGTCCGCTGGGCAACAATGTTTGAAGTACGACGGCTAGAGGCGTCATGTAATACTGACTGAGCCACTCGCTCAACCGTACATATTCTTCGGGAACTGGACGTGCTTCGAGGATTTGTTCGATAGGCTTCACGGCATACGACGGGACTTTGGCTACAGCTCGCATGACCATACCGTTCATTAGTTTTTTACCGACACTTATACGCACTAGCTGCCCAATAGCAAGCGTCTGCTCTGAAGAATAGGTAAACGAGTCGGCACCACTGCGAACGATTTGGGTAGGCGCAACCTCATAATACTTCATACGTTGATTATAGGGCATGTGTCACTAGAGATATTTGTTACACTAAACATATGTATTTTGAATCGCGGGCAGACGCCGGTGCAAAACTGGCAGCGCGCCTACTCGAAAAGTATCGGTACGAAAACTGCGCCGTAGTGGCGTTGTCGGACGGTGCCGTATTGGTGGGTGAGCAAATCGCGGCCGCGCTGCACTGTGTACTGACAATGCTTCTTATTGAAGACATTGAAGTTCCCGGGGAGTCCATGAGTTTTGGCGGCGTATCGGAAAGCGGCGCCTTTACCTATAACGGCATGTTTTCGGTTGGTGAAATTGAAGAATATACATCTGAGTTCCATGGGTATCTTGACGAAAAAAAGCGCGAAGCGTTTCAAGAAATTAACCGGTTACTGGGTGACGGCGGTCTGATTGATAAAAGTCTACTCTTGGACCGAACAGTTATTTTGGTAGCTGACGGTATAGATAACGGTGCGTCGATTGATGTTGCTATGGACTTTTTAAAGCCCATTCGTACGCAGCGTATCGTCGTAGCGACACCAGTAGCGTCGGTGCCGGCGGTCGATAAATTGCACATTGCAGCCGACGAGATTCACATTCTGGACGTGAAAGAAAATTACATGGGAACGAACCACTACTACACCGACAACACGGTACCCTCTCATGAGGATACGATCGCCAAGATCAACCAGATCGTGTTGAATTGGCAATAAAATGTGCAAATTCTTCCACGCCAAACCGCTTCACGCCTATTTGTCCTTTGCTCCTGGCAGGAACAAATAGGGTTGCACTTCGCTTTTAGTTTGGCTTTGTAAGAATTTGCACATTTTATCGACTATGACTTGAGCATCGTTGTAAGATTGTGCTACGATAGTAAGTACTAAACCCAACAAATTCTAATTAAATAGCTGTGGCAGGAGAGTATGTTAGACGTTTTTATTACTAGTCGAGTGCGCCGAAAAATCGTAGTGGTTTACGCTAAGTATCCTGATTTCCATACCCATGTTCGCGGCCTCGCCAAGCTGATAAAAGAAGACCCGGGGAACATTCAGCGCGAACTGAAGCGGCTTGAAAAAGTTGGCTTCCTGACCAGCGAAAAGCAGGGTAACACCAAGATTTACTCGACCAACAAGCAGTTCCCGATTTTCAAGGAACTCCAAAGCATCGTCATTAAAAGCCAGCAGCACCAGACGGCTCGCACGAAGCGCGCTTCTACGGATATCTCTCCGGTCTAGCCAAAACAAGTATGAGAAGATAAGTGCATGGATGCTCATGCATTATTTGAGAAAATCTTAATCGCGCGTGGGTTAAAAACCCAGGCAGAGCGCGATGCGTTTTTGAACCCGAGCTATGACGCAAAGCATGACCCATTCCTGCTGCCAGACATGAAGGCTGCGGTTGATCGTCTAAATATTGCTCGTAAAAAACAAGAACATATTACGATTTATGGTGATTACGATATTGACGGGCTGACTGCGACTGCAGTGCTGCTGGACGCGTTCTCGTCATTCGGATTCGAGCATGTCAAGGCGTTTATTCCTAATCGGTTCGTAGAAGGCTACGGGCTGACAGTGGATGCGATAGAACGGATTGCTGCCACCGGTGCAACACTTATCGTAACCGTTGACTGTGGCAGCCTGAGCTTTGAGCCGATTGCTCGCGCGAATGAACTAGGTGTCAATATTATCGTGACGGATCACCACAATGTTGCCGACGAGCAGCCGCCTGCGGTTGCTGTTATCAACCCTAAGCGCACCGACCATACCTATCCGTTCATCGACCTGGCCGGAGTAGGCGTGGCGTTTAAATTGGTACAGGCGCTTCAAACGCAGCTCAATGGACTTCCAGCGGGCCAAGAGAAGTGGCTGCTTGATTTGGTTGCGCTTGGTACGGTGTGTGACGTTGTGACGTTGGTCGATGAAAACCGGGCGAATGTGTTTTGGGGGCTGAAGGTACTGGCGCGAACACGGCGGCCAGGGCTAAAAGCACTTATGTCGGTAGCGCGTGTTGAACCGCACAAGGTGAATTCACGTAGTCTCGGCTTCGCGCTAGGGCCACGTATGAATGCTGCCGGTCGGCTTGAAACGGCACAGATTGCGCTTGATATGCTGACGGCGATCGACCCGATGGTAGCTTTTGAAAAAGCGCAGGAACTCGATGCTTTGAACTCGGCCAGGCGTGCGGAGCAAGACCAGATTTATAAGGAAGCGGTACAGCAGGCAGAACAATATAAACAGGACGATGTACTAGTTGTAAGTGCCCCAAATTGGAATCATGGGATTGTTGGAATCGTCGCTGCAAAACTGCTTGAAAAGTTTAAAAAACCGACCTTTGTATTGCAGGAAATAGGCGAGGAGGCAAAGGGGTCGGCACGAAGTTATGGCGACTTTAGCGCGGCTGAAGCCATTAAAAGCGCGAGCGATATCGTCACGAAAGGCGGGGGGCATAAATTAGCGGCCGGAGTAACGCTACCAACCAAGAATATTCAGGCATTTAGAGAACAGGTGAATAAGCATTACCGCGATCAAAAACTCAAAAATCAATCAGATTTGTTGCTGCCAAAAGCCGATGTAATTGCCGAATTTATTTATGTGACTGAAGACCTGGTAAGTATGCTTGAAACGTTAGAGCCATTCGGTAACGGCAACGCTCAACCGGTGTTACAAAGTGAGAGTCTTGAGGTTTCGTATGTCAGAAAAATGGGAACGGATTCACAGCATCTAAAACTTGAGACTCGGGCTCAAGATGGAACGGTCTTACAACTCCTGGCGTTCAATGCACCCAAAGAATTCTTTATTGAACCAGGAACGAAAATATCGGCCTGGTATCAGCCCGATATTAACGAATGGATGGGGCGGCGGAGTGTCGAAGGTCGGCTACTCCACCTGATCATTGAATCTGATTAACGATTGCTGCAACGGACGTTTGACGGATCAGAGGTGCAAAGGCTGTCGAGCGCCCTTTGTTGGATGCCTTCATATGCGGTCAGCGAAATCAGGAAGACTATGCCCCCGAACACCACGGCGACAGCACCAAGAATCAAGCCGGCGATGGCCATACCTTTGCCGCCGTGATGTTTCACGAGCGAGATGACGCCCAGTACGATTGCGACCAAGCCAAGCAGGACGCCAATTCCGAAAAAGCCGGTCAAAAAGCCGACGATACCTAGTATTAACGAAGCGATAGCAAGGCCTTTTGAGGTGCTTGCTTGTGGTGTTGACGCAGCCATGGGCTGGACAGGCGCAGGAGCCGCTGGTTCTGGTTGCGGAGCAGGATCGGCCGCCGGCGCAGGTGAATTAAACGGGTTGTCGTTTGTTGGAACATCGGTTGAAGGCGCGGCAGGTGTTGTGTCGTTCGATTCAGAGGGCGCCGCCGGTGTGACGTTCGGTTCATCGTTTTGTGGCTGGTTTTGGTCGGGATTCACAGTGGATTCTCCTTATGGTTAAGTTACGGTGATTATACAATACTTTCGAGTTAAAAGTCACCACGCCTCGCCAAGGTGTTGATAAGCCGCATTCAATCTGTTACCATAGGGTCTATATGGTACAAGTAACACGTAAAGATGAGCGCGAAGCTAACGAAAACGTTATTCGCCGCTTTAACCGCAAGGTATTGCAGAGTGGTGTGTTGAGCACAGCCAAGGCAAGCATGCGGTTCAGCAAGCCTATTAGCAAAACTGAACGACGCAACAAGGCAATCATCCGAAAAGCCCGCAAGGCTGACAAGATGGCCAAAATGCGCCTAGGAGTTCGCTAGTTGGCTCTTGCTGAAACAATCCAAAACGATTTGAAAGCCGCTTTGTTAAGCGGCGATCGTTTTAAAGGGGATGTATTGCGCGGCCTAAAGGCGGCAATATTGAACGAAGAAGTCGCTTTAGGCAAGCGCGACACTGGCCTGCCGGACGACGAGATTGAAAAGATCGTCGCGAAGGAAGTCAAAAAACGCCAGGAAAGTATACGGCTATATGAAGAGAACGGCCGGCCGGAACTCGCCGCGACCGAAAAAGAAGAGATTGCCGTTCTTGAAACCTACCTTCCGAAACAACTGAGCGAAGCTGAAATTACCGACATCGTCACGGCTACGATTGACGAAATGGGCGCGACGGGCATGCAGTCGATGGGCATGGTTATTAAAGCCGTTAAAGATAAAGTAGGCAACACGGCCGACGGCGCCACCGTGGCGACAATCGTAAAGAGCAAACTGTCAAACTGATACAATAAGAGGCATATGATTATATTCTTTGGACCGACCGGCGCCGGAAAAAGTGTGCAGGGTCAAATGATCGCCGCCAGGCATGACTGGGACTGGCTTTCGACTGGACAGCTACTGCGTGACAGCAACGACCCAGCAATCATACAAATACTGAAATCAGGTGACTTGGTCAGCGACGGAGTGACGTACGACGTCTTTCATAAAGCGATTCAAGAAGCCAAAGACGAAGGCTTCTCGAACGTTATCGTTGACGGGTTTCCACGTACCAAAGCCCAGGCGGAGTGGCTGTCGAAATACATGGATATGAACGATGACAGGATAGACCTTGTGATCGTACTTGAAGTTCCGGAATCGGAGATTATGAAGCGGCTCGAACTGCGAGGTCGCATGGAAGACACGCCCGAAACCATTGCTAAGCGTATGGCGATTTACCGACAAAAGATGTATCCGGTTCTCGGGCTTTTCGCCGAGCAGCATATCAAGATCGTCCATATCGATGGCACCGGTACGGTAGGCGAAGTCCACGACAAGATTCAGGCAGAGATAGAAGCAAGCGGAATAGGGTCTCAGTGACACAACCAAAAAAAAGTCCTGACCAGATCCAGGCAATGCGCGACGGCGGTCGGATACTGGCGACTATTTTTGACGGCCTACGCAAACAACTGAAACCTGGTATGACTGGTATTGATGCCGATGCGTGGGTTGATAACGAAATAAAGCGTCTTGGCGCGGAGGCAACGTATAAAACTGCCGAGGTTGGCTTTCCGGCAGCCATTTGTATTAGCGTTAACGACGCTATCGTGCACGGCGTACCAACCGACGAGCCGTTCAAGGCTGGTGATATTGTTGGATTCGACCTGGTTATTACGTATAAAGGCATGAAGACCGACTCGGCATTCACTACCGTGATTGGCGACGAGCCAAGCGGAGCGGTTAAGCACCTGCTTAAGAATACCGAGCGAAGTCTGTATGCCGGTATCGACGCGATCAAGGGCGAAGGAACGCATATTGGTGATATCTCGGCAGCAGTTGAAAAAGTGCTGGCAGACGCCAACCTTGGAATCGTGAAAGAGCTCGTTGGGCATGGCGTCGGTACGAGCATGCACATGCCACCAGAGGTGCCGAACTACGGAGTAGCAGGCACAGGGCCTGCACTAAAAGCTGGTGATACGATCGCGATTGAACCGATGGCAACGCTAGGCGATGGACGCGTTAAGGGGCCGCTCGACGATGACTGGACATATGCCAGCCGTGACGGAAGCATGGCAGCACACTTTGAACATACGGTACTTATTACCGAAACAGGCGCCGAAATTCTAACTACTTTATAGTTTTTGGCACCAATGCTACAATCAAGCTTATGCAAGAAAACTCTCGATATGCCGTAGGGATTGACATCGGTACGTCTGCCATCCGGTGCGTGGTTGGGCATATCGATGGCGAAGGCGGCAACCCGACCATCGTCGGTGTCGGTTCGGCGCCGAATGCCGGTATGCGAAAAGGGGTCGTCGCCAATCTTAGTGGTCCCGCTGCGGCAATCGACGCCGCCCTCGGCGAAGCTGAACGGATGAGCGGCTACCAAGTAGACTACGCGACTATCAGTATTAACGGTTCACACATCGTTAGCGTTAAGGCGGACGGCATGATTGCTGTTGGAGCCATGGACCACGAAGTCAATCGTGACGATTTGCTACGGATCGAAGATGTTGCTACCGTCGGCAAAGTGCCGGCTAACCGTGAAATCCTTGAAGTCGTGCCACACAGTTACCGTTTGGACGGGCAGGATAACATTAAAGACCCGCTCGGTATGACGGGAACCCGGCTTGAAATCCGTGCCAACGTCGTATCGGCGCTTGCGCCACACCTACATAACCTGCAAAAAACGGCAGAAATGGCTAAGGTAGACGCGCACACAATAGTTCCGAGCGTGCTCGCCGGCGCTAAGGCGGTCTTGAAAGAGCAGCAAATTGAAAATGGCGTTGCCGTAATCGATCTGGGCGCCGCAACCACGGGCGTCGCCGTATTCGAAGAAGGCGACCTGCAATACGTCGGTGTTGTTCCGGTCGGCAGCGCGAACATTACGAACGACCTGGCGATCGGTCTTAAGACAGACCCTGAAGTCGCTGAAAAGGTAAAGGTTGGCCATGCGATTGCTACTGGCCGCGGTTCGGTTGAAGGTATTAGTGTTAAAGATGGCGAAGAAATTCATACGTTTAGTACGGCTGACATCGACGAAATCGTCGAAGCTCGACTTGAAGAAATTTTTGAAGCTGTACAGGACGAGCTGAAAAAAGCTGGCCGTGCAGGACAGCTGCCAAGTGGCGTCGTTCTTATTGGCGGCGGCGCGAACATGAAGAAAATTGCTGATTTTGCCAAAGAAAAACTTGGCCTTGCTGCACGCGTCGGGCACGCCAATGGGCTTGGCGGCGCCGTCGAAAACATTGAACAACCCGAGTATGCAGTGGCGTCCGGACTGATGCTCATTGACGGCGGAAATGCTTCTGATAACAGGGGTAAAAATGGTGCTCATTCGGCTGGAAGAAATTCGAAAGCCGCTAAAGACTCACTGAAAAAAGCGTCGAACGGCGCCCGAAAATTCCTTGGCCGATTCAAGGTTTAATATTCTTGTTCAAGGGTGATATACTTGGAATGAGCAAACATTTTGAATAGGGAAAATGAAAGATTTTCAGTAGGAAAGTGGGTAGTGATTAATGCCTGAAGTCAAACCAAGCGAAATACAGACATTTGCCAGCATAAAGGTAGTGGGTGTCGGTGGTGCCGGCGGGTCAGCCGTTAACCGCATGAAGGACGCAGGGCTTCAGGGCGTACAGTTCATCGCTATGAACACAGACGCACAGGCCCTTCACAACTCGAAAGCGGACGTAAAGATACATCTTGGTAAAGATGCTACCGGTGGACTTGGCGCCGGAGCTGATCCTGCCGTCGGTGAACAGGCTGCACAGGAATCACGCGAAGACATTAAGGGCGCACTTGAAGGTGCTGACATGGTATTCGTTACTATCGGTGCCGGTGGTGGAACGGGTTCAGGCGCCGGTCACATCGTTGCCGAAGTTGCCCGTGAACTGGGCATACTAGTTGTTGGTGTTGCAACCAAACCATTCAGCTTCGAAGGTGAAAAGCGCCGCGTGAACGCCGATTGGGCTGTCGCGCAGCTTGGCCGCCAGGTCGACACCATGATTACGATCCCGAATGACCGCCTTCTTCAGACGATTGATCGCCGCACCCCACTACTTGAAACGTTCAAAATTGCTGACGACGTCTTGCGCCAAGGCGTACAGGGCATTTCGGAACTGATTACCGAACACGGCCTGATTAACCTGGACTTTGCCGACGTCAAAGCGATTATGAGTAACGCCGGCAGCGCCCTTATGGGTATTGGTCGCGCCAGTGGTGATGACCGCGCTTCGCAGGCTGCCCAGCAAGCAATCGAAAGCCCGCTTATTGAAGTCAGTATCGACGGCGCCAAGGGTGTACTGTTCAATGTCACCGGTGGTTACGACATGAGCATGAGTGAGATCCAGGAAGCAGCCGAAATTATTACTTCGGCCGTTTCACCGGACGCCAATATTATCTTTGGTGCCACTTTGAAGCCTGAACTGGAAGACGAATTAATCATTACGGTCATCGCGACCGGCTTCGATAGCGCCTACTTTGAAGAGCAGGCCGCCAATATGAGCATGCCGAACCCTTCAAGCGCCAAACCTGGTGGCGAGGGCGAAGTCGATGAAAAAATGGTCGAATCAGTCAATTTGGAACTCGACAAAGAAGACCCAGCGGCATCGTTCGCTGACGACACGCCAGCAACTGACATCTGGAATCAACCAGAAGAAGACGAAGACGATACGCCGGCCTTCCTGCGGCGTCGCAAAAAGAAGAACAACGATAAGGAATAGGAGGCTCGTAACCTATGCCAGCCCCGCTAAACATCGGTGATAGCCGCGTCTTAGAGTCGCGTGAGGTTGGCGATGGTAAAACCATCCGCCGCCGCCGCGAAGCACCCGATGGCCGTCGGTTTACCACCTACGAACGGATTGAAAAGCCGAACCTTGCCGTCATCAAGAAGGACGGTTCGCGAGAACTATTTGACCGCGATAAGCTAGCTAGTGCTATTAAACAGTCCGTTGGAAAATTCTTTTCGAGTGAAGTCGAAGTCGAAGAAATCGTAACCGACGTTGAAGACGCGATCTACAACATTGGCGATAGCGAAGTCTTTTCAAAGCAAATTGGTGCCATGGTGCTCGACAAGCTCGAAGAGCGCAACCAAGTTGCCTACGTACGGTTCGCAAGCGTGTTCCATGACTTCAAGACACTCGACGACTTTGTTGAAATACTGGCAAAACGCCAGAAGAAAAAATAATGAAAGCCATTATTATTTACAGACCAGAAAGTGACCACGCACGTGCGGTCGAGGATTATCTGCGAGATTTCTCGAGACAGACTGGCCATGAACTTGAAACCATGGACCCCGACAGTTCCGAAGGCGGCGAACTATGCCGCGTGTATGATATTGTCGAATACCCCAGTGTTATAGCACTATCTGACGACGGCCAATTACAGAATAATTGGCGCGGTCTCCCACTACCAACTATTTCTGAGCTAAGTTACTATACATAATATGAAACGATTTATCGACTTTTTCCGGCACGAAGACAAAAAATTACGCGATAACCGCTGGATTTTTACCAGCATGCTTATCGGGTCAATACTCAGCCTGATGGCGTCATTCGTTCTCAGCCAAGAGGCGATCCAACTTGCTAAGAACCCTGACGCAGCGCTGTCGTGCAGTGTGAATATCGTGTTGAACTGCGCGACGGTCGCGAACCATCCAACCGCGTCGATGTTCGGGTTTCCAAACAGTTTCTTCGGCATGATGGCTGAACCTGTCGTAATTACAGTAGCAATCGCTGGCCTTGCGGGCGTTCGTTTCCCACGAAAGTTTCTGTACGTCGCCGAAATCGGGTATACAATTGGACTGCTTTACGCACTGCTTCTATTTGGAATCAGTTTCTTCGTCATTCAGGCGCTATGTCCGTGGTGCCTGCTGGTCACTTTGACGACCATTTTGGTGTGGTTCGCGATGACGCGCTATAACATCCGTGAAAACAACCTGTACTTACCTAAAAAACTACAATCAAAGCTACACACCTACATTGAAAAAGACTATGACAAGCTTGTCATGTTCGGCCTCATCGCGGCGCTAATAGTGGCGATATTGGTAAAGTACGGTGATGGCATTTTTGTCTAAACTTTCAAAAGTAAGTAACCAGACTGCCGTGCTGACAATATTTTTAGCATGGTATTTGTCGGCAGCAATCACGACACTCATCGTTACAGGGTTTTTGCAGCGGATAGCACTAGTTATGACATGGATGTTCGCCTACGTACTGGTTTTTATGACAATCGCGTTCATCGCATCGTGGAAGCTTAGGCGCACCGATATCGTTGACATCGCTTGGGGCCCAGCCTTTGTCGTGGCCGCGGTCTCAAGCTTCCTAATGAACAGCTATGACGTACCGATCGGTTTGAACGTGCAAACGCTCGTGACGGGATTGGTCATAGTGTGGGCTGCTCGGTTAAGCTACGCCATGTGGGGGCGCATTAGGAGCCATTCGGAAGACAAGCGCTACGTCGTACTTCGCCGCAAATGGAAAGGAAACCTGGCGCTTAACACGTATCTTCGTATCTTTGTCCTACAAGGAGTGCTTGCAACGGTCATCTCTATCGCTGTCATTCACATCAACACGTCGCTTCCGACACCGCTCGATACGTTCGCATATAGCGGTCTAGCAATTTGGCTTATCGGATTTTTATTCGAATTAGTCGGCGACTTGCAGTTGAAGCGTTTTTTGGCCAATCCTAAGAACAAAGGGAAGCTTATGACCGAAGGGTTATGGAAGTACACCCGTCACCCAAACTACTTCGGTGAAGCGACCATGTGGCTCGGTATTTTTATCATCGCTCTTTCGACGCCGTACGGTTGGATAGCCGTTATTGCGCCGGTACTTATTATGTACCTACTCCTTTTCGTGTCAGGCGTGCCGCTTACGGAAAAATCATTCGAATCCAAACCGGGCTGGGACGCTTACAAAAAACGTACGAGCAAATTCGTGCCGCTTCCACCCAACCCAGAGTGATATTGAATCTCGCGCAGTATAGGGGTACAATTTAAATAATCCGCTGAGAGGCTATCAACCTCGAATTCATTTGAATGCGGAGCGGGAAGAACCGCCATAAGGCACAGTAGACCCCGCCGCGCACGCTGCGACAAAGCGATCAAATAAGTGCTAAGATTCTCTTCTTAGAAACCGGATGGTACCTCCCGCAATGGGATCCGGTGTCAAAGAAGGGATTTTTAATTGGAGAAAAAATGACCGAACAATATCATCCACCATCCGATCCTGAACTGGAACGAGCCCGCGCCTTCGCGAGTGTCGTCGAGCAGTACTTGCCCGAAGATAAAGAATTCATCCTGGATATGGACGAAGAAGAGGCGCTTGGTTACGTATACGGTATGTTACTTGAGATGGGTGAAGACCCTGACGTTGTGTTACGTGAATTCGGTGTGACAGAGGAGAATGAAGATGAAGTTTAAATCCGGAACACGCCGTAGGGCAATTGAATACGAAAAGGACTGGGTGCAGCGCTGGAAGGCCGATCGCACGTTCGAAAAGTCGGTCGAAAACCGCCCGAAAGACAACTCATACGTATTTTACGACGGACCGCCGTTCATTAGTGGCGTGCCGCACCACGGAACCCTGCTTAGCTCCATCGTCAAAGACGCCGTGCCACGTTACCAAACCATGAAGGGCAAGCGCGTCGAACGTTTGTGGGGTTGGGACGCGCATGGCTTACCAGCAGAACGCTACACCGAAAAGAAGCTTGGTATTCATTCGCGCCAAGAAGTGCTGGAATACGGCATTGAAAAGTACATCAACGCTACCCGCGCCAACATGCTTGAAACGTCGAGCGCCTGGGAAGATGTCGTTGACCGTATCGGCCGCTGGGTCGATTTCAAGGGCGCCTACAAGACCATGGACAAGGACTACATGGAATCTATTTGGTGGGCGTTCAAGACATTATACGAAAAAGGCAAGATTTACGAAGGCGAAAAAGTACTTATGTACTGTACGCTCGACGGAACGCCGCTTTCGAAAGCCGAAGTTACCATGGACGCCGGCGCGTACCAGGATGTGACCGAGCCGAGCGTATTCGTGAAGTTCAAACTAGAAGATGGTCGCAATCTGCTCGCCTGGACCACGACGCCATGGACGCTACCAGCCAATACGGCTCTTGCCGTTAACCAGGGTGTAACCTACGTTGAAGTCGAGCTTGACGGCGAAACGTACGTCGTTGCCAAGCCGTTGGTCGAAAAAACGTTCACCGACGAAAAACATCAGCCGCTCGATTACAAAGTCGGGAAGTCGTTCAAGGGAAGTGAGTTGGTTGGTCTGTCATACGAACCACTTTTCGCCGACCGCGGTAAGAACGCGCATAAAGTTTGGCATGCCGACTATGTTGAAACCGAGGCCGGAACCGGCATCGTGCACCTGGCGCCAACCTACGGTGAAGAAGACTTTGAGCTCGCGAAAAAAGAAAAGTTCCCAGCTGTTCACGTTATTGACGAGAACGGGTTCTTTACCGAAGGCGACTGGAAAGGTCATAACGTTTGGGAAATCAACAAACAGATCGCAAAAGACCTAAAAGAGCGCGGCGTGGTCTGGAAGATCGACTACATTACGCACAGCTACCCGCACTGTCACCGTTGCGGTACTAAACTTATGTACCGCGCTCACCCAAGCTGGTTCATGGACATCGATGGCCAGCGCGAAAAAATGCTCGAAAAGAACCAACCGATTAACTGGTTCCCAGCACATGTCAAAAACGGCCGGTTCGCAAAAACCGTCGAACAAGCACCGGACTGGAATATCAGCCGTGACCGCTTTTGGGCGACCGCCATGCCGGTATGGAAGAGTGAAAGCGGCAAAACGCGTGTTGTCGGTAGCTACGCCGAACTAAAGGAACTGTCAGGTGTCGAACTCGACGATTACCACCGCCCATGGATCGACGACGTAAAATTCACGATCGACGGCGAAGAATACACTCGAATCGACAAAGTCATGGACAGCTGGTTCGAGGCTGGAAGTATGCCGTTCGCGCAGTTCCATTACCCATTCGAAAATAAAGAAAAGTTCGAAGAAAACTTCCCGGGCGACTTCATCGTCGAATACATCGGCCAAGTCCGCGCTTGGTTCTACTACATGCACGCCATGAGTGTGGCATTGTTCGGTGAAAACTCGTTCAAGAATGTCATCGTCACCGGTAACGTTGCCGGCAATGATGGCCGCAAGATGAGTAAAAGCTACGGCAATTACACCGACCCGAACGAACTGATGGACAAGTTCTCGGCTGACTCGCTCCGCTTCTTACTGCTTTCAAGTCCGCTCCTAAACGGTGAAGACTTTGCACTGCAGGACAAAGAGGTAGGCGACGTCGCCCGAAAACTCGGCATGATTTGGAACATGTACGACTTCTTTACCATGTATGCCGAAGTCGACGGCTGGGAATTCGACGGGGAACTGAAAGACCCATTAGAGGACGCCACTAACCCACTGGACATCTGGATTATAAGTCGCGTTCACCAGCTCGTTGGCGAAGTCGAAGCTCACATGGACAAATACGATATTCCGAACGCGCTCGACCCGATCCTGCCGTTCCTTGACGACGCGTCAAACTGGTACGTGCGCCGCTCGCGCCGCCGCTTCTGGAAGTCTGAAGACGACGGCGACAAGGACATGGCGTACCGCACGCTACATTACGTATTGGTTCGCCTTGCATACGTACTTGCACCGTTCACGCCGTTCTTAGCGGAAGAGCTCTACCAAAACCTGACCGGCGATGAAGAGTCAATTCATCTAAAAGATTGGATGCCTGCAGGCTCGGTCAATCAACCTGTAATAAATGACATGGTGCATGTTCGAGCAATAATTAATGGCGGTCTTGCTCAACGTGCTGGCTATGGAATTAAAGTACGACAACCAGTTTCAAAATTGGTACTTTTTGATACAAAAGGAGGGCAAGATCCACTCAGAACCAAGTTTTACGAAGACATAGTCCTTGAAGAGCTTAACGCTAAAGAGATTGTTTTCGTCAATCCAAATAGTGATGTACCGGCCGGAATTGATCCAGAACTGACACCCGAACTCAAGCGCGAAGGCCTTATGCGCGAAGTCATCCGTCACGTCCAGTCGGCCCGAAAGGCCGCCGGTCTAAACGTCGACGACCGAATAGCATTGTCACTCAGTTCCGAGGACAACGAGCTAGTAGACGCCATAAACGAACACGAAAACACTATCATGGACGAAACACTAACCACGCAAATGGTCGAAGGTGACTTGCCGTTCATGACGACAGTCAAAGTCGAAGGCAGCGAACTTGTCATTTCGCTCGACAAAGCCTAGCAAGCTACAATAGGTATATGAAGAAGCTCAAGCAGCCGATCATCGGCATTGTGCCGAGTTTTGACGAGGGCAATAATATTCCGGCTGGCGGCGACGTCGAACGCGTATATCTACGGTTCGAATACACGAAGCATATCGCCGAGGTCGGTGCGGTGCCAGTTATTCTTAACCATCATATGTCGCTCGAAACCATCACCAGTATGTGCGACGGCATTGTAATTTCGGGTGGGGAAGATATAGAACCTCATTTTTACGGTGCCGAACCTATGCCGAGTACCCGCTTTAACGAGCCGAAAACGCGCTACGTCTGGGAAATGGATTTAATAGAAGCTTGCGACAAATCTGGTCTACCTATACTTGGTATTTGCTACGGCATGCAGCGGCTGAACGTGCATTATGGCGGCACATTGGTGCAGGACATTCCAACGCATTTACCGGACAACATTGGTCACGACACAACCCAGCACGACGTGACGTTTACGAAAGAGTTTTTGACAATGGATGGTGTAAAAACGGTTGCCTCGCGGCATCACCAGGCAATTGAGCGGCTAGGGGACGGACTCGAAGCCGTGGCGCTTGCACCCGACGGCATTATTGAAGCGGTCGTTGGTCGCGGCCACTTTGGGATGCAGTGGCACCCCGAGTCTGACTCGACCGGCGTGCATGTGTACCGCGCATTCGTTGAACACTGTGTATCACAGAAAAATGAGAAATAGCTGAAAAACTATTGACGCCCCCGAACCATAAGCGTATACCTAAGGTAATACTTCGGGTCAAAGACAAACACAATTGAACATGACATGAGGTACGCCCTTTTCTAGGAACAGGAAAGAAGAGCGTATCTTGCCGAGCGAAGACAACGAGGAGGGGTCATGACCCTGATCCAAACGGCGACGCCAGGGGAGGCCCTGAAGTTCGCCTTCCAAGAGGTACACCACGCCAAGGTCAGGCCATCGTCGGGGCTCTTGAACGTCGACGACATCGCCCACTGCGTGGACACGCTGTGCGCGAACCTGGGCTGCACGACAAGTGACCTGCCGCCCGCTCTCCACGACATCGCGGCCGGCACCAGCCTCGGCCTCTCGGTGACACCCACCCAGATGATCGACGCGCTGCTCGACGCCCGCGAAGCATTCGCCGCCTGAAAGGAGGCCGCTGCAAGACAACTTCATACTGGCACCCCCATGCCAGCCTGTTTCGCCCCCAAGGGCCCCTTCTCCGTATGAGTGAGAAGGGGCCCTGAAACATGTCAGAGCATATTGACTTTTAATACCGTTTATGCTATTATGAAAGTATAAAGGTACAAACACAAACATGTCATTATTCCACCACTCACTCGCTTTTCAACCAGTTGACCCAATGGCCGACGGATTAGGTGACGATATTTCCGCCGAGCAGCGCGAAGAAGAGCACTTTGAACTTAATGAACAGCTGGACGGACGCTTAGCAGACGAATGGGAAGAAATCCTGACCGACGCCCGCAAAGACCCAGACTTTAGCTTCGTCAGCGAAAACTAAACTATACATTGTATAGTACATTGTGATATCATTCTGACATGAGCAGAATCATCATCGACACACGGGAACCGTTTGAATATCAAGCAAGCCACGTACACGGCGCGGTAAATATTCCACCGATGAAGTTTATGCAGCCTGGCCTCCCGAGAGAATTGGAAGCGGTTTCTAAGGACAATGAGATTATCGTGTATTGCCGCAGCGGGCAGCGTTCGAATACGGTCGGACAAATTCTGCGCTCGCACGGTTTTACCAATATAAAGAACGGCATTAACGAGCACCACGTCGCCAAAATGCTGAAGGAATCCGCATGACGGAGCTGACCGATGAGTTGTTTGACCAGCTCATCACGAGGGCAATGGACGAACTGCCGCAAGAATACATTCGTGGCTTGCAGAACGTAGCAATCGTTATGGCCGACGAGCCCGACGAACAGCAGCGTGAAAAACTGAAGCTTGGCCATGGTAACCTACTGCTAGGCCTATATGAAGGTGTGCCGCTGACGCGGCGGACTGGCAACGAGCCAGGGCTACTGCCAGATAAGATTACGTTATTTAAGAACCCAATTCTTATGGTCAGTCGTGACGAAACAGCATTGTTCGAGCAAATCAAACGTACCTTATGGCACGAGATCGCCCATTATTACGGCCTTGACCATGACCGCATAGACCACCTTGAGCGCCGTTCAAAAGCATAGAAAATTCGGCGAGCAACAAGCATTAGCGTATAATAGGGGCAGAGCACTAATCATTTCGATATGAAATAAAGATGGAGTGACAGAGCGAGGACGGGTGAGGATAGCGCGAGGCAACCACCGAAAAACAGCTTGGCGATACGCACGAGTGTTCGTCATGGTCGTCCTCACAGCAGCCGCTTCGCTAGGGCTTAACAAATCCCTCGTTCTTTCTGTAGCGGCCGGGCCCGAACAGGCACCGGCGGAAGAACAGACGCCTCTAACGGAGCAACAGCCAGCCCAAATTTTGCTACAAACAGGCGAACCACAGTCCACGACTGCTGCCGAGACTAAACCGGCCGAAACGATACTGCGATGGACACCAACCGGCGTAGGAGATGTAGACGACACTTATGACATTCGCGTCGCGACTGATCCAGCCGTTGACCCTGCTAAAAACGAGCTCACGACGGGCATTATAAAAACAGCCGATGGGTTAACCACAGCTGAATTTGACGCCCGGGACTTAGCAGAAGGCGTTTATTATTGGCAAGTCAGGTCATGTTCGACCGCCATACCATCTGCTTGTCACGACTGGTCGGCTGTCTGGACTTTGCGTGTTGACGCGACAATACCCGCCGCACCTACGGTAGAATTTACGAGTGAGCCCTACAGCCAAACGGTTTCGTTTGCCGGACTAGCAGAGGCAGCTACCAAGGTAACCGCGAGTGTCGGCGATAGAATTTGCACAGCAACCGCAGGCGAAGATGGCACGTGGAGCTGTACCTTCGATGGTGACTTTGACTACGGCAACTATACGGCGACGGTCAAGACGACCGACGCCGCAGGAAACGCAAGTCCGGACGTGTTACTAGATTTCAGCGTCAAAGAACTGTTTGTTGCCCCTGTTATAACGCAGGCAGAACTCCCACCGGTGCTCGAAATTGTACCTGTTGACGAAACACCCGAAAATAAGGTTGAGCAAAAGCCGGTTACATCGGTCATCGATGTCGTGAATGTAGGAGCGGCTACCGATGAGAATTTAGATACCCCCACGGTTCCTATAAAACCATTATCGACCGAAGGCGGCATTATTCAATCAAGCGAAAATGGCTGGCAAATACTTGGTCTGCCTTGGTTCTTGTGGGCGGGAAGTGGCGCAGGAATTGCAGGAGCGTTCTGGGCGTTCGGCGTGCCGGTGCCGCGTCGGCTGACCTCTATTATCAGTTCGTAATAATAGCCTGAAAATGCCTGATTTTTTGGAAGTGCTATACTTGTGATAGCATAACCGGTAATTTTCATGCCTTCGACGAAACATAAAAGCAGGGGTATCCATAAGAAGGCCGCACGCGGCCTGCTTCATACGTTTATACCCCACAAGGGAAATGGTTACCGTCCCCACTTAATCCGACCACTAGGCCTACTACTCGTACTTGCAGCCGTACTCGTACTGCAGTTTCTTGCTATGACCCCGAAGGTAGGGTCAGTCAAGGCGCCAGCAACTGATTTCTCACACCAGTCGCTCCTCAATGAGACCAATAAGGTGCGCCGACAGCACGGCGCACCGCTTATTAATCTGAACACCGACCTCAGCACGGCTGCGCGGCTAAAAGCCCAAGATATGCTGGTACGCCAATATTGGGCGCACGTCGCTCCAGACGGCACAACACCATGGTATTGGTTCCGCGAAGTGAACTACCGGTACGACTTCGCGGCCGAGAATTTAGCTAAAGGCTTTCAGACACCGCTGGGTGTTGTAGCGGCGTGGATGGATTCAGAAGAGCACCGGAACAACATGTTAAGCAGAGACTACCAAGATGTCGGTTTCGGCGTTGCCGAAGGGACGCTGAATGGCGAGCAGACGACTGTCGTAGTGGCAATGTACGGGTCGCCAATCGGAGACCCTGTCCTAAGTGACAGTGAGGTGTTAGCTACTACTGAAGGAGGTATGAACCCGATTACTCGCTTTGGCGTAGGGTTGCAGTCGCTTGGACCCTTCACGCTTGGCTCGATCGCATTGCTATCGCTGACGATTCTGGTAGGCCTGCTTGCACATGCATACCGCGACAAGCTGCCTGCGCCAATGCGAAAAAGCTGGAAACGCCACCATGGGCTGTATACCGCAATTCTTACGGCCGGCCTAGTCGCTATGCTGATTCTGCTGTACGGCGGCGGCCAAATTCTGTAGACTTAAGCTCATGAACGTCACCAAAGCGATTATTCCGGTAGCCGGCTGGGGAACCCGCCGTTTGCCAATTACCAAGACGATTGAAAAATGCATGCTGCCAATTGGCAACCGGCCGCTCGTGGACTACGTAGTGCAGGATTGTCTTAAGGCGGGTATTACAGATTTATATTTTGTAGTGGGCGAACAAAGTACACAGTTACAAGATTATTACCGATCGAATATCCCGTTAAATGACTATTTACGTCGTAACGGTAAGGAAGACAAGTTGGCACTCATTGCTCCAATCGACGATGTGCAACTACACTTCATCGTGCAGCCCGGGCAGGGCAAGTACGGTACAGCAGTGCCAATCACGTTGGCGGCTCCATACATCGAGGACGGGGAGTCCGTCGTCGTGCTAATGGGCGACGACTTTATTTGGAACGAAGATGGCTCAAGCGAAGTCGCGCGGTTACTCGAAGCAACTCCTGAAGGGGATTGCGGCTTACTTGCGGCACGCATCGACAAAAATGAGGTATCAAAATACGGCGTAATTGAAACGGACGAGCAGGGTAACTATGTGCAAATCGTAGACCAGCCGACTCCAGAAGAAGCACCGAGCGACCTGATTAATATTTCTAAATACATTCTAACTAAAGAGGTTATTGATTTAGCACGCGGTCTGCAACCGGCACATAACGGCGAATACCAACTGCCAGACGCAATTAACCAGTACGTTACTGGCGGTGGTAGGGTAAAGGTCGTGCCCGCTCAGGGTGAGTACCTTGACGGCGGTTCAGTCGAAGGCTGGCTACACGCCAACAATGTGGTCGTTGGTAATTAGGGCAGGGTCACCAACGGTTGAACAAACCGCCTACATCTGTTAAAATACTCTAAGTTCAATAAGTAAAACGAAGGAAATCATGAAAGCAGTCGTGAAAGTCGGTGGCAAACAATACGTTGTTGCCGAAAAAGAGACCCTCCTGGTGGACCGCCTCCCGGATGGAACTAAAGAGCTCACACTCGACGCTATGCTGGTAATCGACGGTGACAAAACTACCGTAGGAACACCACTAGTAAAGGGCGTGGCCGTCAAAGCCAAGGTAGTAGAAGACGAAGTTAAGGGCGACAAGCTCCGCGTCATTCGCTACAAGGCCAAAAAGCGCGTTCACAAAGAAATGGGTCACCGGCAAAAGTATAGCCGGATCCAAGTCGCCTCAATCGGCAAATAATTAGAAAATGCTCTGCCCATACAACAGCAGGGCATTTTTAATTGGTGTAAACTCTTTTTACTCTGGTATACTCCCATCATAGAACCGTAAGCGAAAAGGTGCATTCGAATGGAATATAAAGAAGAGCCGATGGAAACTACTGAATCAACAGCGACGGAGCAGGCATCGACTGCTTCACCGAAAAAAAGCAAGGCACCGCTAATTCTTGGTGTACTGTCGGTACTTGCACTGGCCGGGTGCGCCGCATTGGGCTGGATGAGCTACGACCAGGCTAATCAAAACGTCATACTTCAGAACAAAGTTGACGATAAAGACAAACAGATAAAAGAGTTAGAATCGAAGCTAAATAACGCGACGGCAGCAGCAGCCCGAGAAGACGACCAGGCGCCAAGCAGTGACACCGAGGCGATAGTCGCAGAGGCGACGGCATATGCCAGGGCGAACAAAGGCTCTGAAACGGCTACTTTTGCAGTCGAAATTAAAAAACGCGTCGACAACTTCGCAGGCGTTAGTATCGGATCTGAAAGCGGAGGTTATGCTGCAATCCTAAAGCATGTAGACGACCAATGGGTTGTGGTGACAGCTGGCCAGGACGCACCTTCCCAGGATGATCTGGACAGGTATGGGATTCCTAAGAGCGTGGCGCAGTGGTAAATTGATTAATCACTGAGATAAAACCCCGCCGAGTGCGGGGTTTTGCTTGCCGCTCATGCTACAATATAGCTAGTCATGAGGGGAAAATAGACAGATGCCGACAGTCATCGCGGTCACAAATCAAAAGGGTGGAGTAGGTAAGACGACAACTGCCGTCAATATTGCTTTTTACTTGGCCAAAAACGGCAAAAAGACCCTGCTAATCGACTTTGACCCACAGGGTAACGCGTCCAGCGGTCTAGGTATCGACAAACAGGAACTCGAGACCGGCACAATGAGCGACGTCATGCTCGAAACCAAAACCTTGCAAGAGGTCATTCTAAAAACATCGGTCAAAGGATTGTTTTTGGCGCCCGCGACACCGTACTTGGCTAATACCGAGGCTGAACTGGCCGGCGCAACCCGTCGCTTTAGCCGACTTAAAAACGCCATTGGTACCACGGGTGAAACCTACGACTACGTAATTATCGACAGCCCGCCGTCGCTTAGTCTGCTGACCGTGAACGGGCTGATTGCGGCGCGCTACGTTCTATTGCCAGTTCAGGCCGAGTTCTATGCGCTTGAAGGCCTTGGTCAACTGCTTGAGACTATGAAGCTGGTGCGAAAGAACATGAACCCGACACTCGACCTCATTGGCGTCCTGCCGACTATGGTTGACGGTCGCACAACGCTCAGTGGCCAAGTGCACGAAGAAATTAAAAAGCACTTCCCAGGCAAGGTGTTTAAGACCGTTATTCCGCGCAACATTCGGCTGGCTGAAGCTCCGAGCCACGGAGTACCGATTGGGGCATACGACCGTTTTTCAAAGGGCGCACGGGCATACAAATCCGTTACCAAAGAACTGATTGAAAGGGCAGGGGCATAGTATGGCGAAAAAGGGATTAGGACGCAGTTTTTCATCGCTGATTCCGGACAATCTGCTGGACGAATCGTTTGACCCAAGCGCCGGTGACGACCACAAGGTCAGCGACCTGCGCAATATTAAGCTTTCGAACATCAAACCCGACCCAGACCAGCCTCGCCGCTACTTCGACGAAGTGGGGTTGGCTGAACTAACCGCCAGTATTGAGGCGCACGGCGTGCTGCAGCCGATTGTCGTGATTCCGCTGAAGGACGGCAATTACCAAATCGTCGCCGGCGAACGACGTTTCCGTGCTAGCCAGGCCGCTGGTAAAACGACCATTCCAGCCCTAGTGCGCACCTTGAGTGCTCAGCATAAACTGGAACTCAGCCTAATCGAAAACATTCAGCGCCGCGACCTTAATCCGCTTGAAACCGCGACTGCCTACGCCAAGCTACGCGACCAGTTCAATTTGACGTTAGAAGAAATCGGCGCGCGCGTTGGCGGAAAATCCGTGTCTGCCGTGTCGAACACACTTAGGCTGCTTAAACTGCCGCACGAGGTAAAACAGGCTGTCGCTGACGGCAAGTTATCTGAAGGGCAGGCCCGACCGTTAATCGGCACGGATGAAGCCACCATGAAGGCGCTGCTGCCGGTTATTATTTCCGAACACTGGAGCGCCCGAAAAATTGAAGAACATGTAGCTAGTGAACGGCCGGTCGAAGCCAAGCCGGGCCGTAAACCTTCCACGACGCGCCCGCAGGAGAATCAAGGGTTGTCAAAGCGGTTCAATACCCGCGTATTAACCCAGCAAAACGCCAAAGGCGCAGGTAGGATTGTCATAGAATTCAAGTCAGACGAAGAGCGCGAGCGAATCGAAAAACAGCTTCAAGCATAGTTTCGCCAGTATTTCTTTATCTGTTTTCTCAATCTCCCTACACGCCAAGTGCTATACATAGCACTTGGGTTGCAGTCGCTTTACGATTTCTAAAACAGATAAAGAAAACCGGCTAGCTAAAATGTACGGATCTTGTCGAATGGGAATATACGGAACGCGACCGGTCCGACCACGTCGTAATAGGGAATTTGGCCAAGTCCGTTACGCGAATCCTTTGAAAAGCCTTCGGCACGGTGATCGCCACTGACAAACAAAGAGTTGTCGGCAACTATAGTATCAACTTCACCGGCGGTGAATGCACCAGGTTCGCCATGGTTTTGGTCGTCAGGGTTGAAACCGGCAGGGTGTTCGTCGTTATAGATGGTAAATTGCCCGTCCTTTAGTACTACGCGCTCACCAGGAAAGGCAATGACCCGCTTTACAATGTATTCTTCACCAAGTCCGGCAACGTACTGCGGGTTTTTGAATACGATGACTTGGCCACGTTCAGGTACATACGATTTGTTCTGTAGCTGGGCAACCGTGACAGGCAGACGGTTCACGATTAGGCGGTCGCCGGTATACATGGTGGGCTCCATACTTGGCCCTTCAACATTGAAACTGCGAAAGATGAACGCATTAATAATAAGCGTGCCAATTAGTACGCATACAACGAAAACCATGATGCCAAGGGCGTCTTTAACGCCAGGGTGTCGGTCCAAGTAGGTTGCGTTCATGAGCCTTACTATACACCACCAGGCGGATAATCCTGCTTATGCTTTTGGTTTTTTACAACCAATTTAAGGTAATTATTTGCTATAGTGGTGGGAAGAATAGTTATGCGAAAACAAAATTCATCACTCGATGGTTTCGTTCCTCGTCGTGGCCCAACCGTCGGTGGCGGAACAAGCCAACAACTAGGACGGCCTGTTCCCGAATCTCGGCCCGACATCGGCCGTGCTTCGAGGCCGATTAACCAAAATACGCCAATGACCACCTTGCGTCCAGCCGGAGGAGTCAGTCGGACCGAAATAGATGATTCCTTAGCTCAGATTCATGATGACGAACAGCCAAAGGTCAAGCGTGGCTTTTTGCGTCGACGACCGAAGCCGGTCCCAAGTCGCCGTAAACGTATTATCAAGCGACTTGCGATCTTCTTGGTGCTACTACTGGTTGCGGGCGGAGCATATGTCGGTATTAAGGCAGTTATCGCCAGCAACAATGTATTCCAAGGCAACCTATTCGATATTTTCCAGGCCCGTCCACTTAAAATGGACCAGAATGGCCGTTCAAACATACTCGTATTCGGTACCAGCGAAGATGACCCAGGCCACCAGGGAGCGAGTCTGACGGACTCCATTATGGTTATCAGTGTCGACCAGAATAAAAAGAACGCCTACATGGTTAGTATTCCGCGAGACCTTCAGGTTGAATATGGGGGAGCATGCCAAGCTGGATATGCGGGCAAAATTAATGCGCTGTACCAGTGTTACTACGAGGATGGTAACAATGAGGAAGCTGGCGCGAACGCACTCAAGAAAAAAGTCGGAGAAATTTTGGGCCTTGACATCCCGTATTACACTCACGTCAACTACACTGTAGTCCGCGATACGGTTAAGGCACTCGGCACTATTAAAGTTGACATTCAAGGAAGTGGCGGCGCGCCTGGAGTAATGGACAGTAACTTCGACTGGAAGTGTGGATCAACCTACGCCAAGCGAATAAAGCAGTGTCCACCAAACGGTCACTTTATAGACTACAAGAACGGTCCCGTAGAACTCGATGCCGAGCACGCACTTTATCTTGCGCAGGCACGTGGTGACAGAGCGCCTACCTACGGTTTAGGCCGCTCAAACTTCGACCGCGAAATCAACCAGCAAAAAATCGTCAAGGCTATTCGCGAAAAGGCAGCGAGCGCTGGTACGCTAACGAATATTGGCGCTGTGACTGGTTTAATTGACGCACTGGGAAAGAACCTGCGCACGAACTTCGAGACCGCCGAAATCCGGACGCTCATGCAGCTTGGTAACGATATTCCGTCAAAAGACATCATTCCAATTAGTCTTATTAAAGAAGGCGAAGAAGTCGTTCGGGGTGGTGCAGGCGGAAACGTCGTACCAACAGCCGGTACCTACGAGTACAGTGAGATTCAGTCGTACATAGACAAGAATCTTTCAAGTGACCCAGTCGCCCGTGAAGCCGCCAATATCGTCGTCATGAACGGTACGACAACGGCCGGCGTCGCCCTGACCGAATCGGGACGCCTAACTGAAGCCGGATTCACGGTATCGAACGCAACCAACGCCCCGACTCAGGACTATCAAACAACTACGATTTACCGCATTAACAAAAAAGACAAGGATGGCACGGCCAAAGCACTGTCTAAGCGGTACGGCGTAGAGCTCATTACGACTGACCCAGGCTTTACGGTTGCTGCCGGTGTGGACTTCGTTGTTATCATCGGGCGCGCAAGCCTGAGCTCATCGAACTAACTGCGCGCGACAGGTGGTACAATAGGGGTATATGGAATTACTACGGTCTGTCCGTCGGCGCTCGTTCCTTAGCGAAGTCGCTTATATCGTATTGAACATCGCTTTGGCGGTCACTCTACTTATTCTGGTGCTGGTCGTGAATGTCCCATGGCCGGCATTCGGTCTGGTACTGCTTAGTAAGTGGCGTATCTTCGCGGTCCGGTCGCGGTATTGGATGGCGAATATCCGAGCTAATCTTGTCGACGTAATCGTGGGAATTAGCATGGTCGTGCTGCTGTACGCGGCAGCGGGTGACTTGCCAACCCAAATCGCCCTGACGGCACTCTATGTTGCCTGGTTGCTTTTCCTAAAACCACGCTCAAAACGTGGCCACGTTGTTGCTCAAGCTGCTGTCGGCCTTATTATCGGTATTACTGCTATTGTCCAGGTGTCACCGTCATTCCCATCGTCTGTGGTCGTGCTGCTGTCATGGGTAATCGGGTATGCGACGGCCCGGCACGTACTAAGCGTCCAGCATGAATCACACATCAATTTCTTGAGTATCCTATGGGGCTTTGTCGTGGCCGAAGTCATGTGGCTTGGCTACCATTGGACAATCGGCTACCACGTAAGTAAATCGTTGCAGCTTTCGCAAATCGTTATTATTATTGGTGCGTTAGGTTTCATGGCCGAACGCATTTATATCAGCTACCACCGCAACGGAAAAATCCAGTCAAGCGATATTATGATGCCAGCATTACTATCACTCAGCATTATTGGCGTGCTGTTATTCGTGTTCGGCGGAGCCGCGACAATCTGACAAAGTTTTTAAGCAAATTTTTAGGGAGGCACAGTAAAACCAAACCATGGAACAAAAAAACGAACCAACTGCTACCGTACAACCCGAACCAGTTGTGCAAGAAGCTGAAACAAGCAGGCAGGTCACTAGTAAACCAGCTAAAAAACCGCTTCTTATCATCGCACTACTTATCATTGCCGGCCTAACTGGCTTTGCTGGATCGTGGGCGCAGGACTATCTACAGGGCGATTCACTTAACACGACAGTGCTGAACACGTCGAAAGAAGACGGCAACAATGTCGTTACGCCGAACGAAGAGTCAATCGCGGCCGTCGCGAAGGCGGTTAGCCCAAGTGTCGTATCTATCCTAACGACGACCAATCAGGTATCGCGTTTATTTAACCAGCAGTACCAGCAAGAAGGTGCTGGTACGGGCATGATTGTCAGCTCGAATGGTTATATTATGACCAACAAGCATGTCATTGACGGCGCCGATAAGGTAACGGTCGTGTTGCCGGACGGCAAAACGTACGAAAACGTCGATGTGCTTGGCAGTGATCCGCTCAACGATGTCGCATTCCTAAAAATTCGGAATGTGTCTGGACTGCCGGCTATCGTACTAGGGGATTCCAAGACTATCCGGATAGGTCAGTCGGTTGTCGCTATCGGGAATGCTTTGGGGCAATACCAAAACAGTGTGACGAGTGGAATCGTATCTGGTACTGGACGTCCTGTAACGGCGTCAAGCGATGGTACGGCCAACGGCAGCACCGAGAACCTGACAGATCTCATTCAAACCGACGCGGCAATCAACTCTGGTAATTCAGGTGGACCTCTGCTGAACCTTAAGGGGCAGGTTATTGGTATTAATACGGCCATCGCCCAAGACGCCCAAAGCATCGGGTTTGCTATTCCTATCAGCGCGACCAAGGGACTGTTGGCTCATGTAATCAAGACCGGCAAGGTCGAACGTCCGTATTTGGGCGTGCAGTACATGTCTATTACGCCGGCCGTCAAAGAACAATACCGATTACCAGTCGACAAGGGTGATTACATTACTTCCGACCGGGGTAACAGCGTACAGGTAAACGGCCCGGCCGCAAAGGCAGGGGTAAAAAATGGCGATATCATCACGCACGTAAACGGCTACGGTGTGGGTGAAGTTGCTAGCGTATCGACATTGATTTCAGAATACGAACCGGGACAAAAGGTTGAGCTGACGGTGGTACGAGACGGAAAAGAGCTCAAACTGACCGCGACGCTTGGGACATACCAACGCTAATCGCCAAGCCTGAACGCGACCACGAACTCGTCGCGGCCGACTTCTTTGAGCCCGTGTTGCTTCGCGTACGCAGAAATTGCGTCTAGTTGGCTCGGGTCGGCTTCAAGCAGTAGTAAGGCGCCGGGTTTTGCCCGCACCTCGACCTGTTCAATGCACCGTTTTATGACCGACATGCCTCCGTCGTCCGCATACAGCGCTTCGGCTGGTTCATTTGCTAGCTCGGGTGACTGGTAGTCCCATGAACGGTCTACATACGGTAGGTTGGCAAGAATGATATCAGGAGCGTACGGGTAGTTAGTGAGTAAGTCGCTCACAAAAGTCTCTACATTCGCATTAAGCAATCTGGCGTTCTTCTCAGCGATAGTCAACGCATGCCGGCTGCTATCGACCAACGCGACATCGAACTGCGGGAAGAGTAACTTAGCGGTAATACCTAAGCAGCCGCTCCCTGTTCCTATGTCTACCAAACGCGTTTCAACTACGCCGGGGAGTTCGGCTGAACTTGGTAGGAGGGTCTGCAACATATCAATCAATTGCTCGCTCTCGGGGCGGGGAATCAAAACAGCCGGGCTTACAACAAACCGACGCCCGTAAAATTCTTTGTGACCAATGATATACGCAACCGGTACTCGGTCTTTTCGCAGTTCAATGCGGGCATTGGCAATATCCTCGTCGCGTGGGCTCAAGGTATCGTCACCATGAGCGTGCAGGTAGGTCCGGGGGTGCCGAATAGTATGCGCCAAAATAATTTCGGCGTCGAGCCGTGGCGACGGTAGCAGCTCGTCTGCCAGTTCGTCCGTCGCTTGCTTAAGCCAGGCTGAAATCGTCATATTTATATTGTCCCACCTCTTGCTAAATACGCAAAATATTGACAAATAAGCATAAGTATGATACCATTCAAGTATGGAAACCTTCCAAGACAAAAAAAGCGCACCCAAACCTAGTAGTGCAGAACTTACCAGGCGCCAAAAGATAGCTCGGCGTCTTCTTCCCGCCGTCGCATTATCGCTTGCTGCCGGTGGCTACGCCGGTAATGAAGTGAAAGAAAAAGCTGAGTATCACGAGGTTGGCTCGGTGACTTATGAGATAGGCGATAACCAGACACCAATTGATGCTGTCCGCGAAAGCGTCAACCAAATGTCATTTGTAGAAGATGGTAAAAAGCTAGAAATCACTGGGGTTACGCGTGAAGGCCAAGAAGTAGCCAGGGAGCTTACAGAGCAGACCGGCGAAGAATATGTACAACCCGGCGACGCCATTGAAGTCACAGTCTCAAAGAATGGTTTTGGCAACTACAAATTAGAAGCAGACCCAGCCGACACAGATGGTAATGCCGTTCAAATTGAAGAAGATACTCCCTCAATCGAAATAGAAGATAAAACAATACATTAGCTTTCGGCATTCTGTGCCTTGAGCTCGCGTTCGTAGGCCTGCAGTTTTTCGATGATATCGTCGATGTCACCGTTCATAGCCTGCGGAATACCACTACGCGAATACCCTATACGGTGGTCGGTAATACGGTCCTGCGGAAAGTTGTACGTCCGAATTTTTTCGCTGCGGTCGCCTGTGCCAATGAGCCCGCGTCGCTCGGCGGACAGCTTGGCGTTTTCTTCATCGATTTTAATTTGTAGCAGTCGTGAGCGAAGCACGCTCATGGCTTTTTCTTTGTTCTTGAGCTGCGACTTTTCATCTTGGTTGCTCACAACAAGTCCCGATGGCAGGTGAGTAATACGCACGGCCGAGTCGGTGGTGTTTACGGACTGGCCGCCGTGGCCGGAGGCACGGAAAATGTCGATACGAAGGTCTTTCGGGTCAATAACGATATCGGTTTCTTCTGCTTCGGGTAGCACGGCTACGGTAACGGTGCTGGTATGGATGCGCCCTTGGCTTTCGGTAGCGGGCACGCGCTGCACGCGGTGCACGCCAGACTCGAATTTAAGGAACGAGTAGGGCGCGTCACCCTTGATTTCGACCACAACCTCTTTGTAGCCGCCGCTGTCGTTGGCGCTTTCGCTCATCTGATCGGTCTTATAACCATGGGCTTCGCACCAACGCAGGTACATGCGGTACAATTCGGCTGCGAATAGACTGGCTTCGTCACCACCGGCACCGGCGCGGATTTCCATAATAACGTTCTTTTCGTCGTTGGGATCTTTGGGCGTCAGGAGCAAGAATAGCTCATCTTCAAGCTGGGACAGTTCGGCTTCAAGCTCCGGGACTTCTTCTTTGGCAAGTTCGGCCAACTCGTCGCTTCCCGTAGAAAGATCCTTGGCCTCCTTTATCTGCTGAATGATGTCTCGGCGCCGACTGGCGGCCGCTATTAGGTTTTCAAGTTCACTTAAACGACGGCTCTTCTTGGCATAATCAGGGTCAGAGAACGCGTCGGGCTTGCTTAAAAAGGCGAGCAGCTCCTCATGCTCTGTGCGTAGGTCGTCAATATCAAGGTTGATACTAGGCATCTTATACGATTGTCTTTCGTTTTACGAACAAAATGATAGTCATAGTGACACATGCAAGAGTCAGGCCTACAATGATGTTGCCGAGAAGGGAGTAGAGTATAAAGAGCAGGGTATATGCCTGAGTCATCATGATCAAGCCATAGAGAAGCACTGTGGCTACCATGGATGCCAGCAAACTGACATGGAGGTAAAATACCCATTTCGTGAGTTTTGCTTGCAAATGGCGTGCTGTGATGGCGACTGCAACGACGCAATGTGCAAGAATTACTACAAGTCCCGCAATGAGAATTCCGTAAGCGACAGCATTGATAGTGGGGTCGGCTGAGTCATTAAACGCAGCAAGGAAGAGCCCAATCGGCATTAACAAGAACGCGCATATGACGAGAATAGAGCTTATTAGCAGTGGAATCGTGTTGATGGAAGGTGATTGTGATGGCTCGTTTTGCATTCAGAAGTTCCTTAATGGGTTTTATTTGATGATGACGGCAATGGTTTACGGGTCGCAAGCAGTATGATGCCAACAATGATACCGGGCAGCCAAGTAACCGTCACTAATGCGCCCATTAGAAACAGCAGGACGTTGACAATGGTATGGCCCGGTCCGGTACTTCCAAACAAGTCATCGCTTGAGACAGGCGTAGACGTCGTCGACGTAACAAAATTGCTGATGGCGTAAATAATTATCGTAAGTATGAGTAAGGCGGTCGGGGCAATCAAGCAAACCAAACCCCACACTAGTTTCAGGTGATTGGTACGTTTTAGCGCGGTGACTTGTGCTTGTTCCATTTCAGGGTGCTCCAGTTGGTTAAATGTCTGAGTTTACTATAACAAAAAGGACTGCTCACATAGGAACAGTCCTTTAAGTGTATCGGCACTATTTGTCGGCGCTGGCTTTTTTCGCCTTGGCGGCAGACTTCTTTTTAGCTTTGTTAGCCAGCTCAGCCTTACGGGCTTCAGCGGCGGCAAACTTGGCCTTAAAGCGGTCGACACGACCTTCGGTGTCGATGATTTTCTCTTCGCCGGTAAAGAAGGGGTGGGATGCGCTACTGATGTGCACCTTTACGAGCGGGTATTCGTTGCCGTCTTCCCACTTGATGGTTTCATCGGTTTGCGCGGTACTTTGCGTCAGGAACGCGAACCCAGCCACATCGTCGCTAAATACGACCGGGCGGTAATTTGTTGGGTGAATACTGCTTTTCATATCTATACGACTATACACTTTACAGAGAGAAATGTCTAGAGGTATGAGAAGGGAAGTCAGATATGTTTATGGCAACATATAGTAAATATATGTCAAATCAAATGGTATAATACACCTATGGATAATGATCCGTCGGACAGGTTAGGCAGTGCGCTAGCCCGTGATTTGAACGGGTTGCTTGAGTTTGAGGGCATACGGTTGGATGACCGCGAGTTCACGATGTCACCTGAAGATATGATTGAATTGGACATCACAGACGTTATCATAAAGCGAAACGAGGACTATGAACGCACAGTCTGTCACGTACATCGACCACCTTCTGACGACTACTATTGGCGTCACGAAACCTACCTCGTATGGGATGATGGGCGGACGGCTTGGTTTTATATCAACATCGCGCTAGACGAGGTCGACCTTCAGGTCAAAGAAACGTTACGGACACGGCACCATGAACTGCTTGGTCAGTTTGATTACCTGATCGCTAGTAATGTCGTTACCAAAGACGATGCACAGGTCATGTATGACGGTATTTTGACGGAGCTGGAGAAGATTACCGAAAAAATCAACGAGACACTTTTGGAAAGTGACGTAGTGGATGAAACGCCGAGTCTTGAGGCGCTAAAAAGGATAATCGAGCAGATCGATGCGAGTTCACCTGTGGGCGAAGCGCCATATCCGGAGTATAAAAAGCTGTACGAAATTGTACAAAGCCTACGGGCCGCGCATTATGCATCGATTGGACTGAGAACTGCCATAGTGGAACGCTATGTGAATGAATCAAGCCGGCGGATTGATGCCGCGGAGTCCGACCCTACGTCAACGGCACCGCCATCCGAGATATGGAACCTCCTGCAGCTGCTTGATAAGTTACGCTAAATCTGGTATATTCAAAGGGTAATAATTTTAACGAAGCAACATCCGCATATATCCTTCGAATAACGAGGCGCGGATGTGAAGGGAGAAGGATATCATGGCAGTCGCTGTTGATATGAAGGCTTTGCTGGAAGCCGGTGTCCACTTTGGACACAAGACCAGCCGTTGGCACCCGAAAATGGCGCCGTACATTCACTCTAAGCGTCAAGAAACGCACATCATTGACCTTGTAAAAACCGCTGAAGGTCTGGAAAACGCGCTTCCATTCTTGACGAAAACGGTCGCTGGCGGCAAGAAAGTACTGTTTGTTGGCACCAAGAAGCAGCACAAAGACATCGTGAAGGCCGCTGCAGAACAGGCTGGTCAGCCGTACGTCACGGAACGTTGGATTGGTGGTATGCTAACCAACACCGCTACCATGACGTCGCAGATTAAGAAGCTGCACGACCTCGAGCGCCGCATGGCATCGGGTGATCTTGAAAAGCGCTACAACAAGCTAGAAGTCCAGCGCTTTGCTGAAGAAATCGAAGTTTTAAACAGCAAGTACGGTGGTATTAAGGACCTTTCTGGTATTCCTGGCGCGATTGTCGTCGTCGACACGATCGAAGATGCCGGTGCAATCCGCGAAGCCAAGAACCTAAACATCCCAGTTGTCGGTGTTGTTGACACCAACGCTGACCCAAGCCAAGTCGACTACGTTATTCCAGGTAACGACGACGCGATCAAGGGAACCGAACTGCTGCTTAGCTACTTTGTAGCCGCAGTCAAAGAAGGTGCAACAAAGGAGGGCAAATAATACCTATGGCAGTCACAATTGAAGACATTAAGAAATTGAAAGAACTGACTGGTGTCGGTCTGACCGACGCCAAAGTCGCGTTGGTAGAAGCTGACGGCGACTTCGACAAGGCGCTTGAAGCTATGCGTAAAAAGGGTCTGACCAAAGCCGAGAAAAAAGGCGACCGCGAAACCCGCGAGGGTATCATTGACAGCTACGTGCACTCTAACCGCATTGGCGTCGTTATCGAAGTCAACTGTGAAACCGACTTCGTAGCACGGCTAGATGAGTTCAAGGAACTGGCACACCAGCTTGCCATGCAGGTTGCGGCAATGAACCCAGCGTACGTCAGCTTTGATGACATTCCAGCCGAAGAATACGAGGCCAAAAAGAAAGAACTACTGGAAAGCGATAGCCTGAAAGGCAAGCCAGCCGACATGGCTGAAAAAATCGTTGAAGGTCAGCTAAAGAAACACTTCGGCGAGCAAGTGTTATTGGCACAGCAGTACGTACTAGACGATTCTATGACCGTTGAAGACCGCATTAAGGCACAAATTGCCAAGAGCGGCGAAAACATTACCGTCGGTCAATTTAAGCGCATTGAACTAGGCGTTACGGAATAAGACATGGCAACCTACGAAGGCATGGGACTATGCGAACCAGCAGAGTACCAACGGGCCTTCGAACAGCGTGTCCAATACCATCAACTCAAATCGGGCGAACTATATGTCGCCCGATTTGAAATTGAGGATTTTCCAAAAGCCTACCGTATTTTAGGTAGAGTCGGTATTTTAGCCGGCACGATTGATGTCGTCGGTAATCTTGAATTCCAGCTGTTAAACGACCAGGACCAACCGCTTTCAATCCCGCCACTTTCGACTATGCGGGACGGGGTGCTTAACATTAACCGTGGAGTCGTATACAAAGACGCGGAACGAGGCGAATTGACCATGCGTGACGCCTGTTTAGATAACTACTCAAGCGGTCTCAATTTTGATACATGGGTTACGGAGATGAAAGAACTGACAGGAGCAGGTAGTCGCTAGTTCCTTCAATCTCCGGCGAAAGCCCGGGCCAACAAAATGCTACAATCATAAGCACTATGATGCGTAACGGCTTTACCATCGTTGAACTTCTCATCGTCATTTTAGTGATATCCATATTGGCGAGCATAACGGTAGTGGCGTATAACGGCGTCCAAAACCAAGCTAGTGACAGCGCAGTACAGAACGACTTGAAGAATTTCGGCAAAGTAATGGAACTATTTAAGGTTGATAACGATAGATACCTAGCGTCGGGTGAAATTACGGCGTCGCTAGGCCTGCGGTTCGCTAAGCAGGCCTACGGAGAGGACTTTCAGGGCAGGAACGTACGCTACTGCATCAATACATCGACTGATGAATATGTGCTGGTTGCGAATTCAAAATCCGGTAATTACTTTAGGGTAAAGCCTGGACCGGTTGTTGAGACTACGCCATCGACATATGGGTGGGGTGTGTGCAACTTGGTAGGGTTGGCATCGACAAACCCGAACCCGAATGGGTATTCAGCCGGTGTTTGGGCTGCCTGGACGAATTAAAAGATTTCTTACTGTTACTTACTCGAGTCGTTCGCCGAAATCCGAGTTCGTCACAAAGTTCTGTTCAATTTGCTTCGCACCGGCTGAATCGGGGTGAAGGCCGTCGAATGTGGTTGAATAGCCGGGCACTGATACGAAATGCACCCCGATGCGTTCGGCATTAGCTTTGACGAGTTCGGTGATTTCGGTGGCGACGCCTGCAGGGCGCGGGACAAATACATAGACATTACTGGGCGGTATACCGGTTTTTTTAATTGTTTGCGAAAGCGCGTCATAATAACGACGTATAGTGTCGGCAGGGTAAGCAGCATGGCGGTCATTCACGCCACCGGCGATAATGATTGCTCTAGGCCTGGTTTTGCTAATGTCGGGCAAACGGTCGAAAAACGTCGTGCCGCGACTACCCTTCGCGACATACCCAGACCCGCTTTCGGCCGAGAACTTGAACATATCGTTTCTGCCGTCAAGCAAGTATTGCCACCAGCCCAGGTTTCCTTGATTGGTGGCCATAGCAGGTTTTTCGGTAATTGAATCGCCGATAATGAGTACTTGTCCAGGCGTGAACGTTGTTGGTTGTGACAGAGCGAAAGTCATAATAACGACCACTGCTAGTATGCCCAATGCTACGACTAGCCATCGATTCGTAGGTATGTTGGTAACACGGCTCATGAAGATTGATGATAGTGAAGTCAGGCGTGGATGTAAAGGGTTCGTGCTAACGCGTTAACGATGGTACAATCATAACCATTATGAACAACCGCGGCTTCACGATTGTCGAAATTCTTTTGGTCATTGTCGTGATTGGTATTTTGGCTACGGTATCGGTTGTTGCATACAGAGGCGCGCAAAATAAAGCGAATGATACGGCAGTTCAGGCCGACCTAAAGAACTTCGGCAAAAGAATAGAGGCGTTTAAAATCGAAACAGGCGCGTATCCGTCGTCTGCTGACTTTACAGCAACTCTTGGAATTAAGTTTTCAAAAGGGGCGTACGGCGTGGATTCTCAGGGCTATAATGCCCGCTATTGTCGTAACACAACTAACGACACATACGTTATGGTGTCGAACTCAAAATCAGGAAATTATTTTATGGTGCAGACGGGTGCAGTCGTCTCTAGCACGGCATCGACGGACGGATACGGTGTTTGCTCGCTCGTAGGGGTTGCATCGACAAACCCAAATCCAAACGGTTACTCGGTTGGTGGCTGGGCAGCGTGGGTGAAGTAGGGAAGTAGCCTGGCTACTGCTTGCAGCCAGCGACTGAGGCGACATTAATGTACGCCTTGGCAGTGGAAAGCTCCTCTGAATTGTCGGACAGCTCACCGCTACTGTCGACAGCTACGGGCTTAATGGTCTGTATCGCGAACTGGTCAACGCCATTCGCTACAAGTAGGTCTTTCAAGCTCTGAATACGCTTGGCTGCAGCTTCTTGGGTATCATTCTCGGCTGCGTCGCTACTGATTGTCACGACAATGGAGCGCTTTGATGAATTGGTTTGGTAAAATGAACCAATCTTTTGCGCAAGCGATTTGACGCCTGCTTCGGCATCTTCTGCGTAGTCGGCGGTACCGTTTTGAAAGTCGAACGATTCGGTATAAAAGACTTGGGGCGACAACTGATTGTCCGCTTCGCTGCCGGTAAGTACCTTGTAATCATCTGCTGTTAGGCAAACTGGTGCGGTAGAAAATGGGTTGATACCGGCGGCGAATAACGCCCCGGTGGTCGCTAGAAAGATAAACGCGACGGCCGACGCGCCAATAATAAGCCGCTTCTTGTGATTTGGTGTATTTGAAGGCGGCACAGCAAGCGGCGTGCCGGCGTCGATAGTGTTAAACCAATCTTTTACATCTGAATCGCTTTGCGAAGGCTGGTTTTTGAATGGTGGCATATCCATAGCCCTAGGCTCCAAACTTATTCTTTAAGCTGTTAATATCTCCGGAGGTAAGGCCGATGCTCTTCAAGTAATTCAGGACAGATCCGTGTCTGTTGCGGGCTGCCTGCACGCCGTTCGTCAGCCATTCTTTCTTAACGACTCCGACACCTTGGTCATTACTTAACAGATATTCCTTCATAACTTGGGCGTCGGTAGCGCCATTTGCATACATAACCATGGCAACGAACCAACCAGTGCGATCTTTCCCCGCGACGCAGTGGACATGCACCGTGGCAGGAGCATTAGCTGCGGTTTTAAGAGCCCTGGCGAGCTGCGACCTGCGTTGCGGGTCGGTCACCATTGGCGTAGTATCAAGGATACCTTCGATCGGGATACTTACGTTCTTTGCTCCGGCGATCGCTTTGTCTGGTGCAGATGAGGGCATACGCAGGTCTATAATCGTGGCCTTCTTGCCCAAAAGACTCGCCATTTGCTCGGCGCCTTTGGTGGTTAGCTTGCTCAGTTGTGCGGAACGATAAAGAGTACCCGATTTGAGTACATTGTTTGACGCGGATGCGTCGCGCAGGTTGTTGACTGATTTGATCTGGTCGGTACTAACCTTGTCGCCGGACTTATCATCCGGGCCGCTCCCAGTCGGACCACTCCCGTCACCGGTGCCGGTTGGGATATGGAGTGTCGAGTCGACGGTATTTGTTTTACTGGCAAAACTGTAATTACGTTCGAATACACCGCCTGGCACGATAAAGTTCAATCCTGCCCACATTAGAAGGAACGCCACTAGGCCAATGACGACATTCGTAATAATACCTTTAGCTTTGTTCAGTTGGTCTGCCTTGTCTTCGGCTGTCGTCCAAAGGATTGAAGCATAGACAATGCCAAGTACCGCGAGGACTCCGACCCCTGCGGTCATGACATTAATAACGATTAGAAGGATCGCCCAAATGCCGTTCGTATCGTCGCCGCACTCAATAATCACCGTCTCGTTCTTGTCGCAGGTAGCAGCCTGGGCTGTAGTTGGGCTAATCAGCCCCAAAGCAAGCACCGCAAACAGGGCGAGTACTATAAGGGCCGAGCCGAATCGTCTACTGGGGTACTTATGTTGCATGTTTGTATCAATCTAATTGATTAGCTTGATAATAGAGGAGCAGGCGCCAGATGTAAAGTTAGGTAAGCGATATAATCGACGCGTCGATTTTAAGTTCATCTCGAAGGTCGGTAGCCGTAATGATACTCTGGTGACCGCGCAGTGCGTTCATAAGACGTTGTTCGCGGTCGATATCGAGTTCGGAGAACACGTCGTCTAGTAGAATTAGCGGTTTAATACCGCTGTGGTGGGTTTGAAGTTCGACTTCGAGCAGCTTGAATGCCAGCATAATGGTTCGCATTTCGCCGCGTGACGCCGATTCGACGGCTTGATGACCATCGAGCGAGAGTTCAATATCGTCGCGGTGCGGACCCACACTGGTGTATCCGCGGCGGGCGTCAAGTGCACGACTGGCTTCTAGGCGGTGTAAAATCGCTTGCTGCAAGCCGTCGTCTATGACCGTAAACATCGACAAGTAGCGGGCAGAAACAGAGTGGTCGGCTCCGGCGATGTCAGAATATATCCGTGACAAATGCTCGTTGGCGTGCTGGATAAAATTAGTGCGCGCTTTAACAATGCTGGCTGAAAGTTCGGCGAACTTTACGTCCCAGGCAAACAGGTGGTTCTGCCAGTCGTTCTCGTTCATGGATTCTGACTGTTTGAGCAGTTCGTTCCGCTGCAGAAGGGTACGCTGGAACCGCGTGAGTGCGCTTGCGTACGTAGGGGAGAGCCGGGCGATGATCCCGTCAATAAAATCTCGCCGTCGCTGCGGACTACTAGTAAGCAACCTCAATTCGTCCGGTTCAAATAGTACGACCGGCAAGCGGTCTTTCGCCGCCATGCGAGCACTTGAAGTCCCATCCACGGTGAACTGCTTGGTCAGTTTGTCTTCGGGCGTGATCGAAATACGCAGTCGTCGATCCGGACCGTCGGTTAGCTCGAGCTTTAGCTCGGCCGAAAGGCCTTCATACGGCACAACATCACGATCTCGACCGCGAAAGCTGGTGCCGCGAAGTAGTATATATACCGATTCCAAAATAGTAGTCTTACCAGACCCATTAGGCCCAAGTATGAGTGTTACGTTAGCGTCTAACGCGAAGCTTGCCAGGTCATACGACCTGACGTTATGCACACTGACGCTCCGAAGCAACATAAAATAAGTATAATGTTTTGTCGCTCATTTCGTCGATGTTATAGAATAAGAAGTAGAGAAAGAGAGAAATCTATGTTTGATACGAAGCATTACCAAGAAAAGATGGATCACGTTTTGGAGCATTTTGCCGAAGAGCTGAAAAAGGTCCGGACAGGCCGCGCTCACCCCGATATGCTGTCGGGTGTGACCGTCGACGCCTATGGTCAAAAAATGCCACTAAACCAAGTGGCGAACGTGACTGCTCCTGAAGCGCAGCAACTGCTGGTGTCGCCGTTCGACCCGGGTAATATCAATGCTATCACCCAAGCCATCCGCGACGACCAGGCGCTCGGACTAAATCCAAGCGATGACGGCCGTGTTGTCCGGGTCCCAATTCCGGCCCTCACCGAAGAACGCCGCCGCGATCTCGTAAAGCAGCTCGGCGAAAAAGTCGAAAACGCTCGCATTGCCCTGCGGCAAATTCGCCAGGATGCGTTCAAGGAAGTAAGACGCAAAAAAGATGCCAAAGAACTGTCTGAAAACGACGTGACGCGGATTGAAAAAGACTTCGACCATAACCTTATGCAGGACTACCAGGCGAAAATTGACGAAACGTTCAAGGCTAAGGAGCAGGAAGTCCTGAAAATCTAGTATGTCGGCCGAAGCTCCGACACATATAGGCTATATCGTCGACGGTAACCGCCGTTGGGCCCGGAAACACGGCCTGCCAACCTACGAGGGCCACTTAGCCGGGTACAACGCCATACAGGATATCGCGCGGGCTACTATTGATGCCGGCGTAAAGTACGTGTCGGCGTATGTGTTCAGTACTGAGAACTGGAAGCGTTCTGAAGACGAAGTCAGTAAACTGATGGGGTTGGTGTTGCGTCTTTTAAAGTCGGACCTGCATATATTTCAGGAAAACGACGTGCGGCTTAGAATATTAGGCTCGCGCGAGAACATCAGCGATAAGATTTTAAAAGCCATCGACGAAGCTGAAGAAGCGACCAAAGACAACAAGCGTGGAACGCTGGCGCTGTGCTTTAACTATGGTGGGCAGTTAGAAATCGCCGATGCGGTCAAAAAGATTGTTCAGTCCGGAGCAGCCGCCGACGATATTACGCCGGAACTTATTGAGCAGAACTTGTACGCGGTCGACATTCCACCGTGTGACCTGATAGTTCGGACGAGCGGCGAGAAGCGGCTTTCGAACTTTATGCTATGGCGTTCGGCCTATAGTGAGCTAATGTTTCTCGACAAAAATTGGCCCGACATGACAAAGCAAGACGTTACCGATATACTTGAAGAATATAAAAATCGCGAACGACGAATAGGGAAATAACACATGTTGCTGATTGGCATTCTGACCGGACTTATTATTCTTGTAATCCTTGTAGCGATCCATGAGTTAGGGCATGGTATTGTAGCGCGCCGCAATGGCGTGGTGGTTGAAGAATTCGGTATCGGGTTCCCCCCGAAGGCCTGGGGTAAAAAGCTCAAGCGCAGTGTTCTGGGGAACAATGTTTTGTTTTCTATCAACTGGCTGCCCTTAGGTGGCTTTGTGAAACTACAGGGCGAATACGACTCGGCTTCAAAAAAAGGCGATTACGGCGCGGCGACCTACTGGCAAAAGACAAAAATTCTACTGGCAGGTGTGCTCATGAACTGGGTAGCAGCTATTGTCCTGTTTACTATTCTGGCGCTCGTTGGCCTACCGAAGATTCTACCGAACCAATTTAGCGTGCCTGGCGACACCCAAACGACGATCGAACCACTTAAGGTCGCCCTCGTTGAAAAAGACTCGCCAGCCCAAAAAGCAGGCCTAAAAGAAGGCGACGAACTGCTGCTCATTGGCGACAACGACGTACAGTCACCAAGTGAGCTGTCTAACGCGACTAAGCAACTCCACGGACAGAACATTAATGTCACCTATTCGCGTAACAACCAAGAATACACCGTGCCGGTCACGCTTCGTGACAAAAACTCGGCTGACAAAGGCTTCTTAGGTGTACGAACGACGCAGCAGCTGAGTGAGATTCGTGCCACATGGTCAGCACCAATTGTCGGCGTAGTAACGACCGTCCAGTTGACTGGCGAAACGTTTGCGTCGCTCGGAAAAGTTGTCGGCAGTTTAGCAGAAGGTCTTGCTAGCCGGTTTACTCCAGATGAATCGGCTCGAAAATCTGGCGACGAAGCGTTGAACTTTGCTACAAACAGCGTATCGGGTCCGGTCGGCATATTAGGTGTTATATTCCCGCAAATGCAACAGGCAGGCATTAAGCCGCTACTCCTACTTACTGCAATCATTTCGCTGTCACTCGCCGTTATGAACGTACTGCCAATTCCGGCACTCGACGGTGGTCGCTGGTTTGTTATGACACTATTCAAATTGCTCAAACGTCCGCTTACGAAGGAGCGCGAAGAAAAGATTCAGACCGTCGGCTTCATGACGCTACTCGCACTTATCGTATTGGTAACGTTCGCCGATGTCAGCAAGCTTATTCAATAAAACTAGCTACGCCCTGGGCTTAAGCCTGTGGGTGTTCGGAGCTTTCTTTGTAGGCGAAATGCTAGCTGGTTTGGCAATGGCCTACGGGTTAGCATTTAGTGGTTTGCGCCTAAACGGCGCGCTTGAATACACCATTCTCGCGGCAGTAGGATACACATTCGGACTGGCGCTTACGATCGGCTTGCCATGGCTGGCAATTCGTAAATGGCCAAGCAAAAAGACATTTGGGATCACAAGGCTGCCGTCATGGTCTGATATCGGCCTGTCAATTCTTTCGGTATTGCCGTACTACTTACTGTCTGCCGGTGTGCTATGGGTAGCAATGACCTTTACGAAGGTTGTCGATCCGAATGTCGGGCAGCAGATCGGCTTCGATAACCTGACGGTGGGCGCTGAATATTTTGTAGCGTTCATAACCTTGGTACTAATGGCGCCACTGGCCGAAGAACTTCTATTTCGCGGGTACTTTTTGGGCCAATTGAGCGAACGTGTTAGTAAGTGGCTGGCGGTAATTCTAACGGCGGCCGTGTTTGGGTCGTTACATCTTTTTGGATTCACGAGCGATGGTGGTGTCGTTCTGCAATGGGCGGCGGCGTTAGATACGTTCGCGCTGGGAATCATGGCCGGTTCACTGCGAATTCTATCTGGCAGTATTTGGGCTGGTGTGTTGCTGCACGCCATAAAAAACGGCATCGCGTATTATTTTTTGTTCATCAGTCCGTTGCCGCCAGGGAGCTCCTAGGGTAGGATAGTAAAGATATGCGAGTTTCTAAACTGTTTACAAAAACGCTTCGCGACGCGCCTGCCGACGAAGTGTCCAAAAACGCCCAACTGCTAATTCGGGCTGGCTTCGTCTACAAAGAAATGGCCGGAGCGTACGCGTACCTGCCACTCGGAATACGCGTCGTTGAAAAGATCAAACAAATCGTCCGCGAAGAAATGGACGCCATTGATTCGAATGAGCTCATTATGACCAGCCTGCAGCGAAAAGACGTATGGGACAAAACCGGTCGTTGGGACGACAAAGTGGTCGACATTTGGTTCAAGACGAAACTGCAAGACGAAACAGAGGTAGGACTGGGCTGGAGCCACGAAGAGCCGATCGTCGAAATGATGAAACAGTACATACACAGCTACAAAGATCTACCAATCAGCCTGTATCAGTTCCAGACCAAAATGCGTAACGAACTACGCGCAAAAAGCGGAATCATGCGCGGCCGTGAATTCATTATGAAAGACATGTACTCGTTCCATACGTCGGCTGAAGACCTGGAGCGCTACTACAATGAAACCATTGAGGCTTACAAGCGAGTCTATGACCGCTTAGGTATCGGAAAAGACACGTATGTGACGTTCGCCAGCGGTGGTGCATTCACCAAGTTTAGCCACGAATTCCAAACGGTCTGCGACGCCGGCGAAGACGTGATTTATTTGCACCGCGAAAAGAATATAGCGGTTAACGAAGAAGTCATTGACGATGCCGTAAAAGAACTTGGTATCGACAAAAGCGAACTCGAACAGGTAAAAACGGCCGAAACGGGGAATATCTTCAACTTCGGTACTCAGAAAACGGACGAAATGGGACTACATTTCACCGGCGAAGACGGTAAGCAGCAGTCATTGTACATCGGATCATATGGCATTGGTATTACCCGCGCCATGGGCGTTATCGCTGAAAAGATGTCAGACGACAAGGGGCTGGTCTGGCCGGAAAGCATTGCGCCATATAAAGTTTATCTGGTTTCCATCGGTGAAAACGGTCAAAAAGCCGCCGACAGTCTGTACGATGAGCTTATGGGTGCCGGGGTAGAGGTACTTTACGATGACCGCGACGAACGTCCGGGTGCCAAGTTTGCCGACGCCGAGCTGATGGGAATTCCATACCGTCTGACGGTCAGCGACCGTGGTGTCGAAGCTGGTAAATACGAGCTGACAACCCGTGCGAGCGGCCAAACCGAGGAGCTGACCGAAACAGAGGTGAAAAGCCGACTCACGGTGTAAATCGATTGACTTTAGTCACACCGATTGGTAAAATAAAGACTGATGTAATCACCCCCTGAATAAGGGGATTTACACTTATTAAAGAATGAAATTAACGAGGCGGTGCCCGGGCAGGCACCTCTTTATAAGACTCTCTGTACAGAACGATAGGAGAACCATATGAAGAAGATGTATCAGATTACTGCCGATGGCCGCAAAGAACTTGAGGCCGAGCTTGAAAAGCTAAAGGCACGCCGCGGCGAAATCGCTGAGAAAATCGCGGAAGCTCGCGACTATGGTGACTTGTCTGAAAACGCCGAATACGACGCAGCGCGCGAAGACCAAGGTTTGGTCGAAAGTCGTATTGCTGAAATCGAAGACATTCTAATGAATGCCGAACTTATTAAGGCTACCCGCAAGTCAACCATCGGTATTGGCAGCAAAGTCGAACTGAAAAACGGCGCCAAAAAGGTGAATTACCATGTCGTCGGGCCAGTTGAGGCCAACCCGGTTGAAGGCAAAATCTCGAACGAATCACCAATTGGCATGGCACTTATGGGCAAGAAAGTCGGCGACAAGGCTGTCGTTACAACTCCTAAGGGCGACATCAACTACAGTATCGTCGCTGTTAACTAGCTTTTTCGTCGTATAGCCATTCGTAGCCGTCTTTGACCGCGTTCGGCTCAAATGGGGCGGGCTGCGAACGAATGATCTCAAGGGCATCCATTAGTTGGATGCCTTTTTCGTTTGCAAGTCTCTGGGCGCTTTCAAACGTGGTACGAAGGTCCCGCGACGTGGCGTGTAAAATGGCAAAGTCAACGAGCTTTTGGGTCTGTGGTGAAGGGTGGGCATCATGAGCTTCAAAGGCGGCTATAACCTTGGTTGGTAGCAGGTAGACTCCATCATCTGCACCAGGAATACGTTCAGGATCATTAGAAGGTAAGCGTCGCCGACGGTCCTCTTCGGCTAGTGTATCGACCAGTTCGCTGGACGAGCTGTCAATTAGCGGATCAATCGTAGCCGCGACTTCATCGTCAGGCAACATATCGTGAAGCCGAGCGGCCTGCGCCAGTTGCTTAAAGGGGTCGTGGATTTGCGCTAGTTCAGCTACGGCTTTAAGCGGAATATTATCGAGTGAATCGACGTTCAGCGGTCCGTCATATGCAACAAGTTTTTTAATGGCATTCTTTGCCATTTCAAGAGAAGGAGCGTTAGTATCAGGGAATTCGCGAGAGTGAAATTTTTCAAGGATTGAAATGCTCATGTTGGTATCCCTGTTTGTTTAAAAAATACTGTTCTGGTGTGCATATTACCACAAATGGTAACAAAACACAAGCTTTTTAGCTAAAATTACCACTTAAAATCGCATGTACGGTATACTAGCTAACAGATTATGGCGACACTCAAAGAACTCCGTGACGAAAGATTACGCAAATTAGAAGAATTGCGCGCACTTGGCGTTGACCCGTACCCGGCAAAAAGTACCCGTACTCATGAACTGGCCGATGTGACGGCAAAGTTCGATGAGCTTGAAAACAAAGAAGTCACGGTAGTTGGGCGAATCGCTGGTATTCGTAAGTTTGGCAAGCTCGGGTTCATCGTACTAAAGGACATGAGCGGGCAAGTACAATTGTTCTTAAAGGCCGACACGGTCGAGCCGTTGAACGCGGCTGAAAGCCAGATTAGTATGGCCGAATTGCCACTGCTCGACACGGGTGACTTTGTGCAGGCAAGTGGTCCGGTTATTAAAACCAAGACCGGCGAAATTTCGGTCGACGTACGCAAGCTGAAGCTACTTACCAAGTCGCTCCGCCCAATGCCAACCAAGCAAGACGGCTTTACCAACAAAGAAGAGCGTATGCGCCGCCGCTACGTTGATATGAACGTCAACGAAAACGTGCGCCAACGCTTTGTGCGTCGTAGTAAGTTCTGGCAGGCAACCCGCAAGTTCCTAGACGACCATGGCTTTTACGAAGTAAACATTCCGGTACTCGAACACACTACGGGTGGTGCCGACGCTAATCCGTTCGTGACTCACATGGACGCACTAGACAACGACTTTTACCTGCGAATCAGCCACGAATTACCGCTGAAGCGCCTGCTTGGAGGTGGCTTTGAAAAAGTCTACGACATTGGCCCGCGCTTTAGGAACGAAAATTATTCAGATGAACACCTGCCGGAACACGTAGCCATGGAATGGTACTGGGCGTACGCTGACTGGCGCGACGGCATGCAGTTCATGACCGAAATGTACCGGTATGTTCTGAAAGAAACGTTCGGTACACTCAAGTTCAAACTTGGTAACTTTGACGTTGACCTAGAAAAAGAGTGGGAAGAGTGGGACTACGCCGAAGTCATTAAAAAGCACTACGATATTGATGTGTATGACTGCACGATCGACCAAGTTAAAAAAGCTTTGAAAGACAACAAGCTCGAAGTTGAAAAGACCGAAAACATCGCCCGAGGCATAGACAAGCTTTGGAAGAACATTCGTAAAGACGTTACTGGGCCGGTATGGCTTATTAACACGCCGAAGTTCATTAGCCCGCTTGCTAAAAGCACGCCAGGCGACAACAATACCGTGCAGCGATTCCAGCCAGTAATCGCTGGTAGCGAACTTGGTAACGGCTTTAGCGAACTGAATGACCCGATTGACCAGTTGAACCGTTTTGTCGAACAGCAGCAAATGCGCGACGCCGGCGACGAAGAAGCCATGATGCTCGACATCGACTTTGTCGAAATGTTGGAATACGGCATGCCACCAGCCTGCGGCTGGGGTTACAGCGAACGTGTATTTTGGATTTTCGAAGGTGTAACTGCCCGCGAAGGCGTGCCGTTCCCGCAGTTGCGGCATGAGATAGACGATGTAACTCGAAGTCTTTATCCTGAAGCAAAGCTTTAGATATGGATAATAAGAACGACTTTCTCTCTGTGATGCCGTCAGAGAAATTCTTGTTAACTCATCAGAAGAGCATAATAAATATTACAGATGCGTTTCGAGACAAGCGATCGTCTAATATTGCGCTTGTCTTTCTGAATTCCTATAAAATTCATGTTGAATTAGTTGATGCTACTATCGAGTTGCTCAAATCACCTCACTTAAATCATATAACTTCGTCAATGCTCATTAGATCAGCATTCGAAAACGTTGCAACGTTTAAGCATATCAGTGAAGCAGATGGTGATGTGGCAAAAAAATATCTAAAAAAATCAGAGATATTCAAAGGACTTTCATACAAAAAAGCACTTTCGATTCTAGAAAAAGGTAACTTCAGTAACCTTGCTAGGTTTGATGACAGTACGATCGTGGAAAGAGTGAGTAAACTAAGTCCATCGGCAAAGATGACTTATGATATGCTCTCAACATATACTCATATATCGCCTTTCATTACTACCCAGATGAAGGTTAGCCAGGAAAAAATTATTGTCGCTAAAAAGAATAATTTGCAGGCCATTTATCTAGCGTACATGTCACTACTTTTCTATGCATATTCTTCAAATATTTTTTTCAAAGATCAGGTTGAAATAATAAATACATTTAAAGAGCTCCTAGACCAAGGCGAACGAGGTGGGGTTTACGGTGGCTAATTATAAAGGACATCTCGTTGGCGGGGCGGTTGTAACTGGCGCGTTCACGGCGCTTATTTCATTTGCACCGGTTGAGAAGTTTGCCGAGTATGCACATGTGCTGCAGGATTGGCAGGCGCTGACAGCGGTGTTCGTAATTGGCTTGTTGTTCGCACTGTTTCCTGATGTCGATACGAACAGTAAAGGGCAGGACATATTTTATTGGATTTTATTTCCGGTAGACGTTCTATTAATTTATTCAGGCCATTTGCAAGCGGCCGCGTATTTGGGACTAGTCGGAATGCTACCAGTACTCACGCATCATCGTGGTTGGACGCACACCAAGTGGGCGATGGTGCTAATCCCGCTGCCAATTATTATTGTGCCGTATTTGTATAGCGACAAAGTGCTGGCATTCAGCCTAGTGCTCTACGGCGCGGCAGTCGCAGGTTACTTTAGCCACTTACTGCTAGATGGTCTAATTTGGCGTAAATTCCGTATAAAAAATTAACCAAGAGCGTACAATAAAAGCATGAAACGAATACTCTTGGGGTTGAGTTCTGCGTTACTTGTAATTATGTTCGTGCCGAACGCGCATGCGGGTGTTAATGACTTTACGATTTCGAACTATGACATCAAATACGAATTGTCGCAGGACAACAGCGGCCGGTCGCGACTAAAGACGGTCGAAACGATTACGGCGCAGTTCCCAAACTATGACCAGAACCACGGTATTGAACGTGCGATTCCGAAAGAATACGATGGCCACAAAGTTAGCTTAGATATTCAATCGGTCAAAAAGGCCGACGGTAGCAAATGGAATTACAGTACGTACGAATCGAACGGCAACGAGGTGGTTGTGCGAATCGGAGATGCCGACAAGTACGTACAAGGTGAACAAACATACGTGATTACGTACACCCTGCGCGACGTTACGAAATACTTTAGCGACGTGGATGCCGACGAATTTTACTGGGATACCAACGGTACCGCGTGGCAGGTGCCGATTAGCAAGTTAAACGTGGAACTGACGCTCGCCGGTAACTTGCGGCAAAGACTGAACGGCAATACGGCCTGTTACCAAGGCTGGAGTGGTTCAACCACGCCTTGCCAGCTAACCAGCAATGGGGCATCATTCAAAACCAGTGCGAGTGGTTTGACAGCCAGTGAGAACGTGACAATCGCTATTGGGTTTAAGGCTGGAACATTCGCCAAATACGAACCGTCGCTCTGGGACCGCTTAGTGGGTCTGTACATGACGATATTCTTTTTAATGATTCCAGTGGCAATTGGCGTCATAGTTTGGCTTTCAATCCGTTGGAGCAATCTGTCTAACCGAAAACGCGACCTCGGAACGGTGATTGCCGAGTACGTGCCGCCAAAAGACCAGAGTCTGACGGCGTCGGCGAGCTTACACAGAGGTATTGGTTCGTTGTTTACGGCGCAGCTACTTGATTTTGCCGTACGTGGTTACTTAAAGATTTACCAAACCCGCGAAAAATCGTTATTTAAGGCGGCGGAATACGACGTAGAGATTGCGAAAGACCTGAGCGATCTTAAACCAGAAGAACGTGAGATTCTCACCGACATATTCGGGTCGTTGCCAAAACCAGGCGAGAAACTGGCACTCAAGACACTAAAGAACAATACGTCGGTGTACAACCGCACGCTCGACAACGACAAAAAGCTGAAGAACTTGGTACGCGGCGAATACGGTCTACGTCAAAAAGATGAGCCCAAACGAAAGTGGTTCAAGAACGCTGGTTGGGTGCTGTTCGCGTTTGCCATCGTGCTGTTCAATCCCATTCTGCTCTTCGTGGCAATCGTAGCGTTTTTGCTTGGCTATACGTTATGGCCGCTGACTGACAAGGGCTTGGAGTTATATCGCTATCTGAAAGGCCTGGAGCTTTACATAAAAGTTGCTGAAGCAGACCGTATAAAAATGTTGCAAAGCCCTGAAGGTGCCGAAAAAACAGGCGGCGTAGACCCGAACGACCCTGCGCAGCTAATAAAACTTTACGAAAAAGCCCTACCGTACGCGGTACTGTTCGGGCAGGAAAAGGAATGGTCAAAACGAATTGGTGAGATTTACGCCACGAGCGGTAGCAATCCAACTTGGTATAACGGCGTTTCAGCATTTAACGCAGCATCATTTAGCTCGGGTCTAAGCGGCTTTTCGACGGCTGCGGCTTATTCGTCAGCCAGCAGTTCGTCATCGGGCGGCTCAAGCGGCGGCGGGTCATCTGGCGGTGGCGGAGGCGGTGGCGGAGGCGGTGGCTGGTAAGCCGCACTTCGCGCTATACTAATAACAGAAAAGGAGGCTAGCATGGGCAACGCGTACGAACTAGACGGACAGCTGTTTACTAATGTCGGTGAATTCTTAGATGCCGTCGCACACGAATACAAACATGGAGATAAGGACTTAGCCGTTCAAGTACTTGAAGATTACGGCTTTACGTTAAGCGACATTAACGCCGGCGGTCATCAGCCGCACCCTAACGCGGCTCGCGACAATGCCGACCCAACACCACATGACGGTGAAACGTCATGATTGAACTGGCGCACGTTTCTAAGATTTACGGTAAGAAGCAGAACAAATTTACCGCCCTTGAAGGCATAAGCCTTGTTATCGAAAGTGGCAAAAGTGTCGCGATTGTTGGAAAAAGCGGGTCGGGTAAAAGTACGCTTATGCACATTATGAGCGGGCTTGACCGAGCGACCTCAGGAACGATTACGATTGATGGCCAGGATATTTCACAATTGAAAAACCGGGCGCTCGATAAATTCCGGGCTGAAAAAATTGGTTTTATATTCCAATCGTTTTTTGTGCAGGCGAACGAAACCTGCTTACAGAACGTGCTACTGCCGCTTGAGATATCACGCGCACCACGGTCTGAACGCATAAACATGGCAACGCGGGCACTTGAAGACGTTGAACTGCTTGAAAAGAAATCATCGAAAGCCAGGGACTTGTCTGGCGGACAAAAACAGCGACTGGCCATTGCGCGGGCAATCGTGTCGCACCCAGACATCATTTTCGCAGACGAGCCAACCGGTAACCTGGACACCGCGACCGGCGACAAGGTCGAAGAGTTACTATTCGACTTTAACAAGCGGCTCGGGAGCACGCTGGTGCTGGTAACGCACGACGCCGACCTAGCTAAAAAGTGTGAAATCCAAATACATATGAAAGACGGAAAAATTGTCGATATCGTTGGGGCGGGGCAAAAGAAAGGGAAAAAGAAATGAGGATGCTCGACATTATCAGGCGGGCAGGCCGCAGCTTGCGGAGCGCCAAGGCTCGTACGTTACTGACTAGTCTTGCAATCGCTGTTGGTGCGTTTACGTTGACCCTTACGCTTGCCGCCGGCAATGGTATTAGCGCCTATGTTGACCGCTTGGTGGCAAGTAACTTCGACCCGTCAGAGCTGATTGTTGGCCGCGACAAAGAAGTTGAAAATACCGGTGCTCCAGACTCGTCACCACGTGAGTATGACGAATCGGTGGCGAGCGTATCATTTGGTGGGCAGGGCAACCTGCAACTGAAGCAAATTAGCGACGACGACATTAAAAAGCTAGAGTCGCTAAGTTACGTTAAACAGGTACGACCCAACTACCAAATTGATGCCCGCTACATTACCCGCGAGGGAAGTAAGCGCTACAGCCTAAGCGTGCAGTCGTATAACCCAGGCCAGAAGCCAGAGCTCTCAGCAGGAACATTGCCTGGCCGTGACTTAAAGCCAGGTACGTTGGTGCTACCCGAGGCATACGTTAAACTACTTGGATTCAAAGATGCCAAGTCGGCAATAGGCAAGACGGTCGACATAGTGACACAACAGCCATTTACCGAAGAGGCGATGAGAAGCTTTTTGGCCAGTGGCGCGTTAACCCAACCTGGCGCGACTACTCCTGAACCAAAGCGGCAAACCAGCGTGTTCACCATAGCTGGCATAAGCAAACCAAGCGTCACCAGTTTGGCGACGGCCGGGTTGCCGGTCCTGCTTAGCTCTAGCGACGCCAAGGCCCTGTATGACTTTACCTCAGCCGGCACGCAGAACCACGGCAAATACCTATACGCTTACGTCCGGGTCGACGGTGCCGAAGACGTAAAAGTCGCGAATGATGCTAAGAAAAAACTCAAAGCTATGGGGTATTCAGTAGTGACTAGCCAGGATTTGCAGGCGAGCTTGCAAACCATAGTTGCCGTACTGCAAAGTCTTGTGGCAGTGTTCGCCATTATTACCATCATTGCCAGCGTGTTCGGTATTGTGAACACGATGTACATTAGTGTATTGGAACGAACCCGAGAAATCGGACTAATGAAGGCATTGGGTATGCGCAGTAAATCGGTAGCTTGGCTGTTCAGGATTGAAGCTGCTTGGATTGGCTTTTTAGGCGGGGTGTTGGGCGCGACAGTCGCGGTACTTTTGAGTACTGCTGTTAATCCACTGCTCACAAAGCAGCTTAACCTTGGCAAAGGTAATACCATTCTTATGAACGACTGGGGGCAGATATTGCTGCTTATCGCCGCTCTGATATTCGTGGCCATTCTGGCTGGCTGGTTCCCAGCGCGTAAGGCTGCCAAACTAGACCCGATTGAAGCCTTAAGGACAGAATAATGAGTGAACGATACGGAAATTTCGCCGAAGGAATGGGTATGGGCGAAATCAACGATAAGATAGATGAACTTAACGCGCGCATCAATAAATTGGAACAAGATATAAGAACGCTAATAGAGGCGCTCGAAGCAGGCCATATGACACACGAGGCGTATGTAATGGCGCATGAGCCACTCGACCAGCAGCTATCGATCGCGAAATACAACCGCGACGCATATTTGGCGCGGCTTGAATCGTGGGTGTCAGAGTAATGGCCTTCTGATACACTTATTGGTATATGTTAGACATCCGCTACATCCGTGAAAATGCCGACAAGGTGCAACAATCTGCCAAAGATAAAGGCTATGACGTTTCGATTTCAGACCTTTTGAAATTAGACGACGAACGACGTGAATTGCAGCAGCAAGTTGACGCTCTTCGCGAACGGCGCAATGCGAACGCAGCAAGCATGAAAGGCGGCAAGCCGGAGCAGTCGGCCATAGATGAAGGCAAGCAGATAAAAGTTGAGTTGGCAGAACGTGAAGGCTACTTACAGAATGCCGAGGCGGAATACAATAAATTGCTATGGAATGTGCCAAACCTGACATTCGACGATGTACCGGTTGGCGGTGAAGAAGATAGTGTCGAAATCAAAAAGGTTGGTGAGCAGAAGACGGGCGCGAAAGACCATGTAGATTTTGCGACTGCGCGCGGATGGCTCGATTTTGAACGAGGAGCCAAAGTAGCCGGCGCGAAGTTTTACTATCTAAAAGGCGACTTAGCTTTGCTGGAAAACGCGGTGACGCAGTATGCGCTCGACTTTGTGATGAAAAAAGGTTTCACGTATCTAACTGTGCCACACCTGGTAAACCAACGAACACTGACCGGAACTGGCTTCGCCCCGCGAACCAGTGACCAGTCAGATGAGTATGCAATCGAAGGCGAAGACCTAAGTCTTATCGCAACGGCTGAGATTCCGCTGACCGGTATGCACGCCGACGAGATTATCGACGAAAAAGAATTGCCGCTGACTTACGCAGCTCTGAGCCCATGCTACCGCCGAGAAGCCGGCGCCGCCGGCAAGCATACGCGTGGTCTGTTCCGGGTTCACCAGTTCAATAAGCTCGAAATGTATGCATTCACGACCGCTGAGGAATCGAAAGATATGCACGAACGTATATTAGGTGTCGAAGAAGAACTGTGGCAATCACTGGGCATTCCTTACCATGTCATCAACATCGCAAGTGGCGATTTGGGCGCGCCAGCTGCTAAGAAATACGACATAGAGTATTGGTCACCGGTTGACGAGATGTACCGCGAGCTGACTAGTTGCTCGAACTGCACTGACTTTCAGACCAGAAACTTAAACGTTCGGGTGCGCCGCGCCGACGGCCGTGTTGAGATGATGCATTCGTTGAACGGTACCGCCGTTTCCTTGGCTCGATCACTTGTAGCCATCATCGAGCACTATCAGAATGATGACGGTACCCTTCGCGTTCCAGACGTTCTCAAGCCGTATCTTGGCAACCGCGACACACTCTAAAGTGCTATAATATAAGTACAAGAACTTCTAACGAAGGAGGGCACTTACATGATCCAATCAATCGCAATCACAGGCGTCAAATACGACATCGATGATACGACCCAAAAATACGTGATGCGAAAGATAGGACGGCTCGACAGATTCCTTCCACGGCACGCTCGAAAAAGTGTTACCGCCGAAGTAAAACTAAAAGAAGTTAATCGGAATAACGGTAACAAATACGAAGCTGAAGTCATTCTGCACGTCCCCGACAAACAACTGGCTGCCAAGGATTCAACGGTCAACATGATCGCGGCGGTCGACATTGTCGAAGCTAAAATCGTCAACCAGCTTCGAAAGTACAAGGACCTTCACCTTGGCCACACCGGCAGGGCGCGAGCAGTTTTGTCGCAGTTCAAGCGAAGCTACGACCGCGAAGCCGCCTAACGGTAAAAACGATGTAAAACTGCCCGCTATGCAAACAGCGGGCAGTTTTGTTACGATAAAAACATAAGAGTTTAATCAAAAGGGAACACAAACACGCATGACCCAGCAATTAGTCACATGCTTTTCAGCAGGCATATTTGCCGCCGTGGTATTCATGGTCGCCGTAGCGACGTTCGCGTAGCGGGATTTACGCTATAATTTCAGGGGTATTCGGACTTCCAGCCAGGTCCGTTTCAGGGTATAATAATGCGTAGTTTTGAACTAGGCTGATAAGAGACGAGGGAATATGCCAAAGATTACGAGGCAATCTGTTTTAACGAAAGTGTTTGGGGACCCGCAAAAGCGGATACTTCGCGGCTACGAAAAGAAGGTCGC
>DEBQ01000002.1 GCA_002348605.1 Candidatus Saccharibacteria bacterium UBA2952
CGGCGATAACAACAACCAATACGCAGTGAAACCACCGAGAATGGATTTGTCTGCGGGTGTAGACGGCCAATTTGATTCGAATAACTACTTTAAGATAGCGGTGGAATATAGGTGTAGGAATCCGACCTCGGGAGTGGCTTCCGGTGTAGGCCCTATTAACTCATACTCGTATGTGTTCCCGTAACGGTTGAGAGGTATGATAATGCGTATTAAAGATATACATATGAATAAACGGGCAGCAGTAATACTTATTGCCGTCGCCATTGTGCTCGTGTCTGCTGGTGCTACTACGGCCGCACTTGTATGGCTCGGACCAAAGATCGGTGTTAATAATAGCGCGGACACATCGAAGAACAAATCACCGAAAGAACGAGCGAAAGATGCCGAAGCACAGGCGAAAGCTCTTCTTGACGAAACCGCGAAAATGGGCAGCGGAAAAGAGGCGGATAAAAAGACCGAAGAAGCGGCAGCGAAGTTTGAAGAAGCAAGTACTCTCTACAAACAGGCTGGCGACAACTCGGCCAGCTACGAAGCCCAAGCGAATGCGGACTCGCTTGAAAGCCGCTTGGCGGCGGAAGAACCGTTCAAGAAACAACAAGAAGAAGAGTGGGCCAAGCAAAAAGCTGCCATGGAAGCAGCCAAAGCTGCGATGGCGAACGGCGAGCAATAATAACTCGACTTACCATGACAAAGAATCACCCCTGTTAATACAGGGGTGATTTTGCTATACTAGTAACCTGATATGTTTGTAGATACCGCGAAAGTAACGATTCAGGCAGGCAAGGGCGGCGACGGAGCCGTCAGTTTTCGTCATGAGATATATGTCGACAAAGGCGGACCTGATGGCGGTGATGGCGGCCGAGGCGGCGACGTCATATTCAAGGCGACTAAAAACCTGAATACGCTGCTCGACTTTCGCTATAAGCCGGAGCTAAAGGCAAAGCCAGGGCAGAATGGCGCCAAGCAAAACAAGCGTGGTCGCAGCGGCGAATCACTAATCGTGAAAGTGCCGATGGGAACGGTCGTAAAACGTGACGGTAAGATTATAGCCGACCTGACGGAAGACGACGAGGAAATTGTAATAGCAAAAGGTGGCGACGGCGGATTTGGTAACGCGCATTTTAAATCGAGCACACGCCAAGCCCCAAAGATCGCGGAGCTGGGCGAGCCAGGTGACCAATTTGAAGCAGAATTAGAACTGAAACTTTTAGCCGATGTAGGGCTGGTCGGATTTCCAAACGCCGGTAAGTCTACCTTTTTAAGTGTCGTATCGAATGCCCGACCAGAAATTGCAGATTATGCCTTTACCACACTGACACCAAATCTGGGGGTTGCAGACATTGACGACGGCAGCTTATTGATTGCCGACATCCCTGGTCTAATTGAAGGCGCAAGTCAGGGAAAAGGGCTGGGCGATGCGTTCTTGCGACATGTTGAACGTACTTCCGTGCTACTTCACCTTATAGACGCGTACTCAAACGACATTGCAAATGATTACAAAACGATTAGAAAAGAACTAGCTGATTATAGTCCTGAATTAGCTGAACGCCCTGAAATCGTGGCGCTGACAAAAACCGAAGGGCTGGACGACGATATCATTGCCATGCAACTCGATGCAGCTAAGGCTGTCGCAGGGCATGACGAAGTGTACGCGATTTCGTCACCGGCGGGGACAGGAGTCAAAGAAGTGCTACGTGCACTGCTTGCAGCAGTCCGTCAGGCACGGCAGGCCGAAGAAGCTGCCGAAGAAGACGAAACGTCGGGTGTTCCTCGCATAACACTGAGCGGCCAGGAATTATCGAAGGCCTGGACCGTTACAAAATTAGAAGACGACAGCTACCGGGTCGAAGGCGCACGAATTGAAAAGTTTGCTCGCCGCACCGACTTTGCTAGTGGATACCAGAACATTAACCGTCTGCGAGACATCATGAAAAAGATGGGCATAGCCCACGAGCTTCGACGTCAGGGTGCGCAAGGTGATTCAATCATTCGTATTGGTAAAGACGAGTTCACGCTGACCGAACAATAGGGTCTGATATGATAGGAGAATATGGCGCAGACCTTCTTCTTTTATGACCTTGAGACCAGCGGCTTGAACGCGCGCGAAGACAGGATTATGCAGTTCGCGGGACAGCGCACCGATATGGACTTGAATCCGATAGGCGAACCGTACAACCTGTTGGTGAAGTTAAATGACGATACATTGCCTAGCCCAGAGGCGGTTATGGTGACTGGTATAACACCACAGTCGACATTAGCCGATGGGCTGAGTGAAGCTGAGCTGGCAGACCTACTTATCAAAGAAGTGTTCGCACCCGATACAATTACGGTCGGGTTCAATAACGTTAGGTTTGACGACGAATTCATCCGCCATTTGTTCTGGCGGACCTTCCGAGATCCGTATGAGTGGTGTTGGAAAGACAGTTGTTCACGCTGGGATATACTAGATGTTATACGAATGACCAGAGCACTTCGTCCTGAGGGAATCGAATGGCCAGTTGACGAGGAAGGACGAGCAACGAACCGCTTGGAGCTGATCACAAAGGCGAACGGGATTGGACATGATAACGCCCATGACGCCCTGAGCGATGTAAATGCTTTGATTGATGTGACGAAGCTGCTGAAAGAAAAGCAACCGAAATTATTTGAGTATCTGCTTTCCGTTAGAGACAAAACTTCTGTACAAAAGCTCGTTAACCTTGAGAACAAACAGGCGTTTGTTTACACGAGCGGTCGTTACGACGCGCAGTTCAATAAAACGACTGTTGCCTTTCCGCTCACCGGTGGACTTAACGGAAACGTAGTAGTGTATGACCTACGGTATGACCCGGCTGATTTCGTCGATCTAACCGAAGCCGAGCTTACGAAGCGGATGTATGCTAGCTGGGAGGAACGAAAAGCCGTTGGATTCATTCCCCTGCCAGTGAAGACACTGCAATATAACCGTTGCCCTGCCGTGGCCCCGATTGGTGTGTTGGAGCAAGTGGAAGGTTGGAAAAAAATCAGTCTGACACTGCAACAAGTCGAAACACATAAGGCGGCACTCATGGCTCGTCCGGATTTTGCCGAACGCATACGAACCTTAGTCGAAAAAAGACCTGAATACAAAGCAGAAAAAGACGCCGAAGCGCGCCTATACGATGGGTTCATTAATGGGCCAGACAAAATCCGGATAGAGGCCGTCCGGAATGCTGACATCAAGAAGCTGGCCGATTTTCACCCCGATTTCGACGATGACCGCCTGGAAGACCTATTACTTCGGTACAAAGCACGTAACTATGCGAGTATTTTGAGCGAAGATGAAGTCAGGCGATGGGAAGCATGGCGAGCGGAACGCTTGAATGCCAAGTTGCCCGCATACCTGTCGTCGTTACAGCGATTAGCCGCTACGGCTGACGATTCGAAACGATTCCTGCTCGAAGAATTGCAGCTATGGGCAGAAGCAATTGTGCCGGTCAGCGACGATTTTTAAGAAGCACTTACTTGGGTCGTCTTGCGACGAACTGAGTCGAAAGTCGATTTGATACGGGTACGAAGCGCATACGCTAATACGAATGCTCCCGCGGCCACGTATACTAATAGCATTTGGATTGCCGGAATAGGTTCGGTATTAAACGGGACGATGCCAAAGAACACGAACATGAAAATAGCATCGAACAGATCGATGGTGAGCGCAAAAATGGTGAGTGAGCCAACTAAGCTGGTGGTAATGAGCGAGCGTCGCATGGTGTTCTCCGGGTGGCTAAGGTGCCGTTGAATTTGTTTGAGTGTACGCTCCGTTACGAGTGATTGCAAGCATAGGCTGTATTAGAGGTGCGGTCTGGGCAGGGGAGAACGAAAAATGCTATAATTAACTGTTATGTCAGATGTCATTCGAGTCGTTGGAGCCAGGGAACACAACCTAAAGAACATCAGTGTCGAGATACCTCGCGACAAGTTAGTCGTGATTACCGGTTTGTCGGGTTCGGGTAAATCAAGTTTAGCGTTCGATACGATTTATGCCGAAGGTCAGCGCCGTTACGTAGAAAGCCTGTCAAGTTATGCTCGCCAGTTCCTAGGCCTGATGGAGAAACCTGATGTCGATCAGATTGACGGCCTAAGTCCGGCTATTTCGATTGACCAAAAATCAACCAGTCGCAACCCCCGAAGTACCGTTGCGACCGTTACGGAAATATACGATTATCTGCGTCTGCTATTCGCCCGTATTGGCGTGCCGCACTGTCCAGTGTGCGGCAAGGAAGTCTCGAGGCGCACGCCGCAAGCGATTATCGATGAAATTATGAAGTTTCCTGAAGGTACTAAGATGATGATCTTGGCGCCAATCGTGAAAGACAAAAAAGGTGAGTTCGCTCATGTTCCGGAACAATACAGCCGCCTCGGGTTTGCCCGGGCGCGGGTCGACGGCGTCGTATACGCACTCGACGAGTTCCCGACGCTTGATAAAAAGTACAAGCACGATATTGAAATAGTAGTCGACCGTATTGCTATGAGCCCGGCGGCACTAAGCCGTATTTCGCAGTCAGTTGAGCAGGCGCTAGACATAGCTGACGGAGTGGTAGAAATAAATGATGTCGACAATAAGCAGACGCACGTATACAGCCAGCGTTACGCCTGTGTCGACCACCCGAACGAAGACATTCCGGAGCTTGAACCACGTTTATTCAGCTTTAACGCACCGCAAGGCGCCTGCCCGGTTTGTACAGGTCTTGGTGCCCGGCTCGAAGTCGACCCCGACCTTGTATTTAATCCAAAGCTCACGATTTCTGAAGGGGCAATCCGGCCGTATAACCGCGTAAATTCCGATGCTTGGTATATGAAACGGCTTGCGAAAGTTGCCGAAGCCCATGGCTTTTCAATATCGACACCGGTCGGTCAACTAAAACCAGAAGACCTGGACAAGGTACTATATGGAACGGGGAACCAGAAATACCGTGTCGATCTTGGCAGTGGTCGAAGCTACGATTCAACCTATGAAGGCGTGATTCCCAACCTGGAACGCCGTCACAAAGAAACCGATAGTGAATTTATGCGCCGTGACATTGAACGGTTCATGCGCGAGCGCAAATGTCATGCATGTAACGGCTCACGCCTGAAGCCTGTCGTCTTGGCAGTTACCGTGCACGGTCTTAATATCATGGACATCTGTAACCTTGGCGTCGATGAGGCATTGGAGTTATTCTCCTCGCTTAAATTGACCGAGCAGGAGCTATTTATTGCTTCGCAGATAATGAAAGAAATTAATTCGCGGCTCGGTTTTATGAGCAATGTCGGGTTGACGTACTTGGAACTGTCTAGGGCAGCTAACACGTTATCGGGTGGTGAGGCGCAGCGGATACGTTTGGCGACCCAGATTGGATCAGGGTTGCAGGGCGTACTGTACGTACTTGACGAACCATCAATCGGACTGCACCAACGAGACAACGACAAGCTGATTGAAACGTTAAAACACCTTCGCGATCTTGGGAATACCGTACTAGTTGTCGAACACGACGAAGATACCATTCGCCAGGCCGATTACCTGCTCGATATTGGACCGCATGCCGGTGTCCACGGCGGCGAGGTTATCGCTCACGGTACGCCCGACGAAGTCGCGAAAGATCCGAACAGCATTACCGGCAAATATCTGAGCGGCCGTGAATCAATTCCAGTACCGAAAAAGCGTCGAGCCGTCGAAGCCGACCGTCATCTTGTTATACGGGGGGCGGCAGAAAATAATCTAAAGTCGATTGATGTTGCATTCCCACTTGGTGTTATGACGGTCGTGAGCGGAGTGTCTGGGTCGGGTAAATCGACACTAGTTAACGACATTCTGGCCAAAGAATTATCTGCCCGCCTGCACCGTGCTCAAACCGTGCCGGGCAAGCACGAGAACATTGAAGGCATTAATCTTTTAGATAAAGCGATTATTATCGACCAGTCTGCCATTGGGCGCACTCCACGTTCGAACCCAGCAACCTATACCGGTGTGTTTACGCCGATCCGCGAACTATTCGCGAGTACCCCCGAAGCCAACATACGCGGGTATAAAGCCGGCCGGTTCAGCTTTAACGTCAAGGGTGGACGCTGCGAAAACTGCCAAGGTGACGGCGTGATAAAAATCGAAATGCACTTTTTGCCAGACGTGTATGTGACCTGCGATGAATGTAAGGGCAAGCGCTACAACCGTGAAGCGCTTGAAATAAAGTACAAAGAGAAGACGATTTCGGATGTGCTCGAAATGACGGTCGAGCAAGCCGCCGAGTTCTTTAAGAACGTTCCGTCGATTGCCCGCAAACTCGACACATTGGTCGATGTTGGTCTAGGGTATATTCGCTTAGGTCAGCCGGCCACGACGTTTTCAGGGGGCGAAGCACAGCGTATTAAATTAGCTAGCGAGCTTTCACGTCGGTCAACTGGGAAGACACTTTATATTCTTGACGAACCGACGACTGGCTTGCATTCAGCCGATGTCAAACGACTCCTCGCGATCTTGAACCAACTGGTCGAAGGCGGCAACAGTATGATCATCATCGAACATAATCTAGATGTTATTAAAACGGCCGACTGGGTTATCGACATGGGCCCGGAAGGTGGTTCGGGTGGCGGTCAGGTGATTGCCGAAGGTACGCCGGAAGACGTCACAAAGCAAAGCAAAAGCTACACCGGTTACTATTTGAAACAATTAATCTAAGGACGGAAGCGCCGGATGTGCTTCCAGGCTTCTTTTCGCCGCTTAGGGCTTGAAAGCGTATGGATGACTGCAGGGGCTAGCGACAAAGCAATGATAAGTAGTACGACTGCTTCAATATTTAGTCCTGCTCGAATTAATGCGTCACCGGCGAAATAACCAAGGTACGTCAGTAGCCCGACCCACAAGGCGGCACCGATTATGTTGAACGTCAGAAATCGGCGATAGTCCATGCCCGCGATACCTGCGGCTACTGGGGCGAAGGCACGGACGATAGGAACGAACATAGCGATAATGATAGTCTTTGACCCATATCGTTCATAAAATCGTTCAGCCTCGTGAAGGTAACGTAACTTGAAGACTTTGCTGCCTGGTTTGAACAGCCCACGCCCGAATTTCTTACCAATCAAATACCCAGCAGTATTACCAAGTACAGCGGCAAGGAACAGTAGTAGTACGAATACGTGAATGTTGATTGTTAGGATTTTTTGGTGAACCAAAAAGCCCGATGTGAACAACAGGCTGTCGCCAGGCATGAAGAAACCGACCATCAGCCCGGATTCCGAAAATACAACCAGCAGGACGGCAATCCAGCCGAAGCCTGTGATGAAGTGCAACAGCTGTTCCATTGCTTCTATTGTAGCATGAGGGGTTCCAACAGTGAGGCTAATCTGTTATAATGAAACATATTACTAACTCCGTAAAGGTATTCCAGGAAAGGAAGAGAGATGGGAGACAAACTTTCATTGAAATTGGACGAACGTACCGTCCACGGTAAAAAAGTAGCTAAACTGCGTAAAGATGGCTTAGTGCCTGCGGTCGTATACGGCCCGGGAATCGATCCTATTAGCGTTCAAGTGGAAGACGGTGTTTTTACAAAACTGTATCGCCAGGCCGGTACCTATACACCGGTCCACTTGACCATTGGTTCAAAAAAGAAAATTGCCATGATCAAAGACGTTGACCGCGACCCGGTTAAGGGCTCGGTCCGGCACGTATCATTCCACGCAGTTAAAGCCAACGAACCGGTTACAGCCGAAGTGCCGATTCACCTGATTGGCGAAGGCGAATCTGAAGCAGAGAAAGCCGGACTAATCGTTCTTCAGGCACTCGACAAAATTGAAGTAAAGGCACTGCCGATGGATCTTCCTGAAGCCGTCGAAATCTCAATCGTTGCGCTTAAAGAAGCCGGCGAAAAGGTAACCCTTGGCGACGCCAAGCTCCCAGAAGGCGTTGAATTTATTGAACACGACAGCGGCCACGGTGACGAAACCGAGGAAGAAAAGTCACATGTTACCGACCTGATGGTAGCGAGCGTTTGGGAACCTGCTGCGCTTCAGGCAGCTAACGAAGCCGCCGCCGGTGATGCCGAAGATGTCTCTGAAGTTGAGTCTGAAAACGGCGAAGACACCGACCAGCAGTCACAAGCTGAAGAAACGATGCCTGGTGGCAAACTGCAAGACGAGCCAAAGCAGGCGAACGTCGACGCTAACAAATAATAGGGCACACGGCAATATAGTGGCCCGCTTTCAGGGCCACTATTAATTTTTAGGAGAATAAGGATGACAATTCAGGAACTACAGGATTGGGTAAAAGAAGATTGGAAGAATAACAGCAAGGTCAAGCCATCGCTTGAAGCACAGCTGCTGTTTGCGATTGAGGAGTTTGGTGAAGTCGCCGAAGCAATTCGAAAGCGTACGATGAAGGACGATTACAAAACCGATGACGACAAACTCGGTTCGGAATTTGGCGATTTGTTAATTACAATCGTGACGCTCGCGAATACGTTCGACGTCGACCTGACGAAAGAGGTAAAAGGTTTCCAAGCCAAGCTTGCTGCTCGCCGAAGCTAATCTTCAATGAAGCCGCCACTTTGGTGTTTCCAAAGAGTGGCGTAGGTACCATTTTGCTTCAAAAGTTCGGCATGAGTACCGTCTTCAACAACCTCGCCATCTTGGAGTACGACGATTCGATCAAGCTTTGCGATAGTCGACAAACGGTGGGCAATGACGATACTTGTGCGGCCTTTCATAAGGACATCAAGGCTTGCCTGAATTAGTTTTTCGCTTTCACTATCTAGTGCCGACGTTGCTTCATCGAGTACAAGAATCGGAGCGTCTTTTAAAATAGCGCGGGCAATCGCGATTCGCTGGCGCTGGCCACCAGACAATTTGACTCCACGCTCTCCGACCAACGTCTCGAATCCTTTTGGAAGATTCTTAATGAACTCATACGCGTGGGCTTTTTTCGCCGCGTCAATAATTTGTTCCTTCGTCGCATCCGGCTTGCCGTAGGAAATATTCTCGTAAAGTGACCTATGAAACAGCATGGGTTCCTGAGCGACATACGCAATACTCTCGTGCAGACTCTTTTGTGTAACATGACTGATGTCCTGGTTGTCGATCGATATCACACCGCTATCAATGTCGGAAAACCGCAACAATATGCGCGTTAAAGTCGTTTTTCCCGAACCACTATGGCCTACCAAACCTACCCGTTGGCCAGCAGGAATGCGCAAGTTAAAATCGTTGAAAACCTGGTCACCTTCGCCATCGTCATGCGTAAACGTGACGGAATCGAATATAACTTCGCCCTTCGATGCTTGCAGTTCGTCTAAGCTATGGTCAATAAGCCGGTAGTCCTTCATGAGAATCTCTGTCATTTCATGTGCGTCGCCAATAACACGGTTGTACGTGCGGGTAATATTGTTTAACTCCCAGAGCTGGCGATTAATATTAAGCGCATAAATAAATATTAGATACACCGTACCGACGCTAGCTATTCCATATTGGGCGCCGAGTACTGCAAAAATGAATGCGACGGTCGCGCCAATAGCGTACATTGAACTGAATGCCGACGTTGCTCCAAGCACGCCCCACTTTAACCGGAATGAAGCATCACGCCACGTATTTATGGCTTTTCGGGCGTTTTCGTATTCGTACGTTTCGCGACCAAAGGCTTTGACGGTGCTGACATTCGTTACCATGTCAGCCAACACGCCGCTGGTACGGTTGCTTGTCGCCGCTTCGTTTCTATTTCGTTCTGCTAAGAAGCGCGAGCCCAGCACGACGACAATTGCGAACAAAACGGCATACACGACAAGGAACGCACCATACTGCCACATGCCAAGAACCGAAAGCGTAATAATAGAACCGATTATCGTGGTAAGTATCGGGATACCACTCCAGATAATCATGTCCCAAAACCGTTCAAGTGACCCGATAAGTTTGGTGCTTTGGCTAACAAGCGAACCTCCGAACCGGTTCGAATGAAATGCGATATCTTCTTTCGACAATTTTTCAAAAATCGAGAGGTAAAGATCACGCTGGCTGTTTACCTGGAAGGTCCAGGTAAAATAAAGCGCCAATCGCCACACAAGTACCTCGCCGAGAAATATAAGCACCGCGTAGGTGATAATAAGATTCCAGCTGTTCTCAAGCGTAATATGGCCGTCCTGCAATTTATTCAGGAATAGTGAAAGTACATACGGCGCAATGATAGTGTTGACCGATACGGCAAGTGCAGGGAAGAATAAGGCCAGCGTGCGCTGCAACTTATAACGGCGCGTCGCTTGCCAAAAAAGTTTGATTGATTGTTTTTGCATAGGCTCCTTTAAAGTATATAGCGCTTAAGAGTGTGTAAGCGTGCCAGACAGGCAATGAAGTGTTAGGAATAGAGGATTATACGAGCGGCATAATCATAGTAAAACTTACTATATAGTATAATGACTGAAGATGCAAAAAATTCTGCTCTATTATAAATTTGCCCCTATTTCTGACCCACAGGCCATTATGCTGTGGCAAAAAACACTGACGGATAGCCTGAACCTGCGCGGCAGGATTTTAGTTAGCGCCCAGGGGTTGAACGGTACGGTTGGCGGCGATATGGATGATTTGAAGGCATATGTCAAAGCCACGAAGCAATACCCACAGTTTAAGGACATTGTATTCAAGTGGAGCGACGGCGGCCGCGAAGACTTTCCGCGTATGAGCGTGAAAGTACGTCGGGAGCTAGTTGGGTTTCAGAACAGCGATAATGAATTTGATGTCAATGAAAATGGCGTCGTTGGCGGTGGTACGCACCTCAAGCCAGCCGACGTCAACGAACTAGTCGAAAAATTCGGCAAGGACGTAGTGTTCTTTGACGGACGTAATGCTCACGAAGCCAAAATTGGTAAATTCAAGGGCGCGGTCGTACCGAACACTAACACATCGCGCGATTTTATTGCTGAGCTTGAAAGCGACAAATACGACGACATTAAAGACAAAAAAGTCATCACGTATTGTACTGGTGGTATCCGTTGCGAAGTTATTAGCGCCATGATGAAGAAACGTGGCTTTAAGGACGTCTACCAGATTGATGGTGGCATCGTGAAGTATGGGGAGCAGTTCGGCGACGATGGGCTATGGGAAGGACATTTACGCGTGTTCGACAAACGCATGACAATGACGTTCAGCGATAAGGCAAAAACAATTGGCGAATGCACGCACTGTGGCGGCAAGACCAGTAACTTCGAAAACTGTGCGTTCGCGAGCTGCAACGACCTTGTTCTTATCTGCGAAGACTGCAAGCAAAACCCAGACCTGCTGTACCACACTGCTGCTTGCCGAGAAAAAGCTGTCGCCAAAGTCTAGCGCGGTTCGCAGCCGACCGGAGTATAATAGAAGTACAAGAAGGGAGGCGACGACATAGGCATTATACGTAGTACCCTAGGGACATTACAGTCATTATGTTCACGCGTAGGTGGTGAACAGGGAGCGCAAGGAGGTTCACATGTTTAAGAACGCGAACGCATTCAGTGGATTTTCAGTCGACGACCTTGAAGAGGCGAAGACGTTCTATGCCGACATGCTCGGATGCAACGTAAACGACGAAGGCATGGGACTAGAACTGCAATTCCCGAACGGACACAGTGTGTTCATCTACGAAAAAGAAGATCATGAGCCGGCTTCGTATACCGTACTGAACTTTCCGGTTGACGACATTAATACTGCCATTGACTCGCTCGTCGAAGTCGGCGTCACTATGGAGCGCTACGATTCATTGCCTGCGGACCAAGACGGCAGAGGGGTGTTAAGGGGTAAAGTTTCTGGCATGGGACCAGACATTGCTTGGTTCAAAGACCCGGCAGGGAACATACTGGCCGTACTCGAAAATTAAGGAATTATTGACACTCGTTAATGTGTCGTGCTAACTTTTAACCATATGGTTGAATATACTTCTCACATAGATACTATCTTCTCGGCTTTGGCCGACCCAATTCGAAGGGATATATTAGAGCGCACCACCGACGGCGAGCTAACGGTCAACGAAATCGCGCTTGAATACGATATTAGCCTTGCAGCAATCTCGAAACATCTTAAGGTCCTACTGGACGCCGGCCTTATTACCAAGCGAAAAGATGGCAGGTATAACTATGTTAGTACAAGAACCGACGGTATGCGCGAAGCTGCAGCATACCTACAGCAATACGAACAGTTCTGGAACGATCGATTGAATGGAACTCTAAGCGAATAAGGAATTTGATATGTCATTTCAAGCGTATCTCGATAACATTGAGGCAAAGACGGGGAAGGCTCCCGAGGAATTTGTGAAAATGGCGAAAGAGAAAGGTTTCGACACACCAGATACGAAAGCCGGCGAGATTATCGCTTGGCTAAACGATGATTTCGGGCTGGGTCGTGGGCATGCCATGGCACTGGTGCACGTCATTAAGCATGGAGCACAGATCAGTGACAAACACGTCGGATCTGCCGGGTCGCACAGAGACGAGTCGGACACATTGCGGCTGGACGGAGTCGAAAACAGATGAAATCGTACAAGGATATTGAAGAATATCTGGCGGATTTTTCACCTGAAGTACGTGAGAAATTAGAAGCAGTACGAAAGGTCATAAAAGAAGTCGTGCCTGAATCAGTTGAAGTGATTAGTTATGGTATACCTACCTTCCGGTTAAACGGTAAAAACTTGGTACATTTCGCGGGCTTTTCTAAGCATATTGGTTTTTACGCAACGCCGGATGGCCATGCGGAATTCGAACCGGAGCTTTCAAAGTATAAACGCGGCAAAGGTTCAGTTCAGTTTCCTCCTGATCAGCCTCTCCCGCTAGATCTTATTCGACGAATTGCAGCTTTTAGAGCAGAGCAACTAAGAAAAGGAGAATAATATGGCAAATATTCAAACGGTAACCCCGTGTTTGTGGTTTGACCGCAATGCGGAAGAAGCAGCGAACTTTTACTGCTCGGTATTCGATAGTAGCAAGGTGGTTAATGTCACGCATTACCCTACCGATGGCTTGGCAGATTTTCAAAAAGACCGCGTGGGAGAAGTCCTAACGGTGCTATTTGAGCTAAATGGTCAAAAATTCATGGCGCTCAATGGCGGACCTAACTTCAAGTTCAACGAAGCGGTGTCTATGATGATTGATTGCAAGGATCAGGCTGAAATTGATTACTACTGGGAAAAGCTTTCGGCAGTGCCGGAAGCCGAAATGTGCGGCTGGTGTAAAGACAAGTATGGGCTAAGCTGGCAAATCACACCCGAACAGCTGATGCCCGAATTAAACCCCAGCCAATTCGCCGCCATGATGCAAATGAAGAAGATCGACATAGCTGCGCTTGAAGCGGCCAAGTAGCAACAAGCTATACTAAAAGAGTGAATACCGCACTCGAAACCAAGTTAAAAACGTTGCCACGCAGCCCAGGCGTTTATTTTCATAAGTCAAAATCCGGAGAAATCATTTATGTTGGTAAGGCTGCGGTGCTCAAAAACCGGGTGCGACAGTACTTCCAGAGCTCGAAAAACTTCGACCCTAAAACAATGGCGCTCGTGAATGAAATCGACGACACAGACTGGGTTGAAACTGAAAGCGAAATCGACGCGCTTTTTCTGGAAAGCGAAATGGTCAAGCGCTATATGCCGCGGTACAACATTTTGCTACGCGATGATAAGAGCCAGACCTATGTACGAATCGACATGAAGAGCGAATGGCCACACGTTAGCTTCACACGAAATCCGGCAGATGACGGGGCGGAGTATTTCGGGCCGTTCTATAACGGGTTGCCTGTAAAAAAGGCACTGCGCTTACTAAGACAAGTGTACCCGCACTACACCAAACCGCCTGCTAAACACACCTCACGATTAGAAGAAGAATTAGGACTTAGTCCAAGGCAATCGGAGGGCAGTGAAGCCTACAAACAAAATCTAAAAAAGCTCATAAGCTATATCAAAGGCAACCGTGTCGCATTAACCAGAGAACTCGAAACATCCATGCGGCAAGCAGCCGCAATGCAGGATTTTGAAAAAGCAGCTGAACTACGTAACCGGCTAAATCATATGAGGGAGCTAAAACGTCGGGTTATGTTTGGCGACCGCGAGTTTCTTGATATTTCAAAAGACAAGGCACTTAGTGACTTAACTGCGTTGCTTGGCTTAAAGAATACCCCTAAGCGAATTGAGGGCTATGACATTTCGCATATGGGCGGTACCAATGTCGTTGCAAGCATGGTTGTGTTTACAAACGGCGTGAGTAATCGTTCAGAATATCGCAAGTTCAAAACGAAACTCGAACACAACGATGATACCTATAATATGCACGAAACATTGCATCGTCGATTTTCTGAAAAAAATATCAAAAGTTGGGGTATGCCAGATTTAGTTCTGATCGATGGGGGTAAAGGTCAGTTGGACGCAGCGTTAAAGGCAATGGAAGAACGAAATGTCGCTGTGCCGACAATAAGTATTGCCAAGCGGGAAGAAGAGATAATCATTCATAGTACCCGCTCTCATATTTCTGAAGAAACAGTAGAAAAATTAAGGTCGCTAAAAGTTCCAGGGGTTGGCATATTTAATGAAGGCGCATATACAGTCGTAAACCTACACCTCGGACAAAGAAATGCCGGCGCACACTCAAAGAACCTTGGCGGCGGTATGTCGGTCAGCCCATATGCGGACATCACGAAACTGTTTCAGCGTATCCGCGACGAATCACACCGGTTTGCGGTCAGTTACCATAGCGTGCTGAAACAGAAGAAGCAGACGGCAAGCGCGCTCGAAGATATCCCAGGTATAGGTCCTGAAACGAGAAAAAAGCTCATTCGTACCTTTGGGAGTCTTCGAGGAGTGATGGCAAAAGATGTTGCTGAAATCGCTGCCGTGGTCGGTAAAGCAAAAGCCGAGCGTATATATACCCACTTACAGCGCCCATGACGCTTATGGTATAATTTGCTTACTTTTGCATTGCTATAAGTAAGCGGTACGAATATGAAAAACAATACGAACCAGCACCGGTCAGAATCAGGTTTTACCGTTATCGAAATGATCGTGGTTGTGGTAGTCGTGGCATTGCTTGCGGGTCTTGTGGCAGCAAGTTGGAGCAGCTGGCGCACAAGCGTAGCGCAAAAAGCCGTGAAAAGTGATTTAAAAGTTGCCTCGGTAGCAATGGAGAACGCCAAAAATTTTGGTACAGGGTATCCAACTTCGCTTCCAGCAAGCTACAAACCCGGTAAGGACGTAACGATTACCTATATGTCCGGAAGCGCGACCAGTTATTGCATTCGTGGGGTTTCGACGATTGTTGCATCGGTGGTATACATCATAAATTCAGCAAACAGTACAGAACCAGTAGCGGGTGCATGCCCGTAGGTATATTCTTTTGACAAGCAACATACGTACACGACTTACGTCTTGGTAGAATAGGTGTATGGACAGCACATTTTTTGCGGAGAACCGCCAGCGCTTAACCGCGTCAGTTAAAGGAGGACTCACAGTGCTGTCGGCGTATGAACGCCAACAACGCTCTAACGACTCAGCCCACGCATTCGTCCAAGAGTCTAACTTTTGGTACTTGACCGGTATAGAAGAACCGGACTGGATGGTCATCATCGATGGCTCAACAAACAAGACGTGGCTCGTTTCCCCAGAAGTAAGTGAAGTCCACGCGACGTTCGACGGCAGTCTGTCGGCTGACGTTGCCAAACGAATAAGTGGGGTAAGCTCGGTTATTACCGCAGACGAATCGATTGGTTTGCTACGAAAACTCGCCAAGGCGCATAGCGTCGTACATACAATTGGGAAGCCGGCGCACTCAGACTACTTTAACTTCGCGCTTAACCCCTCAATCAACCGTAATTGGCGAATGCTGGAACGCCAGTTTGCGAAAGTCAATGATGTCCAGCGCGAGCTAAATGAGCTGCGGGCAATTAAGCGGCCGGAAGAAATTGCCATGATTAGGCAGGCCATCAGCTATACGATTAATAGCTTCGAGTTAGTAAAAAAAGCGCTGAATACATACAAACATGAATACGAAATCGAAGCAGACTTTAGCCATGCTATTCGCCGCAATGGCTCGGCAGGGTACGCATACGATCCTATTATTGCTGCGGGGGCGAACGCCTGCACACTGCACTATATGAAAAATAGCGACAAGATCATGTCGAAACAACTTGTACTCATGGACGTTGGGGCATCGTATGGCGGGTATGCAGCCGACATTACCCGTACCTACGTCAAGGGGGAGCCGACTAAACGACAGCGCGATGTTCATGCTGCCGTAGAGACGGCACATCACCGAATCATCGATTTGATCGCACCTATGAAGTCGGTCCAAGAGTATCAGAATGACGTTGACACTATCATGAGTGAAGCACTCAAAAGCGTCGGCCTTGCACATGACGAAGCTGGGATACGACGGTATATGCCGCATGCCGTCAGTCACGGGCTCGGTATCGATGTCCACGACAGCTTAGGCGCTCCGAAATATTTCAAGGATGGGATGGTGCTTACTGCTGAGCCAGGTATTTATATTCCCGAGGAAAAGATTGGTGTTAGGATTGAAGATGATATTTTAATAACTTCTGACGGTAACGAGAACCTGAGTGCTCGCTTGTCGACAGGACTATAGCCCACCATGTATACTGAAACTAATTTTATGAAACGCCAATTCATCGTATTTTTACTACGCTGGCTGTTGAACTCGTTCGGTCTGTGGTTAGCTGTGCGTCTGTTCGGAACAGGCTACGCACCGGAATCAATCGATGCCGGCTCGGGTGTGTTCCTTTTGGCAGGACTTATTTTCTCTATTATTAACAGTATTTTGCGTCCTATCGTGATCGTGTTGTCACTACCGGCGATACTGGTAACACTCGGGTTGTTCACGTTTATTGTGAATGGACTGATGGTCTATATATCGCTTGCTCTCACGCCCGGACTTCAGATGAAGTTCTGGCATTCAGTCCTCGCCGGACTCCTGCTTAGTTTGATAAACTATATTGTAAGTAGCGCTGTAGAACTGCGCTATGAAGCAATCCGTAAGGAGACATAAATGGATATTGGTTCACTATTACAGTTCGTCACGCTCGGTTCGGGCGTACTCATGATTATCTGCGTGCTCTTGCAGCAGCGAGGCGCTAGCCTTGGAGCAGGCTTTGGAAGCTCAGGTGAGCTATACACGACCCGGCGCGGTCTAGATAAAAGCCTATTTGATGCAACCATCGTTCTTGCTGTCGTATTCGTCCTTTCAATCCTAGCCGGACTACTACTTCCCGGCGCGAACGGATAGGACGCGTAAAAGAGGTGGCAGACGAAAAGGGCAGTTGGAAGCGTTTCAATCGGATTTCATTTGATTCCAAAACGTTTTCAAAACGCGCCCTAAGGGCCGAAAATTCGACCACCCGCCATGCCCATAAGTTCGTCCTAAGCAAGCTCGATAGCCTCCGCAACGTCAAACGTCACGTCGTGGTATGGCTTAGTATTACGGGCCTTCTTATTGTTGGGGTCGCACTACAGATGCTTTGGTACCAGCAGGCGTACCGAACAGTCGCCTGGAAAGACGGTGGCACGTATGCGGAGGCGGTTCAAGGTCAGATTAACACCTTAAATCCGCTCTTTGCCACCACACAAGCGGAACAGTCTGCTACCAAGCTTCTCTTCTCGTCGCTCTACTCATACGATGATACGGGTAGCCTTAGTGATGACCTGGCTACGTCGATGACGATTAGTCAAAGTGGCCGCGAATATGTCGTTAGTATGCGTAATGATGTTCGTTGGAGCGACGACGTTAAATTGACTGCGCAGGACGTGGTATATACCGTTGGCCTAATGAAATCCGCTGAAGTGCGGTCGGTCATGTACGGGAACTGGATTGACGTCACGGCCGAAGCGGTCAACGACCATACGGTCAAATTCACCCTACCAGCACAGTACGCCTCGTTCCCTCATGCGTTGACCTTTGCCGTGCTACCTCGTCATATTCTTGAAGATGTGGCACCGGGTTCGATCCGTCAAAGTGGATTCAGTGTTTCGCCAACCGGGAGCGGCCCGTTCACGCTCAAGCTCCTTCAGACATCGACTAATGGGTCACATAAGATCGCTAATCTTTCTGCATCGCCGTCATACTACAAAGGAGCGCCTAAGCTTGCTCGCTTTGAACTGCATGGCTACAAAGATCAAGATGACATGATGAGGGCACTGCAGACAGGTGAGGTGAACGCGGCCGCAGGAACGGATGCGCAAAAATCAGACCTACCGTCGTCATTCAACATTAAGCAGTACCCGGTTAATAGTGGAGTGTACGCGCTTTTCAATTCGGACAGTCCAGTTCTGAAGGAGCTAAAGATTCGTCAAGCGCTGCAAGCAGGAACGGACACGAAAAAACTACGACAGGCCATAGGGTATGACGTACCTGACCTATACTTACCATTCGTCGATGGCCAGCTAACGGGTCAGGGAATTCCTGCGCCGGTGCCGGTCGACATTGCCAAAGCCAAAAGTCTGCTCGACCAAGCTGGCTGGAAGCTCTCCGCCGGACAGACGACACGACAGAACTCGTCAGGTCAGCCACTGCAACTAAATATTGTCACCGTTAAAGATCCGACCTACGAAAAAGTGCTGGAGCGTCTGGCTGGACAGTGGCGAGAACTTGGCATAAAGGTTACGACTGACATTAAAGACCCAAGTGATCCTACCCAGGATTTCGTCCAGACCACCCTTCAGCCTCGTAACTATGACGTGCTTCTGTACAAACTCGTCATCGGTGTTGATCCTGACGTTTATGCGTACTGGCATTCTTCGCAGGCAAGTAGACTTGGATATAATTTTGCCAATTATCGCAACAACATAAGTGACGACGCCTTGGCGAGCGCCCGTGCCAGGACAGACCCCGCACTCCGTAACCAAAAGTACAAGGCTTTCGCAGCGCAGTGGCTCAAAGACGTGCCGGCGATTGGCCTATATCAATCCGTCATGCAATACGTATACCGCCCAAGTGTACAGCCTGACATTAAAGTTGGCGGCGTACCGTCTGAAGCCGACCGCTACAGTGACGTGCGGTACTGGTCAGCGGAGCGTGTACCGGTTTACAAAACACCATGATACCCCTATAATTCTAGGGAATGCGGCGGTGGTGGCTTCGTGAAACGAAAGTCAATCGTAGACGCGTCGACGCGCTTAGTCCGGAATAAGACATTAAACTAAATAGTACCTTACAAGTTGTTTTACATGCGGCGGTGGCGGAATTGGTAGACGCGTCAGCTTGAGGGGCTGGTGAGCTTCGGCTCGTGGAGGTTCAAGTCCTCTTCGCCGCACCAAATAAAATCACGACCTTTCGGTCGTTATTTTATTTTGTAACGTTTCTTAGTTGCGACGATGAAACACTCGCTTTAGCGGTACGGATGAATGCGCGACGAATCTTAAATCGATGTGCACGTTCGATTCCCTCCAACACAGCGTCTATATCTTCGGGTTTATCGTCATGTCGTATACCAACAGCAAGGCTCCATTTCTTTAACATACGATCGCAATTTGGCCACTTAGCTAACGTCATCGCGACGTCGGAACCAACCAGTAGAGTGAAATTCGCAGGGCCAAAACGTGATTCGATTCCAGGCAGCGTTTCATGTACGGTGAAACGCTTTGATGCGAGTGTAATAATGTTTAGATCCGATGTTTGATTTAACGTCTCGCGTATGATCGCGACTCGTTCTTGCAAGTCTCGAACATTGGTTTTACCTCTTGGTTTGTGCTCCGGTACGAAATAAACCTCATCAAGACCGCACTGCGCAATAGCAGCATTTGCGAACGCAACATGCCCCTCATGAATGGGGTCGAACGTACCTGGGTAAATACCAATCGATTTCACTGGTTCATTGTATCACCGGTTACTTACAAGGGTTTGCTATAATCTATCAAGGAATGGCGCGTTGGCGGAGCAGTTACGCAGCGGTCTGCAAAACCGCGTAGACGGGTGCAACTCCCGTACGTGCCTCCATTGCGCGGGTGGTGGAATTGGTAGACACGAGGGACTTAAAATCCCTTGACCAAAAGTCGTGCGGGTTCAAGTCCCGCCCCGCGCACCAAGAATTAGACCCCCACAAGGGTCTTTTTATATGTTTGCCATATCTGTTTTTAGTCACCGATTGGTGGTATACTTGAAGCACATATTACTACGGTTAATGGGGGTAATTATATGAGCATTTTATTATGGATATTGGTCGGCCTCGTCGTCCTTCTTGCCATCTTCGTATGGGCAACATACAACGGCCTGGTGCAGTTGAATGTTCGTGTTCAGGAAGCCTGGAGCGATATCACCGTCCAATTAAAGCGAAGGGCAGACCTGATTCCGAATCTAGTCGAGTCGGTTAAGGGTTACGCTGCTCACGAAAAACAAGTCTTCCAGGATGTCACCGAAGCACGTTCTAATGTCTTGGCAGCGACCTCCAAAGGTCCGGCAGAGGCCGCTAAGGCTGAGAACCAGTTCGAACAGGCACTGAAAAGCTTGTTCGCAGTATCTGAAGCATATCCGCAGCTTCGCGCTAGCGAAAATTTCCAGCAGCTGCAAGGCGAGTTGGTTGATACCGAAGATAAAATCCAAGCTGCACGTCGGTTCTACAATGGCGGTGTCAGGGACTTGAACACTCGGATCCAACAATTCCCAGCCAACGTAGTTGCAGGAATGTTCAATTTTAAGAATCGAGAATTCTTTGAAGTCGAAGACATGGCTAGCGTTGAAAAGCCAGTCGACGTAAAGTTCTAAGAAAGCGGGTTTTACTTTGTACAAGGCAATTGCGGCAAATAAACGTAATACCATACTCATTATGGTGATTTTCGTGCTGATTATCACGGGAATCGGATATTTGTTCTCGAAAGTCTATGGAAGCACCGGTATATTCTGGGGAACCATGATTGGTGCGGGTGTATATGCGTTCATTCAATACTTTATTGCCGCAAAAATTGCTCTCGGAGTGAACGGTGCGAAAGAAATTAAAAAATCCGACAATCCTCGGCTTTACCGTATTGTCGAAAACCTTGCCATTACCGAAGGCATGCCAATGCCGAAAGTCTATATTATTGACGACCCGGCGCCGAATGCGTTTGCAACGGGACGCGACCCTAAGCATGCGCACGTCGCCGCAACATCGGGTATATTGTCGCTCATGAGTGACCGTGAACTTGAGGCAGTCATGGCCCATGAGATGGGGCATGTCAAGAATTACGATATACGCGTCATGATGATTGTATTCGGACTAGTCAGTGCCATCGGTTTAATCGCCGACTTGTTCCTTCGTATGATGTGGTTCGGCGGTGATGACGATAATCCACCAAGTCCAATCTTCCTGGTTCTCGGTATTGTTGCAGCCCTTATCGCGCCACTCGCAGCCATACTCGTACAGGCAGCAATATCTCGCCAGCGTGAGTATTTAGCTGACGCAAGCAGTGCGTTAACGACCCGTGACCCGGAAGCACTGGCGTCCGCGCTTGAAAAACTCGGAACAAGCGGTACGGCTTTGCGTCGTCAAAACAGCAGCACTGCTCACTTGTTTTTCGCGAGTCCGTTAAAAGGCGCGTCCATAGCCAAACTATTTAGCACTCATCCACCGATTGCTGATCGAGTGGCTCGGCTGCGCTCAATAGGAAACTCGTTTTAATACCGAATCTACCTTCATGGTTAAGACATCAGCAAAATCCGGCAAAGCCAAGGCAATAGCAAAAAAGAAAAAACCTGCCGTTAGCCAGTCTCGTTTTTCGCCTTCATCACTTCGCAGTCGTGCACGCACGTCGTTTAATGAATACCGGTCACGTCGACCCCATAGGAGTTTTCAGTTAACCCGGCGTCGTGACTATGTCCGCTCCTTGAAACTTCCAGGTTACTGGGCGTTTACCGCTTTTGTCTTAAAAACATTCACCACTCATAAGCGGCTATTCCTTTGGCTGGTAGTCATTTTTGCGCTGCTTGAAGCTGTGTTTGTAGGCCTTGCGTCGCAGGATCTTTACTCGCAACTATCCGCGTTACTCGACAATACGAGCGACGGAACATTCACTGGATTTTGGGGATCGGTCGGACAAGCGGGCCTATTGCTGCTTTCTGGGATGTCAGGCGGTTTAACCCCGGAACTTACGGAAGCGCAACAAATCTATTCAGTTATTATATTTCTTTTGACGTGGTTGACTACCGTATGGTTGCTCCGGGCGCTTCTGAGTGGTAACAAACCGCGCATTCGCGATGGTCTGTACAATGCAGGAGCGCCAATTGTACCAACTGGAATAATTTTAATGGTACTAGTACTGCAGCTACTCCCGGTCACGATTGGTGTTATCGCCATGAATGCCGCTATATCGACCCACTTATTCGATACAGGGATTGTTGCCATGCTGGTGTCGATCGCGGTCGGTTTACTCGCAGTCGTGTCGCTGTATCTTATTACCAGCACGGTCATTGCACTCGTAGTAGTGACCTTGCCAGGCATGTACCCCATGCAGGCCCTTCGCGCAGCCGGGGATCTTGTCGTAGGACGAAGAATCCGTTTACTGCTTAGAATCGGTTGGGCGCTCCTTGGTGCTGTGTTGTCATGGGGTATAGTCGTTTTATTTGTAATATTGGCCGACCGTGGCATCAAACAATTGTTGCCGGTCCTTGATTGGCTCCCTCTTGTGCCGGTTACAATCGTGTTCATGAGTGCTGCTGCGGTTGTATGGATGTCCGGATACGTATACCTGCTATACAGAAAGGTAGTCGAAGATGACGCAGCCCCAGCCTAAAGAGCGCATACGTCAGCTCCGCGAACTTATAAATGATTACCGCTATCACTATCATGTGCTGAATGAGTCGACAATGAGCGAAGCCGCTGCGGACAGCCTGAAGCACGAGCTTGCGCAGCTTGAAGAAACATACCCTGAACTGATCACTCCTGACAGTCCAACTCAACGTGTAGCGGGTGTTGCGCTCGATAAATTTAAAAAAGTTGAGCATAAGATCCCAATGATCAGCTTGAGTGACGTATTTGACCGCGCCGAGATTGAAGCATGGGTGAAGCGAATGGACAAAATTCTGCCGGGCACAACGCACCGATTTTTCTGTGATATTAAAATGGACGGTTTGGCCTGTGCGTTGATTTACCAAGACGGAATATTGGTGCAAGCAGTAACACGTGGCGACAGTCGCGTGGGCGAAGACGTGACGATGAATGTCCGAACAATTGAGAACGTTCCGCTTCGGCTACGAGACGGGAATGACGCTATGCTTCGTGGCCGTACGGAAGTACGCGGCGAAATCGTCATGCTCAAAAAAGACTTCGAAGCCTTGAACGAGCGCCAAGCCAAGCTGAATCTGCCACTGTTCAAGAACCCGCGCAACCTCGCGGCAGGAACAATCCGCCAGCTTGACCCGAAGTTGGTAGCAAAGCGGCCTTTGACCTTTTTTGGCTATGACCTGATACGAGATGACCCCGCAGAAGTACCGACCAACCAATCGTCATATGAAACCATGAAGCGAATCGGCATTAGTACCAGTGGGCTACATAAATCGTTTACTTCGCTCGACGGTGTCATGAAGTATATCGACGAACTTGATAGGAAGCGAGGGAATTTGCCGTTCAACACTGACGGCGTCGTTCTTAAAATCGACGACCGCGCTCAATTCGCAAAGCTTGGCGTCGTCGGTAAAAGTCCGCGAGGTGCAGTGGCATACAAATATGCAGCCGAAGAAACGACCGCTCTTATAAAAGATATTGTCATTTCCATCGGGCGCACAGGTGCCGCCACACCTATTGCCGTGTTTGACCCGGTACAAATAGCCGGTACGACTGTACAGCACGCGTCACTGCACAATGCAGATGAAATAGAACGCAAAGATATTCGTGTTGGCGACACAGTCATTGTATACAAGGCGGGTGACATCATTCCCCAAGTCGAGCGGGTGCTTATGGAGCTTCGACCCAAATCTGCTAAGGCTTTTGACTACGAAGCAGAGCTAAAAGCCCAATACCCAGAACTTGAATTCGTCCGGCCTGAAAGTGAGGCCGTCTACCGTATGAAAGGTGCTACCGGTCCGATTTTGCTCAAGAGGGCACTCGAGCATTTTGCATCTAAAGGTGCGCTTGACATTGATACCCTGGGCGAAAAGAATGTCGCGGCATTAGTAGACGCAGACTTGGTGCACGACCTCGCTGATATTTACTTGCTCACAAAAGAACAGTTACTTGAACTCGATCGTTTCGCCGACATTTCGGCTACTAAGCTACTGAATGCCATTGCAGACAAGAAACATCCTCCTTTAGAGCGGTTCGTTTATGGACTCGGCATCCGTCATGTCGGAGCACAGACTGCGATTGACTTGACCGCACATTTCGGAAGCATCGAAGCCTTACAGCACGCTACTATTGAGCAGCTTGAGTCTGTTGATGGTGTCGGCAAGGTGGTAGCCGAAAGTATCGCTGCTTGGTTTGCCGACGAGGATAATGAAAAGTTGATCACCAAGTTCTCGGACTTAGGAGTCAAGCCGCGCTTCGAAAAGAAGCAAGGCAAACTGATGGGTAAGAATTTTGTGGTGACCGGAACGCTTGAATCGATGGGACGTGACGAAGCAGCCGATAAGATTCGCACGCTTGGCGGTACATTCCAAACGAGCGTCGCCAAAGACACGACTTATTTGGTTGCCGGTGGCAAGGTCGGAGCTAGCAAGCTGAAAAAAGCCGAACAGTACGGCACGACCATTCTTACAGAAAAAGAATTCTTAGAACTGCTGTGAACCTTCAGGGTAACCTAGATAAAATTCCCGAACCGCCTGCGCTTGAAAAGGGCAAGTACCGCCACTATAAAGGTAATGAATACGATGTCATCGGTCTGGCGTATCATTCTGAGACGCTTGAACCCCTGGTTATTTATAAAGCGGTCGAATACAAAAAGGGTGCTGAGTTTTGGGCAAGACCATACTCCATGTTCTTTGATCGGGTGACTATCGAAGGGAAAACAGTCCCACGATTCGAGCGTATTGATTAAGTTTTTGGAATATTATTCCGCTCGTCAAGCCACTCCAAAAGTAGCTCGTAGTATGGCGACACATTGTCGGACACATGGATGGTGACTTTATTGTCGCGTTCCATCGCTAGTGTTATACCAAGCCTTTTCCAAACATCAGCCGGCTTGTCGTCGAGCTCGATCATGATGACGGGGAGTAGCTTGTCGACCGCTTTGACAAACCGCGCCTCAGGGTCAACTTTGTCCATATAACCTTCGGCGTAGCTAGCAAGATCTTCAAAGTCAGGCCAATCGTGCCTGATTTGTTTTAATCCATCGCGTTCGCGCTGCTCTTTGGTAGCTGCAAGTGCCTTGTCGAATATGAACGTGTCGCCTGCATGAAGCTCGACGATATCGTGAGCTAGGGCATATTGCAAAATCTTAAGTAAGTCGAGCTCTGGTGCTACTTTCGGCTGCAAATACCAGCACGTCATCGCTAGCCCATAACTATGTTCGACGTCATTTTCAGGTCGCCCGGCATCACCCATCGGCGGAGTGCGTAGTACTTTTGCAAAGTCGGCAATCATACGCTGTAAATCAGCCAAGCGGTCCATAGAAGGGTGGTCGGTCATAAAACAAGTATACTAAAGCTATGAAACAAGTCGTGTATGTCACGGGTAATCCCGAAAAAGCAGCCAATTTTTCCCGTCATATAGGGCTTGAGGTTCGTCACCATCCGGCAGATCTAGACGAGATTCAGACGCTCGACACGTCGGAGCTAGTGGAGCACAAGGCTCGTCAGGCGTATGGCCAACTACACGAACCGGTCTTAGTCGAAGACGTCACGTTGACGTTTGACGCATGGGATGGATTGCCGGGCCCGTTTGTTAAGTTCTTTGTGAAGAACGGACTAGACGAAGGTCTTAATAAAATGTGTCGGATGTTAGACGGATTTAGCGACAGGAGTGCTGAAGCGTCGTGTACGTTCGGCTACTTTGATGGCTCCGACCTACGGCTCTTTACGGGAAAGATTCGTGGTCATATTGCGAAAGAACCTCGCGGGAGCAATGGATTCGGATTTGACAGGATTTTCATTCCTCAAGGAGGCAGCATGACGGCGGCCGAATTGGACGAGTCAGGGTATGATAAGTACTATACAACCATAAAACCATTTGACGCCATAAGGAATTTTTTGCTCGATGAACGAAAAAACTAAGCAGCGCAGACTTCGACGTTTTACAACCGCGATTGCAGGCGGATCGGTACTTATTGTTGGTATTATCGCTATTCCATACCCGGGCCCTGGGTGGCTGATCGTGTTTGCGGGCCTTACTATTTTGTCACGTGAATTCCCATGGGCTGCGAATGTTTTAAAGTTTACGCGAAAAAAATACGACGACTGGAATCATTGGGTAAAAAGGCAACATTGGACAGTCCGTGCCATTACATTCATATTAACGGCGGTTGTCGTCGTTATGACTTTATGGCTACTCAATGCCTACGGACTTTTGAACGACTGGCTCAATCTTGGCCAAGACTGGCTTTATTCTCCGTTCACAAAATAAATAACATGGCAAAAGCCATGCTTTAGGGGGAGGAGTTCTTTTTGAATTCATTTTAAAAAAGAAACGGAGGGGCGAGCCCCTCCTGTTTCAATTACCAAGAGCGCTGTCGGAATGAACCGCCGCCGTTGTTGCCGCCGGCTGGACGATCTTCTTTAGGTCGGGCTAGGCTGACGTTAATAGTACGTCCGTCCAGTTCCTTACCATCGAGTTGATCGACAGCTTTTTGGTTGTCCGCGTCGTTTTCGAATTCAACGAATCCGAAACCTTTTGAACGACCAGATTCACGGTCGGTAATGACGCGAGCGCTCGCGACAGGACCGATTTGCTCAAAGTGAGCTTTTAGAGAGTCATCGCTAGTGGCGTATGCCAGGCTACCGACAAACAGATTCTGCTGTGCCATGATGTTTCCTTACTTTGTTACCTTGTACTCAGATCGACCTCGAGGCAACAATGAACCATCATGTTACTACGCTTCTGAACGCTAGTATTTAAACACACTTTAAGCATTAGAGGAAGTAGACGGCGCGAACAAGAGCGATGAACGCCAGTACGCCAAAGAACACGTTGACTGTAAATGACTGGAACGCCCTGTGGCGGTACGTAATGATAGCAAGGCCAATCGAACCGATAAAGAACATGCCGTGGTAGACCGCCGACTTGCCATCAATTATGCCAAAACTAAGCAGTCCATACCCAGTCAGTATGATGATCGAGGCGAGCCACCCGAAGGATTCGGCGAGTTTATTTTGTGGTAGGTGTTTTATGTTCTTTTGTTTCATTCAGAAGCAATTGTAACATGCTTGTGTTTTTGCCCGGACGGGCGCATACTAGAAACCAAGCTGGTACGCAACAGGGGTACCTGTAGCTGGTTAAATAAACAATCCCAACATCAACACCGCGTGCCCCGGGTGGGCGCGTAGCAGCTCCATATGAACACCACCGTACGCGGTGGTGTTTGTTATGATGAATATATGGATACAAGCTTACGAACGGCTGTTTCGGCGACACTTCACTGCTTAACGGGGTGCGCGATTGGAGAGGTTCTTGGTATGGTGCTCGGCACCATGTGGGGTCTTCACGACGCGGCTATGATTATTTTTGCTATCACTTTGGCTTTTTTGTTTGGGTACGGCCTGACGGCCTGGTCGATGCTGCGGAGTGGCATGAATTTAGCTGGTGCCATTAAGATTGCACTGGCATCTGACACCATATCGATTGCCACGATGGAAATCGTCGACAATCTTATTCTCGTGCTTATCCCAGGTGCGCTTAGCGCCGGTCTGGATACGCCATTTTTCTGGGGTAGCCTAGCCGTAGCGCTTTTCATAGCCTTCATCGTGACGGTTCCAGTGAACTACTGGTTAATTCGACGCGGCAAAGGACATGCGGTCGTGCATAGTCATCACGGTCACTCAGGCCATCACCATTGAGTAACGGGGGTGGCCATGCTACAATTGCAAGGACTTTCAACGTTCGGGGCATTGGCGCAGTTGGCTAGCGCGCTTCCATGGCATGGAAGAGGTCATCGGTTCGAATCCGATATGCTCCACCAGGTATGAAAACCAACCACAACGGCAATCACGTTGTGGTTTTTGCTTGTCTTCAGAAGGTCAGAATCGTACAATGAAAACACTTATGCTAAAACGTATGACTGGCTTTACGATTGTCGAACTCCTAGTGGCAATGTCAGCGATTGTTATCTTAGTCACAATTACGATTGTCTTGTACGATGGCGGCCAAGTACAGGCTCGTAATGCCCAAACAGCCGCCGCGGTAAGAATATACAAGGACGCACTACTACTTTACCAGTCCATCAACCACACTTACCCCCAGGGTAATAACCCTACGGGAGGCACATGCCTTGGGAGTGACTACCCGAGTGACACGTGCTGGTTCAATAACGTGTACGAAAATGCTGCTTTTATGACTGCCCTCAAAGGAGTGCAGGGCAATAACTTGCCGATGCCAGCCCTTAATCCGAAGAACTTAAAGGGGGCGCTGTTCGCTCCGATTAAAGGAGCGGGGTATTATGACAATACACTTGATGGCGTTCGGACAGACTTCATTATTTATGCCTGGGAAGGAACAAGTCCGTGTGCAGTCGGACCTATTGCATCGAACGCTGGTGACGCGAATGTGCTGACATATAGTGCAACGGCGCCGGCGAGCGGTCAAACCGAACCGGCTTCAGGCTCTAATCCTGCCCAGTGTTACTTGTATCTCCCGGCTGCCTAAAAGCCAGATATCGTGGTATACTAAGTCATGAGGAAGCCCGATGTACGGGCATATTTTAATGACAGAGCCAAAATTCATACGCAATATCGCAATCATCGCCCATGTTGACCACGGTAAAACGACCATGGTTGATGGTCTTTTGAAGCAAAGCAACACCTTCCGTGACAACCAGGCCGAAATGGAACAAAGCCTAATCATGGACAGTGGTGACCAAGAGCACGAGCGAGGCATTACCATTACTGCCAAGCAGACTTCGATCTACCATGGTGATTACAAGATCAACATTATCGACACGCCGGGTCACGCCGATTTTTCAGGCGAAGTCGAGCGGACACTCAATATGGCGGATGGCGTACTACTTGTCGTCGACGCCCAGGAAGGGCCAATGCCTCAGACGAAGTTTGTGCTATCGAAAGCGCTCGAACTCGGTCTTAAGCCCGTGGTCGTCATTAATAAGATCGATAAGCCATCGCGCCGGATTGATGAAGTGATCGACGAGGTTTCCGACTTATTCCTTGAACTTGCAATAGACGACAGTCAGCTACACTACCCGGTCTACTACGCAATCGGCCGCGATGGAAAAGCCTGGAAGACGTTGCCGCAAAACACGGCCGAACATGCCGACCTTGAGCCGATTTTTGAAGCCATAGTAAACGATATTCCAGCGCCTGACGTCGATACCGACGGTCCATTCCAACTGCTTGTTACGTCTCTGCAATACGATAGTTTTTTGGGCAAATACGCCATTGGCCGCGTTACGCGAGGTGGTGTGAGCAAAAACCAGCAGGTTGTTCTGATTAAACGCGACGGAACGACCATCGGCGCTAAGGTTGAAAAAATATTTGGTTACCGTGGCCTGAACCGCGAAGAATTAGATGAAGCTGGTGCTGGTGACATTGTCGCGCTCACGGGTATTGCCGATGCGCATATTGGTGAAACGGTAGCCGATAAAGACACGCCTGAGGCATTACCTGTCATTGACATTGAAGCGCCGACGTTAAGTATGTATCTTGGCCCAAATACGAGTCCGATGAAGGGTAAAGAAGCCAAATACAATACTAGCCGCCAGATTGGTGACCGTTTACGGCAAGAGCTTGAAACCAACGTATCACTCCGTGTTCGTGAAGACGGCATTGGTTTTGTTGTGTCTGGTCGAGGAGAGCTTCACTTGTCGGTGTTGATTGAAACGCTTCGTCGTGAGGATTTTGAGTTTGAAGTCGGTCGTCCGCAAGCGGTTACGATTGAAGAAGACGGAATTACGAAAGAACCAGTTGAAGAACTTCTAATCGAAGTCGGTGCTGAGTTTGTCGGTGCTGTCAGCCAAGAACTTGGTGCACGCCGTGCGACGCTGCTCAAGCAAGAACAAACATCAAGCGGAACGACCCGTACGACATACTTGTTGCCAACACGAGCAATGATCGGACTCCGGAACTTGCTACTAACCGCAACAAAAGGCACGGTAATTATTAATAGCCTTCCGCATGGATACCAACCGTTAGGTCCCAAGTTGCCACAGCACCGCAACGGCGCCTTGGTCGCCACCGAAGCGGGTACGACAACTGCCTACGCGCTTGACGCTGCCGCCTCTCGTGGTGAGTTATTCGTTGGTCCGGGTACGACCGTATACCAGGGAATGATAGTCGGTGTATATAATCGTCAGGGCGACTTGGACGTGAACGTATGTAAAGGCAAGCAGCTAACGAACATGCGTTCGTCATCGAGCGACGGCACGATTCAGCTAACGCCGTTCACCGACTTAAGCTTGGAGCAGTCGATCGACTTTATCGAAGACGATGAACTTCTTGAAGTCACACCAAAAGCGCTTCGGCTTCGTAAGCGGTTCCTCGACCCGAACCAGCGAAAACGCGCAGCAAAAGCGTAGCCTGTGCTACACTAGAATTACTTTAGCTTTGACTATTCATTTTTGATGACCATAACATTCTAAGGAGAACAATATGAGCGATTGGCTTATATTATTTATTGCCGTTACGATCGGCAGCGTCATATCTTTGCTTGGCGGACTATTTTTAATCTATACAAAACGTGGCCAACGGACGCTTCTTCGGCTAGCCGTGCCGTTCGCTGCCGGTGCACTACTGGCCGCAGCTTTTCTGGACCTTCTGCCTGAGGCGCTTGAACTTGGTCCGCCAACTGAAATCATGAAATACACACTCGCTGGACTCGTCGTATTTTTTGTATTGGAGCGGACCCTGCATTGGTTCCATCACCACCACGATGAAGCCGAACACGAGCATATGATAGGTCGGCGAAACGTCAGCCTCGTGGTTATTGGCGATATTGTCCATAACTTTATCGATGGCCTGGCTATCGGTGCGGCATTTTTGGCCAATCCTGCAATCGGTCTGATTACGACGCTTGCCGTTGCTGCACACGAAATTCCGAAAGAAATCGGTGATTTCGGTTTGATGCTAAGCAAGGGAATGCCGCAGCGGAAGGTACTTCTTATCAATCTTGCCAGTGCTATCGCTACAATCATCGGAGCAGTGTTGGTATATGGATTTGGTGATAGCTTGCATGTTCCTCTCGGAGCACTGCTTGCTGTAACGGCAGGATTCTTCATATATATCGCTACCAGTGACATCATTCCGACAATCCATGCCGAACCTGAACGGAAGTGGGCGAATATACAGACTCTCGTTCTTATTGGCGGCATTGCGTTGGCCGGATTCGCGATCGCGGTGGTTCACTCGCTTGAATAAACAGGTTTGCGGCTGGTAAGCGTAAGCGGCTATACTATAGTCAGCATGCCCCGACGAATACCGTTTAAGATACCACGCGATGAAAAACTGAAATCCGCCCTGGTTGCGACGACTGGGTCGCTTATGCGAACGTCAAAAAGCCCTGACGAAGCGCTTGGAGAACTGTTCGGCGAGGTGCAAAAGAAACGCATATACGACGACGGCAAGACGTTCGTCGACCTAGTGCCTCGCGCGCGTATGAAGTCGATCCAGCAAGAATATAAATTAGCGCGCGAAGACCCGAACTTCGATCTTCGCGAGTTTGTTAGTCGGCATTTCTATGAATTCGCGCCGCACAAAGAAAAAGAAAATTTCATCACCGATCCGCACAGGACGGTGTCAGAACATATCCATTTACTATGGGACGTGCTTGAACGGCGTAACCGACTGAATCGCGGATCGCTTATCGCGTTACCATACCCATACATCGTGCCGGGCGGACGATTCTCGGAGCAGTTTTACTGGGACTCCTATTTTATTATGCTTGGCCTTGCGGCAGACCACCGTTGGAAAATGATCGAAGGCATGATGAAGAACTACACGTTCATGATTCGGAAGTTCGGCTACATCCCAACGGCGAATCGCACATACTTTTTAAGCCGCTCGCAGCCACCATTCTTTTCACATATGGTGCGACTGCTCGCTAGTCATAAGGGCCGCACCCGTACGTTTGCCGAGTATCTTCCGTACATGCTACGCGAATACCGGTTTTGGATGAAAGGACGCCTCAAACTATCGAAAGCCGAACATAAAGCATATGCCCGAGTCGTCCAATTGCCGAACGGCATGTACCTTAACCGGTACTACGACAATAAAACGACCCCACGGCCGGAATCGTTGACCAAAGACATTGAGACGGCCAAAAACAAACCAGACCGCGAGTCGGACAGGCTTTACTTACATCTGCGTGCCGGAGCTGAGTCCGGTTGGGATTTCAGTTCACGGTGGTTTTTGGACCCTAAAGACATTGGCACAATTCACACCGCCGATATTATTCCTGTCGACCTGAATTGCCTTTTGTACCAGCTCGAATCTACCATTGCCGAAAGTTACCGGCTCATTAAAAATCCGCTCCTGGCGCGCAAGTTCCAGAACCTGGCCGATAGGCGAGCGAAAGCAATCCTGACATACTGCTGGGACGAAAAGGAGCAATTTTTCGTTGACTACAATTTTCATCATGCTCAGCCGACTGGACAGTTAAGCTTGGCGGCCGTGTTTCCACTGTATGCGCGTATAGCGACCAAGCAACAGGCTGACGCAGTTGCGAAACGGTTAGAACGCGACTTTCTAAAAACTGGCGGACTCGTAGCTACACTCACTACAAATGGGCAGCAGTGGGACGCACCAAATGGCTGGGCGCCTCTGCATTGGGTCACAATTGAAGCCCTTAGAAATTATGGTTACCATGACCTGGCGAACGACATCAAACGGCGGTGGGTCAAAGTGAACATGAAGGTGTTCACTGAAAAACACAAACTCATAGAAAAATATAGCGTCGAATCGACTAACGGGCTTGGCGGGGGCGGGGAGTACCCGTTGCAAGACGGCTTCGGCTGGACGAACGGGGTACTTGCAGCGCTACTTGCCGAGCGCTAAATCAACGGTTCATCTGGGACATCGTCGGGTAAAAAGCCCTTCTTATGTTTGAAATCTGCCTTCCATTCGTAGCCCTGGTTATAGCCAAGGTCTTTCATGAGTTTTGTTGGCGCATTCCGAAGGTGCAGGGGTACTTGTGAATCGGGAAACCTCTTCGCCAATTCTTTCGCCCGTCCCATCGCTTCAGTCGATTGGCGCGATTTTTTACTTTTAGCAAGTGCTGCCGCTACGTGGTACAAAATGTACTGCGCTTCAGGCATTCCAACTCGGTCAACGGCATTAAACGCATCGACGGCTAGGCCAAGGGCGCCGTTTCCAGCCAGCCCTATGTCTTCGGATGCAAAAATGATCATGCGTCTGGCTATGAATTTCGGGTCTTCGCCCGCGTCGATCATTCGTGCCAGGTAGTACAGTGTCGCGGTTACGTCGCTGCCGCGCATGCTTTTTATGAATGCCGAAATGACGTTGTAGTGCATTTCGCCCTTCTTGTCATAGCCGGGCACGCGTTTTTGTGCGGCGATTTTCACAACTTCTGGCGTTACTTTTCCGGTATCCATGCCCAGCGCGAGTTCCAGGTTTCCTAGCGCCACACGGGCGTCACCACCCGACAATTCTGCCAGGTAGTCGAGAGCTTTTGGTGTCACTCGTCCGGTTTGCTTTTCGGTTTTTAGCGCGCGTTTTAATATGGCAATTATGTCGGGTTTTGAAAGTGGTTCAAGTACAAGCACACGCGTTCGGCTAAGAAGCGGCGTAATTACTTCGAAACTTGGGTTTTCTGTCGTTGCGCCAATAAGCGTTATAAGTCCGGATTCAACGTGGGGCAGGAACGCGTCTTGCTGTGCTTTATTAAACCGATGGATTTCATCGACAAACAAAATCGTTCGCATTTGAAGGTTCCAGTTTTGCCTAGCATGCTCGACAATCCGTTCTATATCTTTCTTGCCACTGGTTACTGCCGAAAGTTCAATAAATTCCGCGTTCACCTCGTTTGCGATAATTCGGGCAAGTGTCGTTTTGCCGCTGCCCGGTGGTCCCCACAGAATCAGACTGACCGGTTCTTTATTTTTCGCGATTTGTCTTAGTATCTCACCGCCACCAAGCAGGTGTGTTTGACCGATGACCTCGTCAAGGGTCGTAGGACGCATGCGCTCAGCCAAAGGAATCCGTTGCATAGCACTATTATATCGTCGTATTAAACAAAGAGGTACTACGGTATAGTATAAGGGTGAACGTTATCGTAAACGATTTGCTGGTAAACTACTCCCGACAAGGGAAGGGTTCACCGCTTCTTCTGCTCCATGGTTGGGGTGACAGGCTTGAGACATTCGACGGTATCGCCAAGAAGCTTGAAGATTCGTATGAGGTCATTCGGCTCGACTTGCCAGGTTTTGGTAAAAGCCAAGCTTCCAAGAATGCGTGGGGGTTAAAAGACTACGCGCAGCACGTAGCCGACTTCCTTAGCAAAATTGATACACAGCCGGCTGCTATAATCGGCCATTCTAATGGCGGCGCGATTGCTATATTCGGATTGGCGAATAATCAACTTCAGACCGGCAAACTTATTCTGCTGTCATCTGCCGGCATTCGTTCGGTCGCGAAAGGTCGAAAGCTTGCTTGGAAACTGCTGGCTAAAACCGGTAAAGCAGCCACAAGTATGTTGCCTTCAGCAGCACGAACGTCGCTTCGGACGCGCCTTTATACATCTGCTGGCTCGGACTTATTGGTCGCACCCGGCATGGAAGCAACGTTCAAGCGCATTGTGTCTCAGGACGTGCAAACAGAAGCCACGAAGCTTCAATTGCCGACACTTATTCTGTACGGAATGAACGACACGGCAACCCCACCCGAATACGGTGAGAGGTTCCACCATGCCATTAAGGGATCAAGGCTTGTTCAGATCGACAATGCCGATCACTTTATGCACCAGCAACATCCCGACAAAATCAGCGCTTCCATTAAAGAATTTCTAGAATCATGAAACGATTTTTAAGTATCTACTACCCAACGTTCCCAGCGGCAATCGTGTATATGCTGCAATCGACCGAATACGACACTAAAGCGTACCTGGCATGGTTGCACAGAACCAGCGACTTTTCTGTGGTCATGCACCGCCGTACACTCGACCGCACCACGGTAGCCAAGGCATTCCTAATTTTTATGACCATGGGCATAGTGCTTCAAATAGTCATTGCTGCGACCTGTGTCGTACTAGGTTACATCGAAGGTTCGGCTTTAACGACATTCACAGGAATTTTTTTGCTTCTTAGCGCGCCAATTGTGTGGGCTTACCTTGTTATTGTTCCAATGTTTTTTGCTAAGCACCTTATTATTAATCCAAAGCTAGAGCGCCAACGCCGCGAAACAAAGCGCATACTGGCCGAACATAAAGGGCTAAAAATTGCCGTCGCCGGCAGTTACGGTAAGACTACAATGAAGGAACTACTTGCGACCGTTCTTGCGGAAGGTAAAAAAGTAGCAGCAACCCCAGGCAACAAAAACGTCGCCACTGCGCATTACCAATTTGCTCGTGGACTAGAAGGGGATGAAGACGCCTTAGTTATCGAGTTCGGCGAAGGACACCCTGGCGACGTTCGTCGGTTCACCGAAACCGTGCAACCTGACATCGCGGTCATAACGGGTCTGGCGCCGGCTCACCTAGACCAATACGGCAGCATTGAAGAAGCCGGAAAAGACATATTTAGCCTTACCGAGGCTCTTAAGCCATCCGATGTATACGTCAATCTTGAATCAGATGCCGCACTAAAACATATCAAACCCGAATATGTTGGATTCAGTTCCGACGGTTTAGACGGTTGGAGGGCAGGCAAAGCGACAATAGATCTAGACGGCACACGGTTCGAGCTCAAAAAGGGCAAAAAAATCATTCATGTAAATAGCCAGATCATTGGAGAACATCTTATTGGCGTTCTGTCGGCCACGGCGATTATTGCTAACCGTTTAGGAATGTCAACTTCTGATATCGAAGCCGGATTTGCTCATACCAAGCCGTACGAACACCGTATGCAGCCGTATCGTCTTGGCGGCGCGTGGGTTATCGACGATGCCTATAATGGCAATATTCAGGGCATTGAGGCCGGCACTAAACTGCTCGCCAGCTTAAAAGCCACGCGTAAGATATATGTCACGCCCGGACTTGTCGACCAAGGCCGTGAAACAACGGCAGTCCACGAAAAAATGGGCAGGCTAATAGCAAATGCGAAACCAGACATAGTTGTGCTTATGAAGAACTCTGTGACCGACGCAATTACACGCGGCCTAAACGAAGCTGGCTACAAAAGTGAAGTTATTATTCAACATGATCCGCTCACGTTCTATACCAACCTGGATCAGTTCGTGGCAGCCGGCGACGTCGTGCTTTTGCAGAACGACTGGACCGATAACTACCAATAATTGGTATACTAGGTACATATGAAAACGGTCCTGGTTATTTTTGGGGGGCGCTCACCGGAACACGATGTGTCAATCGTCTCGGCCATCGCAGCGGTTATCAAACCACTCGAACTATTGAACGAATATAAGGTTGAACCTGTCTATATTGCGAAAAACGGTGCATGGTACTGGAACGACAAGCTAAAAGACGTTTCTTTGTACCGCACCGGACAAATCGACCAATTAATGAGTAAAGGTAATTCGCCGTGGCTCGAATTTGACGGCGGTCTGCAGCTCGTAAAGCAACAATCGCTCGGCCGGGTGCGAAAACAGCGTATCGATATCGTCTTTCCAGTCATGCACGGTTCGCACGGCGAAGACGGTTCGCTCATGGGCCTACTTGAAATGGCAGGAGTGCCCTATGTTGGGTGCGACGTTCCATCGAGCGCGCTTGCTATGGACAAAGTACTCGCAAAGCAAGTCGCTGCAGCGAATGGAATCGCTACTGGCACCTGGGTGTCGTTTACAAAACAAGAGCTTCAATCCGACCAGCAAAGCGTAAAGGCGAGAATAGGATCACTTTCGTATCCGCTGTTCGTAAAACCAGCGCATGCTGGTTCGAGTATCGGGATTACAAAAGTCGCGAACGTGTCAGAACTTGATAACGCGCTCGAAGTTGCCGCTCATTACGACACAAAAATAATCGTCGAAGAAGCCGTACCAAACTTAATTGAAGTCACACTGCCAATCATGGGCAATAGTGAACCAAGGCCAGCACTGTTAGAACAACCACTTACCGACGCCGACACGTTTTTTGACTTCGAAACCAAATACATGCACGGCGGCAAGAAAAAGATGCCAGGTAAAAAAGGCGGCAAGCTTGGTGCTCATGGCTACAGTAACTTACCGGCCAAACTTCCCGGAGACCTATATAAACAGGCAGAGACCCTTGGGCTTAATGTCTACCGCGCACTTGGCTGTAGCGGAACCGCGCGCGTCGACATGCTCATCGACTCAAAAGCCGAAAAAGTTTACTTCAACGAAATTAACCCTATGCCTGGCAGCTTATACGCACACAACTGGCGCGCCGCTGGGGTATCGGGCACAGAACTCGTCAAGCAGCTTTTAAACTTAGCGGAAGAGCGCTATGCTGAAGTCGAAAAGGTCCAAACAAGCTTTTCGACTAACTTCCTGAAGCAATTTTAAAAAGGAGTACGTATGGAACTATCAATCTTTCTTATTGTCGCGGTTGTCATTCTGGTTCTTAGTGGTATAAAAATTATCAACCAGTACGAGCGGGGAGTGGTCTTAACCCTCGGTAGATTTACGGGAATCCGCCAGCCTGGTCTTCGAATTGTCATTCCGATATTTCAGCGACTCATTCGGGTCGACGTCCGTTCAACCCCAATCGACGTACCTAAGCAAGAAATCATTACCAAAGACAACGTGACGGTCGGTGTAGATGCCGTCGTATATTTACGAGTCATTGAAGCTTCAAAAGCCGTGCTTGAAACGACGAATTACATTTATGCCACCAGCCAGTTCGCTCAAGCAGCACTCCGCGACGTAACCGGTAATGCCGACCTTGACGAACTTCTAAGCAAGCGCGAAGAAATCAGCCAAAAAATCAAAGAAATCGTCGATAGCGAGACCGACAAATGGGGAATCGACGTCGAAAACGTAAAAATTCAAAACATCGAGCTCCCTCAAGATATGAAACGTGCCATGGCAAAGCAGGCCGAAGCCGAGCGTGAACGCCGCGCGGTCATTATTACCGCCGACGGAGAAAAGGCCGCAGCGCAAGCCGTCGCCGACGCCGCCGCTATGCTAAGCAAGATTCCTGGCGGTATTAACATCCGTACTTTGCAGACACTCGAAAAAATTTCTGTCGAACCAAGTCAAAAAACACTCGTTGTACTACCAAGCGAACTGACGAACTTAAAAGATATTTTTTCCAAATAAAAATCCCCTGCAATAGCAGAGGGTCTTTATTTGGTGGCTCCTCCCAGACTTGAACTGGGGACACAAGGCTCTTCAGGCCTCTGCTCTACCAACTGAGCTAAAGAGCCACACGTTACATGATTGTATCAAAAACAGAGGTCCATTACCATATTGTGCAAATTACACGCCCGGAGTACAATGAAGCCACAATTGTAAACGGAGGGGTTATGAACGTAGAAATCAATTACTTGGCCGTCCTTATCGCAGGACTATCATCAATGTTAGTAGGTTCAATCTGGTATTTGCCAAAAGTATTTGGCACTAAATGGGCAAAGCTTGCCAAGGTAAATCTAAACAAAAAAATGTCTGCGAGCCAAATGGTCATTCTTATGTCATCTGCGCTTGGCGCATCGCTGGTCACGGCGTATGTGCTTGCTCATATGACATATGTTGCTAACTACTTCTTTGGCAACAACTATTTGCAAGACGCGCTAACAACCGCTGTTTGGCTGTGGCTCGGATTTACAGCGCTGCGTGTATATGTCCACGATTCATTCGAAGGTCGGCCATTCAAATTGACCTTGCTTACAGCCGGGTATGAGCTCGTCACCATTCTACTTATGGGACTCATCATTGGTTTGATCGGTCGCTAAAGCAACTCAAGCCGCTTGACTATAACAAGCACAACAGCAAAAATCACGACTCCAGCTACTACTAACATACCACCAAATCCGGTGGCAGGTAGTTTACCTGCACGAATAGCGGCGTCAGCGACACGGTAACGAATATAGCCAATCAAAGCCAACAACCCCCCAAAGGCAATCGCTCCGATTCCAGCTATCGCTCCGGTCGAGTCGTTCGATATGAACGCCAAGGCCACGCCTCCGGCGATTAACGTCAGTCCTGTGCGCACCCAGGCCAGTAATGTGCGTTCATTAGCTAGTAAAAAGCGTATATCTATATCAAGTTGGTTCGGTGGTTTTTTCCATTTGAGCATTAGATTCATTATAGCAAGCGGCGTATAATTAGTAGTGAAGGGAGGTAAATTATGTCATCAGATGACACAATGAAACTCGCCGAAGTCGAACGCCAACACGCGGCCGACCTTGAGCATGAAGCACAAAAAATACTAAACAAGGCTCAACAGGAAGCCGACGGTATGCGCCGTCAGGCTCAAGATCATACACACCGTGCGAACGACCTATTCCAAAAAGCCGAAGCCGAGCAGCAGCACGAGGTTCAAGAAGCCGAACGGCAGCGCAAAGAAGCAGAAAAAGAGCTGAAGAAGCAAAAAGGTATAGGCGGACTATTCAGCTGATAAATTAAGGCGTCGGAGCAACTGCGCGTTTACTGCGACAATGATTGTCGACAGTGACATTAGAACGGCTCCAAACGCAGGCGAAAGCACAAATCCAGCTGCTGCCGTTACTCCTGCCGCGAGCGGTATGGCAATTACGTTGTAGCCGGTTGCCCATGCAAGGTTCTGTTGCATTTTGCGGTACGTCGCATGAGATAGTTTTACAATACTTGCTACGCCGCGAGGGTCACTACTTGCCAAAACAATGCCGGCAGATTCAATAGCAACATCTGTACCGGCACCAATCGCAATGCCAATGTCAGCCTGGGTAAGGGCGGGAGCGTCGTTCACTCCGTCGCCGACCATAGCGACTTTACGGCCATCTTGCTGGAGCTTATTTACGGTTTCGGCTTTATGCTCAGGTAACACTTCGGCAAAATATTCATCTAGGCCAAGTTCGCCAGCCACCCAGGCAGCGACACCCTTACTGTCTCCGGTAAGCATGGCAACGCGTTTACCCATTTGCTGCAGCGCCATGACCGCTTCCTTCGATTCATCACGAATCACATCTGCCAACATTATTGCGCCTTGCACTGTGTCGTCATGAATAATGTACACGACTGTTTTGCCTTCCGCAGATGCCTTTTCTTCGGCCTGCTTAATTACGTAGGGAAGTTCGGCCTCAACTTCTTCGATTAACCGTGGCCCACCCACGTAAGTAGTCTTGCCGTTGATTATCGCCTTGGCTCCGCGACCCGCCAGAGCTGAAAAGCTTGTTGCCTGCGGGAGTGTAAGGTTCGCGTCTTTTGCAGCTGTAACAATCGCCCGTGCAATAGGGTGTTCCGATTCGCGCTCAACAGCAGCAGCACTTTTTAATACAGTGTCGCGGTCTTCAACCGCAACAATATCAACGACGCCTTGCTCGCCCTTTGTAAGTGTCCCCGTTTTGTCAAACAGCACCACGTCTATATTACGAGCGGATTCAAGTGCCACTCGTTTTCGTATGAGCAATCCATGGTTGGCAGCTTTGGTTGTAGAAATCGCCGTTACAAGTGGAACGGCAAGTCCAAGCGCGTGCGGACAGGCAATTACCAACACCGTCACGACCCGCTCCAGAATGAATCCGGTCGATGCTCCTGTTAGTGCCCACGCTACGGCAGTGACAACCGCTGCGCCGAGTGCCAAGAATGTTAAGTAAAATGCCGCGCGGTCGGCTAAAATCTGTGTTTTGGAACGGCTGGCTTCGGCATCGGCCACTAATTTCATAATGCCGGCCAAAGCCGTGTCAGCTCCAACTTTAGTAATTGACACGGTCAGTGATCCGCTGCCATTAATCGTACCGCCAATTACCGCAGATTGAGCTGCTTTATGGACTGGCTTTGATTCTCCGGTCAGCATAGACTCATTCACATCCGATTCACCAGACACGACATCACCATCCGACGGTATTCTGGCGCCAGGTCGCACAAGCACGATGTCACCATGCTTTAATTCGCCAGTCGGTACCTTTGTACCATCCGCCAGCTCCGCCTCATCAGGCAATAGTTTCGCGAGTTCTTTCAACGCACCCTTGGCATTCTGCACACTAGCCATTTCAAGCCAGTGACCAAGCAGCATGATGGTTACCAAGGTCGCAAGCTCCCACCAAAAGTCCATGCCTTTAACAAGACTAAATGTCACAGCTATGCTGTACACGAATGCCACGCTAATAGCCATTGATATCAGCGTCATCATGCCCGGTGCCCGGTCTCGCAGTTCTGCTTTAGCGCCTTTTAGGAATACGATTCCGCCGTACAAAAAGATTATCGTACCAAACAGAGCAGGGATGTACATGCTGCCGGGGAAGATTAGCGAAAATCCGAACCATCCTTGGACAGTTTCCGAAAATACGAGAGCCGGTATTGTCATGGCAAGCGAAAGCCAAAACTTAGTCTTAAACATATCAGGGCTATGTCCAGCGTGCTTGTCGTGAGGGTGGTCTGAGTGTTCGTGGTGGTGATGTTCGTGTTCGTGATCGCCGTGCATATCAGTGGCTACCGTGCATCATCATACTAGGCGTATCTTTGTAGCCCCAATCGGTTTGCCAGCTTTGCATTTCGTCGATTTCTTGTGACTGGGCGGTGACTATTGCGTCGGCAAGCTTTTTAATTTCGTCGTGCTTTGCGTTAGATTGGGCTAGTCTAGCCATATCAATCGCGCCCTGGTGGTGAACGATCATTTCACTAATAAACGCCTTGTCAAAATCGTCCCCGGTTTTACCTTTAAGCGAGCTAGACATTTCATCCATGGTCATGCCGCTATGGTCGTCATTAAGGCTCGCTTGATCTGTACGCATGCCCATCATTTGCATCATACCCTCGTTGTTAGAGTTTACGGATGCCGACGCCACCGCGACCGTAATGACTATACCCCCAAGAAGTCCAATGACTCCGTATAAAATACTTTCTTTGCTCATATAACCTCCTTTTATTTACTTCTCACAGTCGAAAGTTCATAAAGACTCAGCAGTTCTTCTACTGCTTTTTCGGAATCGGCAATATTACCGGAATGCATAGCATCGGTAATGTGTGTACGAAGGTGGTTTTCAAGTACGAGTTTGTTGAGTGAACTTAATGACTTCTGTACGGCAAGGCTTTGCGTCAAAATATCCATACAGTATTCGTCTTCATCAATCATTTTTTGAATGCCACGCATCTGGCCTTCAAGGATCTTGGCTCGGTGTAGCGCACGCTTCTTAATATCTTCAATCATAGTACTATTGTATACCCCAGGGGGGTACTATGCAAACAGTGTATTATATGTGAGTTAGGCTAGCAGCCCACTTGGCTGCTCGTTCGGTTTCGCCGTCGCGAAGCGGTCCTTTAGTGTCGTTCACTATAAAGCCCATAGGGTCTGAAATAACCTGCCAGCCCCTGCGTTTTGCCGCACTCGCCATTTTGGTCGCAGCGTAGCCAATGGTCCGCATAAGCATTCGTAGTCCGAACTTTTGTGCTTCCATATCGAATCGCGTGTCGAACACGGCGATCTTTTTGCCACGCATAACTTTTGCTGGCAATGCTTCAATGAACTGAAGCGTCGGTCCGGTCGGACGACCGCCTTGAGTAGGCGAGCCTATGACAATCAGGTCCGCGTGCTTTATGTCTTTGTCGGTCACTTCTTCAAGTTGCTTCTCTGTCGTTTTGCCGAATTCGCTTAGTGAACTGCTAATGACATCGGCAATCCGAGCAGTGTTACCGTACGCTGAATCATATGTAACTAGGTATCTCATGACTTTTTAACCTCCGGTTGTTTGGGGACCACCATTGCGGCCACAATATACGCAAGAATACCCGGAACAATGCCAGTTAAAAGGGTGGTAATAATCCATGCAAGGCGGATTAGACTTGAGTCAACTTCAAAGTATTCGCCAATTCCGCCGCATAGTCCTGTTAATTTTTTGTCTGTGTCTGACAAATAGAGTTTTTTCATAACCACACTCCCTTCTCAGTGCATGCGTTATGCCTACACATTTTATAGTCCGCTTACGGGGGTTGGTTTGTCAGTGATTTAAATCAATTTGGCACCAATGGGCTACGCAGCAAAAGGCTCAAGCGTCGCCCACAATGCATAGTGGTCAGACGGCGTGCGGGGAACAGGGGAGGAATCATCTTGCTCAGTCAGTTCTAAACTAGCTTGGTCTAAAATGCCGCAGTTAACAACGGTTAGTCCTCGAACGGCTATGTCATCAATAGATACCGGTGGCTTTTGGTTTCCAGATTGGTCAGTATACATAACTTCGTGGTATTCAGGGGTCGGGTAGGTTACCGGTAACTCACCGTGTTTTAACATAAAGGCCGATTCAAAGCCTTCGTCGTACATTGCTTGCCTGGCTGGGCTGCTCCAGTTTTCGTTAGTATCGCCTAGCAAAACGACTTGGTCATAATCTGCAACCGCATTCAAAATTTCATCAGCCTGTTCTATACGAACAGAACGGTTTTCACGACCCTGCCTAAGGTGAAAGCTAACTATCGCCGTTGAACCGATCATCGTTTTTACGGCTACTCGCCGGTCACCGATATAAATTGGTGTCGCATCGTGAACCTGCTCCCCGAATACACCTATATATTCATTTTTTCGTCCACGCCGGCCTTTTTTAGGCGCAAACAAGGGTGGTTTATTGTGTTTGTAAAAGTGGCTATCCGTAAAACCTAGGGCTTTCGCTAAAGCCCTTCCGCAATGTATGCCCTCGTCTCGAATTGCTTCTTGAACACCTACTACATCTAGGCTGCCTTCGAAGGCTTGAAGCGTTGCTATGTGTCCCGCCAGCCGCACGTGCTGCGGAAGAATCAGTCCTTTTCGTTGCCGTGTCTTATCAACCAGCATATTCCACGTAACAACATTGAACCTGCCGTCGTGACTCGCAACTACTTCGCTCATTTCGTTATTTTCTTCACCGGCTGGCGCAAGATTGTTTTTAATTTGCTTGGCTCGACTTTTCGAAAATCGCTTAGGTATATTTCGTGGTGTTTACCCGTCATTGCTAGGTTATGTGCTGGTATAAATTCATGGTGCAGCTTGTCGAGCACCGGGCTTTCGTCGTCGAACGACCCTATGTGTAACGTTTGGACGCACAGTCCTTCGTCCAGTGTTTCAAATCGCACTTTATCTAGGTTTGCAGGCGCATTTTTCGCGGCAACTTTTTGTTTTGCCGCTTCGAACATCTCTTTGGTTATCCAGTCCGGCTGCAGTATCATCAATGTAAAGTCCCACTGGGACTTATCGCGTGCTGTCGTAAACGTCGACATGTCCTTGGCCCACCACAGCCCTTCGAGTGGCATAACGGTGTAGTCCTTGCCAAGTTCTTGTTTGCTGGCGAACTTCAGCTTATATGCCACCGGGTACAGCGCCGTTATCGCGTCTTTGAACTCTTGGCTGGTATTCGGGTCGCCGTGACCGTCAACCATCAGGTACTGCGTTTTTGGTACTTCAAGTATGCGAAATTCTTGGTGCCTTGCCTTGTAGCTATCGAGTGTTTTCTTTAAGTCAACTTTGCTCATTCCAGCGTCCGTCTTTCTTCGCAGCATCAACATATATCATGCCGGCGGGTGTCATCTTGCCGCTACGTACTAATTCTTCTACCCGTTTAATGTTATACGGCGACCAGTTACTTTTTAGCTTGCGCGGCGTAAACCGCACTTTGTAGCTGTCTTTGTCAACGCGTTTAGTCAGCCCGTCTATCCAGCCGTAACACAGCGCCTCGTTAACCGCTTCTTCGTAGGTAATTCCCGACTTGCTGCTTGCTTTCTTGTAAAATCCCAGCCACAGTTCAGTAACATTTGCGCCATGTTCTACCAGCCACTCCCGCCACTGGGTCGGACTTTCAAAATAAAGCAGCTCAGCATTCGGGTTCATGCTTCTATTGTATGCCTATCTATACAAACGGCTGAATTCAGCCGAATACGGCAGTTAGCCTTCGACTACTGCTTCAAACCCGCCGTAGGCCATTTTGGTCATGTCGGCTGGCATTTCAAAACCTTCCATATCCATTTGGCTCATTTCTTCCATAACCTTTTTGTTTACTTCGTCGCGGTGTTCTTTAGAGTTAAAGACGATGAACGAGAACCATACGTTTTCGTCGGCCGAAGCACCGGCCATCTCTGGGAACGCTCGGGATTTTTCGTCGCCCATTTCTTGTTGCTTTAGGTCATCGCCCCGGCATTCGAAGTATTGAAGCGCACCGTGTTTCATCCAGGAGTCTCGGCCCATTTCGGCCATTTTTTGGTATTCGGCTTCTTTACCTTTGGGTACTACCAATACGAATCCGTCTACATACTTTGCCATTTTATACCTCCTCGCTTAGGGTTGTAGCTATTACAATTTTAGCACTTCAGGTAACACAAAGATGAGCACATAAGCATCAAATAATATTCCAATTGGTGCAGCATTATTGATGAGGTTATAACCATATTGTGCCTTAAGGCTCTATAATTGGATTATGCCACGCAGTTCACCCCCAGCTTATCTAGAAGCAGTCACTAACGAAATTCTTGCAAAGTATCGGAAACTTGACGCGGTTATATCTCATGCTCCCACTAAAGGAAGCTATCATGAAAAAATTCTAAGAGATGTCATAAGAAACTATCTGCCTTCAACATTTAGCACAGGCGAAGGATTCATTATTAATATCGATAGTGAAACAAGTTCGCAATTAGACATATTGGTCGTAGACAACTTAGACCCAAGATCGTATGGGTATAAGGAGAATGATTTTTTTATAGCCTCAGATATAGCTGTAACATGCTTTGGTGAGGTCAAGAGCTATGCTACAAAAAATGATTTCATAAGTTCTTTTCATAAGCTAGTTAAGGCTAAACAGGTAATAAAAGAGCTGCCCGCAAAAACAACTAGCTTTATGTTCTGCTACGATGCCCGCGCCAGTGAAGAGAGCTTCAGAGCGTGGGTAGATGAAGCAATAGGTCAAATACCTGATAGAGATCAAACGAGACAATGGCATTACCCTGACTACGTTTTCTGTCTTAAGAAAAATGTATTTCTTGAGAGAAAAGAAGTGCCCGGGCGTGGATTCCAATATATTGCTGCTATACAGCGTGATTCATCATCGACTTATATACAGCAAAAGATGATGCAGGAGTTATTTCAATGCGTAACAAATGGTTGTGGCAGAATGCGCAAATATCAAGGCATCAGAATGTTTAGGGAGCAGACTCCTGACGGTTCAGATTTTTAACTTAGGTTATAACCTTCATATCAATCTGTTAAATTGCATATTTTGTCTCGTGAGGCCTACTTCGCCGGACGTAGGTTGAAACCGTACGGCCAATCAGTAAATAAAAAGCTCCCGAACAAGGGAGCTTTTCTAGGTGTCATATTGGTGCGGGTTAGGAGACTCTAACTCCTGGCCTCTTCCATGGCAAGGAAGCGCTCTAACAACTGAGCTAAACCCGCAAGGGTTGTTACAGGGAATGATTATAGGGAAAACATCGGGTTTTATCAATACGTCAAAAGAGTATACTGTTGGTATATGACAGTCAAAAACAAAATTCTTAATATTTCGTACAAAGTACTATTCGCTGTGCTCGGACTGAGTTCAGTCGTATTGGAAATCGCAGTGCTGATGGATCGCGGCACGTTCAACCCGGCAAACTTCTTTAGCTTTTTTACAATACTTTCAAATATTTTTGCGTCCGTGATGCTCTTAACGGCTGCGTGGTACAAATATATGAAAAAGCGGTCTGTGGCGGTTGATGTTCTGCGCGGAGCCTCCACATTATATATGGTACTGACTGGCGTTGTGTTCGCTGTGCTACTTTCGAGCATCGACCCACGTCTGCTTACTGCCGTGCCGTGGGATAACACCGTGCTACATTACATCATGCCGGTTGCACTATTAGTTGACTGGCTGCTGGATCGACCGTCAAAACCGGTTACGTTCAGGACTGCCATTTGGTGGCTTCTGGTTCCATTCGCCTATGTGGCGTATTCTTTGATTCGCGGATCGATGGTAGGCTGGTATCCCTATCCGTTCCTAAATCCAGCGAGCGGTGGGTACAACGCTATTATTGTGACCTGTGTCGGGATTGCGACTTTCACGCTAGCTGCAGCGGCTCTTCTGATAAAAGCACAACGTCTAGGCGCAAAATAAAGCTATTGGCTGCTGACGGCAAGTGAGACTGTTTGTTATGATAAGACATAGTAATTATGTTTAAACGATTCATACAAAAACAGCTAGAAAACAGCGTGCGGGCGTACTTTAAAGCACACCCCGAAGTTAAGCTGGTGGCCGTTGCCGGTAGCGTAGGGAAGACCAGCACCAAGACGGCCATCGCGACCGTGCTTAGCAAAAAGTTCCGCGTACGCATGCTGAACAACAACCACAATACGCACATGAGCGCGCCGCTTGGCATTTTGGGCATAGAATACCCCGAAGAAAACGTGCATAGCGTTATGGCCTGGGTTAAGGTGTTGCTGGCCGCGCGTAAACGCATAAGCGAACCGACCGATGTAGATGTGATCGTGCAGGAACTTGGGTCGGACCGAATTGGCGAAATTGCGCACTTCGGAACGTACTTGCGCCCAACGATCGGCGTGGTGACCGGTGTGACACCGGAACACATGGAATTTTTTGGCAACATTGAAACGGTTGCGCAAGAAGAATTAGCGCTGGCTAACTTTAGCGAGCTGGCAATTATTAACCGCGACGACATTGACGGCCGCTTTGCCGACTTTTTGACCAACCAGAACGTCGATACCTACGGCTCAACTGCCGCCGCCGAATTTAGGATTGAAGTAAAAGACTTTGATATTGAACATGGCTACCAGGGTTGGCTTGTGATGTCGGGCTTTGCCGAAACGTACCCGGCTGACCTACGCGTCATTGGTGAGCACAGTCTGCGACCGATTTGCGGTGCCGTGGCTGTAGCGGTAAAACTTGGCATGGGCCCGCGCGAAATCGTAGAAGGTGTCGAAGACATTACGCCGGTTGAAGGCCGCATGAACCTGCTGCCCGGAATTGAAAAGTCCATACTTATTGACGACACTTATAACTCAAGCCCGGCTTCAGCCTCGGCTGCAGTTCAAACGCTGTACAACCTGCAGGCGCCGCAGCGAATCGCCGTGCTGGGTGATATGAATGAACTTGGCGAAACGTCGGCTCACGAACACGAAGCGATTGGTCATTTGTGCGACCCAAGCCTACTGGCATGGGTAGTTACCATTGGACCAGAAAGTGAAAAGTACTTAGCGCCAGCTGCCAAAGCTCGTGGCTGCCAAGTAAAGTCGTTTATGAGCGCCATTGAAGCCGGTGCGTTCGTGCGGAGCGTGATTGAAGAAAGCGCTGTGGTACTAGTAAAAGGTTCACAGACCGGCATATACGCTGAAGAAACAGTCAAACTACTCCTACACTCGACAGCCGATGATCACAAACTGGTCCGGCAGTCGCCATACTGGATGGATATTAAGAACGCCTACTTTTCGAAATTCTAAAGCCGGCCGCGTTTCGGCGGTATAACATCGGTGATATACTGGTGCTAATACTATGCAGCGATATAATCCAGCCGAAATCGAACCCAAATGGCAGGCTCGTTGGGACGAGCGTGCCAGCTATAAAGTTTCTGAAGACGAATCGAAGACCAAACTATATGTTTCGGGTATGTTCCCATACCCAAGTGGAAGTGGGCTGCATTCGGGCCACGCCTTTAGCTACACGATTGTCGACACGATAGCTCGGTTTTACCGCGCGCACGGCCATAACGTACTAAACCCAATGGGCTGGGACACATTCGGACTGCCAGCTGAAAACTATGCCATTAAAACCGGCACGGCTCCGGCTAAAGTAACGGCAGAAAACATTGCGAACTTTAAAAACCAATTTAAACGGCTCGGTATTTCGATTGACTGGTCGCGCGAAGTTAATACGTCGGACCCTGAGTATTACAAGTGGACGCAGTGGGTATTCGCTGAATTCTTTAAGCGCGGACTAGCGTACCAAAAAGAAAGCCTGCAATGGTGGTGCCCGGTCGACAAGACGGTGCTTGCCAACGAGCAAGTTGAAGGCGGCAAGTGTTGGCGCTGCGGCAACGAAGTTGAAAAGAAGTCTATGAAGCAGTGGTTCTTCAAAATTACGAACTACGCCGACGCACTGCTGGAAGAAATCCCAGACCTAGACTGGCCAGAAAAAATTAAGACCGCACAAACTAATTGGATCGGCCGCTCTGTTGGTGCCGAGATTGATTTTGAAATTGACGGAAGCGAAGAAAAGCTGACCGTATTTACGACCCGCCCCGACACCTTGTTCGGTGCGACGTTTATGGTGATTGCGCCTGAACACCGATTGGTGAGTAGCCTTACTAACGACGAAACCCGCGAAGCGGTTGAAGCGTACGTTAAGGCCGCAACGAAGAAGTCTGAAATTGAACGCATGAGCGAAGGCAAGCAAAAGACAGGGGTCTTTACCGGATCGCACGCCGTTAACCCGGCAACGGGCGAAAAGATTCAGATTTGGATTGCCGACTACGTTTTGGCTGGCTACGGCACCGGCGCGATTATGGCAGTACCAGCGCACGACGAACGCGACTTTGATTTTGCAACCGCCTACGATTTGCCGATTGTTGAAGTTGTTGAACGCCCGGCTGGTGTGCAGGACGGCACGGCATTCGCCGCCGAAGGTGTGATTATGAACAACGGCGATTTTGATGGCCGCCTGGCGAGTGAAGTGCGCGAAGAAATTGTTGCTTGGCTAGAAGAGCAGGGTGTTGGCCACGAAAAAACGACCTACAAAATGCGCGACTGGCTAATTAGCCGCCAACGCTACTGGGGCGCGCCGATTCCAATTATTCACTGTGATGAGCATGGTGCCGTTGCCGTTCCCGAAGACCAGCTGCCAGTCATGCTTCCAGAAGTTGAAGACTACGCGCCGAAAGGCGACGGCCGCTCAGCTCTGGCGAGCGTAGACGAATGGGTAAATACGACCTGCCCAACTTGCGGCAAACCTGCCAAGCGCGAAACCGACACGATGGACGGTTACGCCTGTTCAAGCTGGTACTTGCTGCGCTACGCTGACCCACGTAACGATGAACGCGCCTGGGACCCAGCTAAAGCAAACTATTGGACGCCGGTTGATTACTACGTTGGTGGTGACCATGCCGTAGCGCACCTTCTGTACGTACGGTTCTGGAGTCACGTGTTTAAGGAAATGGGCTTAGTTGAAACTCGCGAGCCCGTGAAAAAACTGGTGTACCACGGCTATGTGAACGCCGAAGATGGCCGCAAGATGAGTAAAAGCCTGGGTAACGTAATTGACCCGCTGGATATTATTGACCAAGGCTACGGTGCCGACACACTGCGCACCTACGTGCTGTTTATGGGACCGATTGAACTTGATTCCGCCTGGAGTTCACAAGGCGTTGGCGGTGTGCATCGGTTCTTGAACCGCGTGTGGACGCTTACACAGGAATACCTGGCGGCTGAACAAAAAGGCAGACCAATTGGCCAAGAAGTCGAAGCGATCCGTCACCGAACGATCAAGAAAGTCACAAACGATTACCGAAACCTGAGCTTTAATACGGCCATTGCTGCCTTAATGGAATACGTGAACGAACTTTACAAGGCAAAGACGAATGGGTTTGATGACAGCTGGAAAGCTCACCTAGACAGTTTGGTGCAACTACTAAGTCCGTTTGCACCGCACATGACCGCCGAACTATGGGAGCAGCTTGGTCACGACACATCGCTTGATACTGAAGCATGGCCGGTGTGGGACGAAAGTCTGACTAAGGCGGAAACAATGACGATAGCCGTTCAGGTAAACGGCAAACTGCGCTCGACGATTGAACTGCCTGTCGGTGTTAGCGAAGATGACGCCAAGGCTGCGGCCCTGGCAGACGAGAATGTGCAGCGGCATGTGACAAGTGAGCCAAAGAAAGTTATTTACGTTCCTGGCCGACTTGTTAGCATTGTCGTGTAATAAAACGGCCGCCCCCTTGAGGTAACCCCGAGTATCGGGTATAATGCTCTCTAAGTTTATACCAACCTGAAAAGGAGAACATTTCAATGGGTCAGCCAAAGAAACAGTCGAGTCCGCGCAAGACCGGACTCCGCCGCAGTCACCTGCGTCTTAAGCTTGCGCGCGCCGTAAACGCTAAGTCACCAGTTAAGGTAAAGACTACCAAGCGCGAAACAGGCAAAAAATAACCGCTCTTTAATAAGCGCCCAGCCGGGCGCTTGAAGCAATATTCAAAGAAAGAATCAAACGCAAAATGGCATCTAACCGACACTTAGGAAGAATCGTAGCCCTTCAAACGCTCTACGAATATGAATTCCGTCGTCAGGCAGAAGACACGAATCTTGACCTGGCTGAAGTGCTAGGCCGAAACATTGAACGCTACAAAGAAGCAATCGATGACAAGGATTTCGTGAGCGCATTGGTCGACGGCGTACTGGAGCACCAGGACGACCTAGACGCCAAGCTGCAGCCTATGGCTCCCGGTTGGCCGCTTGACCAGATTGCACGGATTGACCGTAACGTCCTACGTATCGGGCTGTACGAACTGCTGTACAAAGCAGACTCCGTACCACCGAAAGTGGTGATTAACGAAGCTGTCGAGCTTGCAAAAGCGTTTGGTTCTGATAATTCGAGCAAGTTTATCAACGGGGTGTTAGGCACCGCGTTCCGTACGCTTGTTGAGGCAGAGGACCAACCTGATGCAACAACCAATAGCCGATAAGTTCAAAAAGTATTTTTCGAACCGATCAAAAAAGCCTTCTATTCAAGAAATTGTCCGCGAACCAACCGCGGGAGGTATTGTATTTCGCCGCAACAAAAAGGGTGAAATTGAAATTCTTTTAATCCAAGACGCCAAAGACCGTTGGACTATTCCAAAGGGTCACATTGAAGAAGGCGAAACCGCCCAAGTAACCGCCAAGCGCGAAATCGGCGAAGAAGCCGGGCTTGAAAACGTTGATATACTTGGCTGGCTTGGTAAAATTCACTTCCGCTACCGCAGGCTCGATAAACTTGTTCTTATGACGACACAAATTTACTTAGTGCGTGCCAAGGGTGACACAAACGCCATTAAAAAAGAAGAGTGGATGAACGGCATTAAGTGGTTCAAGTTTGCTGACGCGCTAGACGCGATTGAATACGAAGACATCGGTAAACTGATGCTACTGGCCATGAAACGAATACGACAGGAGAATTTATGAGCGGTATGCCGACAGCGCCTTACCAAGAATTCGCAAAAACGGTGCTTGGCTTTGAGTTTAAGGACATTCAACTGCTAGTCACGGCACTCACGCACCGTAGCTACGTCAACGAGCACAAAAAAAGCGTGACGGAGCACAACGAACGTTTAGAATTCTTGGGTGACGCAGTGCTTGAATTGGCCGTTACCGATTATTTGTTTGCAAATTACACCGAACCCGAAGGCACGTTGACGAGCTGGCGGGCGGCGCTTGTGCGCACCGAAAGCATTGGCGAAGCCGGCGACAAGTTGGGGTATGAACCGCTACTGCGTATGTCGCGCGGCGAAAAGCAAGGTAGTGACCGTGCGCGCCAGCAAATACTGGCAAATGCGTTTGAAGCAGTTATTGGTGCAATCTACCTTGAACGCGGCTACAAAGACGCCGAAACGTTTATTAACAAGCACATTACGTCGAAGCTTGAGAATATTCTGGCCGAAGGTTCGTGGCGCGACCCGAAGTCGCACCTGCAAGAGGTTTCGCAGCGGATAGACGGCGCTACGCCGCAGTACAAAGTGCTCGAAGAAGTCGGCCCTGACCACGACAAGGTGTTTACTTTGGGTGTTTATGTAGCTGGCAAGCAAATGGGCAAAGGCTCGGGTCATTCTAAGCAAATCGCCCAGCAAAAAGCCGCTCAGGCAGCGCTTATTAAATACCAGAGCGAGAACACTACGCTAACAGATTGACAGGTGTCACGAAATAGCGTAAAATCATACGAAGTAGAAATACCAAATCTAACGATTCAATAAGGAAGTTTTATTTTTATGCTCGCAATCCGCTTGCAACGACTCGGCCGCAAAGGCTACCCAGTATACCGTTTGGCCGTTCAGGAAGCCCAGCGCCACCCTTCGAGTGGTCGTGTGGTTGCCTACGTCGGTACGTACAACCCGCACACCAAAGAAGCCAGCGTTCAAGTTGAAGCAGCACAAAAGTACCTGGACAATGGTGCTCAGCCGACTCCACGTGTCGTCAAATTGCTGAGTGACGCAGGTGTCAAACTGCCATCTTGGGTAAAGCAGCCTGCAACCGACAAGAACAAGTCTATTCGTAACGCCGAAAAACTTCGCCGCAACCAACCAAAAGAGGAAGTGGTTGAAGAAGTAGCCGAAGCACCAGCTGCTGAAGAAGCACCAGCTGAAGCTCCTGCCGCAGAAGACGCACCAGCCGAAGAACCAGCTGACAAAGAATAATCCCAGTCGCGTGTAATCGACGAAGCGAAAGCGCTCATGCTACAATACCGCCATGCATAAGCGCTTTTTTGCTGGCTTTACGGTTGTTGAACTGCTCATCGTCATTGTCGTGATTGGTATTATCGCGAGAATTAGCATGATTGCCTACAACGGGGTACAGCTTAAAGGCCACGACACTGCCGTGCAGGATAATTTGTCAAAAATTACCAACGGGTACAACAACTACTTTGCCGACAATAATGTTTACCCGCCCGCCGATTCAACCCTTAGCACCGCCAAGGTACAAGTAAACCGGGCAAGTTATAGCGACACGACGACGTCGGGAGCTATGGTGTACTGCACGAATGCCGCCCGCTCTGAGTACGTACTACTGGCTCGGGCGAAAAGTGGCAGGGCCTACTATGTGATAAGCGACGGACCAGTTAAAAGCTTTACAGGGACATACCCGGTAACATCTGGCAGCCCGACCGTGGCTTCGGCTTGTGACCCGCTGCTTGGGTCGGCGACCGCTACCTTTGCCTGGATCAATACCGGCGGCACAACAAGCGGTACATGGAACTACGGCTACTAGCCTCGTGGTATAATTAATTTACAAATCGGTAGTGATTACGGAGATCCTGGAGACAGACCATGACAACAATTGACCAACAGTTCGTAGAATATATCGTCAAATCACTTGTCGGCCACCCCGACGATGTTGTCCTTGAGCGCGTCATTGACGAAAAGGGCGTCCTATTAACTCTTACGGTGAATCCAGATGACCTTGGCCGTGTAATTGGTAAGCGGGGCATGACTGCCCAAAGCCTTCGTACGCTACTTCGGGCGCTCGGTACTAAGAATGACGCCCGTTACAACTTGAAGATTGTGAACAACGACGAAGACCGTGAACAGTACGCTAGCCAATCAAATGACGAATCTGACCAGCGTGTGGAAGAATCAACAGATGAAGCTGTGGAAAACGGACCATCGGACTTAGCAAAAAACACTCGCAAAGAACTTGCCGAACTCGACGACCTCGATATATAATCATAATCAGTTCAACAGCACTGCGAGAACTACAAAAAGCTCTATGCGAGCAAACCTAAAGGTTTGAGAGCCTTATATGTGACAAAAACCGTCCTGTATTGGACGGTTTTTGTTTGAAGAGAGAAGCATCTGTCCTTTTATAATAACATGTATGGACATAAAAATCAATAGCTGTTACTCTAGTACAGATGAGAAAGTTCCAAGTTATAACGCTTTTTCCGGACATGTTTACCGGTGTATTTGGCAGCTCCATGATGTGGAAGGCGCAAAACGGCGAGCACGTGGAGCTTTCGACTATTAATTTGCGGGACTTTGGCTTAGGGCCACGACGACAAGTCGATGATACACCGTATGGCGGTGGCGACGGAATGTTGCTTAAGCCCGAACCGCTGTTTGCGGCCGTAGAACACGCGAAGAGTCTTGACCCGTCCGCCAAAGTGCTGCTTATGACACCGCGTGGTGATCGCTGGAAGCAAGAAACGGCGCAAGCATATGCAGACACTGGCATTGGCTACATATTTATTTGCGGCCGGTACGAAGGGTATGATGAGCGTATCGTTAGTCTGGTTGATGCGCAACTAAGCGTTGGAGATTATGTACTAACGGGCGGTGAACTGCCGGCAATGACGATTATAGACAGCATTGTTCGGCTAATACCTGGCGTGCTTGGGGGCGAATCAAGCGCCGAGATTGAAAGCTTTTCTGACGGCGAGACGTTAGAGTACCCGCAGTACACCCGACCCGAAGAATTCCGGGGCATGAAAGTCCCCGACGTGCTACTCAGCGGTCACCACGGCGAAATCGCCAAATGGCGCCAGCAGAATAGCGTAAAAAGCAAAGAGGACTCGTAAGAGTCCTCTTGCTTGTTGTGGTGGATGTCGTAGAGCGAGCAGTCACATTTTTTGTTGGAGTTTTTGTTTTTGTAACGTCGCTGTTCATCACTTTAAATGGTCGAGCTTAAAAACACAAGCGTAATTTTCAAAATAACAACAGTTATCGTGCATGGCGTGCGGCTATAATAAAACTATGAAAATAATTCCTTCGTACGGGCCGACCCGAAACCCGCGCACAAAGGCAGCTGCTTGGGTGTGCGCTGGTATGCTAACAGTCATGCTTGTCGCCCAATTGTTTTCGTACGAGGATTTTCCGTCGGTTTTGAATATTGTGCTCCCAATAAACGAACAACCATTGATTCACTTGACTGCAGCGCTTGCCGTCATTGCTGAACTGTTGGCGTTGCCATACCTTCTTGGCATGTATTTGTCTAAACTCACGCGAGGGGTAAGCGGCTTATTCGCAGTGCTGGCCGCGTCATTTTGGCTTATCGTATCGCTTACGAATGCTCACGCTGCAAATAGCGGTTTGTTTTCAACGACGTTTGAACTACCCGGTGGTCTATTGGCGGCCATATGGACGTTTGTTCTATTTGGGACGCTGGCGACGGTTGTATATGCCGACACCAAATTCCGCCACGACATGTCCACCTCTTGAGGTAAACGGCGTTCTAGGGTACAATTTATTTCTGTAACAACCAGATATTGGGGATTAGCCAAGCGGTAAGGCAGTGGGTTCTGGTCCCATGATCGGGGGTTCGAATCCCTCATCCCCAGCCATATAGAACGCACACCAGGAGAGAGATTCTCGACTTCATTCTGACCCCCGTTTTGGGGGTCATTTTGATTGGTTTGGTTATCATTATTTTGCATATCCTAAAATCTCCTTTGTTTGACCACTATTTCTTGCGATAGCTTGTGCTAATTTGGTGTAAGTAACAGATACGGAATTATCTTTTAGACTGACTTTTTCGAATAGTTTGGTTAATATTAATCGTTTGTCGTCGTTTATGATATTGGTGTCGGAAAATAGGCGCTTAGCGTCCTGGGATAGCTTAATATTGGCTATACCTTCCATATATTTCTCCTCATATTTCTGGCTGATGCCTCCTTTCTGCTTTTGCAAATCATTAAGTTCACTAACGAACGACTCGTGCTTGCTCAGATATCGCTCGTTGGAAATAAGTCCAGCAAGCTTGTCGTCATACAGCATGTCATCCATCCGTTTAATTCGGCCTATGCGCTCATCCAGGGCTTTTTGTGTCTCCTCGGCATTGTTTACGGATAACTGGAAGTCATTCTGGAGTAATGTCGTTAACCAACTAATGACTTCTGGTGAAGGGCAGATAAGGTCATCGAGCCTATTATGTATTAGGGCAAGTACTGTATCTTCCCGGATGAAACTTTGTTTCTTGCATGCTTCTAGTCGTCGCTGACAAGATCCATACAGCCGCCCCTTCTGTAGCTGCCAGGTGACGTTTTTGCCGCAATGCTCACACGTCAGAATCCCTTTTAATATCGGGTTGTGTTTGCGGTATTTCGTCGGTCGTTTACGGGATATCTTGGCCTGGACGGCACTGAAAAGCTCGTCCGATATTAGGTGGGGTTGCCTGCCTGGATATTCCTTACCATCAAATCGAATGACCCCAATATAGAACGGATTGGTAAGAATGCGGTGGGCGTGGCTTTTCGAGAATGGCCGGCCCCTGCCACTTACTAGACCGAACTCAGTCATCTTGTGTCGGATCGTTTCAATCGAATGCTGCGGCTCAAGCATGAGCTCGAATATGCGCTGCATCGATTTATACGTTTGAGGGTTAAGGTCATGTATTCGTTTGCCTTCACGTAGTATGGTCATATAGCCCGGAGGGGGAGCCGCCGGCATCCAGCCTTGAGCTAGCTTCTCGGCCCAGCCTTTCATGGCTTCTTCGCGTAGATTATCAATGTAGTTCTTAGCAAGTACAACACGCATGCCCCAGTTGAGCCATTCCTGTGACCGTGAATTTTTGTGTAAGACAATCGAGTCTTTTACGAAGTGGACTTTGCGGTTTTCATCCGACGTGAGCCAGTCGTGCGTTTCGACAGCATCATGGAGGTTCCGAACATGTCGATCCACTTTCTCAACGATAAGGTTCTTTATCTTTCTTTTCTCGATAAATCCCATCGCTTCCTTAAAGACTTTTCGCTGTTCGGTCTTCGAGGCTGATTCCGCAATCTTGAGTGTCCTTAGGATAACTAGCTCGTTATTGTTGCAATATGCGGTCAGGTGTTTTACTTGGGACTCTAACGAAAAGCCTTCCTCTTCCTGGCCCTTTGAAGAGACGCGGGCCATGATGACGGCTAACTTATCCGTGCTGTCCATCATCTTCACCTGGTTTATTGCGCTCTCGGGCTAAACACTCGTAGAGGGATAGAAGTTGTATCCCGATCTCAGCTGCATCATCGAAGGAGACGGGGATTTCGGATTTTACCGTAAGGATAGAGCGCAGCCGTTCGGTCATGTCGCTACTGGGAGCGAAGAAGTTTCCTATTACTGACTTGGATCGATTCTCTTCCATATACCCTCCATACGAAAAACATACCCGAGATGGGTACGTTTCAATCCGGCTAGCACTCTGCTGCTATTTGTCCCAGGGTCGCCCGGGCTTTGGTCGTTCTTTTAGCTCTATATCTACTAAATTCTTGAGTTCTTTATCACCAGTCTGGGCGAGTAAGTTTAGGACCAATTCGCTCAGAGTAAGTCCATTATCCTTCGCAACCAACTTAGCGCGCTTTCGCACGTCGTCTGTAACGCGAATCTGCATACTGACTATCTTTCTGGACATTAGCCCTAGTTTATCATAAAAGTATTACTATTTACTCTCGGTTTTATCTGGTGCTAGCCGAATTGTGAACGTACGATCTCTATATATAAATAGTATTACTAATTAAAATAAAAAGCAATACTATTTAAACATTTTGTATGACATATTTACCTACAGTCGATAGATGGTAATACGGATGATTCTAACAGGGGTTACAATTCGCTAAATACTCTCTCTTTATATATACTACGTATAAGAGAGTTGAGATGTATGAGCGTGAGTATAAAAGAAGATAAACTTACTAATCAGCAGCAGCGTGTTCTAAAACTCTTATTCAAGTTCCGATTCATATCTGCAACACTACTAGGGCTAGTTATGGGTATCCGTCGTATCAGTGCCTATGAGGTTCTGGAAAAACTCGTCTGCAAGGGATTGGTAACAAAGGTATATAAGAATGAATACCGTATTCTTGGAAAACCTGCGTATTACTACTTGAGTAAATCTGGTGTCACGACGGTTCGTAAGCTAATGGACGTCAAAGAGTCTGTCGTTCATCCCCTGTATAAGAACGACGAAGCCACCGACGAATTTATCGAACACTGCCTTAAGCTCGCTCAGCTCTACATCTCCATCATGCCGTCCCTGCCTAGCGGCTCAGACATCTTTACAAAAGCTGAAATCAACAGGTTCAAACAATTCCCAAAGAACCGGCCTGACCTCTACATCCGTACCTCGGAAAGTCGGGATGCGATCGTAATCCTTGTCGACGATAAACAGCCGTATATTATCCGTAAGCGCTTGGACGAAGTCATCACTCATTACGAGACTGAAGATTGGGACGGCGACTATCCACGCATCTGCTTCGTGCTAAAAGATGCGAACGCAAAGAATAGCTTTCTCTACACGACACGTAAGAAACTCGAGGATATGGGCTTTGATGAGAACGAGATACGCGTACTTGCGACGTCTTTAGAGGCTACGAAAGGGAAGTCGCCTTTCATATGGGCGGATGCAACGGCACTTAAGAACTCCACGACCTTGTTCGGCTAAGAGTATTATAGATAGTATGAACCGTAGTATCTATATCAAATGGATCACTGCTGCTGGATTTATAGGCATTGCGTTTGGTGTTTACTATTCCATATTTGGACTAGGTGGTTTGCCGGTGTATCAGAGATTTGTCCCTACTGAATCTATGGAAGCATGGAGTAGGGGACTCTACGGAGCAACTTTTATAGGTTTTAGTGTACTGCTCTTGCTGCTGGGTCGACGCGCGATACAGCAAAAAGACGAACAATTAGGAAGAATTTTAATATTCGGAATTGCAACTTGGATAATCTATGAAGCGATTATCTCTTTAATTTATGGAGTGTATATAAACGTTCTAATAGATATCGCGCTCATCAGCTTTTTGAGTTATCCGGTTATCAAAGGTACGAGAAAATAATCGTACCTACTTGGCTTACGTTTAACGGCTAATTCCACTTTGGAGTTCTATTATCATCAGGTGATCAGTATAGGATTGCGTAAAGGAGTCTAATGCTGCGATCCCGACTTACTGTGCATACTTTGATGCATATCTAGATCGCTCTGCTCGTCGCTACGCGCTTCGAGCGCCGAACTTATGAGGGATTTAACATCTTCGTCTACAGCGTCGTCCTTGTGTCCTTGGAGTATAGATATTGAACCTGAATAGTGGGTAGTCATTAGTTCGAAGAACATCGCATCGACTGATTTGGTGGGTTCGGCGCGCAGCTTGGTTAATTCCTCAGGCGTCGCCATGCCTGGATGACTCGGGTACATATCATGCCCGCTTTGCTGCGGATATTCGCTTAAATTCGTATACGGTTCATTCCATTTTTTGAGTAATGCTTCGGTCTTCACAATCTGGGCCTGGCGCGTAGTCTTCATTTCTCCGACAAGTTTCTTTAGAGCCGGAGATTCGCCTCGACTGAGCTCAATGTCGAATAGTTCAATCGCTTGCTGGTCGTGCACGAGTAACCGTTTAACGAGGTCTCGATCAAGAATCTTAGCGGCTTCAGGGTCTATCGGAGCCTTCTCTGGTGCTACCGTCTGGGTAGATTCAGATTTTTTCTGACGTTCAGCCGATTGGCCGTAATACCAAGCGACTACCCCTGCAAGTGCCGATACGAACATAATCACGACTACGGTTGTCAGGAGGATGGTCTTTTTGTTTGACTGTGCTTTGGCTGATGACATCGCTATCATTATAAGTAATGCACGATATAAATGAAACAAGCCGCTTATGGTCTTGGAGTCGGACGCAACATGATTTGTGATACGTGCGAGCCTCTAGGAGGCTTGTCTTTATCTTTAATGTCGCCGTTTGGTTCATCATTTAATGACAAACACTATATAATGGAAACTGATTATGCAGAGTGACTCAAACGACAGGCCGCGATCCTTCATGCGACGACATCGCCTGGCCATTCTCGCTTTTGTGGGTGGATTTATGCTATTAGTGCCCGCACTCATTGCCGGATACGCATTTGCACTTAGTCCATCGACAATCCGATCACCGAAGCTGGAGCATTACCACTTCAGGATGCAGGTGCTCGTCAACGGTCAAGCCGAAAACTTTGGTGAAAAAGGGTACCAGACCGGGTACAAGAAGGATCAGTGTAACGCTAATCTGCCTGAGCAACCGATTCACTTCCACGACAACAAAGATCAGTTCACGCATATCCATTGGGAGGGTATGACCGGCGGGATGGTCATGAAATACTACGGCTGGAATTTGATCGGTGGCCTCGACGGGGCATTAGGATACAAGCTTGACGATTTAACTGATGTTCAGAAGGTGACGACACACGGAGATTACTTACCCGAGATACCAAAAGACGCCCAGATCTACGTCTACAGCGGCGACGAAAAAGGCTACAAAGCCCGAACGCTTGCCGATTGGAGAGACCAGGACCTAGAGAAGTTCTTTAATAAAGAAAGTAATTCTCCGGCTCATGAGTTCAATAAAAACGGCGGAGACCCGCTCAGCGCTCTATTCCCAACTGCGTCCGCACACGGCGAAGCCAGTGAACACGCCGCTGAGGCTGCAACACCGACCGAGAGTGAGACCGAGAAACTTACCCGCATCAACAATCTGATCGGTAATGTCGTCATCTTCGTCCAGAAAGATGCACCTTCTGACGAAGAGATCCAGCGTCGATTCGACAAGCTTGAGCCTTTGACCGAGAGCACCTGTGGAGGATAGGTCCAATGGTCGTGACTCAATAAGAGTCGTTACAAGAATAAGATTCATACAGCTCGTAATTGTAACGTTTGTCATTGCGATATTTAGTATGTTCTCCTACGAACTGGCCCATACTAAATCACTCACTAGCCAGGAATGTAATACTGCCTGCCTGAGCCACTCTCAAGCCGGATCGGTCCTGACGAATATCACTAAACTCAAGAAGACCGATAATGAACCGCGCCCCCCAGCATACCCACAATACGATATAAAGCTCGCTGCATTCTTCTCAGTTGCCGGCTTAACAGCCGTCATGCTTGGCTGGGTGAACTGGTATAGCCGAAGAATGCTCATAAGTACCCAGCTCCGCTACTGATCCCTCCTTTTACTTAAGACAGAGATAGTAATAATAGGAGATGAAATGAGCAACAAGAGATTATTGATATTTATCGGAGCCGTTATCCTCGGCTTCATCGCACTAGTCGTCTATTCCAAGCAAGAGGCTGCGAACGCCCCGGGTGTAGAGGGTTCTAACAACGTGTACGGCAAAGCCGATAGTAAAGTAACGCTGACTGAGTACGTCGACTTCCAGTGTGAAGGCTGCTTAGCGTATTACCCGAACGTAAAGACCGTAAAGGAAGCCTATAAAGATAAGGTCCGTTTCGAAATCAAGAACTTCCCTATATCAAGTTCACACAAGAACGCCCTCGCCGCAGCCTCTGCAGCCCAAGCAGCAGCTAAGCAAGGCAAATTCTTCGAGATGCACGACACACTGTTTGATAACCAAAAAGTGTGGGAATCGAGCGAGGACAGGGTAAAGCTCTTTGAGGGCTATGCCGAAGCGATTGGCCTTAATATGGATCAGTTCCGCAAAGACTACTCAAGTAAAGAAACCTCAGCCATTGTCCGTGCTGACCTGAAGGAAGTGCAAGCACTGGGCGGTAACGGCACCCCAACCTTCGCGTTGAATGGCAAAAAGATCGAAATAGACAATAGCGTTGAAGCGTTGTCGGCCGTATTAGACAAGGCACTCAAAGAAGCCGAAGTAGAGTCTAACTAGCAGCTACAATTTGGCCCGCAGGTCTTAGCCTCGGCGCTAGCATGGCTATGATCATGATCATCATCGTGCTCGAATAACGCTTCCGCTGAGCAACAGGCGTCGCCGTTCCAGGCATTGATGCCTTCGCGAACAGCCAGCCCGGCGATGACCAGCGCGGCAATCGGATCTGCCCACCACCACCCGAATAAACTGTTGGCTGCAAGCCCAAGAAGCAACACGGCTGACATATAGGTACAGAGCAGGGTTTGCTTTGAGTCGGCTACTGCTGAGTGCGACCCAAGTTCTTGCCCAGTCCGGCGCTGTATCAGAGAAACGGTCGGCATAATCAGCAAGCTGAGCGCGGCGATACCGATACCGAGTGTTGAGTGTTCGGGAGCTTCGCGTGTGACGAGCGTAGAAATAGCGTCATAGGAAACGAAAGCCGCAAGTCCGAAGAACGACGCAGCAATGATTCGAAGCGCTATCCTCTCGCGCGCTTCAGGCTTAGGTCCGGCAAACTGCCAAGCCACTGCTAATGCTGACGAGACCTCAATAACTGAATCTAGTCCGAATCCAAGTAATGCGCTGGAGTTCGCGACAGATCCTGCAAATAGTGCGACTACGGCCTCAATCAAGTTGTAAGCAATCGTGAAGATGACGAGGAAACGAATACGTTGACTCAGCACTGACCGTCGTTCGGCCGAAATCTTGGGGTGCGTGTGTGAATGACCAGCCATTACCACTGCACCTCATGACACTGTTTGGTCGGCTCGGTTTCTACCTGGAGTGTTGCGTGTTCTACTCCGTGCTTTGACTGTAGGGTCGCCTGTCCGTTCGCAAGAACAGACTGCGGGTCGGCCGTCGGCTCAACGACGAGATGCGCTGTTGCGACATTCATGCCTGATGTTAGTGTCCAGATGTGCAGGTCATGAACACCACTTACCCCGGCTACCGATTCCAAGTCCCGCGCGACATCATCGACGCTGAGTCCTTCTGGAACCTGCTGCCCAAGAACAGCTAAGACCTGACGCCCAAGAATCACAGCACGGACGGCGACGAATACGCCAATGGCGACAGCGATAACAGTGTCCCATATCGATGAGCCGGTAGCCATGACAAGAATACCGGCAACGATGACGCCGACGCTCCCGGCCGCATCAGCTACAACTTCATAGTACGCACCTTTGACGTTGAGTGACTCTTTGGAGCCGCCGCGCAGTAATGCCATCGAGACGATATTGATAGCCAGTCCGATCAATCCCACCACAAGCATCGTGCCGGTTGCAACTTCAACGTCCGAACCGATACGACCAATGGCTTCGATCACGACGTATGCCGCCACGCCAAGCATTATTAAAACGGTCAGACCGGAGGCGAATACTTCGGCACGGTACGAACCATACGAACGCTTGCCGGTGCGGTCCTGACGGATCGCAATTCGCGTCGCGACAAGGGCCGCCCCAAGCGCGACGACATCGGCCGCCATATGTCCGGCATCAGATATTAGCGCAAGTGATTGAGACAAGAGGCCGAAGACTAGCTCAACAACGAAGAAGCCAGCGACCAGGATAAAGGCCAGCATTAGTCGCCAGCGATGACGGCCTCCTGCATGCCCGGTCGAAATGTCGTGGCTATGTCCAGCACTCATCAGCAGCACTCCTTGTTAGCAGCATGAGCGCAGGCTTCCGGGTCGGTCGTCAGTACGACTCGCTCTAAGTCCGTTAGCGCATGGCTCAGACGGGAATCTGCCAATTCGTAGCGGGTACGCCGGCCCTCCGACACAGCGGCTACTAAGCCGCAGCCTCGCAGACATGCCAGGTGGTTGGACACGGACTGTCGCGTCACATCAAGATCCAAAGCAAGATCTGCCGGGTAAGACGGCCCCTCGCGAAGCCTCATCAATATTTGGGTACGGGTAGGGTCGGAAAGGGCGTGCCCGAAACGAGCCAGGGCACCAAGCGATACAGTAGATAAAGAGTTCATGCTTTGATAGTACAGCTATTGATGTATTCAGTCTAGCATGAACTATATTTCAGTTAATTTATAGGCTGAACCGTTCCGATATGTACTGCTGAAGAAGGATGAATCGAGAGCAATAATTAATAGATGTATTTGCGCTGGGCTGCCTGAGCGGCGGATATTGTGCGCTGGTTCACGATATTAAACCCTCCGTAAGCGCTATTATTCATTTCAGTTATGACGATGTCACCGTTTTCAAGCACCCGTTCGACCACTCCCACGTGGCCGGCATATAAGACGTATGGCTCGGAGTATTCATCCCACTGGATGATTGAGCCTGGTTGAGGCACGCGCCCGACGGTAAAGCCGGCTGCGGTAGCGCTCGTATCCCATGTGTTCGCATTGCCCCAATAGCTCCCGATGGGTTTACCCATCTGGGCGCGACGTTCGTAAACGTACCAAGTACAGTTACCATCTGCGTAGCGATTTCCGGCAGAAGCAAATAGATTCACGTTGAGTCGTGAGCCTCCAAGAGTCCCGCCAGATGACTGACTGGTCACTGCAGGGACTGGTGCAACAATTGGGGCTGGCTTTACTCCGTCAGGTACGACCAGGCGCTGACCAACTTTTATGCCCGAAAGCTCTAAGTTATTTATGGTAGTAATACGGTTGGAGTTAGAGTTATATTTTGTAGCAATCAATTCAAGCGTATCTCCATCCGCAACGGTGTGAAGTAAGCCGTTCGTCGGCAGAATTGACAAGACTTTTCCGGCAGTAACAACATCGGTGTTACCAAGGTCATTTGCCCAGCGTACGGTATCGGCAGATATACCGAACTTGGTCGCGATCGACGGCACAGTGTCACCTTCGACTACGGTATACGATATGACTTCGGTACGGCTGCTATTGGACTGTATGATTTGCGGCTTAGTGATAGCCGAGGCATCTGTCTGTGACAAGTCAGTCTTAGCAGCGAGAGACGTAGACATGCTGGCAACGTTTTCTGCTATCGGCAAGTTGGCACGTGACGCAAGATCGGCAGCTACACCGGTTGCGACGACTTCATCGACAGAAGGCTCCTTGTCGTGATCAGCTGATGTTGCGGCATGAGCATCGTCGCCGACCCCTGCGACCTGACTCGTGGCCTGCTGCGGTGATTCGTAGCCGATGGCAACGACCGCTAAGAGGAGTATAAAAGCTCCGGCGTAAGCGGCAATCTTACCGGCAGACGCGGCAGAAGATTTTTTCTTAGTCCCGCTGTGTTTGTGTAAAACCTGCTGACGCAAGGCTGTAGTGGACGATGTCAGGCTTGAGCCTGAACCAGATTGGTTGCGAATTATCGTTCTCCTGCCGCTCGGATTACTCCAGAGGGCAACTACCTATACTATGTCTTTCTTCTCGCAGTAGAACAGGACACTTTTGATCGACCGATATTAAATGATATTTGGTTGTTCTTTAGTGCTGTGTCCGTAGCGACAATTCTAGGTAGCGCTCATTCTCGTAGGTTTCTCAGGCATTCCACTCGTAATCGGGTGATTTCACCCTAGTCATGCAGATATTCCATGAATGTGCTCTATCCATCATAGCAATGCTTACCGGCTCAGTCAAAACACTACTCACTATACGGTTTAATTGGTGACTACGTACTAGGGTGAATCAATTATAAAAGGCCTCACTTGACAGCAGATATCTCTGACAGTTCGTCACTATTCATAACAGAGGGAGACTTTCTTCTGGTAGGAGACGCGACTTTCTTTACTCGGGTAAGGTTACTAGGTGGCAAAAACTGTACGTATCGAGAGAACTACGGAGAAGTTATCTGCGAAACCAAGGAAAGGTAAACGGCGAACTTTTCCGAGTATACGTCCTTATGTTTATCTCCAGACTTTCCTTCGATAAATACTTTTTCGTCGACCACTTGACCGCACGGTAGAGGGCCGCCTTCTTGAAGAATTTACTATCTCTATGGCGGCTATCGTAAACGCATCCATAAGATCGTCATGTCGTTCTACTCCGAAGCCGGTGATTTGCGATACCAAAAGTTCGCAACCTTTAGAAGGAAACAATATGATTCCGCGGTCGATTTTGTCAGCGACGATATTAAGCCGTGTTCTCTTGTCATTAATTGATTTAACTCCGGTTACTTTGACGCCATAAGACTTTAAGGATTGAGCCGCCGCGTCTTGGTAGCCGTTAGTTTCAATCACAAAATGACGAGACGGTTGCTCGTTATGAATCTCCAACATGGTATCAATAGTTTGATGAAAGCTCATCCGTTCATTTATGGGACGGGGCAAAACATAAATTTGCATCCTATTTTTAGGTAAGCTGCGTACCAGGAGGGATACTATCGCTGTGTAGTCCGCGGTATCCTTCATCGAAATCGCTAAGTCAACTCCGACATAATGATTCTCGGACTGACCGCGTAATCGTTCAGGGATATGGTCATAGGTTTTGATCATAGATCTTGTTACGATTTGATTCTCTTCCGCAATTATCTGAAGCATGAACTCTCTCATCCAGGTAATATAGTCGAAGTCGCCTTTACGCTTATCAATCGCTGCCTTATCGGGGTACATGCCCGACCATAGGGCCTTGCCATTAGTCATGAACGGATACTCGGTATATGTGCCACCTCGGGTTCCGGCGGCGAAATCAGATTTCAACCTCATAACCAACGAGTCTTCGTGAAGTAGATTGCCTACCGTCACGTAATGGGTCTTTAAACTACCTATGCCCATTACTTCTGAGTTAAACCACCGAAACGTTTCACGTCTGCTTTCTGCGGTCTTTACTGAATCGATATCCTCAATATCATCACAAATTATTAAATCAGGGCGATGGGAACCGTGGCGAAGCCCGCGAATGTTCTGTCCTCTCGACGCTGTCATGATCTTGGCCTTAAATTTCGATAATGACAGGGAAGAAGTGCCCCATTCATTCGAGGCTTCATCGAGGTTTCCGAAATCGTTTCGAAACAGTTCATTGGCCTCGATCTCGTTACGTATATTCCTAAGATGCTGATGCGCTTGCGGCTGGGTTTGACTTGCGATGATCACAAAATGCTTGCGACCACTGATGATAGACCAAAGAGGGAAGACCATCGTGGCGATGGTTGACTTGGCACTCCCGCGAAAGCTCACGATAACGAGGTGTCGGATAGATTCATCACTCAGGTTGTTAAATATCTCTCTTTGGAAATCTGCCGTCGCATGTTCGATATACGCGTAAAAGTAAATGTGAAAAAACCAGAACGGGCTTTTCTTTGCTAACTTTATCCGAAGAGCTCTATTGCTGACAATCTGTGCGTATTCCTTGGGGGATAGTTTGCCGATTGGAGGATTACTCATCTTCTGCCTCATCTACTTTGCGATCAATCAAGCCCGCCAGCCGTAAGGCTCTGGCTACCATCTGGTTTTGTTCTGCCGTTAAGGATTCGGAAGTATGTTTGATAGTCCCTTGGATGTTGACCCGAGACTGATAATTGTCATGACGATTGCGAAGCCAAAACGAGATAGCCGTCATATTGCCCTCTTGGATGGCAGTAATGAGCTTGGCTTCAGCGATATCGTTTACCGCACCGGTGCTGAGGGTAAGCGCTTCCCGGCAGTTCTTTGCAAAGTCGGGATCTTTCTTAAGCCAGCGATAATATGTCGCACGACCAATGCCGGCACGTTTACAAGCTATCTCTACTATTGGCATATTGTGTAACTGCTCAATAACGCGTTGTTTCTCAAGCTTATTATTTTCACTAACTATATCGCCGCTCATTGGAAGGGAACTCCTTTCAATGGCCTAAAGAAATAGACCAACTTAATAAACAATTTATTGTTTATTTTTGGTTGGTCCTCGTATGTATTATTATATCGGTTTAAATGTGCCTATGTAAATAAAAAAATCAGGCTCATATGCTGAGTGGCTCTCAACACATTTACCGAGCAAGTAAAATGATGGGGCAGGAGTATAATAAAAGTATGTGCACTTCGAACACTTATGACAAATTATTATTACTTTGTACTGACGAAGAGCAGCCTGTTAATGAGGGTAGATCGCATCAGCACCATCATTTCTTTACGCGTGCTAACTGGCTTAGCAATTTGTTCAACATTATCAAGTATTATCCTAAGAAATTCATTGCAAGTCTTTACGCTTCCGTTGTGCGTTGGCTAGTGTCGTAATTAGATACGTCTAATAGTTAATCGTATAACGTAAAGTCTCTGCATGAAGGAGACTCACTATTTCCTGGAAGCTAAAAAAGCATTCCAGATGATAATACGACTTGCTTAATACCCCCTGGGGGTATATCATAAGAACATGATTACGGATATTAAGAAGCGAGCAATACACCGTTCTAGGATTATAGAAGGACAATTTAAAGGGCTTGAAAAAGCTATCGAGAGCGAAGCGTACTGTATGGACATCTTGACGCAGAGCCTAGCGATTCAAAAGTCGCTCGCGTCACTAAACAAGCTGATTTTAGAGAATCATCTGCGCACTCATACGGCACACATGCTGGCATCGGACGATACTTCTGAGCACGATAAGGCCATCGAGGAGATGCTCAAGCTATATGAATTAAATAACATACGGGGAAAGTAAGTGGATCACTCACAGCACAATCACCAGCATCATAGTCACGAGCACGGCACTTCCGCTACGCAATATGTTTGCCCGATGCACCATGACGTAACTTCCGACAAGCCTGGCATGTGCCCAAAGTGCCACATGGCGCTCGAAAAGGTGAAGCAAAAGCCAGTCAAGCACAGCCACGAGCACGACAAGCACGCTGGACACAATCCCAATATGTTCAAGCAGAAGTTTTGGCTGAGTCTGCTGTTAACCATACCGACTCTCGTCTTCTCGCACACGGTACAAAGTTGGTTCGGGCTCAATTTCATGTTCACCGGTAGCGAGTATATCCCGGCCATATTCGGTACAATCATTTTTCTTTATGGCGGACTAGTGTTTCTTAAGAGCGCCAGGGGAGAATTGGCGGCTCGCCAACCTGGCATGATGACGCTTATCTCGATGGCGATATCCGTTGCCTTCGTTTATAGCCTACTTGTCACACTGAAGATTGTCAGTGGTATGGACTTCTGGTGGGAGTTGGCAACACTGGTGACGATCATGCTGCTAGGCCACTGGCTTGAAATGGCGTCTGTGCAGAACGCACAGGGGGCGCTCAACGAGCTTGCGAAATTATTGCCAGACGAAGCCGAGGTAGTTGACGGTGACACGACGAAAAAAGTATTGATTAGTGAGCTGCGGGTCGGTGATTTGCTGCTGGTGCGACCAGGTGCCCAGGTGCCGGTCGATGGCGTTGTCATAAAGGGATCATCCGAAGTTAATGAGTCTATGCTGACCGGTGAATCGAAACCCGTCGCAAAGAATCCTGATAGCGAGGTCATCGGCGGTACTATCAATACCAGCGGCGCACTAACGATAAAGGCGACAAAGGTCGGTGGCGATACAGCCCTAGCCGGCATCATGAAGCTTGTCGAGGATGCACAGACAAGCAAGTCGAATACTCAAATTCTTGCCGATAAAGCTGCGTTTTACCTGACGTTTATCGCGCTCGGTGCGGCGTTTATTACGTGGATCGCGTGGTGGGTGGCAGGTGCGTCAGCGGGATTTATCTTAGAGCGTATCGTCACTGTTCTAGTGATTGCTTGTCCACATGCTCTTGGACTTGCCGTGCCGCTGGTGACGGCTATCTCGACGACGCTCGCTGCTAAGAACGGTCTGCTTGTTCGTGAGCGTATGGCGCTCGAAGCGGCACGAAACATCGACGTGGTGTTGTTTGATAAGACGGGCACGCTTACCAAGGGCGAACAAGGCGTCGTAGATATTATCGCAAAAGACACATTCCGCACACTAAGCATCGCAGCTGCCCTTGAGCGCGAATCCGAGCATCCGATTGCCAAGGCTATTTTCCAACATGCACGCAGTCAAAACGTGCCGGAAATTCACACTACTGACTTTTCAGCACTTTCCGGCCGTGGCGTACGAGCGACGATCGACGGCAAGGCTGCCTATATCGGTGGCCCTCGGATCTTAGAGGAGCGTGCTGCTAGACTTGATTCTTCAATGAAGGCAGCGACACAGAAGGCCTCGGATGAGGGCAAGACCGTGGTGTATGTCATTGAGGGACGAAACGTCCTAGGCGCAATCATGCTTGCGGACGTTATCCGGGAGGAATCCAAAGAAGCCGTCGCTTCGCTCCACGCTACGGGTAAGCGCGTCGCTATGCTGACGGGTGACAGTAAGGGCGTGGCTGCATGGGTTGCTAAGGAACTTGGCATCAAAGAATACTTTGCGGAAGTGCTACCAGAGCATAAAGCGGAAACCGTTAAGAGGCTTCAAGAAGATGGTAGTCGTGTGGCGATGGTTGGTGACGGCGTCAATGATGCTCCAGCTCTCACCCAAGCAGATATCGGTATTGCGATCGGAGCTGGGACCGATGTTGCTATAGAATCAGCCGGTATCGTGCTGGCAAGTAGTGATCCGCGTGGAGTTGCTAAAATCGTCACGCTCTCGAAAAAGACCTACGGCAAGATGCTACAAAACCTTGCGTGGGCAACCGGCTATAATGCCTTGGCGATTCCGCTTGCGGCCGGTGTCACGTCTGCGCTCGGCTTCGTATTGTCACCGGCATTTGGTGCGGTATTGATGTCACTGTCTACCATCGTCGTTGCGATAAACGCGCAGTTTTTACGGAAAGTACGGTTATAGAGGAGGGGGCATGCACGAACATCATCATCACGACGAGGCACCAGTCATTGATCCGGCTACGCTCAATGACACTCAGGCGATCTGTCCGGTAACAGGCGATGTCGTCGTCAAAGCCGAGGCGGAAGCACTCGGCCACAGCCGCCAATATAATGGCCAGGCCTACTATCTCTGCTGCGCTACTTGCGTACAGTTGTTTGAAAAGAATCCTGAGAAATATACTCACCAGACCCACGATAGCGATACCCTTACGCTCATAAGTAAAGAGAATCTAGTGGATAATGTATGGGCGTTTCGGTTCGAGGCAGACGAGTCCATCTCATGGACGCCCGGACAATTCATTCGTGTTGAGTTATTTCATGAAAATGCAGACGGCGAAGGCACGAAACGGTGGTTTACAATCTCATCGACGCCACACGATGGGTATATTCAAATTACAACCCGGGTTACCGATACTACATTCAAGCAGGCGCTAGTCGCGTTGCCGGTCGGCGGGACGATGCGTCTTGTCGAGCAGCCCGATGGTGACTTCGTTTGGGAAGACAGCTCGCGACCGCTCGTGTTTATTGCCGGAGGAATCGGAATCACGCCGTTTTACAGTATGCTCAAAAGTCGCGGACACGGCGGCCAGCCCGTCAATGCGACACTGGTCTATAACGGACGAGACAATAATCTTCCGTTCATGGAAGAGCTGGAAGCGGCAGCCAATCGGCACACTGAATTCAAGGTTATCTATGTCATCGGCGAGCAGCTGAGTTTTGAGACGTTGTCCAAACAGGTGCCCGATATGACACATTCGCTTATCTATCTGTCGGGCCCCGAACCAATGGTTGAAGCGCTCGGCGAAGATTTGCTCAAAAACGGACTCTCTAGAGACAGTATCAAGCAAGATTTCTTTCCGAATTACACCTCTGAGAACTACTAAAAATCATAAGTGGTAAAATAGAATAGTGAAACGCTTATTTCGCGTAACAATGCCGATACTCCTCGCCGTACTGGTGAATCTCTTAACCTTGGGTGCGCACGGCTCAGCTATGGCGGCCAGTTCAAGTCACTCCACTGGAGGGATGAATCATGGATCGGTCACCAACTTGTCATGTATCTCCATATGCACTGCATCGGCTCCTGAGAAGCTGCGGGTCGTTGATAATCAGACTGAAAAAGATGACGACGACCAGATACCTCCATTTTACCTTGCCGACCAACAATCGATCGCTGAAGCATTCGACGAAAAACACTCCGGTCAGACAAAAGTCGCCGTCGCGCTCAGACCACCACCAGGGCCGCCGGCATACGTGCTCAATGCAGTCCTACGCTTCTGAGATTAGTTGATTCTTTCGAATTAGCTTAACTTAGGAGATTTATAATGAGCAAACAAGTAATTATTGGTATCATAGCGGCCATTATCATCATAGCGGGCGCGAGTGTCTTTGCGCTGCGCGACACATTATTCCAGTCCTATGCGCCCGAAGCCGCTTCTCCGGCCGACACTTCATCGAGCACGTATAAGGAATATGCCGCCCTCAAGGGCGAGGCCTATGACAAAAGCTTCCTTGCAAACATGATCGCCCATCACCAAGGTGCGGTTGACATGGCCAAGCTCGCCCAGGAAAACGCCGGACACGCCGAGCTAAAAAGCATGGCTGACGATATCGTTAACACCCAAGAGAAAGAGATTACCGACATGAAAGCTTGGCAGTCGGCGTGGGGATACCCATCGACATCAGCTGATAGCATGATGGATCACTCGGCAATGGGCATGATGGATGACATGGCTGGTATGACCGCTGAACTCGAGGGCAAGACCGGTGACGAGTTTGACAAAGCCTTCATCGAACAGATGATCATGCATCACCAATCTGCAATCGACATGGCGGCTCCGGCTGAGAAGAACGCCTCTCATCAGGAAGTCAAAGACCTAGCCCGTGGCATCATTAGTGCCCAGACGGCTGAAATCAAGCAGATGAAGCAGTGGCAGACTGACTGGGGCTACTAATGAAGAAATTGCTAACAATCGGTACCCTGACGATTCTTAGCATCGGTGTGGCAGGCTGGTACTTATTCAAAGGCCAGCCCGCTGCAACGCCGGGTGCGCAGAGCATAACTACTCAGCAGAAGCAGCCGCTCGATCCTACGAAGCACGACTTTTTCGACGTAGACTTTTCTCAGAAAATGATCGTGCATCATCAACAGGGTGTCATGCTTGCCGATACTGCCCTTGGTAGCTCAACGAATCAGAGCGTTCGATCGATGGCGGAAGAGATGAAAAAGCAACAAGCGGATGCAGAATCGCAGTACAAGGCATGGCTAAACGAATGGGGTGAGACATACACAAATCTAGCCGATTTTCCTCAGATGGACGGTCACGACATGTACCCGTCCTATCCAGGTTTAGTCTCCGCGGCTGAGCTCAGTAAATTGCAGTCTGCATCAAGTGGTGAAGTTGATACGCTTTTTATCGACCTTATGAAAAAGCACCACTCTGGGGGCATAGATTTGAGCGATATGAGTAGAAAACTTCAATTTGGGAAGTTGATTGAATTTAAGAATAAGGTAGCTGCCGATTACAAGGTGGAATTACGGGAAATGGATAAGGAATAAGATTATATGAACTTAACAAAAAACAAGATATTTACTATTGTCATCATCGTCATGGTGATTGTGGCCGCAGTCGTATGGTACTTCGGGGTCATCGCGATTAAACCGGAAAAAGTGACGACTGCGGACACCAAAGATACCGTAGCGACGACAGCTAAAACCGAAACGCCATCGAAAAGCAAATACGCCTCATTAAAAGGAGATGAGTTCGATGAGACATATATCGCTGAAATGATCGCCCACCACGAAGCTGCAGCCAGTATGTCGGAGCAAGCAATGTCTGTTGCTGCCCACGAACAGCTATTCAACCTCGCCAGTAACATCGTTCAGGTTCAATCGAATGAGATGATGCAGATGCGAGAGTGGCAAAAGGCCTGGGGGTTCGAGATTACGGCCAGCGGCGGACACATGAGTCACGGCGGTGGTGGTGCTGACATGGCCGGGGACATGGTCGAGATGATGAACAAGCTGAAAGGTTTAACCGGAGAGGCCTATGACGAAGAGTTCCTGAAGCAGATGATCCTCCACCACGAACAGGCGATTGAAATGTCGGTCGACGCTGATACGAACGCAAAGCGACAAGAAGTCAAAGACCTCGCAGCTGGCGTGATCAAGACCCAGACGGCCGAGATCAAGCAGATGAAGCAGTGGCAAAAAGAGTGGGGCTATGAATCCTAAGTTTCTGTACGGCTTCATCGGCATCCTGCTAGTCGGGTTCGCGGCCTTGGTAGTTGTCAGTAAGCAATCCGAACCACCGCGCCCCGGTATCGCTCATACGGACGAAGGTAGAAAGCATGTCGAACGCAAAGACTACTCAGATAACGAACTGCCGACATCGGGTGACCATGCATCACCGGTTGCATGGGGAGTATATGAAACGCAGCAGCGCGACGACCAGCTGATTCATAACCTGGAGCACGGTGGCATCGTCGTCACGTATCGGCCAGATATCCCATCAAGCCAACTAAACGACCTCAAGCGGCTGGTGTCAAAGCCCTATTCGGAACCCAAGTTCGCACCGACGAAAATCGTCCTCGCACCGCGCCCGGCTAATGAAGAAAGCATCGTCCTTTCTTCTTGGCAACGAAGCCAGTCCCTTGATACGTACGATAAAGACCTTGTCATAAACTATGTAAAGCGTAATTTGGGTAAAAGCCCGGAACCACTGGCAGGCTGATATGAGTACGAAATTATTCATCATAGCCATCAGTGTAATCGGGGTAGCGCTCATTGCTGGCGTATTCGTGTCGCTCAATCGATCCGCAACCGAGACGACTACGCCTTCGACAAGCACGGGCAGGACCGACACTGTTTACACACTCGAAGATGTCAAAATACACGATTCAAAATCCAGTTGCTGGACGATAATCTCCGGATCGGTCTACGACATAACTAGCTACATTCCTCGCCATCCAGGGGGTGAAGAAATCCTTCGTGCCTGCGGAACAGATGCAACAAGCCTCTTCACGATGCGCCGAACCAGTGACGGCGAGTCTGTCGGAAGTGGTAGTCCGCACAGTCCGAATGCTGAAGAGCAGCTAGAGAAATTGAAAATAGGAGAATTAGCTAGTTAGCCTGAAGGACTGCATGTAGACGTTGTGCGCGAGTTGCTTGATATTAAAGAAGTAGCATCTGAAATAGGGCTAAAATTTCAAAAGTATCTTGAAACCGAAACTGATCTTGCAGGAATTGGCAAGTTCTTTGTTACAGATGAAGAATAGCCTTACTTCGACTGAATTAACGGAAGCCAGATGATACTATAGTTAGCTGCTGTGTCTCATCTGTCTCATTTCATGTACTAGACCCACATCCACAGCCAAGCATAAGCATTATTGAACTCTACAATAAAATATGGCCGTATCGGCCATATTTTAATTTACGCGTTCTTTTGATTGTTAGATTTAAATTTGCGCTTACGTGCACGTTTTATATCGGCACTGTGCCTGTTTCTTTTCTTAGCCATTGATCCTCCAATCGGTCAAAGGCTTAGTATGAAGTATTGTCGAATTTTTTACAATATTTGTAGTATACTTAAAAAGTAACGTAAAGATCGTGAGGCTAACATTAACAACCGAATTAACAATTTCTTTAAGTCTAAAGAAGGTATTGGGTTACGTGTCCAGCTTATTGAGATGACTCACGATGAGAACTACAATACTCGAACAACGTATTCGACGAGCGATAAGGATGGGCTAACTTTTGTAGAAAAGCATATGAAATATATGAGCTTATATCCTAATCTAAACCATCAGCAATATATTTTAAATTTGAAGCTGAAAACACAAGTCAGATAAATTGAAGCTGGCAAGATTTTCCTGAAACACATCACCATTCCCAACCACGAAAAAGGACGAGCACTTGCTGGTCTTTTTCGTAGCAGAGTCGTGCTTTGAATACCCTAAAGTATTTCTTTGCTATACTTTATTTAATGAACTCAAGTCAAACAAGAACCGTTCGACTAGCGAGGATAGCCCTTATCCTATCTATCATTCTTGTACCGATCTTGCTCCTTTTTGGCATAATGGCAGCATTAAGCGGCTTGGACGGCATTAATCCTGAGAATCAAGGTAAGGTCGTTGTTTACCCAATCCCTGAGAACACTGTTGTAGTTGTACAAGCGTTGTCGCTGATACTTGCACCGATAAGCGTAGGAGCAGTGGTAGTATCGATACTCAACTTAAAATTTAAAAAAAGTACGGTAAGTTGGAGTATTATCTGTTTCTTTATTTTTTCTCTTGGCTGGTGCGCTTTTGTTTCATGGGCACTAAGCCATGAGTATGTATCTGAAACACAAACGAATTCTTCTAAGTACAATACAAATGACCCACAAAACAACAGCGACGGATCATTAAAAATATACGACTACGACATCAACTAGTTTATGGTGCAAGAAAGATCTTACCCTTCAGAAGAAAACTTAGGGAAGGAATGCGAATTCTGGCAGAGCTTCGAAGACAGTACGCAGAATAGATTGGCGCACATTGCTACTGGGTGTATTTTCCCCAAGTATGAAATGGAAGGAAGAACTAGCTGCGAAGGAATCATTGACGATGTGTGTTTATATCTCAAAGATCGCCGTATACCTAAGAGCCTGTCTGAAGAGCAGCTCAACGAATTACGATTTAGAATACCCGATGGAATAAACCGAGATTTGCCGCCTGGTGACGTGAGCTAACTCATTTATCGCATTCGTCGTAATCGTACAACTGGTCGTAAGTAACTTTACCGATAAGGTCGGCTTTTTGCTCAGCCTTTTTGCGGCGGCAGGCTTCGGCAGCAATGCTTTTTTTAGCAAGCTTAGCCTGTTTTTCGGTAGCGGCAGCTTTTTGGGCGGCCTCGGCCTTTGTGGTATAGAACTGAACGGTTGTAAGGCCGAGTATTCCAGCGCAAGCCACGACGGCACAAGTTAGTGCGATTGTTTTAGGCCGTCGTTTTAAGAATCCCAGCAGGTGATTAGCTTTTTTAGACTCGGTACTGCCCAACGCATGACTCAGTCGGTCGGCAAGAAGAACCTTCCGGCCAATTTGCCGGTGACGTGAGGGTAGCTTTGGAGTGGGCGTCGACTGCTTCATGAGGTGTTTATATATTTGCCTTTGCATATGATTATACCCGCCAAAACTGGCGACGCAATAACTATGCGGGCGGTTTGTACACGCGCTATCGACTGGTAGCGACTCGATTGTGGCAATAGCCCGACAAGTGGCTACTTAAGTAATCACTGGAATACGGCCAACAGTCGGTTTATTACACGCTAAATGTCGTAATTATTCCTGTGCGACTTCCTGCAGACGGTTTGGGTATACGATAATATTCCTACGTCCGAAGTGCGCGCAACCTTCACGTTCCAGTTCGGCCATAACCTTTCCGACGCTTTCGCGGGTAAGACGCACCATGCTGGCGATGTCTTGTAATGTTATAGGCATGTCAATCACGCAATGATCGGTCTGATGCTTTCCGAAGCGCTGGCAAAGGTATAAGCATTCTGTACGCCACGCGGTGTTTTGCGTTGCCCATGTTTAGGTTCACTATCCGGCTGTAGGTAGAAGCTTGCTAGTGGAGTATGGCCAGCATGGCATGTGGATTATTCTCAAAAAACCCGGTCGTATCTGACACAGACTTGCTTAAAATAACGGTGTCCGTAAAAGCGACGAACTCTGCCCGCACCTCAATATCACTAAAAAGCCGTATAACCGGAAAGAAATCACCAGGTCCGTACAGATAATGGATACGTTCGGATCCGCTGCTGCTATGCGATACAACTTTAACGTAACCTTCATCGACAAGGAAAACGCGGCTGGAGGTATCGTCATAGGGAATCACGACGGCCTTACGTGGCAAGGTGTCACGTTTGCCGTTCGAAAAAAAAGTCTTTTAGCGATGTACGTGCGTGGTTTATGTCAAACATTATTCCACTATAAACCTGGCAGGTAAGCAGAGTTGTGTGATATCTCACAAATATGAAAAATGTGACACGTCACCTCTGAAGCATCTTACCAATCGTGTTCAGTACGTACGTTACTATAGTTTCCCATGCATTGGTATTTTTGACCTGTATGACGACCGGCCGTGACATATCGTACTCCTTCAGGACTTGTTCATATTTAGACTGAAGTGACGAAGTATAGGGCAACGGCACGTCTGACCCAATTCTATATACAACCGGGGTGACTGAACGAGGCGTATTGCTTGTTATACGGACAATGTTAGCGCGGTCATCGATATGGATAATTCGAACCGGTTTAACTTCAGCACCAATGTTCGTGGCTGAACTATTGGGAGCATTTGCGAGACAGAACGAGCAGGCTACTATAACCGCACTTAGCAGCCGCATGCCATTCGAGATTATTGTTTTCACACTTGGAATATAATCCCTGCAGCTTAGTTGGGTCTGCTGGCTATTTCAAAGGTGACAAAAAATCATCTGATGAGAATATTTCATCACGAGATAAATACCTGACAAATGAATACGTATTAGATGAATGCTGAACCGAAAAGCGTACCTATATAGTAGGTTATGGCCATGGCGACTAACCCTCCGACAACAACGCGGAAGGTCGCCCGGATCTTTGAAGCGCCTCCGATTGCTGCGCTGCCAACACCGGTAAGAACCAACGCAACAATGACGGCGATAACCGTGACGGGTATTTTTACTTTATCGGGGGCCATGATGACCGCAAGAAATGGGATCAAGCCTCCGACTGTGAAAGCAACGAAAGACGCGAATGCCGCCTGCCATGGGTTGGTGAACTCGAAGTCTGCATGGGGCAGGTGGGCGACGCTTGATTTTTCTGCGTCGCGCTGCGAGCTAACCGACACGTATTCACCGACTGCCATTGAAAGCGCGCCGGCTACCAGTGCGGCCATACCGGCCGTAAAGATGGTCTTGGTGTCACTCGTTGCTCCGGCGACACCCATAAGTACGCTAGAAGTCGAGACAATACCGTCGTTCGCGCCTAGTACAGCGGCACGTAGTCTGTTAAGGGTTGCGTTTGACGTGTTGGGTTTTAGTTTGTCCATGCCGTTATTGTAGCAAACGAGCTCCCCGCGAACAGAAGACGAAAGAGTATAATATTTCTTATGTATGAAACTCTCGTTAAAATTCTTGCTGACGGTGCAGTGCTGCCTGTCGTCCTGATTGGTACATGGGCGCTGCTTTTTAAAATAGAGCGCGGCCAGCGCTACCGAGCATATTGTCGCGTCCTTTTAGCGGGGCTTACCGCCTACCTGTTAGCGAAACTGATTGGAAGCGTATTCCAACCCGAACTGGAACGGCCCTTCGAGCTAATGGGCGTCTCGGCTGGGGCATCATTCTTGAACAACCCGGGATTCCCCTCAGACCACGTGCTGTTTTGTACGGCCATAACGTTAGCGGTGTGGTTTGAGACAAAACAGAAAGTGGCCACGGCCATACTGATCCTTCTGACTCTTGCTGTTGCGGTTGGCAGGGTACTTGCACTTGTGCATAGCCCGCTCGACGTGGTCGGGGGCGTGATCATTGCTCTACTTGGGGGACTTTGGTACCTTCAGCGCGAAGGCAAGGCTAAGCCTGGCAGTGTGAAGCAATGGTCAAAACCACCAAAAGCTGGTAAAATACTGTAAATATCCTAACAAGAGAGAGCTGAAAGTGGCCAAGGTTATCGAAGCAAGCGATCCTCATGCGGCGTGGGCAACGATGAACGTTCGGACGATCACGAATATCTTTTTGTATGGCTTGCTTGTCGGCATCGTAACCTTTGCTGCGTATCTGTTGCTTGAACGTTTTGCGTTCGAACCAATTCTATGCCGCGAATCCGCCGCTTTAGCCCGGTGCGACAGTCGTGAAGCAATCGCCAGCGGTACGGCCATTGTTCTTTCGTCCATGTTGGGTCTGATTTTGCTCGTCCGAGAACGCGTGTACCGCCCAATCCTCGCTATTATCGGCGTTGCCGTTAGCCTGTGGGGTCTATTTGGGCTTGTCGCCAGCTTGCCTATTATTCTGGCAGCCGTCGTATCAGTCATATTATTCGCCGTTGCCTACGTGCTATTTTCGTGGCTGGTACAACCGACCAGTTTAGTAATTAGCATCATTGCAGTTGTCGTGGCGGCTACGCTTGCCCGTTTGGCGATGGGCTAACCCCATTACTGTATAATCGTAAGCATGACAGAGGGTACGCTTATAATCGCCGTTCTGGCGGTCGTCGTGATTGGTTTCGTTATACTAACGATTATTTTGAACATACGGCTGCGTGAACTAAAGCAGGGCAGCGCCGTTGAGCTTATGAAGTCTGACGTGACCGAGCTTACACGCTCGATCAGTCAGCTGCAGCAAACCATGGGTGATAAGCTGGAACGAAGTAACGATTCGATCCAGCAGTCGGTTCAAAAACAACTTTCGGAGAGCGCAAAACTAGTTGCCGATGTATCGCACCGTCTTACTAAATTGGACGAAACCAACCGACGAGTTGTCGATGTTGCTGATGAGCTTAAAAGCCTGCAAAACGTTCTAGCCAACCCCAAACAGCGTGGCGTACTTGGTGAGTTTTACTTAAAGCAAATACTTGAAAACATGCTTCCGCCAGGGGCATTTGAACTTCAATACCGTTTGGGGGAAGGAATGATTGTCGATGCGGTTATTCACCTGGACGACAAGATTCTGCCGATTGATTCAAAGTTTTCACTCGAAAACTACAACCGATTAATCGATTGCAAGCCGGAAGATCGGCCTGGCTACGAGAAGGCGTTTAAAGACGACCTTAAAAAACGTATTGATGAGACGGCGAAATATATCAATGCCAAGAAGGGAACGCTGTCACAAGCTTTGATGTTCATACCAAGCGAGGCGATTTATTACGACCTACTCGCGAATAAAGTCGGAGCCGGCGGTGTAAATGGTCGCGACCTTATGCAGTATGCGGCCGTTGAAAAACGCGTCACAATCGTTGGGCCAAGTACCCTTAGCGCAATGCTGCAAATAATTTCACAAGGTCTTAGCAGCCTTGAGATTCAAAAGGACACCGAGATTATACGAAAGAATGTCGAACAGCTCGGCAAACACATGCAGGCGTTTCAGACCTACTTGGTCAAAGTAGGTAACAGCCTGGGAGCGACGGTAGGACATTTTAATAGCGCCCAAAAAGAGCTTGGTAAAGTCGACAAAGATGTCGTGAAGATTACCGGCGGAGCTGAAGCGATTGAAACACTGCTACTCGACAGACCATCATCCGACGAATAAAAATACCGCCGATGATTCGGCGGTATTTTTGCTGCGGTCTATGTATTAGACTTTAGCTTCGCTCTCTGTTTGAATAACATCGTTCAGGGCGAATCCGAGTACTCCACCGACCAGAGGAGTAACGACGTAAACCAGGACTGGCCACAGTTCAAACTTCAAGGCTTGTAGCGAACCGGCGAGTGCTGGGTTCATGATGGCGTTGGCGCCAACATAGTTAGCTGCAGTACCACCAAGCAGAAGTGCCAGGTAAAGGACACCTGCGTAGGTAAACGCGTGTGTAACATCCGAGCGCAGTACGCGGCTACGAAGAGCAGCAGCAACACCGAATGCAAGCACGACGCTACCAAGCAGTTCTGCTGCTAGAACTGTCCATTCCTTACCGCTAGTAAGAGCTGGAGCGCTGAAGAGTGTTGGAGCAGCTTGGCCGAATGCCTTAGCAGACTCACTTACTTCAGGTGCGGCACTGACGAAAGTGTTCAGTACGACGAGCGCAAGCAGCGCACCAAGCACCTGGGCGACGACATAGCTGACGGCGCGTGCCAGGTTAATGCGGCGGGTTGCGAGTGCACCGACGGTTAGTGCTGGGTTAAGGTGCGCGCCTGAAATGCCACCAACAACAAGCACGACGGCAAGTGCGGCGAACATGACGAACAGCGGTTGGCCCGAAGCTGCGATCACGACTGTGGCAAGCAGGAACGTACCGATGAATTCGGCGACCGAAGCTGCAAGTAGTGGTGAGCGACTGAACGTAAAGCGTGCGCTGCGAGCGCGAGCTGCCGGCGCCGCTGCGGCACGGACAGTAGTTACTTTAGTAGACGTTTTTTTGGCGGTTGAAGCCGGTTTTTTGGCCGTTTTTCTGGTCGAAGCGGCCGGTTTCTTAGTTGCCATAAATATTTCCCTCCTTGTATAGAAATATGGCTTAAGTATACCATAGCGCCATAGAAGTAAACTGGTATACAATTAAAGTAATGGCATTATTTGTAAACCAGCAGAACGAACGTTCAGAACTGCAAAAACGTATTGCGGCTGAACTGGCTGAAAAAGCAAAGAAAAAGTCGCTCGAAGCAGACAAAGAACGTTCCGATGGCGTTAATGATTCTGCGTATCTCGAAAAAACGAAGACCACGACCAGCTTAGCTTGGGCATGGGTACTTATTGTAATCGCTGCAGTCACTATTCTTATCTGGCTTGTCGCTGCCTCTCGGTAACGGTATACTGATTACCAGATGAAAAACGACGACATTGTCGCTTCGGTCAGAACCGAACTTTTGGAACGATATAAGAAGCTCGAGCAAAAGAGCGATATATTAAAGGCGCCGGAACTGAAAGACCTATTCGCGCGTATTCCAACGCTTGAACCACGCGAACGTGCAGCGTTTGGCCAGGCGATCAACGCACTTTCGATGGAATTGAAGGCGATGGTAGCGGCAGAGTCGGGGGATGAAAAAGAACTTGAGCCGATTGATGTCACCGCGCCATTCGACACCAATGCGACGCGTCCGGAACTTTTGCCGAGCGACCATGGAACGATTCACCCACTTAGCCAAGAAATCGCAAAGCTTTCTGACATCTTTAACCGCATGGGATTCACTATTGAAGAGTCGCGCGAAATCGACGATCAATACCATATGTTCGAAACTTTGAACTTCCCGGCCGGACACCCGGCGCGTGACGATTACGACACGTTCATGACAGTCGAAAAAGATGCCGATGGCCACCCATGGATTGCTCCTGCGCACACTAGTACCATGCAGAACCGAGTTCTTAAGAAATACCGACAAAACCTAGAAAACGGCGAAGCGATTGCGGCAGTCGTACCTGACCGTGTATTCAGAAACGAAGACCTAGATGCCCGCCACGAACATACGTTCTACCAACTCGAAGGCGTATACGTTTCAAAAGACGTCCATGCTGGTATGTTGGTTGCGACCCTACAAAAATTCCTGGAGGAATATTACGGCCGAAAACTCGAAGTCCGTGTTAATCCGTACTACTTCCCGTTCACTGAACCAAGCTTCGAATTCTCGCTAAGCTGTCCATTCTGCAATCGGGAGGGATGCAAGGTCTGTTCGCACGAAGGCTGGATTGAGCTACTTGGCTGCGGTATGATCCACCCGAACGTACTAAAGGCTGCCGATATAGACCCAACCGTATATACCGGTTTTGCATGGGGTGTCGGTGTCGACCGGCTAGTCATGATGAAAAATGGCATCGAAGACGTACGCCACTTCCACTCGGCAAAGCTCGACTTTTTGAGACAATTTTAGGCGGACACGCCACAACACGGAAGGCATACGGGCGGCATGCACCAACACACAAAAAAGAGTCTTCAAAGAAAACTGCGACGACATAAGCAAACATTGATTGCCAGCACGTTCATGACACTGCTTTTTATCGTTGGGCTACTTTATGTTTTTCTTCAACCCGAACCTTCAGGAGTCGAGCGATTGGTGACATTTTATGATCGTGGTAAAAAGTCAGTTATTCTGACGCGTGCGACAACGGTGCAAGACGCATTAAACGCAGCGAGCATATTGGTCGACCCACACGATATTGTCGAGCCCACGCGCACGGAAAAATTATCTTCTGAACACGAGGACGTTATTATTTATCGGTCGCGTCTTGTTGCGGTAATCGACGGCAATATACGCCAAACGGTGCAGACGGTTGCACAGTCACCGAACGCAGTTTTGAACGATGCCGGGCTTGAGCCGCTTGGTGCTAAAGATAAAGCAACATTCAAAGCGGGTGATTTGGTAGCGAACGGAACGTCAACGGTCCTTGCTATCGAACGGGTTAAAGAAGTGCCTCCTCAGCCGCAGAGGGTTGTATTTGTACCGCGACCTGACGCATTGACTGCTTCAAAGGGAGCTCATGTCTTCGTTGATAGCCAGGGGGTCGCGCATCGCGAGACATATTACGATTTACCTATGAACCGTGTTATTACCTCGTGTGGGCCAGGCAATACGTACACTATTCGATCAGATGGCGCCAAAATTGACCAAGATGGATACGTACTGATTGCGGCGAACCTAGTGTCATACCCGCGCTGCAGCGTCGTCGAAACGAGCCTCGGGCCGGCGAAAGTATATGATACCGGCGGTTTTGCGCTCAGGCACCCATATGGATTCGATCTGGCGACAGACTGGACGAACTATAACGGTCAATAGCGAAATACGCTATAATTCGGATAGTTATGCGAGTAAGTCTGAACGAAATCAAACAATATATTGATGGTGAGTTGCCGCCCGTTGATGAGTTGGTAAAACGCATCAACGAACAACTTGGCGGTGTCGAAGATGTCATAGACTTCGGTGATATATACAAAGACGCCGTAATCGTAAGAGTCGTGTCGTGCGAAAAGCACCCGAACGCCGATAAACTCCACGTATGTCTCATAGATGACAATGGTGTCGTTAAGGACGTTGAACGTGGTAATGATGGTTTGGTAAAAGTTGTTTGTGGCGCGCCAAACGTTCATGCTGGCATGTTGGCTATATGGTTGCCGCCACGAGCAGTCGTGCCTTCGACGTATCACGACGATGAGCCATTTGTGCTAGGTGCGCGCGAACTGCGCGGAGAAATGAGTAATGGTATGCTTGCTAGCCCGAAAGAGCTTGGACTCGGCGACAGCCATGAAGGAATTCTTGAATTAGACGCGAACGAATGGAAGCCGATTAGCGTTGAAATAAAAGCCGGTACATCGTTTGCTACCGCATATGGTTTAGATGACCAAATTATCGACATTGAAAACAAGATGTTCACGCACCGGCCGGATCTATTTGGCCAACTTGGCGTGGCTCGTGAAGTTGCCGGTATTACGGGAAAAACGTTCGTTAGCCCCAATTGGTATAAGGATTTTCCGAAATTCAACAAAGGCAGCGGTCTTGACCTCACCATTTCAAACGACGCACAAGATGTAGTGCCGCGTTTCATGGCTGTCGCCATTAAAGATGTAAAGGTAAAGCCTAGCCCGACATGGCTGCAGGCCGAACTAGTGCGACTCGGCGGTAAACCCATCAACAACATCGTCGATGTTACGAACTATGTCATGCTCCTTACGGCCCAACCCACACACGCCTATGACTACGACAAGCTGCGCGGCCACAAGCTAGGTGCACGACTTGCAAGAAACGGCGAAAAGGCCGAACTACTGAACGGTAAGACCTACGAACTAACTGAAAGCGATATCGTTATCGTTGACGGTGAAGGCATTGTCGGACTCGGTGGGGTTATGGGTGGCGGCAATAGCGAGGTGTCGAATGATACGAAAAACATCGTACTCGAAGTTGCGAACTTCGACATGTACGCAATTCGAAAAAGCAGCATGCGACATGGACTATTCACCGACGCAGTCACCCGCTTTAACAAGGGACAGTCACCACTGCAAAACCCATACGTCTTGAATTTACTCCTAAAGTCGGTACTTGATGTTGCAGGCGGTGTGCAGGCATCGGAAGTCGAAGACAAGCATGACGAACTTAACGACGTACAATCCGTTAAGACGACACCAGAATTTATTAACTCCCGGCTCGGTTTGTCACTCGACGCGAAGGAAATTGAGACACTACTAAGCAACGTTGAATTCGCAGTTGATACTAACGACGGTGAGCGGTGGTTCAAAGCGCCATTTTGGCGGACCGACATAGAACTACCCGAAGATATTGTCGAAGAAGTTGGCCGACTGTATGGGTTTGACAAGCTGCCGCGGGAGCTACCACAGCGATCAATTGAGCCTGCAACACTTGATTCTCGGCTTCAGGCAAAACGACTTATTCGTCGAAGCCTGAAACAGAGTGGTGCAAACGAAGTATTAACATATAGTTTCGTACACCGGAAGTTACTCGAAAAGGCCAACCAGGACGACAGTGAGGCGTTTGGCCTATCGAACGCACTCAGTCCAGACCTTCAGTATTACCGGTTGAGTCTGCTGCCTAGCCTACTCGACAAGGTGCGTCCAAATATCAAAAACGGATTCGACGAATTCGTACTTTACGAACTAGGCAAAGGACACAACAAGCGGAATGTCGATGAGCAAGGTTTGCCTAACGAAACGGAACTACTTGAATTGGTCTACGCGTCGAAGCAAAGTCACGATGGAGCACTGTTCTACAAGGTCCGCCGTATTATAGACCAGTTATGTAAAGACGCAGCCATTGAAGTCACCTACCAGCCGATAACAGAGTCACTGGATTATCCCGGGGCGTCAGTCTTTGAGCAATCACGTTCGGCATTCGTGATGACAAAGAACGGACAGACACTCGGCATTGTCGGCGAACTAAAACAATCGGTTCGCCAAGGTTTCAAGCTACCGGATACGGTAGCAGCTGCTAGTCTGAGCTTTGCCTCATTCCATGAAGCACTCGAAGCTGTGAGCAATACGTACCTGCCGCTTTCACGGTTTCCGGCCATCAGCCAAGACATATCATTGGTGGTTGCGAAAAATGTGTCGTATGCGGATGTATACGCATCTGCCCAAGAAGCTGTGAAACAAGATAATGACGAATCACTGCAATTAACGTTGTCGCCGATTAGCATTTACCGTGCCGATGGAAGCGACACCAAGACGATTACGCTAAGACTACGCGCAGTCAGCTACGAGAAGACGCTTACTGATGACGACGTGAAGGTGTTGATCGAACGGATTAGCGAAGCGGCAAAACGTACTCATAAAGCTGAGACAATTTGATATACTATTACAAGCAATAATAGTACTGCATTTAACGGGAATAGGGGAAGAATGGCCACATCGACCGCCCAACGTACGGGCATTTGGATTATCGCGATTGTTTTAACTGTCGGCACATTAGCCGGCTTTATTGCCATGATATTGGCGCCAGAAAACGAAGCAAAGGACGCCGCGAAACAACAAGCGGAGTACGAGAAAATGGTAAAGCAGTACCAAGAGGAGCAGAAGAAAGCGAGCGAAGAAAACGCCAAAGCCAGCCAGCCGCTTGATGGTTATTCGGCTGCCGCCTTTGATGCTGCTAGTGTGAAAGAGCTTAAAGTTGAGACATTAGTCCAGGGTAACGGCGAAACGCTGAAAGCGGACTCGACCATTAGTGCTAATTATTTCGGCTGGACGAGTGACGGCAAGATTTTTGACAGTTCCAAGAAAAACGGGACCACTACACCCGCGGAATTCAGTCTGACTGGTGTCATAAAAGGCTGGACCGAAGGTCTGACGGGCGTAAAAGTAGGCTCGACCGTACGCCTGACTATACCTGCCGACAAAGCATATGGTTCTACGGACCAGGGCAGTGGAACGCCGGTCGGGCCACTGCAGTTCATCGTTGAAGTCAAGGAGTTGAAGTAATTATGAGTGGTTCTGCTATTCGCGACGTCGTAATGATAGGAGCAGGTCCGAGTGCTCTTGCCGCAGCCGTATACACGACGCGGGAGAACATTGATACCGTACTGTACGAAAAGGGTGTCATTGGTGGTATGGCAGCGATTACCGACAAAGTCGACAATTATCCTGGTTTCCCTGAGGGAATTGAAGGTATGAAACTGGCCGGTCAGCTTGAAGCCCAGGCTGAGCGCTTTGGCGCGCAGATTGAGCTTGGCGAGGTGTCAGAAATTAAAGACAATGGTGACACAAAAACAGTCATTGTTGACGGGCAGCCAGTCGAGGCTCGTGCCGTGCTAATAGCAACCGGTAGCGACTACAACAAAATCGGCGTACCTGGTGAGGCCGAATATTACGGTCGTGGCGTGCATTACTGTGCGACATGCGATGGTGCGTTCTATCGTGACAAGCGCCTGGTAGTCATTGGCGGAGGAAATTCGGCTTTTCAGGAAGCGATCTTTCTGACGCGCTTTACCTCACACATAGACCTGCTGGTTCGAAGCACGGTAAAAGCTAGTCAAGTGCTGCAGGACGAAATGCAGAAGCACGTAGATGCCGGACAAATCACGATTCACTTGAACACCCAGACCTCCGAAATCGCCGCAACCGACGGTAAAGTTAGCTCGGTCAAGGCTGTTAAAGATGGCCAGCCGGTCGAATTTGAAACCGACGGCGTATTCGTGTTCGTGGGACTTAATCCGAACACGCAGTTCTTAAAGGATTCTGCAATTGAACTAGACGAAAACCGCCTGATTAAAACAGACCTAAACCTTCAAACGTCTATGAAAGGTGTATTCGCGAGCGGCGACGTCCGAAGTGGAGCAACTATGCAGATTGCCAGTGCGGTCGGTGAAGGCGCCAGCGCGGCACTTGCAATACGGGAGTACCTAGACGGTCTTAGGCAACATGTTCCCGAAAGAATGCTTCCAACTGCCGAATAATCTTCGGGTCAGCAGTTTCGAGGGCAATTTCGCGGGTACCAAGTAGCACGCCGCCGTATACAAAATTGTGTGAACCGCTGAGCGCGATCTTGTGTCCGTCCGGCATAGTGAAAATCATGAACTTGGCGTGTAGGTAACGGTTTCGTGTGTACAGCGTCTTATGGTTCGAGAAAAACATACCGACCGAAATGACCATCTTGTTCAGTGGACCAGCTAGGTGTGGCGGGTTGAAATATAGTCGCGACGGCTTGGTCTTAATAACACGACTAAGTTTTCCGGTAGGACAGTACTGTGAAACCAGTAAAATGTCAGATGCCTCTTTTGCAAGTTCGACGGCACGGCGGTAAATAATCGAATCGCCCTGGAACCCACCATCGGTCAAGACCGTGTGTTTACCGTATGAGAATTTATGGCTGCGATACGCGAAATGGCTGCGGTCGGCCTTGGTGATTTGGTTAAATTCATGCACTAAGTCGTCCGCTAGACGGTCGTCTTCGCAGCGGAACATATAATCAACGTTTCCGGTGATGTCTTTGCCATACAGATTGACACCGCCGAATGAAAAAACAGTGTCGTCGACGACCAGACATTTTATATGAGTGCGTCCGGTCACTGGCGTCGTACTAAAGCGGCCGAGCCAATTGAACGTCACTCCTTTTTTTGTAAGTTCGCGTACGACTTTTGTGGTGGCGCGTGATTTTTCCTTGAAGAACTTGAACGGAACGAAATGCCCACCCAGTTCGCCATACGTAAACGTGTCGGCGGCTATTTGAACACTGACGCCGCGACCAGCTGCGGCTTCAAGTGCATCGACAAAATCGTCGGTCACATCGTCGTCGGTGAACATAAGAGACATAAAGATAACTCGGTGTTCGGCTTTTTCAATCGCCTTAATCGCAGCTCGTATGTAGTCGGGCGTAATTAGCAGTTTCGGGGAAGACATGGCCTTATTATACGACACGGATTGTTTTGCTATACTTTTAATAAGAGAGTTCACTTGTAACACGAAAGAAGGAGACGAACTGTGGCCGATTTTAACCAAGTATTAACCCCAGGTGATGTAGATAACGGATTGGTAAATACCGTCGTAGAGATTCCTGAAGGCTCACGCCTAAAGGTCGAATGGGACCGCGAGCATGCAGCCTTCATGTTAGACCGTGTTGAGCCAGCTATTTTTGCCAAGCCATGTAATTACGGTTTCATACCGCAGACGCTCGATGAAGATGGCGACGAACTGGATACGCTCATTCTTTGTCCTGAGCCGTTGCCAACCGGTGTGTGGCTAGAGGCAAAAATTGTCGGTGTCATGAAATTCGAAGACGACGGTGAAGTCGACGACAAGGTAGTCGTCGTGCCTGCTGACAACCGAGACCAAGGCGATTGGATTAAGTCTATAGATGACGATCCTGTGCTTAAGCAAAAATTAGAGCATCACTTTACGCATTACAAAGACCTGAAAAAACCAGGAAGCACTATTGTAAAAGGCTGGGGCGACGTTGAAGAAGCCAAGGCGATTATAAAATCTTGTATTGAGCGTTGGAATAATAAGTAGGACATGGTAGTCAAACACAGCGCAAAATTACTCTTACTCGATTCTGAAAACAATGCGCTGATTCTGAGGCGGAGCGAATCTCATCCGCACATTCCTTTGACCTCGGACTTACCTGGCGGCGAAATCGAATCCGGTGAAACTCCGGCGGTAGCAGCGTGCCGCGAAACGTTTGAAGAAACCGGAATTAATTTGGAAGAGTCGGTGATGCGTCAAATAGGAAAGCGCCAATTTAAAGCATTTGGCCGAGAATATGACTTATATCTCTTTGTGGCAAAGGTGTCAGAGCGTCCAGACGTAAAAATTAGCTGGGAACACGACCAATACTCGTGGATTCCGCTCGACGAAGTTCAGAATCTCGATGACGGATTCCAGCCGCTTGTGACGGACTACCTTAAGACCAACCGTGCTTAAGAGGGGGTTTTCCGACGTCGGCGTGCTTTTTCACGCATAATTGCTGCGGCGTTGGTTAAAGATTCAATCAACCCTAATTGTTTCAGCTGGGAACGTAGCTTTTCTTTGGCGTGAGATGTCTTAACGAGGTCTAGCCAAGCACGTTTTGCCTGCGGCATCTTTTTGGTGATGACCTCAACCATGTCACCGTTTTCGAGTGGTTTGTCGAACGGATGAATCTTACCGTTAACCTTAAAGCTCGCCGCGTATTTGCCAATGTCGGAGTGAATAAGGTACGCGAAGTCGAGAGGCAGGGCTCCGTGCGGCAGGTTATAAATATCACCTTTCGGTGAATAGATGAACATGCGTCGGCCAAACAAGTCGATATCAAGTTGCTCACGAGGCACGTCCTCGCCACGGCGCAATTTACCGGCGATTTCTTGTAACTGGGTTATCCATTGTAATTGGCTAGGCAGTTTTTCAAGATGGCCTTTCTTTTTGGTGTAGGTGTTGGCAGTTTTTTGCTCGTGGTAATGAAAGCTCGCGGCCAGCCCACCCTCGGCGTATTGGTGCATAGCGTGGGAACGTACTTGAAACTCAACAATCTGCTCATTCGGCGTTATGACAGTCGTGTGCAGACTTTGGTAACCGTTCGTTTTTGGCACGGCAATATAGTCTTTAATACGGTGGATCATCGGTTGGTACATACCGTGCAATATCCCGAGCGTGCGGTAGCATTCGTGCTTGTTCTTCACGATGATACGCAGCGCCATAAGATCGTAAATATCGTCTATATTACCATCTGTCTTCTGTAATTTACGCCATAGAGAATAGACACTTTTTACTCGGCCGTTGATTTCGAACTCCACGCCTTCTTCGGTTAAGCGCTTTTCGACTTCCTCGCGGATCTTACCAAGCTTACGGGTGCTTTTACCAAGCCGCTTTTTTAACATGTTCTGGGTGCGAGTGAATTCCTTCGGGTCGACGTAGCGGAATGCAAGCTCTTCAATTTGCATACGCGGTCCACCCATACCAAACCGGTCGGCCATAGGAGCGAAGACTTCTAGGCTTTCGCGGGCGATCTTGACCTGCTTTTCTTTCGACATATATTCCAGCGTCTGCAGGTTATGCAGGCGGTCGGCAATTTTAATGATAATCACGCGTACGTCGCGGCCAATGGCGATGAGCAACTTTGACAGGTTGTCTTTGGTTTGTGGCAAATAACTTTCGAGGTCGCGCATGCCACTTCGGGCTTGGCCGACTTTGGTCACACCGTCTACCAGGAATGCAACATCCTGCCCAAAGAGCGTTTCGATACGCTCAAGCGTCAGGTCGGTATCTTCGACAGTGTCGTGGAGGATACCCGCCAGAACAGAATCGATGTCCATTTCCCAGTCGATAAGCAGCTTGGCAACAGCTAGCGGGTGGACAATGTACGGCTCTCCGCTACGGCGTTTCTGACCTTTATGCGCTTCGGTTGTGACATCAATGGCATGCTCCAGTTCGAGCAGTTGCTCTTCTGGGTAATGCGGCCGGGCCGCCCCTATGACATCACGCTTTTTCATAATTGTAGTATAGCGCAGTCGCTACCTCTTAAAATATTTTTCGGTACTGGTGTATAATCATAAGCAAGTTAACCATACTGATTTTTATAGGAGTGGGCAGTACATGAGCAAGACCAAAATCGCCATCAACGGCTTCGGCCGAATCGGCCGTAACGCATTCAAGATCGCATTTGAACGCACCGACCTTGAAATCGTGGCTATTAACGACCTGACCGACAACGCCACGCTAGCGTACCTTTTAAAGCATGACAGTAATTATGGAACGTACGGCCACGATGTGTCATCGGACGACCAAGGAATTGTTGTAAACGGACAGCACATTAAGGTGCTAGCCGAAAAAGACCCAGCTGCTCTGCCATGGAAAGACCTTGGCGTCGAGCTTGTCATTGAATCAACAGGTTTCTTTACCGACAAGGAAGGTGCGTCAAAGCACGTACAGGCCGGCGCTAAGCGCGTCGTTATTTCGGGTCCGACCAAGTCCGACGGAGTCGACACTATCGTACTTGGTGCCAATGACGATAAGGTTGAAGGTTCGACAGAAGTTATTTCAAACGCCAGTTGTACGACCAACTCGTTGGGCGCTGTCATGGCTATTCTGGACAGCGAATTCGGGGTTGAAAAGTCAATGCTCACAACCATTCACAGTTACACCGCCAGCCAAAAGTTACAGGACGCACCAAGCAAGGACCTGCGTGAAGGCCGTAACGCTGCCGAAAACATCGTGCCTACCACAACCGGTGCCGCGATTGCCGTTACGAAGACTCTGCCACAACTTGAAGGCAAGTTCGATGGACTCAGCGTACGCGTACCAACACCTGTGGTATCTATTAGCGATGTCACTGCGCTGCTTTCGAAAGATGTGACGGTCGAAGAAGTGAACGAAGTATTCAAAAAAGCTGCCGACCAACCATACTACCAGGGAATTCTTGGCGTATCTGAAGAGCCGCTCGTGTCGAGCGACTACATTGGTAATAGTAATTCCGGAACGGTCGACCTGCCACTTACCAAAGTCGTTGGCGGTAACCTTGTAAAAGTCATGGTCTGGTACGACAACGAGTGGGGGTATAGTAACCGACTTGTTGAACTAGCAGCCGACGTCGCGAAGAACTTAAACAAATAAAAAAACCACCCATGGTGGTAATTGTGCTGGCTGACCGGGAGACGAATCTCCCGGTCAGCTGCACCTCAGCGTCGGCGGTACACGGGAACGCGTCGGGAGCGTTCCTTGTCGATCCGGTCGGCCAGGTCCTTGAACGACCAGGCGATCCCGATGACGTTGTAGATTGCCGCCGGAACGTAGACGAAGCCGATCGGCCAGTCGTAGTTGCTCCACCACTCCGGGTAGTGCAGGTAGGAGTAGTAGGCGGTACCGGCGTGGACGCCGATGGCCAGCATGATGCCGACCGAACCGACGAAGTAGCGGGTGTACTTGTCGACGTAAATCGCTGCCCACAGGGCGACGACTGCCGGCAGGGCGAGCGTCGCGATGAACAGGCCGAAGATGACGTAGCTGGGCATGATAGCCCCTTTCTGAGGTGCGGGCGCACCTCTACATAGTCGAGAGAAGCGCGTAAAGTATATTATAGCAAATATTCAATAAATTGTCAATACCTTTACGCCTATTTCCATTACGCTTATACTTTAACCAGCATGAAAATCTATCTTGGAGCAGACCATCAAGGGTTTTACCTAAAAGAAAAGGTCTTCGCATACCTTGCGAAGCACGGCTATGATGTTGAAGACGTCGGCGATGCGGAGCTTGATCCGAACGATGATTTTCCTGATTTTGCACAACTGGCAGCGACGCGGGTTATCGGAGATACCGACGAAGACCCACGGGCCATCCTACTATGTGGTGGCGGCCAAGGTATGGCCATGGCAGCCAACCGGTTCCGCGGAATTCGCGCCGCAGTCATATGGGACGCCTACGAAGCCAAGATGACACGCCACGACAACGACAGTAACGTGCTTTGCTTGCCTTCGCGTGTTCTGGAAGACGACGAAGCCGCCTGGAAGGGTATTATTGAGACCTGGCTTAACACGCCTTTTGGTAATGCTGCAAGGTTTAGGCGCCGCAACGCGCAGATTGACGAGCTTGCCTGATGGCCGCGACGATAGCACCAACGGTATTGGCTGAAACGACCGACCAATACAAAGCTATGATGGAAAAGATCCATCAGCTGGCCGATCGCGTTCATATTGATATTTCGGATGGTGAATTCGCACCGACCTTCACGATCGGTGCCAGCGAAGCCTGGTGGCCGCAGGGTTGGCACGCCGATATTCATGCCATGGTAGCTAGGCCATCTGAATACGTAGAGCAGTTGATTGCCCTTAAAGCGGATCTGATAATATTTCACGCCGAGGTGAACGAAGACCTGCTACCGATTATGCAGCGCATTAAGACGGCAGGCGTAAAGGCGGGTGTTGCACTGCAGCGACCGACCGTACCTGCAAGTATCGCGCCGATTATCGAGCAGGCCGACCACGTGATGATATTTAGTGGTAACCTTGGCCATTATGGCGGCGAAGCAAGTTTGATGCAGCTCGAAAAAGTTCGGTTAATACGTACCATCAAACCCGATGTTGAAATTGGCTGGGATGGTGGGGTGACGCTTGATAACGCGTTCAACTTGGCCCAAGGCGGCATTGACGTACTGAATGTCGGTGGAACTATTGCTAAATCGGCCGACCCTGCCGCGACATACAAGGCGTTGGTGTCAGAAATTAATAAGCACGGCGTCATTTAAAACGATCCCGCTCATGCTACAATAACGGTAATGAGTGGGCCTCTTACGATAAAGCAAATTGAGCAAAAAGCGGTGGTTCTGCGCCGCGATATTATACGAATGCTCGAAGAAGCCGGCAGTGGTCACTCGGCAGGGCCACTTGGACTCGCCGACCTTGTGGCGACGCTTTACTTTGGCGTTATGAACTACAAGCCAAAAAAGCCAGAATGGGCCGACCGCGACTACTTTTTCCTGTCGAACGGTCACTGCGTACCGGTGCAATACGCCGCCATGGCAGAGGCGGGATTTTTTGATAAGAAGGAACTGATGACGCTTCGAAAGTTAGGTTCAAGATTGCAGGGTCACCCCGAGCGCACACGTCTGCCGGGTCTTGAAAATACTAGCGGCCCACTAGGGAGTGGACTTAGCCAGGCAGCGGGCGTGGCCTACAGCTTGCAATATTTAGACAACCAGACGCACCGGTTCGTCTACTGTGTTACCGGTGACGGCGAGCTGGACGAGGGCAATATATGGGAAGCTGCTATGTTTGCGGGCAAGTACAAGTTAAGTCAGCTGATTGTGTTCGTGGATCGCAACAACATTCAGATTGACGGCAATACCGAAGATGTCATGCCGCTTGAGGATTTGGCTGGCAAGTGGCGCAGTTTCGGGTGGCATGTGCAGGAAATCGACGGCCATAACGTTGAAAGCATTTTAGATGCCGTCGGTATGGCCAAAGCTATCACTAACCGACCGAGTGTCATCATTACGCATACGATTCCCGGCAAAGGTATCGACTTTATGGAGTACGATTACCATTGGCATGGCGTACCGCCGAACCACGAGCAAGCCAAGCAGGCACTCGCCGAGCTTCGGACGCTCCGTGGCAAGATCACGCACGAAGGACAAAAGCATGAGTAATTTTCACCTGGCAAAAACCATACTTACTGATGACGTAGCGCATGAACCAACCCGTGCTGGGTTCGGCCGTGGATTAAAGCGGGCGGGGGAATCCGATAAGAATGTAGTTGCCCTGTGTGCTGACCTGACCGAAAGCGTACAAATGCACCTGTTCCGAGAGGCGTTTCCTAAACGATTTATCGAAGTTGGTGTGGCCGAACAGAACCTAGTGACTGTCGCAAGCGGCCTCGCGCGTGCCGGTAAGATTCCGTTTACCGCCAGTTATGCGGCGTTTAGTCCGGGTCGCAACTGGGAACAGATTAAAACGACGGTAGCACTGAATGATCAACCGGTTAAAATTATTGGCGGCCACGCAGGTCTCTATACCGGGCCAGACGGCGCCACCCACCAGATGCTGGAAGACATCGCGCTTATGAGGACTATGCCGAACATGATAGTCATAGTGCCTGGTGACAGTATTGAAGCCGAGAAGGCGACGCTTGCTATAGCTAAGAACGGACGGCCAAGTTATCTGCGGCTGGCACGCGACAAGACGGCAGTATTCAGTACCGAAAAGTCACCATTTGAAATTGGAAAGGCGTACGTACTTAAGAGCGGTAAAGACATTACTTTATTTGGCACGGGTACGATGACCTACGAATTGCTCGTTGCGGCTGAACTGCTACTGAGCGATGGAATAGACGCTGAGGTCGTACATGTGCCGACTATCAAGCCGCTCGATAACGCGACGGTCCTCAAGAGTGTTGAAAAAACCGGACGGGCCGTGACCTGCGAGGAGGCTCAAATAAATGGCGGCTTAGGCAGTGCCATTACCGAATGTGTCAGCGAATTTCTACCCATTCCGGTTAAGCGCCTAGGCGTTGAAGACCGTTATGGCGAAAGCGGTGACCCAAGGGCTGTCGTCGAACATTTTGGCCTAGACGGCAAAAACCTGGCAAAAAAGATAAAAGCATTCGTGCGCACCGTACCGCAGTACAAGAAAGGATACTAACCGTGAGCCACAGCATACGACAAATTCGGGATAACACAACACGGGCGCGACACTTGATGCAGCGCAGCCGCCAGCAAAAATTTGCGGTTGGTGCGTTTAATATAGATAACCAGGAAACGCTGATCGCGGTAGCAAGAGCAGCACAAAAACTGAACGCACCGGTGTTAGTTGAAGTAAGCGACGGTGAGGTCGAAGCCTTAGGACTTGAGAACGTCCGCGACATGGTGGACAACTACAAGGCAGAGTACGGTGTTGAGATGTACCTTAACTTGGACCATAGCCCGACCGTCGAAAGCTGTAAGCGGGCGATTGACGCCGGCTACGAATTCATCCATATCGATATTTCGCAGGCCAACCACGACGCCACCGAAGAAGAAATTATTGAAAAGACGAAAGAAGTCGTCGAATACGCTAAATTTACTGGCGCACTGGTCGAAAGCGAACCCCACTACTTTGGTGGTTCATCGAATCTTCATGAAGAAGAGATAGATTACGAAGAAATCAAGAAAACGTTCAGTACGCCGGAAGGCACAAAATCGTTCGTGGAAGCAACCGGTATAGACACGTTCGCGGCCGCTGTGGGGAACTTGCACGGCAAATACCCTGTTCCCAAAGAGCTTGACCTAGAACTACTTGCGCGTATTCGGGAAGCAATCGGGTGCCAGATCAGCCTGCACGGCGGGTCGGGTACGCCACTCCACTACTTTGAGGAAGCGGCTAAGATTGGCGTGTCGAAAATCAACATCAATAGCGATATGCGCTATGTCTTCAGAACTACGCTCGAAAAGGTCCTGGCAGATAACCCTAAAGAGTACGCCGTGGTAAAACTGATGCCCGAAGTATATAAAGCGGTCGAAGCCGTAGTTGAAGAAAAAATCAATGCGTTCGGCTCTGCGGGAAGAGCTATCAATTAAGCACCGGGTATCGGGGCATTTACGAGAAACATAAGTGGTATAATGACACCAATGAGTGGGCGAATTCCTTCAATATTATCGGTTGGCGCGGCGGTGCAGGACGTCTTTTTAAGTCATAGTGACGAATTTAAGCCAGTGACCGACAAGACGCTGCATGAACAGGTGATGCAACTAGAAATGGGCGCGAAGGCAGACGTGAATAATATTCACTTTTCAACCGGTGGAGGTGCGACCAATGCCTCGGTCACATTCGCACGCCAAGGGCTGCATGCCACGTTCATGGGAACGATAGGTCACGACCCAGCAGGACGTGCTGTGCTTGACGACTTGGATGAAGAAGGGGTCGACACACGGCATGTGTCCTATTCTGAAAAATACCATACGGGTTATTCGGTGCTTTTACTCGCACCGAACGGCGAACGGACAATTTTAACGTACCGGGGTGCCAGTACGCATTACGACATTCATAACTTCGATTTAAAAGAGGTTGAAGCGGACTGGCTGTATGTATCAAGTATGGCGGGCAGTATGGATGTGCTTGCGAAGCTATTCGACCATGCCCGCGACAAAGGCATTAAGATATTCTTTAATCCTGGAAAAGGCGAACTCAGCCACCCAGCAAAGCTAAAAGGATTACTTGATGACGTTGAAGTCCTGAGTGTTAACAAGGAGGAAGCGGCGCAAATTGTTGAAGGTTCTGACTCTGAAGAACTGGCGCGACACTTGCTGCACTACGTATCGGTCGCGATTGTGAGCGATGGCCCGAATGGCGTGGTAGCTACGGATGGTAAGACGGTGGTGCGAGGTGGGATGTATGAAGACGTAAAAGTCATTGACCGTACCGGCGCCGGAGACGCGTTCGGGTCAGGCTTCTTGAGTCAGTGGTCCCAGGGAAAAACACTTAAAGAATCTATCGTATTTGCCAGTGCTAATTCGACTTCAGTTGTAACAAAGGTTGGGGCGAAGGCGGGCATTCTTCGCCATGGCGTGCGGCTTCACGAAATGCCACTTAGTGAAAGGCCGTTTTAAGGAGGAGTATGAGCAAGTTCCTAGCAGACATACTATCGAATGACCACCCGTTATTCACACGCACGCTCGCAGAATTTGAGCGTGCTGTAGGTAATGAAGGAATTGATACCCGACTGATCGCCGATATAACCGAAAAAGCGCACTCCGCTATGCGTCAACTAGGTTTGGACCCAGCCGACACCTCGGCCGAAGAATTGTACCATGCGCTGGGTGCAATTGTGATGAATGACAATCCAACCACCATATTCAAGGACTGTGAATACGTGCTTCTTCGCTTTCCAGAAGGGCCAGTATCGTTCAACGAACAGGATGTGGTTGAGAACGCGCACCATGAGCTACCGTTTAAGAATCGTGTAGTCGGCCACGCCCAGCGTCACCTACGAATCGAGATAATTAAGCGTTACGCCGAACACGACCGCACGAGCGGAGAAATGGTACATGAGTTGGCAAAACAAGCCGGGTTGAAGCCAACAAAGGACGAAGGGCACCCCAATATTGCTGCGACGGATGAGCGTTCGGGCAAGCCGACCTTACTCGCTATTGGTGACATATTTACCGATGCTTTCATAAAACTGGACGAGAATTACAGTGTAGTTGAAACCGATAAAGACGGCAAAGAATGGTTAAAACTTCCATTTGGGTCGAAACCACCATACGAACACGTCGATATCGTCCGCTCGGTCGGCCCGTCGCCGAACGCAGCCGTGTCATGCGCCAGGTTAGGGCTCGACGTGCAACTTATGGCATGGTTGGGTGACGATGAACACGGCAAGAACTCTTTGGCACATCTGAAAAAAGAAAACATAGACACCGAGCCAATGGTCACCCAAGCAGGGTCGAAGTCGAGCTACTGGTATGTGCTTAGGCACGGTTCCGACCGGACCATGTTGGTAAAAAGCGAGTCGTACGACTACTCATGGAAGGCGCCTTCGAAGAAGCCCGATTGGATTTACCTCGCGTACATAGGCAAAGATTCATGGTCACTCCACGAAGGGCTTGACGCGTATTTGGCTGAAAATCCTGAGATTAAATTCGTTTTCCAACCGGCGACGTATCATTTTGAATGGGGCACCGAAAAACTCGGATCGCTTTATAAAAAAGCATATATGGTGGTCATGAACCGCGAAGAAGCTATGGACGTAACTGGTTTGCCGCATGAAGATGTCCGTGCTTTGGCCAATGGACTACACGAACTAGGCCCGGACGTCGTTGTTATCACCGACGGGGCACATGGCTCGTACGCGTCCTTTGAAGGAAAGCTAGTGACGATTCCTAATTATCCAGACCCGGCGCCGCCACTCGACCGTACCGGTGCTGGTGACGCATTCGCTTCTACGATCGTCGCCGGTATTGCAATGGAAAAGTCCGTCGAGGAAGCGTTGACATGGGCGCCGATAAACAGCATGAGCGTCGTGCAATCTATAGGCGCACAGGCCGGTTTATTAAGCCTTGAAGCTATTGAAAAATATCTAGACGAAGCCCCTGCGGACTACAAAGTCTCTGTAATCAAGAATTAGTGATCGCAGTAGGTCTTATTGGACTTCACGATTCGGACGACCTCGTGTACGTCATCAGTGATATGGTACAAATTTTCGTCGCCAGGCGAAATAAGATGGTCGCGTTCAAGCATTGACTGACGTATAAATTGGTCGAAAGGTTTCCAAAAATCGACACCGTAAAGAATGACCGGCGCTTTGGCGGTTTTTCCCGTCTGAATGAGCGTCAGAATTTCCATCATTTCGTCCATTGTGCCAAAACCACCAGGGAAGTAAACGTACGCATCGGCATACAACGTCATGGCGATCTTTCGTGGTGAGAAGTGGCTGAACGACAGTGACTCAGTAGTGTAAGGGTTCAAGGTCTGCTCGTGGGGCAGGGCAATATTAAACCCGACAGAGTCGCCGTCAGCTTCATACGCGCCACGATTGGCGGCTTCCATAATACCGTGCCCACCTCCGGTAATGACGGCATAGTTCAGGCCGGCAAGTTTCCAGGCCAAATGCCGGGCGGCTTCGTAGTAGCGGTCGCCTTCGGGAATTCGGGCCGAACCGAAAATCGTTACGGTACGGTGATATTTGCGGATAACGTTATATCCGGCCTGTAGTTCATCATCGACACTCCCTAGACGAATCATGGCCGCCTGTAGGACGATGTCGCGCGGAATGCATACTGGGAGGTCTGTGTCTGGTTTTGGTTTCATGCTGGCTCGTTTGAGATGATTGTAGCAAATAACCCGTAAAAATGCTTGTGCTTGAAGGGTACGTCTGTTGTAATGAACGTACGAACATAAGTTGGAGGGTTATATATGACATTAAAACGGCAACAAGGCTCTGCAGCGGCCGTTATCGTAATTGTCGTTGTCATCGCGCTTCTTGGCGTGCTCGGATATGTATTCTGGGACAGACTCGGTAAGGTCTCACCGTCGCGGTCTGACAAACAAGCGGACCAATCATTGGTATCGGGATCGTCAAATACACTGGAAGAAGCCGCGTTTGACAAGAGCTTTGGCATTAAACTGTCTTTCAAATATCCCAAAACATGGACATTAAGCAGGGAGCAGTCAGGCACATTTCCAGTTACATCTAATGAAACAAGTATAGAAACGCTGACGTTGAAATCCCCGGACGAGAAATACCAGGTGGTTTACCGGCTGGGCGCGAACGGCGGTTTGGGCGGCACCTGTGAAAACGAGAACGCGACGAGAATTGTCGCAGCTGAAACCGAGGAGCTAAAAGGCTGGCAGGGCGCAAAATTCATGCGCGCTATCGCTGAGACCCGCTCGGATAAATACGTGACGACCGTAGGGCTGGCCGACCCGGACTCTTTACCATACACGAAAGTTGGTTTAAGTGGCTGCGGCTTCGGACTCGGTGTTATTAATGTTCCTTCTATGCAATACGGCCTGACTCTGCTTGACGCGTCGATTCATGACGGCGACGGTACGAAAATGAATATCGTCGATGGCATGAGCGACGAAGGCGTTGCATCAGAAAAAGAAGCCCGACAACTTTTCAGCGGAAAGACGTTCGAAGAAGCAAAGGCTATACTTCTCTCTACGACGCTCACATAGAATCTTAGTAATTCCTACGGTACAATAGTGGGATGGGTGTATTTAAGCTCAATACCGAGTACGCACCGATGGGGGACCAACCCACGGCCATTAAACAGCTCATTGATGGGCTTGAACAAGGCGTCCGCGAACAAACGCTTCTTGGTGTCACCGGTTCTGGTAAGACGTTCACCATGGCGAATATTATTGCGAACCGTGGTGTACCAACGCTCGTGTTAGCGCATAACAAGACTCTTGCCGCTCAACTTTTTTCTGAATTCAAGGCATTCTTTCCGGAAAACGAAGTTCATTACTTCGTCAGTTACTTCGACTATTACCAGCCGGAAGCATATATTGCGTCAAGCGATACCTATATTGAAAAAGATTCGAAGATAAACGACGAAATCGACCGTCTTCGCCATGCTGCGACCACTGCTCTTCTTACCGGTCGTGATGTAATCATCGTCGCTAGCGTCAGCTGTATATACGGTATCGGTTCGCCAGACTCATATGCCGAAATGTCGATCCACGTAAAAAAGGGCGAACGTCGTCAGCAAGACAAATTCCTACGCCTGCTGACTGACATTCAATACCAACGTAACGACGTCGATTTTCACCGCGGTACGTTCCGCTCTAAAGGCGACGTCGTCGACGTATTTCCGGCTGGTAGCGATGTGGCATATCGGGTAGAATTCTTCGGCGACGAAATCGACCGTATTACCCGCATCGATCCACTTACGGGAGAGATATTAGGTGAACCGGATGAACTGAAAATCTTTCCTTCAAGCCACTACGTAACGCCGAAGGAAAAGCTGGAAACGGCAATTGAAAAGATAAAACATGAATTTGACGAGCGGATGGAATGGTTCGAACGTCACGACAAGCTACTCGAAGCCCAGCGTTTGGCACAGCGCACCAAATACGACATTGAAATGCTCGAAGAAACCGGTTTTGTTAAAGGCATCGAAAACTACAGCCGCTACTTAACCAACCGTGAACCTGGCGAACAACCGGCGACATTGATTGATTACTTCCCGGATGACTGGTTGTTGCTCGTCGACGAAAGCCACATGACTCTGCCTCAGGTCCGCGGTATGTATAACGGTGACCGTGCTCGTAAGGAAGTGCTTGTAGAACACGGCTTCCGTTTGCCGAGCGCGCTTGACAACCGTCCGCTCCGGTTTGATGAGTTTGACCGTCATATTAACCAGGCGATTTACGTATCGGCAACGCCGGGTGAATACGAACTTACACACACGCCGGAACCGGCCCAACAGGTCATTCGTCCAACGGGCTTACTTGATCCGAAGATTGACGTCCGTCCGAGTCGTGGTCAGGTCGACGACTTGATTGCAGAAATCCGCGACCGCACAGAAAAGCACCAGCGCGTACTCGTGACGACGCTAACGAAGCGTATGGCCGAAGACCTGAGTCAGCACCTGCTCGACCTGAACATCAAGACCGCGTACATTCATAGTGACGTCGACACGTTGGAGCGTGGTGATATTTTGCGTGACCTACGTATGGGAACATACGACGTGTTAATTGGTATCAACTTGCTTCGCGAAGGACTGGACCTACCGGAAGTGAGTCTGGTTGCAATTATCGACGCAGACAAGGAAGGGTTTCTACGTTCGGAAAGCGCTCTTATCCAGACTATTGGCCGCGCCGCGCGGCACCAAGAAGGAATGGTCATCATGTACGCCGACACTGTGACTCGGAGTATGCAGGCAGCAATTGACGAAACAAACCGTCGTAGGGGTATTCAGGAGGCATACAACAAGGAGCACGGTATCACACCGACAAGCATTGCCAAGGCAATTGACGAAGGGCTCCGTGCAATCATTCCAATGAAAGACGACGACAAAAAACCAAAAATCGACTTTAAAAAGATTCCCAAGGACGAATATGACAGTCTGGTTAAGGACCTGACTGGGCAGATGGAACTTGCCAGCGCCAACCTTGAATTTGAAAAAGCGGCCGAACTACGTGATCTCATTGCTGAAATTAACCAACACCGCGCAAAATAAGCCGCCTCTCGCTAGTAGGCACTTCTCATACCACTGTAACGTACGGTACAATGGGCTATATGACGCAAATTTCTCGTGATACGGTTCTGAGGCTTGCCGCCCTCAGTAACCTTCAACTGGCCGAAGACGAAATCGACGGGTTGACTGAAGACCTGGGAAGAATTCTGGCGTATGTCGAACAGCTTGACGAACTTGACACCAAAGAGGTGGAGCCGGCCTACCAGGTAACTGGACTTCAGAATATCTACCGTCAGGACGTTGTTGATGAAGGTGACGTCACGCGTGAAGATTTGCTCGCGCTTGCGCCAAGCGTGAAAGATTCGCAAGTGAAAGTGCCAAAGGTTATTTAATGAAGACGATTGCTACATATCTTGGTCGGCCTGCCCGCGAAAATGTTGAACAGGCAATTGAAGCCGCGCGCGCCAGCGAGTCATACCATGCTTTGCTTCATTTGACGGCTGAAAGGGCGTATGAACGAGCCGAGCTTGTAGATAGCGGTAAGGTGACCGGGCGATTGGCCGGGGTACCGTTCATTGTAAAAGACAACTACCTTGCTTTTGATGGACCAACAACTGCCGCCAGTCATATTTTGGAAAACTTTGTGGCGCCACTACAGGCAACCGTCGTTGAGCGACTCGAAGCCGAAGGAGCGATTTGTATTGGCAAGGCGAACTTAGACTCATTCGCTCACGGGAGCAGTACCGAAAACTCGGCGTTCGGTCCGACCAAAAACGCGATTGACCCGACCAAAGTTGCTGGTGGCAGTAGTGGTGGGTCTGCGGTGGCTGTCGCACTTGATATCGTCCCATTCGCGCTTGGAAGCGACACGGGCGGATCGATTCGCCAGCCAGCCAGTTTTAATGGCGTATACGGCTTCAAGCCGACGTATGGCATGACCAGCCGCTACGGAGTTGTCGCGATGGCGAGTAGTACTGATGTCATGGGTTGTTTCGCGAATACGGCCGAAGACGCCGAATTGGTGACTGAAATAATGGCAGGGCAGGACACGAAAGACCCAACGACTTTACCTGATTTTTTCAAACCAGTTTCTGACGTTTCGCCACTCAAGATCGGTGTCATCTCGGACTTCATGACCAAAGATACCGACGCCGGTGTTCGTGATCGAGTGAATGAATATGTCGAGCGACTGAAAGCAAACGGTCATACGGTCGAGAATGTCGAGCTACCCCTCGCCAAATACACGCTTGCGATGTACTACATTATCGTTCCTGCCGAAGTGGCTAGCAACTTGGCGCGCTACGACGGCGTAAGGTACGGTAATCGAAGCGAAGAAGCTCAGACGATTGAGGAATTATACGGATTATCTCGCGACAAGGGATTCGTCGCCGAGTCAAAACGGCGTATTATGATTGGCAACTATGTTCTTTCCAGTGGATATTTCGACGCTTACTACTTAAAGGCGCAACAAGCGCGCCAAAAGCTTATCGAACAATTCGACGACCTATTCTCGCGGTACGATGTATTGGTGTCGCCCGTCACCCCGACGACAGCGTTCGGGTTCGGTGAGAATACCGACGACCCAATGAAAATGTACTTGTCTGACGCCATGACGGTCGGCGTCAGCCTAGCAGGGATTCCGGCGTTGTCCGTACCTGCCGGTATGTCTGACGGTCTGCCAGTCGGAGTACAGTTAATTGGCCAGCGGAAATCCGACGCTACACTTCTTGCTTTGGCTCGTTCGATGGAGGCTACGTCATGACCGATGGTCTGATGATCGTATTTCTGGTTGTGATTGTGCTGGTTGGCGCCGGCATATTATTCGTTATTGCCCACGGGCGAAGCGGTGGTCGGACACTTGATATGGAGCGCTACCGAACAAGCTGGCTGCAGATTGAACGGCAGCTAGTACGCGGCGAAGAATCAAGCTATCACCTCGCTATATTAAATGCCGACAAATTACTCGACCAAGCACTCATGCAGCGCGGCATGAAAGGCGCTACCATGGGTGAACGAATGAAGTTCGCTCGTGATGCATGGTCGAATGCTAATGCTATCTGGACGGCTCATAAGGTACGTAACCGCATTGCCCACGAGCCGAATGTCCGCGTGGATTACGATGACGCAAGGCGCTCGTTGGCAGCCTACAAACAGGCATTAAAAGATGTGGGGGCTATTTGATATGAATGACTGGGTCATGACAATCGGCATTGAATGTCACGTGCAGTTAGCGACTAAATCCAAGCTGTTCAGCCCGGCGGATAATGATGCCCGGGATAAAGAGCCGAACAGTGTTGTACACCCAATTGACTATGGCTTACCAGGCATGCTGCCACTTCTGAACCGTGAAGCCGTCAATCTTGCTGTCAAAGCGGCCAAAGCACTCAATGCAGATGTCGCGAAAGTTAGTCGTTTCGATCGCAAGCATTATTTTTACCCTGACCTACCAATGGGCTATCAGATTACGCAGATGTACCACCCAACCATCGGTGCGGGTCTTGTCGAAGCCCCGATGCCTGATGGCTCAACTGTCAAAGTGCGGATTCACCATGCCCACATCGAGTCAGACGCCGGTAAGCAGACGCACTATTCGGACCATACTTTGGTAGACCTAAACCGCGCCGGTACGCCATTAATTGAAATTGTTTCCGAACCCGATATGCATAGTCCTGCCGAAGCCAGGGCATACAGCACCGAATTGTACCGTCTTATGACATATGCCGGTGTGACGCACGGTGATTTGTATCATGGGAACATGCGATTCGATGTCAACATTTCGGTCGCGAAAGCTGGCAGCGACATGCTTGGCAAGCGTGCTGAAGTAAAGAACCTAAATTCCTTCCGAAGTGTTGAAAAAGCCGCCGAGTACGAGTTTAAGCGTCAGGTTGAACTACTTGAGCGTGGTGAGGCTGTCGTGCAGGAAACTCGTGGCTGGGACGATGCCAAACAAAAAACGACGTCGCAGCGGTCCAAGGAAGACGCCCAAGACTACCGGTACATGCCCGATGCCGATATTCCACCGGTCATCCTGACAGATGAGGAAATCAAGAGCATCCAGGCAGAAGTCGGTATGCTGCCGGGCGACTTTAGGCAGGCATTTTCAGGGTTATCGCTCGATAGTTCCGTCGTAACGACGCTACTCGCCGACAAACATCATGCCGAATTGGTGTACGGTGTCCTGCAGAAGGTGCCCGAACACGCCGAACGAGTTGCGCATTGGTTTGCCAGTGTTTTCAAGGTAGCGGACAGCGACGAAGGCATGGTCGACCTTGAAAGCAGCGACGGACCAACGGTAGAGGACTTACTGACGCTTGCACAGATGACGGCTGACTCCAAGCTTTCAAGCACGTCGGCCAAAGAAGTATTTCTGGCACTTGTCGCCGGTGAAACTGATCCCGAAACAATAGCTGCCGACCGGAACCTACTACAGGAAAGTGACGAAGGAGCAATTGCCGCGGTCGTGGACGACGTTCTGGCCGACGACGCTTCTAAGAAGTCTATTTCTGATATTCAGGCAGGGAACGAAAAAGCTATTGGCTATCTTGTTGGACAAGTTATGAAACGTTCAGCGGGCAAGGCCAATCCAAGCTTGGCTCAAAAGTTGATACGTGAGAAACTGAAAACACTATGAACCGACCAACTAAAGCAATCATTCCTGCCGCAGGGTTTGGCACACGCTTCCTGCCCCAGACCAAGGCGATGCCGAAAGAGATGATGCCGCTTATCGACAAGCCAATTATTCAATACGTCGTCGAAGACCTCGTCAGGGCAGGCATAAAGGATATCATTATTGTGGGAAGCTCGAATAAGCGGTCAATCGAAGATCACTTTGACTTGCCGAGCGAAGAGCTCCTTAGTAATCTTCGGGCTGGAGGCGAGCGCAAACGCCCATATATTGACCTTGTTGAAGAGATTGCTAACCTAGCAAACTTTATTTACGTCCGACAAAAAGGACCGTATGGCAACGCGACGCCGCTTCTTAGCGCTGCACACCTTGTCGGAGACGAGCCTTTTATTTACACCTGGGCCGACGACTTCTTTACGCCAGAGGCCAACGCAACCTCGCAAATGATCGATGTCTATGAACGGACTGGCGGCGGTGTATTCGCCTGCAAACGTGCCGAAAAGGATAGCGAATACGACAGCTACGGATTTGCAGCAGGAGAACCGGTTGGTGATGACTTAATAAAGATGAACGAAGTCGTCGAGAAGCCCGGAAAAGATAACGCGCCCTCTGAATTGGCGGCCGTTTCAAGCTACCTCCTGCCTGGCTCTCTACTTGGCTACATCGAACGGGGCATTACCGACCATAAAGACGGCGAGTTTACGTTCCAACCGTTTGTCCAGCAAATGATAAATGACGGCCATGATTTTTACGCCAAAGAAATTAAGAACGCTCGGTTCTATGACACGGGAAATCCGTTAGAGTACCTGAAGACGACTCTCGACTTTGGCCTCGCCCATCCTAACTTTGGCAACGAGCTCCGAGATTACCTTCGCGAAAAACTGTAATTATCTTCACATTGCGCCTGCTCCGGCAAGCCTATAATTGAGCTACCAATCATAACCAAGGAGGCAAGAAATGGTAGGAATGGGAGGATTCATAGGGGCTATTATCATCGGCGGTCTCGCTGGCTGGGTCGCATCGATGATTATGAAGACGGATGGTTCGATGGGCATTCTTATGAACATCGTCGTTGGTGTTGTCGGCGCCATTCTCGGTAATTTACTATTACCACTACTCGGCGTAAGTGGCACGACTGGCTTTAGTGTTTGGAGCTTTGTTGTTGCACTCATCGGTGCACTCATCCTGTTGTTCGTAGTTCGACTCTTCAGCGGGCGTCGCGATACGGCAGCCTAATACGGCTGACTGCAAAACGCAATTGGTAGCAGGGACGTGTCGTTTCTGCTACCATTTGTTGTAGAGGTAATAAATGACAGCAATGGAAATTTTAGTAATCATTCTTTCTGTGTTCTTGGCGGTGTTCTTGCTTATCGGTATCATCCTTGCCATTCTGTTGGTCAGGGTGACACAGCAGATCAAGCGAGTTACATCGAGTGCCGAACGAACCGTGACTGGGCTTGAGAATGTTGTGGCTGGAGTGAATAAAGTAACGACACCCGCAATGCTTGCAAAAATCGTGTTCGACCAGCTTAAGAAACGCCGAAAGAAGTAAGGAGCAAACCATGAAAGGCAATAAATTAGCCATTGGAGCCATTATCGGTGCCGCAGCAGGGGTTGTGGCAGGCGTACTAACTGCTCCAAAAAGCGGTAAAGAAACGCGTGAGGACATTAAGCAGAAAGCCTTAGAAGCGAAGGATAAGGTCGCCACCGGGAAAGACGAACTTATATTCAAGGCCGAAGAAGTCGCCGATGACGTACGGGCGAAAGCAGTTGAAGTGATGGACTCTGTAAAGCAGCATAAGGATAAAACCAAGTAGCTATGCCGGTAAAACACGTCAAGCGCGCAGCGCAGTCGGTGAAAGAAGACAATGAGCGCGGAGCGCGAACGGCACTAATTGAGGAGTTGTTCTACGATTTTAACCGCTCACGTGCGCAGGTGTATGTCATGAACTTCGTGCGCGGCATATTATTTGGTGCAGGTAGTGTTATCGGTGGTACGCTCGTCATCGCCCTTATTATTTGGATTCTTAGCTTGCTCGGGAATGTTATCCCACCGCTCGGAAACTTCTTTGACGGTATTAGTCATACGCTCGAATCCGGCCCACGCTAATTTGACTACACTAATTACGGGAGTATGCGGACGATGTTCGCTATACTAAATGCATATGGGGAAGGTGCTTACAGCGTCGGATTATGTGCATTTGCACAATCATACGCACCATAGTCTTCTTGACGGCCTGACGAAGGTCGATGAGTTAGTCGAGCGTGTCAAATCGCTCGGCATGAATTCGTGTGCCATTACCGACCACGGAACCATGAGCGGTGCGATCGAGTTCTATAAGGCCGCCACCAAAGCCGGAGTCAAACCGATTATCGGGATTGAAACCTATGTCGCTGCACGCTCCAGGTTCGATCGAGACCCGGCTAAAGACAAAGCACGGTACCATCTGATACTTCTCGCCATGAACGACACAGGGTATAAAAACCTAATGAAGCTGTCGACCACCGCCAACCTTGAAGGTATGTACTACAAACCGCGAATTGACCGCGAACTCATAGAACAATATAACGAAGGAATCATCGCTCTCAGTGCCTGTGCTGGTGGTGAGCTAGGCGAAAACCTACGTGTCGACAATTACGAAGAAGCGAAGCGAGTCGCAAGCTGGTACAAATCAATCTTCGGTGACCGCTACTACTTGGAATTACAGGACCACGGCCATCCGGACGCTCCGAGCAAATGGGACGTACAGGTTAAGATAAACGAAGGTCTAGAACGGCTATCGAAAGAGCTCGATATTCCTTGTGTAGTCACGAGTGACGGTCATTATCTTGACCACGGCGACCAAGACGCGCACGAAATACTTTTATGTGTCGGTACAGGCGCATATCTCTCAGACGAAAAACGCATGAGCCTGAAGGAGTTCGAGTTACACGTTACAGACCCGGCCGAAATCATTGAACGCTGGCAAAAAACCAATCCCGACGCGGTGGCGAACACCAAGGCAATTGCTGATCGCTGTGACCTTTCGATTGAACTCGGTGGTATTCTGATTCCAACGTTTCCTGTTCCAGAAGGTGAAACGGAAAAATCATATCTCGACAAACTCGTATATCGAGGACTCGCCCGTCGATACCTCGGCAAGACGCCTGATGAAAGCGTGTCGCTTGCAAACAATGCAATACGGTCTGAACTAAGCGACGATGTAACCGAACGACTCGACATGGAGCTTGAGGTGCTTCAAAAAATGGGCTATAACGGCTATTTCCTGATTGTTCAGGACTTTATGAACTGGGGTAAGTCGCAGGGAATTATTTTTGGCCCCGGACGTGGTTCGGCTGCAGGTTCGATCATCGCGTACGCATTGAACATCACCGACCTTGACCCATTAAAATACGACTTACTGTTCGAGCGGTTTTTAAACCCTGACCGTATTTCGATGCCGGATATCGATATCGACATCCAGGATACCCGCCGGAACGAAGTTATTGAATACTGCGCCCAGAAGTATGGTAGCGAACGAGTGGCCAACATTGTGACGTTTGGTAAAATGGCTGCCCGGGCAAGTGTGCGTGATGTTGCCCGCGTACTTCAGGTGCCATATGCCGAAGCCGACCGGCTGTCAAAAATGATTCCGCCGCCCGTGCAGGGCCGCCACATTCCACTGTCGGTAAGCGTCGAAAAAGACCCGGACCTTAAATCAGAATACGAGAGTAACCCCACGGCAAAAGAAGTCTTCGATTACGCCATCCGTCTAGAAGGGACAATCCGTTCACACGGCGTTCATGCTGCTGGTGTGGTCATTGCACCAGATGACATCGTGAACTACACACCGCTTGAAATGGCGCAAAAAGGTGTCGTTGCAACTCAATATCCTATGGGGCCGGTCGAAGAGCTCGGGCTACTTAAGATGGACTTTTTGGGGCTTTCGAACCTCACGATTATTAACAATGCGCTTCGTATTATCAAAAAAGTGTACAAGCAGGAAATCTCCCTTAGTGAGATACCGCTTGATGACATGAAGACGTACGAACTATTGCAACGCGGCGACACAACCGGTGTGTTTCAGCTGGAATCGGCCGGTATGAAGCGATACCTAAAGGAGCTGAAACCAACTGTGTTCGACGACATTATTGCCATGGTAGCACTGTACCGACCGGGTCCGATGCAGTTCATTGACAGCTTCATCCGCCGTAAACATGGCGACGAGCAGATTACCTACTTGCACGAAGGTATGAAGAACTCACTTGAGAGTACGTATGGCATTCTCGTGTACCAAGAGCAATTCATGCAGATTTCGAAAGAATGGAGCGGATTTACCGGTGGTCAGGCTGACACGCTTCGTAAGGCTGTTGGTAAGAAGAACATTGACCTTATGAAGAAGGTCAAACCAGAATTTGTCGAAGGGGCAGTCAAGGTTGGTGGTGCGACGGCGCAGGTGGCTGAAAAATTCTGGGATCAGCTAGAAGAGTTCGCCAATTACTGTTTCAACAAGTCGCACGCCGCCTGTTACGGATTGATCGCCTACTGGACGGCGTACCTGAAGGCGCACTATCCAGACGCATTCATGGCGGCGCTGATGACCAGCGACCAGGACGATATCGAACGACTAGCCATCGAAATTACCGAGTGCCGACACATGGGAATTACTGTGCTCGCTCCCGATGTTAACCAGTCGTTCGTCGAGTTCGCTGTTGTTCCAGGTGAAAATACCATTCGATTCGGCATGGCGGCCGTAAAGGGTGTTGGGGTTGGTGCCGTCGAAGAGATTTTGCGTGCCCGTGAAGACGGAGAGTTTAAAAGCATCGAGGATTTCGCCCGACGTGTCAGCACGTCGAAGTTCAATAAGAAAGCGTGGGAATCACTAATTAAATCTGGCGGATTCGATTCGTTCGGCGACCGCTCTGACCTTCTATTTAACCTTGAGGCTATACAAGCGTTCGCGTCCAAGCTTCAAAAAGACGCTCTGTCTGGCCAGACCGACCTGTTCGGCGGTCTTTCCGATGATGCTTCGCTGCAGCGCTCTATCACACTCCAAAAGGCGCCCGCCCAGCACACTATGCGCGAACGGCTAACGTGGGAACGCGAGCTGCTTGGATTGTATATTAGCGCGCACCCGCTTGATAATTACGATGCATATTTTCAAGAACAGACCATTCCACTCAGTAATTTAAACCCGAACATAGACAACAAGAAAGTAACGATCGGCGGAATCGTTACCACGGTACGGACGATTATTACAAAATCTGGTTCTAAAATGGCATTTGTTGGTATCGAAGACAAATCTGGTGAGTCCGAAATCATCGTCTTCCCAGACCTATATTCGCAGGTCGGTGCCAAGTTGACACAGGATGCAGTCATACGCGCAGGGGGCAAAGTCAATGCCCGCGACCGCGACGGAAATTTGTCATCTGAAGTCAAGATTATCGCCGACGAGATCACGCCAGTTACAGACAAAGAACTTGCCGAATATGAGTCGACCGGCCGTGTTATGAAAGCTCCGAAGCCGCGGCCCGAGGGCCCTGTGACGGTCACGAAGAAGAAGGCTGCCGCCCAGGTTGTCTACCAGCCAGCTGCCGTGAACCTACGGAAATTATTCGTGCATATCAAAGACCCCGACGACGCAGAACGGTTAATGCAGCTCAAAGAAATCTGCGCAAAATTCCCGGGTACGTCCGACATTGTGCTTGTACTTGGCACTGAAAAGAAGTCTGCCATACGTTTGCCGTTCAAGGTCGAGGACAGTGATAGCTTAATTGACCAGCTAGTCAAACAACTTGGCGAAGACGCGGTAGTAATTAAATAACAGGAGGGACTTGCCCCTCCGTAACTAGTTCGAAGTGAATTCGTACTAGTTACTCCTCCCCCTAAAGCTCGGCTATCGCCTCGTTCGCTTACTGAGTTAGCGCGTAGAGCGCAATGCCGGCGGCGACACTGACATTGAATGATTCCTTTTTGCCTTTCATTGGGATTTCAATGACGGACTCACAGCGCTCCAGTAACTCATTTGGTATTCCTTCGACTTCTTCGCCGAGTACAAGAACGAACTGATCTGGTACTTCAAACCCATCAATCTGAACGCTCCGGGGCGATTGTTCCAGTGCCACCAGGGGTAGCGTATTGGACTCCAACCATGTCAACAGGTTGTCATGGTATTCAAATGGGACGCTAGATTCAGCGCCGAGCGCTGTCTTATGAATTTGCTTGTCGATTTTTGCCGCCAAGTGGGGTAAACGTTCATCACCAGAATAAATCGGGTACGGCGTATAGCCTGTTAGGACGATTCGGGTTACTCCGAACCCTTCTGCTGTCCGAAAGATTGACCCCACATTATGCGTCGAGCGAATATTGTGCAGCAAAAGGGTAATTGAAGGCATTTCTATCATTATAAACAAACGAGGCGTAAGCCGAGCTTTAGTGGGTGGGTGGTCCGTTTTGAATTTATTTCAAGACGGACCGGGAGGGTTACCCTCCCTTGTATTGTAGTTTAAAACGCTTGCGTTTTAAGATACAATACACTCAATGGATGAAGACAAGGTACAGCAGCAGCGCCGCGAACATGACGAAGCGGCGACGAAGCAACGGGCTGCTATTTTAGGTGTGCCATATGTCGATACGCGGCCATTCGAACGCGACATCCCATTGGTCGATGGTTTACTAAAAATTGACGAAATGTACAACGGACGGATTGTGCCGCTCGCACGCGGCACCGAAGACACGCCGTTCCGGTTCGGTATGACCACACAAACACCGCAGTCACTGGTCGACACGATGCGCCGCGAATACAACGAGCGTGGCGATAGTATACAGTTCGGCATGATTTCTGGAAGCGGTTTCAAGGCACTAATGAATCGCTACGATCCGCCAAAGCAGATTATTTATGACGATATCGAAATCGCCAAGGAAGGCGACAGCGAGACGCTCGCTTCGGTGTCACAGACGCTTAATTCCGTTGGAAGCGACAGAGTATTCGATTACTTGATTGACCAGGCTGACCGTTTGGGTGCCAGTGACATTCATATTGAGAACCAACGGACCGGCATTCGCGTGCGCATGCGCGTTGACGGCGCACTTCACCAGGTGGCGGAGCTCGACAAAGAACGATACCGTGTCATTATGGGTGCGCTTGGGTCTAGGGCTAACGTCTCGGCTGCTGCAACAGCGCCGCAGTCCGGTCACATGCAAAAGGAAATCACGACCGATTCTGGGACGCACCTTTTAAACCTTCGTGTCGAAACCATTCCAACCATGTACGGCCAAGACGCCGTTTTGCGACTGTTCAACTTTGACGAATCCTTACTGCAGCTAGACAGGCTGAATATTCCAGAGCGCCAACGAAAAGAGATTGACGAAATTATTTCGCACCCCCGTGGCATGGTGCTGATGGTCGGTCCGACCGGTAGCGGCAAGTCAACCACGCTCTATAGCATGATTAATGCGCTAAATACTTCTGACCGCAAGATTATCACGCTCGAGGACCCGATCGAATACGGCATTACCGGGGTCTCACAGATTCCAATCGACACAAGTGGGGGCGCCAGTTTCGCGGACGGGTTGCGGAGCGTGCTTCGGCTTGACCCGGATGTCGTGATGATTGGTGAGATTCGTGATGCCGACGCTGCCCGGACGGCTATTCAGGCATCTATTACCGGCCACCTGGTACTTTCAAGCTTCCATGCAAATTCAAGTTCAGCAGCCTTTAGTCGCATGATCGACATGATTGGTCAGAATCCAATATTCTCCAGCGCGATTCGCCTTGTCATCGCGCAGCGCCTTGTCCGTAAACTCGCCGACAACAAAGAAGAGTACGAACCTGACGAAACTACCAAGAACTGGGTGCGTGAAGTGTTGAGTGATTTGCCGGATACCTACGAAAAACCAGACCTCGACAACTTCAAGCTGTGGAAGCCGGTCGAGTCCGATGATAACCCATTCGGGTATGTCGGGCGTATGGTGATTATGGAGCAGTTGGTCGTGAACGAGGCAATCCAAAAATTCCTGCGCGGCGACGAAAAAGAGTTTCACACAGAAATCGTTGAGTCGGCAGCCAAGAAAAACGGCATGGCGACACTACTGCAAGTTGGTGTACTGGCGGCTCTTCGCGGCGAAACCACGCTCGACGAAATTAACCGCGTTATTTAATCACTGCCGCGATAGCCGGCACTAGTCGTTCGTCGAACACGCTTGGAATGATTTCGTCTGGTGTCGGATCGTCAACTAGCGCAGCAATTGCTTCAGCGGCAGCTACTTTGTGCTCGTCGGTAATGGTACGGACTTTGTTGTCGAGCGCGCCGCGGAAGATACCAGGAAAGGCGATAGCATTATTTACTTGGTTTGGAAAATCAGACCGACCGGTCGCCATGACGGCTACGCCGGCGGCTTTTGCGTCGTCTGGCATTATTTCTGGTTTCGGGTTAGCCATAGCGAAGACGATCGGGTTTTTAGCCATAGTACGTATTAGTTCTTCGTTCAAAAGGTCGGGTTGGGATACGCCGATAAATACGTCGGCGCCATTCAATGCGTCCGCGAGCGAACCGTCGCTCGAACCATCCGCATGTTCAAGCAGGAGTTTTTTAGCTTCGTTCAGATCGGTCCGATTGTGCGAAATAATGCCTTTAGAATCGACAGCTAAAATTTGGCCGACCCCATATAGCTTGAGTAATTTTGTGATGGCCGTACCGGCCGCGCCCGCGCCCACGACGACGAACTTTGAATCGGCAAGGTTGCGATTAGTGATTTTTGCCGCGTTTATAAGCCCAGCCAATGTCACGACAGCTGTGCCGTGTTGGTCGTCATGAAAGACTGGAATAGGCAGTTCGGTTTTAAGACGTTCTTCGATTTCAAAACACTGCGGCGCGGCGATGTCTTCCAGGTTAATGGCGCCGAAGCTCGGTGCGATAGCCTTGATCGTCGCGACGATTTCATCAGGGGTATGGACGTCAAGAATGATCGGAATACTGTCTATATCCGCAAAGTGTTTAAACAGCAGGCTTTTTCCTTCCATGACCGGCATACTGCCCCGTGGGCCAATATTGCCGAGTCCAAGAACGGCTGAACCATCCGATATAACCGCGACCAGATTGTTCGTCCAAGTATATTCGGAAAGTTTTGTCGGATCATCAGCGATGGCCCGTGATACGGCGGCGACACCAGGGGTGTAGTACGCAGAAAGCTTGGTCTTGTCTAGGTGGGTATCGCGCAGTCGGGTCGTAATTTTACCGCGGTTTTTGGCGTGTAGGTCGAGGGCAAGTTTGTCATAGTCCATTACACTAGTATACCCCTTTTAAAACTGTCATTTCTATGCTACAATTACTAACTAATAAGCAATATAAACTTGTAAGGTGAAGAAAAGTAATGAGTTTTGCATTGATTCAGAAGGTAAATGACGCCCAAAAAAAGGCGGCTGTGGTTGATGTCCGCAGCGGTGACACTGTCCGTGTTCACCAAAAGATCAAGGAAGGCAACAAGGAGCGTATCCAGGTTTTCGAAGGCGTTGTTATCCGTACAGACAACAAAAGCCAGCACACCAGCCGTATTACTGTTCGTAAAGTAGCTAGTGGTGTCGGTGTTGAAAAAAGCTTTCTATTGCACAGCCCACTCATTGAAAAGGTCGAAGTCGTTCGCCGCTCGAAGGTTCGCCGCAAGTACCTAAGCTTCCTGCGTGACCGATCTGGTAAGAGCGCCCGTCTGACCGCGGTAAACTTTGACCGTGAAAAGATCAACGACGTTCGTGACCCACACGCTGAAGCTGAAGAAAAGCGCCTAAAGGAAGAAGCCGCCAAAGCAGCCGCTGAAAAGGCAGCCGAAAAAGCCGCCGAACAGGCCGAGCTTGAAAAGAAGCAAGCTGAAGTCGAAGCAGCTCACGCCGAGAATAAATAATCATCGAATCATCGTGCTACTTATTAGCCAAAGCCCCGCCAAATGGCGGGGCTTTGTTACTATATGAAGCATGAGTGAAACAGTCGGGATTGACGAGGTAGGCCGTGGGCCATGGGCGGGACCGTTGGTTGTAGGGGCTGTCTTACTTGGAGACGCGGTAATCGAAGGTTTGACTGACAGCAAAAAGCTTTCGAAAGTCCGCCGCGAAGCACTTGCCGCTAACATCATTGAACAAGCGGCCGCGTATGGCATTGGTTGGGTCGATGCGGCTGAAATCGACGAATTTGGGCTCTCGGAATCGCTCAAGCTCGCGACCAGGCGGGCGCTCGAACAGATTACCATACCTTACCATGGCATTATCATTGACGGCACGGTGAACTTTTTAGCCGATACAGGCAAAGGGCCGTACGTGACAACCATGAAAAAGGCCGATCTTTTGATTGCGAGCGTATCGGCGGCATCTATTATCGCCAAAGTAGCACGAGACGACTACATGGCTGAACAGAGCGAACACTATCCGGGCTATGGCTTCGAAGACCATGTGGGTTACGGTACGGCGAAACATCGTATGGCAATCAGTGAACATGGGGTAACTCCGCTACATAGGCGCAGTTTCGCCCCGATCGCAGCCCTCGTTGGAAAAGCACCAGTCCCGACGTCGGGAGCACAGCCAAGCAATAAAAAGACCGGCGATGACGCAGAATCTGCCGTGGTAAATTGGCTGCGACAAAATGGGTTTGAGATTATCCAGCGAAACTGGAAAACAAAATTCTGCGAAATCGATATCATCGCCACTAAACAGGGTCGGTATTATTTTGTCGAGGTGAAGCACCGGAAACAGCCCGGTCAAGGCGGTGGAATAGCCGCCATAACAGCGCGGAAGCTTAGGCAGATGCGGTTCGCTGCCGAATACTACAGAAAATATGCGCATATTCTTAATTCCGACGCAGTACTCGCTGTCGTAACGACGCACGGGACACCAATTACTGTCGACGGTCTACTTGAGCTCAGCTAATGCATCGCTAACATCGTCGCGCTGTGATTCAATCAGCGCAACCCGTGCCTGCAGTTCGCTGATACCGAGTTCGATGACACGTGTTAACGCCGGCTGGTCTTTCATTGGTTCGAAGAATGACTTGTATTCCTTTAGCTGCTCATCCGTTTGTAGGAAGCTGGCAGAGTAGCGCGCGAAATCATCGTAACTTTTGTCGCCACCGAAAGTCTTAACGACCCAGTTCCAGTTACTTTGGAGCCATTTCCAGGCGGCATTACGGGCAAACCGGCTACGGAGTAAGTTGACGTACCAATGAGCGGCGTCTTGCGGGCGTACAACGTTGCCGTCGCTGGTAAAGCCGAGCAGCGTCTGTATTTGGGTTTCGTCTTCGGTTGAAGTCAACGCCCCGGAAATCTCTTCACGCACTTCAGCTGAGGTTGTCGAGGTATAGAGGTTTACTAGCCGGTCAAACTCGTCGCTCGACAAACCTTGCTTTACCTTTCCGGCCATAATCACACCACGCAGCTCAGGCTCGAGATCCTCTGGGCTGGTAGCTGCGTCGAAGCGACGGACGGCTTCTTGGATAGCTTGCTCGTTTTCGCCGTAAATTTGCAGGCCAATGATAAGCGGTCGTAGTTTGATATCGTTCTCGGGTTCATCGATTTTTTGGTCCCACCCAAGTCGGTCGTACTGTTCGCGTGAAACCTTGACTGCAAGTTTTTTAAGGTTTGTTCGAGCTGCGTCATCTGTGTCTACGAACTTCTTTAACTCACCAAGCCCAAGGCTCAGAATGGTCCATACGCTTTCATGTGTTTCGGAGCCTGATTTTAGAAGCAGCGGAACGAGTGATGCGTTTGGCACATGACCGGAGCGCGTCAGTAGAACACGTTCGTTGATTAACTGCAGCCGGTCGAGCGGTTGGTACGATTGAATATTGCCGAGCAGTGCGTCAAAGTGAGCCTGACTGTAATTGGTAATAAAATGCGACCAGTTGCCGACATTAAGACGAGTTCCTTCGGGTATTTCGACCGCAAGTTCTTTGGTGTCCATGACGTCTGGTAATTTACCTTTGGGATCGGCCGCCAGTGGGATTGGCCAAATTTTGTCTGAAATGCCATGCTCGCCAATGAAGAACTGTTCCTGTTCTAAACCGTCAGGCGTCACGTGAACAATCGGGTAGCCTGGTCGAAGGACCCATTTGTTCATAAAATCGCGTACCGGTTTACCACTTGCGTCTTCGAGCGCCTGCCATAGGTTCTCACCCTCGGTGTTTTTGTAGGCGTATGTTTCGAAATATCGTTTCAGTCCGTTCCTGAACGCGTCTTCTCCGACGTATTGGCGCAGCATGCCGATCAATCGACCGCCTTTGCCATAAACGATTGCGCCGTCGAACAGGCTACTTATTTCATCTGGATGGTTAACTTCTGTTTCAACTGGTTGCACGCCGTCGATCGCGTCGCGTCGCATAGCCATTAAACTCCAGGTAGAGGCATAATCCATCCAAATACCCCAGTCCGGGTGCATGGCGTGGATTGGCAGGTTTTCAATAAAATTAGCGAAGCTTTCGTTCAGCCAAAGGTTATTCCACCATTTCATTGTGACGAGATTGCCGAACCACTGATGTGAAAGTTCGTGTCCCACAACCATAGCGACGTAGTGCTTACTGTCGACCGTCGCAGTGGCTGGGTCGGCCAACAGCGCGATTTCGCGGTAGGTGATAAGTCCCCAGTTTTCCATGGCGCCTGATGTAAAGTCTGGTAGGGCAACGTGGTCCGACTTAGGCAGCGGGTATTCGACACCGAAATACTCTTCAAAGTAATCGATTGTCTTTGCGGCGAAGTCCAGTGCGAAATCTAGGCTTTCGGGTTTTTGTGCGGTCGTAGCCCATACGTTAACGTCTATGCCGCGCTTTGTTTTGGTCGAGCGCTTATGAAGATCGCCGTACACCCACGCAAGCAGGTAACTGCTCATACGTGGAGTCGTCTCGAACGTTGTTATGAGTTTTGAATTCTCTTCGCGCTGAGAGACTACGGGCATATTGCCTAGCACCTCTACGCCCGTCTCAGTGCTGAGCGTGACGTCGAAGGTCGCTTTCGCTTCAGGCTCGTCTAGGCAGGGGAAGACCTCACGCGCGTGGTGACTTTCGAACTGTGTCGCAACCAGTTCCATTTTCTCACCATCTTTCGTGAAATAGCAGGGGTACATGCCGTGCATCTGGTCAGTAATTTTGCCGTTGTACGCGAATGTCACTGAGTAGTCACTTCCGGCCGACATGTCGGCCTGGATCTCGATTTCGTCGTTGTCGCCGGCGGAGTAATCGGCGCTGGAACCATTGACATGGCAGGTATCAATGACAAGGTCTTTGGCATGGACATAGAGCGGCCCGTCTTTAACGGCGCGCCCACGGAGGGTGACGATGCCCTTGAACGCCCGCCCGGGGCGGTCGATATCCAGTGAAAGTTCGTAATGCTCTGGTGTAAAATAGTCGGTCAGTCGTCGGGTAGTCATGATTCAATTATACTCTATAGATATGACGAATTACCGCGCCCGGCGGACCATACTAGTGGTAGGTTTACTGCTTCTTTGCGGAGTGCCGCTCGCCGGAGCGTCACTCGAATTGCCAACTCTTGAAGAAGTCATTGGGCAGCCAGCCGCGCCTGTTACGGGGGATCTGGCTACCCTACCAGTCAAAGGCCGAGCACCAAAGACGGGCTACGCGCGGTCACAGTTTGGCAATGGCTGGGATACATCACTCGGCTGCGATACAAGAAATATCATACTGGAACGTGATTTGAAGAATATCGTGCGCGACGAATCGTGCCGCGTTCTCAGCGGCGTCCTCAACGATCCGTACACGGGTAAGCAGATTCATTTTATACGTGGCGAAACAACAAGTGATGACGTGCAAATCGACCACGTAGTGGCACTCTCGAACGCTTGGCAGACGGGCGCCCAACAGTTGACATATGAAAAGCGGGTCGCGTTGGCGAACGACCCGCTCAATCTGCTTGCAGTTGACGGCAGGGCAAATGAAAACAAGTCGGATGGTGACGCAGCCACCTGGTTACCACCGAACAAGCCATTCCGCTGTCAGTACATCAAGCGCCAAATTGCGGTGAAACTGAGGTACAGCTTGTGGGTTACGTCAGCCGAAAGGACTGCAATGGCGACGATTCTACAAAAATGCTAGTGGCAGACTAAGCCAATATTCAGTACGGTCGCAAGGCACATCGGATCGTTAGTAGCTGGTTTGGCAGGAGGCTTGCTGTCTGAACCAGAAGGCTGCGATGAAGAAGGAGAAGACGCGCCGCTACCGTTAGTTTGAGTGGAAGTTTGTGTCGTGGTCTGACCGGACGTGGTACCCGATGATGATGACGTGACCTGGCCGTTTGAGGTGCTTGATACTGAGCGGTTAGGCGTCGAAGCAGTCGTGCTCGTTCCTGCTCCAGCACTTGCTTTCACTTCGCCTTTGGAGTTTCCGGATTCCGATGAGGATTCGGATGAACTGGCATTAATTGGAATCAATGAAGAAGCACGATCACTTGAAACAGAGAGGACCGATTGCTGCGTCGACGTGTCGGGCGGATTGACCGCCCGTATGACGCCGACCGTCATGACAAAACCGGTAAGTACCGACATCGTGCTCAAAAACAACTTATTCTTATAGATGGGCACGCGTTCAATTGCTAACATATATTAATCCTCCTCATCTGTTACCGATTATCCCTGGATATGGATTATTTTTCTGTAAGATTATTCACACGCTTGCAACCGACAATTCAAAACGTTATAATAGCTACAGTACATTCCGGCCGGCAGGTCGGAATTTTTAGTAGAAGAACCGAAAGGAATTACATGGAAGACTTGAACATAAAACAGCTGACACTGGCCGTACGGACCATCGCCGAAGAAAAGAACTTGCCCGAAGATACCGTCATGGACGTCATTGAGCAGGCTATCGCCGCCGCCTGGCGTCGTGATAACGGTGAACGTGACCAGGACGTTCGCGCCGAACTCAATGTCAACGACGGAACGGCTAAGGTATATGTCCGCTGGACAGTCGTCGAAACCGTCGAGAACCCTGCCGCTGAACTGACTGTTGAAGAAGCCCAGGAAAAAAAGAAGGGTGCCGTCGAAGGTGATGTGATTGAAGAGTCACATGAAGTTACATCATTCGGCCGGGTTGCTGCCCAGACAGCCAAGCAGGTTGTTCTGCAGCGTCTACGCGAGGCCGAGCGCGAAGTCGTACTTGAAGAATACGAAGACAAGATTGGCACCATCGTGACCGGTGTGGTCCAGCGTGTCGAACCACGCGTCGTCCGCGTTGAACTGGGCAAAGCAGTTGGAATTATTCCGCAGAGCGAGCAGATTCAAGGCGAGTTCTACAGCATTGGTTCACGTATCAAGGTGTTTATTAAAGATATAGAACGCGACAATCGTGGTCCTCAGCTTATTTTGTCCCGTGCTAACGAAGCCTTCGTTGACTTCCTTTTCCGCCAAGAAGTGCCCGAAATGGAAAGCGGTGCCGTTGAGATTAAAGCGATTGCCCGGGAAGCTGGACGTCGTACCAAGCTGGCCGTTTACTCGAGCGTTCCGGGTGTTGACCCTGTTGGAACGTTCGTCGGGGGGCATGGCACGCGTGTCCAGGCAGTTATGAACGAGGTCGGCGACCAGGAAAAGATCGACATCATTCCGTACAGTGATGATCCAGAAGAATTCATCCGTAGCGCACTCGGTCCGGCCGAAGTTGCCCGAGTTGAAATCGACAAGGAAGCGAAGCGCGCCAAGGTCTTTGTGGCCGAAGATCAGCAGTCAATCGCAATCGGCCGTGCTGGCCAGAATGTCCGTCTGGCAAGTAAGCTCACCGGGTTCGAACTCGACATCGAAACGGCAACCAAGAAGCCTGAAGCGAAAGCGCCAAAGAAGAATATTGAAGACAGCCTGCTTGACGCGCTGAACGAATCAGCAGAATAATTGGATATCAAACAAAACTAGCACTCGCATTGATCGAGTGCTAGTTTTTATGTATACTAAGTATAGTGATGCGTAAAGCTAAAGATTTGATACCGCTTGCGCATACTGATTAGGAGGACGATAATAAGTATTATGGCAGATGATTTCGCAGAATTCGTGTCACGCTTGACTGATAACGCCAAGACAAGCTTGCAGCACGCCAACGCCATTGCGCGGGGGTATGGAAGTGCGTATATAGGCACGGAGCATTTGTTACTCGGAGTGCTGGCGCAAGGCTCAAGCGTCGGTGCAAAATTACTCGCAGATGCCCATGTTACCCTGGAACGCGCCGAACTTGCCCTCAACCTAAGCCCACGTAATATCGTTATCAGTACTGGTGCCTTGTCCCTAAGCGAAACGGCGAAATTGACGCTTAAGATGGGTTGGGAAATAGCCCAAGAATTCCACCAGGACCACCTTGGGACGGAACATATCCTTTATAGTATCTTGAACCAAAAAAGCGCACGTGCGTCAACGCTACTTCGTGAAATGAACGTGGATATTTCAGAGCTGCGTGCCGAGCTAGAAGATTTCTTTGACCGCCAACACAACGCCTTCCACGACGGAGAATCCGCCGTTATTGACGCGCCAAAGCGCACAAAGCGTGGTGGAGCACTTGAGACATTCGGCACCGACTTAACCGCCCGGGCACGTGAGGGTAAGCTCGACCCGGTTATTGGCCGTGACGCGCAGACCGAGCGTCTTATTACCGTCTTAAGCCGTCGGACGAAGAATAATCCAGTACTTATAGGTGAACCTGGTGTCGGAAAGACGGCAATCGTCGAAGGCCTGGCGCAGCGGATTGCTCGTGAAGACGTACCTGACCACCTGCTCGATCAGCGCGTTATCCAGCTCGACCTGGCGGGTATGATTGCTGGTACGAAATACCGGGGTGAGTTTGAGGAACGCCTGAAAAAAGTAGTTTCTGAACTGACTGAAGCGAACAATATTATCGTGTTTATAGATGAGCTACACCTGCTGGTAGGCGCCGGTGCCGCCGAAGGTGCGCTTGACGCCGCCAATATGCTAAAACCAGCACTCGCACGCGGTGAACTGCATATGATCGGCGCAACCACCGTCGATGAATACCGTAAACATATTGAAAAAGATAGCGCGCTGGAACGCCGATTCCAAGCGATTATAGTTCCCGAGCCGTCACTTAAAGACACGGTTGCAATTGTGAAAGGCCTGAAGAGCTACTACGAACGTCACCATGGAGTAACCATTAGTGATGAAGTAATTGAAACGACTGTTTATCTTGCCGACCGCTACGTATCGGAACGATACATGCCAGACAAAGCAATAGACGTGATCGATGAAGCGGCGGCACTGACACGAGTAGAGAAGTCGGGCCGTCCGAGTAAACGACGCGACTACATGCGTCAACTAAAAAACCTGAACGAAAAGATGGATGAGGCTGTCGCAGCCGAAGACTACGAACGGGCCGCCCTTTATAAAACACGGTCGGTACAGATTAATGAAAAATTAGAAGAGTTGAAAGAACGGTACGAAAATAAGACACCTGTTATTCTAACCGAAGACCACGTCGCCCAAGCGGTTTCCGTCATGACCGGCGTACCTGTTAAGCGTTTGCAGAAATCTGAAGCTAACGTGCTGCGCACATTAGAAAAGCACCTGGCGAAATATATTATCGGCCAGCAAGAAGCCGTCGAAAAAGTCGCACGTGCCGTCAGGCGTTCACGAAGTGGCGTCGCTAGTTCCCGGCGCCCAATCGGTTCGTTCGTATTCATGGGACCGACAGGTGTAGGAAAGACAGAGCTAGCCCGTGTACTCGCACGTGAGGTATTTGGTAGCGACGACGCACTTATAAAGATTGATATGAGTGAATTCGGCGAACGTCACAATACGTCACGGCTGCTCGGGGCGCCCGCCGGGTATATTGGCTATGACGATGACGGGCAATTAACGGACAAAATTCGCCGCCAACCATACAGCGTGGTGCTGTTTGATGAAATCGAAAAGGCCCATCCGGATGTGTTCCAGTTGCTGCTGCAGCTGCTTGAAGACGGATCGCTCACCGATGCCAAGGGGCGCCGTGTTGATTTCTCTAATACCATCGTCATCCTAACCAGTAACGTCGGTGCCGAAGCCATGCAAAAGGAAGCTTCGCTTGGATTCCATGCCACCAGCCGCAAAGCAGCAAGTGCCATGGAAGATGAACATGCAGCTAATGCAGAACTGGCCGAAGCAAGCCTGAAAAAGATAATGCGTCCCGAGCTTATCAACCGGTTCGACGCTTTGGTTACGTTCCGCGCCCTGACGCGGCAAGAAGTCGGTAAAATCTTCAATCTGCTTATTGGTGAACTTGATGAGCGGCTCAGTTCAAAGGGCATACACCTTGTCGTTACACCAGCCGCGAAGCGTTTGATTATTGAAAAGGGATACGACGAAAAATTTGGTGCGCGGCCACTCAGGCGAGCTATTCAAGATGAGCTTGAGCATGCGATCGCCGATGGTATCTTATCGGGTGAATTTGAAAAGGGTACGGTTTTGACCGCCACGGCCGATAAGGGTAAAATAGCGGTACATGTCACAAACGAAGAGTAGGGGGACATCATGGGTGGGCTGGATCGTTTCGGCTCTACTTATTGCTGGTTCGATTTGGTTGTGGGTTGAACGCCAGTATGTCGTCGATGCTATCCAGTACAACCAATACACCCCAACGGCAACCGTCAAAGAGGTCGCAAATCAGGCAGGACTGACTGACGACGCTCTTTTTACCTTCTACGCAACACATCCGTCCGTTGAATCAAGCAGTGAGTTTAATAAACATTGTCAACGCAAAGAGGCGGACAGCCCAATACTTGGTTGTTATGCGGGCAACCGAATATTTATTTTCAATGTGACCGACGAACGCCTGAAAGGTATTAAAGCCGTCACGGCTGCTCATGAACTGCTTCATGCCGAATACGAGCGATTGCCAGACTCTGAGAAGAAGCGCTTGCAGCCACTACTTCAGGCCGCGTATCGTCGGGTAACGAACGCTGACCTAGAAGCCAGGATGAAATATTACGAGAAGACCGAGCCCGGTGAAGCGTTCAACGAACTCCACTCTATCCTGGGCACCGAATACGCGTCACTTGGAACCGATCTTGAGAACCACTACAAAAAGTACTTTGAAAACCGTGCAGCACTTGTTGCTCTGCACCAAAAAGTTGAACAGACGTTCAATACATTATCTGAAGAGGCTGATTTGCTGGTTAATCAAATAGAAAAGTTGGCACATACGATCAACGGAGACACCAAGCAGTATAACGCCGACGTGTCTGGACTTAATGCCGCGGTAACGGCCTTCAACGCACGAGCGCAGCAACCAGGTGGTTTCACGACGCAGCAGGAATTTCAGGTTGAACGGCAAAAACTGCTCGCGAGGAGTAATGCCCTGGCCGAGTTCCGCCAGCAAATACAAGCGAATATTGCCGAATATAAGACATTACTCGCGAAGCTTGATGCTATTAATACCCAGTCCGCTTCGCTAAATGCCAGCCTCGACAGCGCATTGTCGGACGTACCTAAGATATAATAAGGTGATGGCAAAAGCGAAAACACGGTTTGTATGCGGCAACTGCGGTGCTAGCTACACTAAATGGAAAGGTCGCTGCGAGAATTGCGGCGCATGGAATAGTTTGGTTGAAGAGGTAGTTGATACTGGCTCATCAGTTGTGGCAAAGGGCGCGGTATCAGGCACCGTTTTGAAACCTCAATCTATCGGATCAATCGAAGTATCGGAGCTTGAAGCGCGACTTGATACTGGGTTCAAAGAGCTGAACGAAGTACTTGGGGGTGGGATTCTGCCGGGCGGTGTCATGCTGGTGGCTGGCCAGCCAGGAATCGGAAAAAGTACGCTTCTGTTACAGGTTGCGGCCAGTGTCGCAACCGGTAGGCCAGTACTGTACGTCAGCGGCGAAGAGAGCGCACACCAAGTGCGGCTGCGTGCCGAACGGCTGGGCGCTACGGCGAACGAACAGTTGGACTTCGTTGCCAGCACCAGCGCGGATGATATAGGTGCGACGATCCGTGCAGGTAGTCATAAACTTATCATCATAGACTCAATTCAAACACTAAGCCTTGGCGACATTACCAGCGCTCCGGGAACGGTTAGTCAGATTACAAACTCATCGAACGTCATCATCCGCGCCGCCAAGGCGTCGGGCGCCGCCGTTATACTGGTCGGTCATGTTACGAAAGAAGGCAGTATTGCGGGCCCCAAGGTGCTCGAACACTTAGTAGACGTAGTACTGCAATTCGAAGGCGATAGGTATGGTGGATTCAAAATTGTCCGAGCGGTGAAGAACCGTTATGGATCGACAGCCGAAACGGCGCTGTTCGAAATGGGTGAAGAGGGCTTGAAGGTTGTGACAAATCCGTCCGCCGCACTCCTGGCCGAGCGACAAAATGCCGATGGTTCAGTTGTTCTTGCGACCATGGAGGGTACACGGCCGCTGCTCGTAGAAATACAGGCGCTTGTGAATCCGACCAGTTTCGGGTATCCTAAACGGACTGCCAGCGGCTTTGACCTGAACAGGCTCAACCTCTTGATTGCGGTTCTTGAACGACGTACGAAATTGAACTTATCAGACAAAGATATCTACATAAACGTCGTTGGGGGATTGAAAATTGTCGATCCGGCCGCTGATTTGGCAGTATGCATGGCGATTGCCAGCGCGGCAGCAGAACGCCGACTCGACGATTCGGTGGTCGTGTTCGGCGAAGTCGGCCTTGGGGGTGAAATCCGTTCCGCACGCCAACCCGAACGAAGGGTAGCCGAGGCGAAGAAACTGGGTTTCACACATTCAATCGGTCCAAAGAGCACTAAAAAGACAGTGACGACACCTGTCACGACGCTTCGCCAGGCACTTATAGATTACCTAAAATAAAGGAACCATACATGGTACTACTAACAATCATCATTCTTATTTTGCTTGTCGAAACAAGCTACCTTACGTATCGTACATTTAAAGTGTCGGAGTCCCGCACGTCCGGTCGTGCCCCGTTATTTATCGATACATCAGCACTTATGGACGGTCGTATTGTAACGGCAGCGCAAACAGGATTCCTGCCATCGCCGATTGCCATTCCGAATAGCGTTATCAATGAGTTGCAGTTACTTGCCGATCAGGCAGACGCAGAAAAGCGTTCGCGTGCCCGACGTGGTCTGGACGCAATCAAAGAATTGCAGGAAATTAACTGGCTTGATGTCAAGGTAGTCAAAGACGGTCCGACTGGAAGTGGCGGCGTCGACACGCGGCTTATTGAACTTGCCAAGAAGCACCATGGAACGATTTGCACGATCGACTTTAACCTGAATAAAGTCGCTTCCGTCCAGGGTGTAAGAGTTCTGAATATTAATGAGCTTGCTGGCAGCATCCGTATGGCATTCCTACCAGGCGAAACGATCAGCCTGCCACTTACACAGAAAGGTCAGAACTCGACCCAGGCAGTGGGGTATCTTGCAGACGGAACTATGGTTGTTGTTGAAAAAGCAGCTGGCCAGATAGGCAAGACTGTTGAGATCGAATTTATCCGTAGCCTTCAGACTGCTGCTGGAAGAATGATGTTTGCTCGCCTGAAGGCGCTGTCTAAGGACGAGCAAAATAAGTCGAAGCGCAAAGCGGAAACGAAAGCTGAACCTCAGCCAGTAAAGGCAACAAAACCTAAGGCGAACCGCAGCTCTTCACGCCGAACTAAAGAGGATAGTCTGATCGAGCTTGTTAATAGTCAGGATTAATTCGCGTATCTAAACGACCGCCAAATACGACGTTGTTCGGCAGGAGGACTGCTGTTCGCGCGAGCGCTCGTACCCGTAGCACAGTTACCTGAGCCAGAATATGCCTGTGTGGCCGAATCTGTATAATAGCCGGCGTCGGTCAGTGTAGCGACGACGGTCGCGGAGCCTGCAAAATTGTAGTTTGTCGTGTAGGTGCCACTATCGGTGACGTTAATTGACGCGACGTTGGCTCCGTTCACGCTGACATCAAGTGTTTGTAGCGGATTCGTGCCTTTGGTTACCATGATTGAAATATCATTGCCATTAATACAAATACCGCTGATATCGGGGGCAACATCGCCGCATTTATGGAAGTCATCAGTCTTAGAGGCATCGTATCCATCAGGTGCTAGGTAGATCGTATTCTTCGTCGTCGGGTCAATCGACTTCGTTACGACAAGCTCAATCTTAGCGGCATCAGGTGTACAATCGGAAGCTTTCTTTTTCGAGATTTTATCGAAGACGAGCTTCACGCCTGCTTGAGACTTCTTGTTGTACCAAGATGGATATACTTCTTTGCCAATAGTCTGAATGCCTTTTGGTGCTGTAAACCAATCACCAGGTTTAGCCTTACCTTCCTTTTCATAAAGCTGCGTAGCAAAGGCCATTACTGGGTCGAGGACCCGAGCAGGAATCGATGAGTTACCATTTACCAGTGGCGTAGTGTCAGGGTTGCCAAGCCAGACAGAACCGGACAGTGATGGGGTATATCCGACGGTCCAGATATCTTTCGGTTGTCGATTTTTGTCACTCGTTCCCGTCTTCAGAGCGAATTTTATCTTCGCGGCATCGAGTGTCGGAGTAATTGTACGCCCGAACAAGCCTCGGCGTGCGTTCGAATCACCTAAGATATCCGTCACTACGTAAGCCGACTGCGGGTCAATAATCTTTTTCGATTCGGACTTGTATTCTTCAAGTACTTCGCCGCTGCTGTTGGAAACTTTTAGGACGGTACTGGTTGGCATATATACGCCGCCCCGTGCCAAACTCGCTATTGCATTAGTGTGGTCGATCATGCGCGTACCACAGCCACCGATAGCCGATGAAAGACCGGCCTCTTTTTCGGCGCCCTGGGTGCAGTAGTATTTGTTGCCCATGGCACGGATGATCTTAAGTGTAGGATCGACACCAGACACCTGCATGGCTTTAATGGCAGGGATATTACGAGAAAGGGCGAGTGCACTTCTAAGGGTAATGTTTCCTTTGTACTTTCCGTCGGCGTTCTGCGGCTTGTAGCCGGCAATATTGATAGGACTGTCTGACAGTACCGATCCACTACCAAAGTTCTGCGCGGTTGCACCCTTGTTTTCAAACAGTTGGGCGTACACGAGCGGCTTAACCGACGACCCTGGTTGAATAAATGCCGCAGCGGCGTTGTCTTGACCAAAGCCCGGATAATTGAAGTCACGACTACCGATCATGGCAACGATCTGACCCGTCTTTACGTCTTCAACCGTGCCGGCACCGTTCGAGAAACCTGCGTATTTAGGGAAATATGAGCTGAACATATCGTCCATCTCGGCCTGCAGCTTGTCTTGAATCCGCACGTCTAGCGTCGTCTTAACTATGAGACCGCCCCGGCCGACCGTTGCCTTGCCAAGTTTCTGTTCAAGTTCGCTGCGTACCATCTGGACAAAGTGCGGTGCTTTGATGTTTTTGTATTGGTCTGATTCTGGCTTTATGGTATCGAGAATCGCAACCTTCTTGGCTTCATCAGCCTGGGCTTTCGTAATGTAGCGCTGATCAACCATGTTATCGAGTACTCGGTGCTGCCGATTGATGAGCGCTTCATGACCATCCGAATTGTATGGGTCAAGCAGTCCTGGTTGGTTCGGAATAGCAGCTAAAAGTGCAGATTGAGCGAGCGTCAGTTCTTTGGCTGTCGTGCCGAAGTATGTCTGGGCGGCCGACTCAACACCGTTACGGCGTCCGCCATACGGGGATTCATTGAGGTACAAATCAAGAATCTGCTCCTTGTTATACATACGCTCTACTTCAATAGCTAAAATGACTTCCTTGATCTTACGAGGAATCCCGCTCAAGCCGCGATTACTTGCCTCGTCGGCGAAGAACACCTGCTTTACTAACTGCTGGGTCAGTGTAGAGCCACCCTGCGTGCCACTGTCCCCCTGGGTGTTATTGATTGCTGCACGGATAAGCCCAGTCGGACTGATGCCTTTATGGCTATAAAATTCCTTGTCTTCAATGGCGATAGTCGCCTGCTTCATCGTTTTGGAGATTTCGCTGCCTTTAACAACTAACTTATAGTTGCCGTCGCCCTTGTCTTCCCATAGAAGATTATCGTTTCGATCATAGTACCTGGTAACGGTAGTTTGCACACGCTTGGCAAGTTCCGACGGACGGATCTGGTCAATGTCCTTACGGAAGTAGGCGAACAAACCACCCGCTAATATGACGACAAGAAGTGCGCTCACGCCAGCGATCTTGAGTGCCATGAACGCACCTTGGCGGCTAAACCAGTATTTGGCGACACGCTTAGGGTGCAACCGGTATAAGGTGCGCTTTATGGGATGCTTCGGCAGCGTAGCTAAATACTCAGCCTTACGACGGGCTAACCGATCCTTTTTGGTACGGCGGGCATGCGAAAGATTGGCATACACGTTTAGCCTACGGTTTGATTTTTTTACCATTATGTCAGTATTCCCTCACACACGTTATGCGCCCATTATAGCACTAATGTTTGTCGCTAAAACCGTATTTTAGGTATACTTAACCCATATGAACTTATCTGATGAACTGACCTGGCGTGGATTCGTCAACCAAACGACATTCGCCAACCTGACCGACATTAACGAACCGCGTACCTTCTATTGGGGCGTCGACCCATCGGCCGATAGTATGACGGTTGGTAACCTGGCGGCGGCTATGCTGGTCCGTCATTTTATTGACCATGGGCACAAGGCCGTACTCCTAGTTGGCGGTGCGACAGGTATGATTGGAGACCCGGACGGAAAGAAGCAGGAGCGTGAACTACAGTCGGTAGAAACTATCGCGGCCAACAAAGCGGCGCTCGCTAAGCAGTACGAAACCATCTTTGTTGGCAAGCCGTTTGAAATCGTCGACAACTACGATTGGTTCAAGGGCATTAACTATCTCGACTTTTTACGTGACATCGGCAAGCATGCCTCCATGACCCAGATGCTTGATCGCGACTTTATCAAAAGCCGTATTGGCGAAGGTGGCGAAGGGATTAGCTACGCCGAGTTTAGCTATTCACTCATCCAAGGCTATGACTTTTTGCATTTGTTCCGCGAAAAGGGCGTCACACTTCAATTGGCTGGTGCCGACCAATGGGGAAATTCAGTCACGGGAGTGCAGCTAATACGTCGGCTTGAATCAAAAGAATCGCACGTATTTACGACCCCGTTGGTGGTCAATAAGACGACAGGTGTCAAATTTGGCAAATCCGAAGCCGGTGCGGTCTGGCTTGACCCTAATAAAACAAGTCCGTATAAGTTCTATCAATTCTGGCTAAACACCGACGATGAAACGGCTGAAGACCTGATTAAAATATACACGCTGCTTGGACGCGAAGAAGTCGAGGGTATTATTGCAGCGCATCGTGAAAACCCTGGTTCACGCCAGTTGCAGTCAAGGCTAGCGCATGAAGTTACTTCGCTTGTACATGGTGTCGATCGCGCGGCCTCAGTCGAAAAAGTCACCAGCGTGCTGTTTGGAAATGCTACTGTTCAAGAGCTAAATGATACAGAGCTCGATGAGCTCGCTTCTGAAATTCCAACTACAAATACAGGTAATCTCATCGATATTCTCGTCCAAGGCGGACAAGCTGCCAGCAACGGCGACGCACGACGGCTCATTGAAGGTGGTGCGGTCAGTGTGAACGGTGATAAGGTATCGGAATCGATCGATGTTCAGGCTCCGACTCTTATCAAGAAGGGCAAGAACGGTTTCGTCTTAGTTAGGTAGATTGTTACAATAAGAGCATGAAGAAACTTATTGCATTTGACCTGGACGACACTTTAGCTGTTACGAAATCACCAATATCTGACGAAATGGGAGATTTACTTGTCCGCTTACTTGAAAAATACGATATTTGTATAATTTCAGGCGGCAAGTTTGAGCAGTTTAGTCGGCAGGTAGTAGACAGATTAGAGGCTCCCGCACACTTACTGAACCGCTTACACCTTATGCCTACTTGTGGAACGCGTTATTACCGCTACGACGAATTAAAAAAAGAGTGGGCAAAGCAATACGCGGAAGATTTAACGGAAGAACAGAAAAAGCGGATTATCGAAGTGCTTGAATCCTCCGCTAAAGAGGTTGGTCTATGGGAGGAAAATCCGGACGGTGACATTATTGAAGATCGCGGTAGTCAGGTTACGTACTCTGCATTAGGTCAGCAAGCATCTCCTGAAAAAAAGTATGCATGGGCAGACAAAAATCAGGTTGCAAAGCATGACTTAAGGGAGTTAGTAGCACAGCAACTTCCAGACCTCGAAGTCAGGCTTGGAGGTTCTACGAGTATTGATATTACGCGGATTGGGATTGATAAGGCTTACGGTATGCGGAAGCTAATCGAAGCGATTAATATTGACCAAAATGAAATCCTTTTCATTGGCGACAAGTTGCAAGAGGGTGGCAATGACTACCCTGTAAAAGCGATGGGAATTGATACAATTGAAGTTGATCGTTGGGAAGATACGGCGTTTGTGCTCCGAGGAATTCTTGGCGTAAGCGCTTAGTGTAAATCACTATGAATCTTACGACGTCGCTTAGCTCCATCAAAGGCGTCGGACCCAAAACGGCCGAGCAGTTGGAGTTAAGCGGGCTTCACACGGTCGAAGACTTGATTTATTTTTTGCCGCGTAAGCACGAAGATTTTTCCGAAGTTACCGCTATTGCCGATTTAAAACCAGGTAAGCGAACCATACGTGCTCGTTGCGAATCTATCTCCACGCGTAACGTTCGGCGAGGCATGCGGGTCACGACGGCTACGCTCGCCGATGACAGCGGCAAAGTTCAGGCAGTCTGGTTTAATCAAGCCTATCGGGCGACGCAACTTAAGGACTCGGCACAAGAATTCTTTTTTTCCGGTGAATTTGAGTTCAACTACAACAAATACCAACTCACCAATCCTAGTAGCGAAAAGGTAAGTGATTTACCGGTTCAGACCGACCGTCTGTTGCCGGTATACCGAGCGGTCAAAGGGCTGAAAAGTCAGGTGGTCAGGAAGATTCTGAATGAGCTTCGCCCGCTTATGACTATGCTTCCTGAAACACTGCCAGAATCGGTGGTAAAACAGAATAAGCTGGTTTCGGTCTCGGATGCGCTACTTGGTATGCATTTTCCTAAAGATCCGCAGGATGTCGAACAGGCTCGCGAACGTCTGGCATTCGAAGAACTGTTCGAACTTATGCTCGCATCGCAGCTAAACAAACAAGCGAACGCCAAGCTTGAAAGCTGGCCGATAGTGTTTGAGCAGCAGGTCGTTCAGCGGTATGTTGACTCGCTTCCGTTCATACTTACGCCGGCGCAAAAAAAAGCGGCGTGGGAAATTCTGCAAGACCTTGAACGTGAGCACCCGATGAACCGACTACTGCAAGGAGACGTTGGTGCGGGTAAGACTGTCGTAGCCTCAATCGCAGCCATGCAGGCCGTCAGCGCCGGGTATCAAGTCGCGCTCCTCGCGCCGACAGAAATTTTGGCATCGCAGCATGCCAGAACCATAGCTGAGCTCTTAAAAGATAATGAAGTCAATGTCGGGTTTTTAAGTGGTAGTGTGAATGCAAAGCAGCGTCAGCCACTGCTCGAAGGGCTAAAGAACGGACAGGTCGATGTTATCATCGGAACGCATGCGCTGCTAGAACCAGTCGTACGGTTTAAACAGCTTGGCTTGGTAGTCATCGACGAACAACACCGCTTCGGTGTCAACCAACGCCAGAAATTGCTTGAAAAGTCAGGTCGCATGCCACACCTACTTTCCATGACTGCGACACCGATTCCCCGTAGCCTGGCGCTGACGGTTTACGGTGAACTCGACGTCTCCGTCATTAACCAAAAGCCGGCCGAGCGAAAACCAATCATTACAAAAATCATCTCACCGGTGAGTCGCAAAGAACTTTACACGGCGATAGATAGGGAATTGAGCGACGGGCGGCAGGCCTATGTCGTGTGCCGGTTAATTGACGACAACCCAGTGAACGAAGCAAAAAGCGTCGAGATGGAATATAAGAAACTGCAAAACTCCGTCTTCGGCCATAGACGGATTGGATTGCTTCATGGAAAGATGAAGCCGGCAGAAAAAGACGCCATTATGCGGCGATTCCTGGAGCGCGACATTGATATTCTTGTCAGTACGACGGTCGTCGAAGTCGGTGTCGACGTGCCGAATGCGACGGTCATGCTAATCGAAGACGCAGAACAATACGGGTTAAGCCAGCTGCACCAGCTACGTGGTCGTGTCGGTCGATCGTCACACCAAAGCTACTGTTACCTCATGATGTCTGACACAAGTAAGCCGTCGCAGCGCCTCCGTGAAGTAGAACATTCGAATGACGGATTTTACCTCGCTGAGGTAGATTTAAAACTACGTGGACCGGGCGAGATATACGGCCGGGCACAGCATGGCGCGCTGAATTTGCAAATTGCGTCATTGGCCGACACGAAGCTAATCGCCAGAGTCCAAAAAGCCGCCAAAGACTTCGCCAGGACAGAGAATGACTTGCTACAATACAAGCAGTTATCAGCGCACGTCGAAAAATATCAGCGCTTAACGACGTTAAATTAAGATTATGTACGCATTCGGACCAATTCCGCGCCAAAAACGTACCGGTAGGATTATCGGGACGCATCAAAAGATCGATCGTGTCGCGCGTCGCCACTTGTCGCGCCATATTACGAGTCTTCCGTTTCCTACAATCACCGAAATATTACATTTCGAAGGGTCGCGTGGGCCGGATGGTGTTAAGCTTAAAAGCCCTGGGCGCGACGAACCACGTCATTTCATCGACCCGAAATCTATAACGCCAAATGACCAGCTGCTTCTGACAATCCGTAACCATAGCCATAATCTTACTTCCGCCCTCGTATCGTCCGACATGACCCATGCAGCGTTCGAAGCCGCATGGTTGGCGCATGCCGTCACCGACGGCTTAACGCCCGCACACCACGACCCGTTCGATGAGCAGGTCAAACAACTGCGTAGAGACGACAACGAGCCAGCGAATGTCCGCAGTAAGGTCATTATGGCGGGCAATGGGTCCGGCCGGCAGTTCATAAGAAATAACTGGCAATATTGGGGTGCGAAGGGAATTATGACCACCCACACATTGTTTGAAGCCGGCGTCGCAACGACGGCAAAACCATTGGCATTCAAAAGCGCCGCCGCCGATACTGAAGACTTAGTCGAACTTAAAGCCCGGGGGTTTCAGGCAATTTATATCGACATGATTAGTGCTATCGATTCACTTGGTATGTACGAAAGGTTCAAGCGTGACGGCTGGACTCGTACGCTAGCTCAGCAAACTACCCGTGAGCTAATCCCGACTATCATCCATGCTGTCGAGCTTGCCTGGATCGAAGCGTACGATCGGGCGATTCAGGAGGTAAAATGAACGTCCGCATAATTTCTGGACTGTACGGCGGCCGTATTATCGACGCTCCCGACCGTCGGTCGACCCACGCCATGAGCGAGCGGGCCAGGAACGCGTTGTTCAACAGTATCGCGGCAGAATTAGACGGTGCGCACGTGCTCGATGCCTTCGCAGGCTCTGGCAGTTTGGGTATTGAAGCTCTGAGTCGTGGCGCATCACGTGCCGTATTCGTCGAAAAAGACCGAATTGCGGCAAAAATCATTCAGAAGAACCTTGGGTTGCTGCAAATTACGAGTGGAAAGGTCATCAAGACGACGGTTTCGAACTGGCTCGAAACGTCCGAGAGTGAATTATTTGACATCATCCTGGCCGACCCGCCATATCACGACCCCCAGTTTTCCACAGTAAAACGCCTGTTCGGACTTCTCAAACCGGGCGCGCTTATGGTATTATCGCACTCAGGTAAGGGTGAGGTTCCTTCCAAGACCGGAGTTGTTGTGGTGGACAATCGTAGTTATGGAAACTTGAATCTCACTCTCTACCGCCGAGACGCCTGAAAAGGCGTCTTTTTTTGACACCAAGCGGCCTGTATTGACAGAACAACACATAAGCAGTATAATAATAGAGATGACGCCACTGTCATCCCGCCTTGGAAGGAGTCAGAAATGGCCAACCGTGAAGAGACGCCAAAGGCCTCTCTCATCGCTCAGGCGCCCCGCACCCGCCACGCTGAACTCAGCGAGATCGGTGCCGTACGCGACCCTGACAAGCCGCATGGCTTTACGGCTCCGATTGATCCGCCGCGAAGCCGCCGTCCCGAGGACTCTGAGCGCGACACGTGATCGCCTCTTCCGTTCTCATCAGCGCCACCCCGTCTTCGGACGGAGTGGCGCTTTCACTTTGAGTTGTATATAAGCTACACCAAAGAAAATACCGGCCACACGACCGGTATTTTCTTTGGTGGGGATGAAAGGACTTGAACCTTCACGCATTACTGCACATGCTCCTAAGGCATGCGTGTCTACCAATTCCACCACATCCCCGCAAATATGTTATGTTCATCAGCCGCTGCTTCAGACCGCCAACTCCATAGACTATAGCAAATAACGCCGTCAGTTTAAAGATATGACAAAGCCATTACCGCTTGTGCTATGATAAGTATCAAATGGGAACATCACGTGAATAAGATCGCACACTACCTTAATACTCATATGCTTGGCGAAGTCATCGTCAACAAAAACGTTCGTGAAGCGTTCGCGACCGATGGCAGCGTTTTCAGTTATGTACCAGACATGGTGGCATACCCGCGTGCCACGAGCGACATACGAAAAATTGCTCGGTTTTCGTGGCAACTTGCCGAAAAAGGACACACATTACCTCTGACAGTTCGTGGCGCTGGTTCAGATACTACCGGTGGCGCGGTAGGAGGCGGTATGATTATCGCAACGACGCCTCACATGAACCGCATTTTCGAATATGACTCAGGTCAAAAGCTTGTCCGTCTTCAGCCGGGGGTGACCGTGAATGCGATTCACAACGCCCTGTCGCTTCACGGCACGGCAATTCCCGAACTGCGCTGGGATCACCAGCAAGCAAGTCTCGGTGGAGCGATCGCTTCTCAGCGGGGTGCCGTTGAATACGTCGATCAGCTTGAGGTAGTTCTTGCAAACGGCGATGTGCTGCAGACTAAACGGTTGTCAAAGCGTGAACTAGACAAAAAGAAGGGCCAGCAGAATTTTGAAGGCGAAATTTATCGGGGTGTCGACGCGCTGATCGAAGATAATTCTGACCTACTCGACGAAATGGTTGCCAGCGACGAACGGCTAGACCACGAGGGGTATGTTGGCTTGGAAATGGTAAAAGAAAAGAACGGGTCGTTCGACCTGACGCCACTGTTCGTCGGGAGCCAAGGTAGCCTGGGCATTATTTCTGAAATGATTCTTCGAGCGGATTTTGTGAATCAGAACCCGTCCATGATTGTAGCTGCGTTCGGCGACCGCGGAGCAGCCAGGGACGCGCTCGACATTATTGACGATATAGACCCAGCCGCCGTCGAGTACGTTGATGCCAAGTACTTTGAAGCCGCGGCTCTAGCGGGGAAAACATTCCAGTTCTACGATGACGCCAAAGAGCAATTTGGTTCAGTCGCGGCAGTCATTATCGTAACAATAAACGACTTCAACGAACGCGCCCGGGTTCGCAAAATGAAAAAGCTTGAATCACGCCTTAAGCCGATCGATGCGTTGGTTGTTGGCGACGCCGACTACCTAAACAGCGATCTGCGAGCTCTCAGTTCGGTTACGTACTGGTTGTTAAACCCTGAAAAAGATGATTTTTCATCACCGCCGCTGCTTGACGGCATGTTTGTTCCGCTTGACCGGTTCGATGTGTTCGCTGACGCACTTGATACACTGGCAAAACATCATCACGTCACGCTAGCGCTGTACGGCCGGCCGCTGGACGAGCTTTGGTACGTTAGGCCGTTACTGCGCATGGGCGCCGTTGCCGACAAGCAAAAGCTATTCAAGCTAACGGCAGAAGTTGCCGCGCTGGTTCGAAAACACGACGGTGCGCCATTCGGCGCGTCTGGTGACGGACGGCTGGGGGCAGGGCTAAGATTAGAATCTGACCGGCATCAAGAGCTGTTCAAAAAGCTCAAAGATATTTTTGACCCGAACGGCACGTTGAATCCCGGTGTCAAGCACGGCACGACTGTGCATGAACTGGCCAAGCAATTACGTCACACCTATGACGGTGCTGCCGCAACTGGTTATTTGGCCAAGTTTTAGGTATAATTCCCTAGGTACAGGCACGGGTGGCGGCTGCGTGATACGCAAGTATTCGTAGACGCGCTGCGTGGCATGTTACAACCTGTAGGTATGCACGAGTGGCGGAATTGGTAGACGCGCTAGCTTCAGGTGCTAGTGTCCTTCGGGACGTGGAGGTTCAAGTCCTCTCTCGTGTACCAAATAAAATAACGACCTTCTGGTCGTTATTTTATTTGGTACTGAGTGTAGATTTGAATCTTCACGGGATTTTGCCAAAGCAAAATCCTAACGCTGGAGGGTCGTAAAGTGAAGCGAAATTCTGGAAAAGCTTGCTTTTACTAGAATGAGCGAGCGGAAGAGTCAGCTTGCTGGCGATAGTCCGTCTCTCTTTTATTTTGTTAGACTAAAGGAATGCAAGACACGCGCAACGTTACCGATGAGTTCAAGGGAATGTCCGAGGAGGAAATTATTAAAACCCTGGACAGTCGTGGGTCAGGGCTTCATATCGCGATTGAAAATCTTGAACGGGACTTTAATATGGGCTCAATTGTGCGGACAGCGAACGCATTCGGAGTCCGTCACGTTCACATAATTGGGCGCAGACAATGGAATAAGCGTGGTGCCATGGCGACCGACAAATACCTCCATGTCGAATACCATCCGACGGTTGATGATTTTGTTGCACATTTGAACGACAACCGGCAAATCGTCGTTGTTGATAACATCGACGGGGCAATAGATATGCAAAAGGCTAGTTTGTCGGCGACATGCGTGCTTGTGTTTGGTTCTGAAAAGTCAGGCGTCAGCGATGATATGAAGGCAGTAGCTTCCTCTGTTGTGGCGATTCGGCAGCTAGGCAGCACTCGGTCACTCAATGTTGGAGCAGCAGCTGCAATTGCCATGTATGAGTGGACACGTCGTCACGTCTATTGACGATACATCGAAACGAATTCATAATAAGACCATGTCGGAAGCAGTGGAGCTACATCCATTTCGTCAACTGGGCGAGGCTTTCGTTGTCGCTGTGCCGGGACAGGAGTTCAGCAAAAAACTAGAGCGGTTTTATGACGATACTCGACGACAACTCGGTGGTCGTGCCCTCGTACTGACGTCTAATAGGCATCTTCGTGTGTTTAGTGACCCGCTTACTCCTGAATTTAGGGCAAGTAATCCCGATTCCATTACCCCGAAAGAGCTTTCTGCCATGCAGTCTAATTTGCGAAGGCGAGGAATGATTCGTCCGATTGTCGACGAAGAGGTGGGAGTCGTACCAGAACGCGACGCCAAAGGCGAGATCGTTGAACGGCCTGGGATAGAGCTGCGTTTCAATATTCTCGTGGATAAACTAACGGCACAGGCGCTACGAAGCGCATGGCTTATTGATAACAATCTTGCTATACCTATGCATATAAACATCCCCCGCCAACATCTTAGAATGGGATCTGAGCTGGTAGAGGCAAGAGACGAACTCCTGGCGGCTCTACGGGCAACAACGCCCCTTGGTGTCGAAAACCTTCGCTTGAGTCAACGCAACCTGCGCATTTGACGCTTATCCTTGCACTTAACACTATAAACTGGCACAATATGGCGTAATGAGCTCTCTTTCTAGTACCCCCTATAAAGGCACCCGCGACTACTATCCGGCCGACAAGCGACGGCAAAACTACATATTCGGCGTGTGGTCACGTATGGCCAAGCGATTTGGGTACGAGGAGTACGGTGCGCCGCTATTAGAGCCTCTCGAAGTCTATACCGCCAAAAGCGGGCAAGAGCTAGTCGGCGAGCAGACCTACCGGTTTACCGACCGCGGCGACCGCGAGGTCGTTATTCGCCCGGAAATGACACCAAGTATTAGCCGAATGGTGGCAGCGAAGCGACAAGAACTGGCGTATCCGGCGCGTTTGTTCAGTATTGCTAACTTTATGCGCTATGAGCGTCCACAACGAGGTCGTGAGCGTGAGTTCTGGCAGTTGAATGTCGACCTGTTCGGTGCTGACGGCGTAGAAGCCGACGCCGAAATCATCAGCCTTGGGTTCGAAACCATGAGAGCATTTGGCGCGAAGCCCGACATGTACGTAATCAAGATTAATAGCCGCAAAGTGATCGATGCCATGATGCACGATTACCTTGGCCTCGACCCAATTCAGGCACCACTGATGGTTAAACTGTTCGACAGGAAGAACAAAATATCGAACGAGGCCTTCCGTGACCAAGCGATAGAAATCTTTGGTGCCGATCAGGCAAAAGAAGGTCTGTCAAAAATCGCACAGCTTTTGGTCGCGAAAGAAATCGAGAACCTACCAAAAGAAATTGCCGAAAACCCTGCCGTAGAAGAACTGCACGAGTTGTTTTCGATCTTGAAACGCAGGGGTGTCACGAACGCTCTGTTCGACATTACTCTTATGCGTGGGTTCGACTACTACACTGGCACGGTGTTCGAGTTCTTTGACACGCACCCCGACAACAACCGTGCCATGTTTGGGGGCGGCCGTTACGACGGGCTAGTTGGGTTGTTCGGCGCGGAACCGCTTAGTGCAGTCGGTATGGCGCCGGGGCTTTCAATGACCGAGCTATTCCTTGGCTCGCACGGGCTTATGCCAGAGTTCACATCAACAACAGAAGTATATGTCGCGGTGCTGGGTGAAGCTCTGCAGGGTGCAAGCAAATTGGCTGCTCGTCTACGCGACGAAGGCGTCAACACCGAGCTCGATATCACCGGCCGCAAGATTGACCGTCAAATCAAGACTGCTGTTAAAAAGCAGATACCATACGTGCTATTTGTTGGCGAAGAAGAACTGAAAAACGAGACATATAACCTAAAGGATACACATACGGGCGACGAAGAAGCGCTTAGTTTCGAGCGCCTAGTCACGCGTATAAAAGACCGCCGGCACAAACATTCGGCCGACGTTGACGAGTTGTTCGAGTAGCTCATATCTGTTATAGTTGGTCTTTGTATGAAGACTCTTGTTAAACATGTATCACCAACCAAGGTCAAACTGACCATCACTCTTGGCAAAGTAGAGCTCGACGCCGCCGAGCAAGTTGCACTGACAAAACTGGCTGCAAGCGTAAAGGTTCCAGGTTTTCGAAAAGGCAAAGTTCCGGCCAGTGTTGCTGCGAAGCACGTCGACCCGAACCTGCTGGCTCAGCAGACTGCCGACGATGCTCTCTCTAAGGCCGTCGCCGAAGCATTCTTAGCCGAAGACATCCAGGCATTAGAGCGCCCACAGGTAGAGCTAAAGAAGTTCGTTCCGGGCCAAGAAATGGAATTTACTGCCGAATCTGAAATTTTACCGAAGATCAAACTTGGTAGTTACAAGAAACTTGGCGTCAAGCCGGAGACCGTTAAAGTGACCGACGCCGATGTAGACGACATCTTGAACCGCATGCGTGAAGGCATGAGCGAAAAGAAGGAAGTCAAGCGCAAGGCTAAAGATGGCGACGAAGTGACGATCGATTTTGTGGGCAAAAAAGACGACGTCGCGTTCGACGGCGGAACGGCTAAGGACTACGACCTGAAACTTGGTTCAAACTCGTTCATTCCAGGGTTCGAAGAAGGCATTGTCGGTAAAAGTATTGGCGAGACCTTTGACCTTAAACTGAAGTTCCCTGAAACGTATCATGTCGCTGACCTAGCTGGTGCGGACGTGGTGTTCACGACGACTCTAAAAAAGGTACATGAGCTGCAACTGCCAGAACTTGACGACAAATTTGCCAAGAAGGCGGACAACCGTTTGAAGACCCTTAAAGAATTGAAGGATGATATTAAAGGCGAACTGAAGAATCAAAAAGAACGCGAGGCTAACGATAAGTTGAAGGACGAGCTGGTTGGCAAGCTGATCGAAGTCTCTGATATTCCAGTGCCACAGGTCCTTTTGGATGACCAAGCGCGAAGCATCGAACAGGATATGACGCAGAACCTGATGTATCAGGGTCTGACAATTGAGCAGTACATTGCAAACAAGGGTTTTAAAGACCGCCAGGACTGGCATGACAAAGAAGTCGTTCCAGCAGCCGAAAAGCGCGTCAAAGCAGGCCTGGTACTAGCTGAACTTTCAAAGGCTGAAAAAGTCGAAGCCACCGCCGATGAACTTGCTGAACACATTAACCTATACAAGCAGCAGTACGCTAACAATCCTGAAATGGTGAAGCGTTTCGATGAGCCTGAAGCTCAGCGCGACATCGCGAATCGTTTATTAACGGAAAAGACCGTTGACCGTTTAGTTGAACTAAACAAGTAAATATTGTAAAGTTGCCTGCATGCTCCCGGTAGAAGATTGGAGTGTGCAATGAAAAAAGCAATCACATGGTTCGCGGCAGGAGTAGGTTCTGTTTGCTTGGCTGCAGCTGGCTTACTGGCTTGGGGGTTCTTGCAAGACACCGACGATTACACCAACTGACCGACCGTTACGAGTTCTCTACCGGGAGCACGTAACACCGACGCAGTATTAGCACTCTATTTACACGAGTGCTAATTTTTATGTATAATGATTTTATGAAACCATCGAACTATCTTGTCCCTACGGTCATCGAAAGTTCACCTTTGGGGGAACGGGCTTTCGACATTTACTCACGCCTACTAAAAGAACGCATTATCTTTTTGGGCGAAGAAGTAAATGAACATACGGCCAACCTGGTTGTCGCACAGCTTCTGCACCTCGCTTACGAAGACCCGAAGAAAGAAATTAGTCTGTATATCAACAGCCCGGGCGGAAGCGTCTATGACGGACTGGCGATTTACGACACCATGCAGTTCATTAAGCCAGATGTCGCGACCTACGGTATTGGCCTACAAGCTAGTATGGGTGCGTTCCTACTTTCAAGCGGAACCAAAGGCAAACGGTTCGTGCTGCCAAATTCACGTGTCATGATTCATCAGCCATCGAGTGGCACTCAGGGTAAGATTAGCGACCAAGAAATTACCCTGCGCGAAGGAATTGCTCTTAAGAAGCGCTTGAACGAAATCCTGGCAAAGAACACAGGCCAAAAGCTTACCAAGATCGAGAAAGATGTTGAACGTGACTTCTGGATGAGCGCCGATGAAGCCGTTAAGTACGGCCTTGCCGACAAAACGGTCGCAAAAGCGTAAGCATTGGTAAAATCCCGCGAAAAACTCGCGTGAAATTATTGACATAGCCACCACTCCTGTTCATAATGGGATCTAATGAAGGTTGCATAAGCTGCTGTTTTTAGTACGCACGCCTGGGCGGGGCGTTTTTTGCGTGTTAACAGTTGTTTAGAAACTCATACCACCCACCAATCAACCAACCTAAATCCTGCGAGGAGAGTATAGTCGTGGCAACCAAGCCTGCTACCACCAACCAGCGTGTTTTCTTTACCAAAGATGACACCGCACTCCCGCTCCCGAACCTGATGGCGCACCAAAAGGACTCATGGCGAGAATTCGTCGAGACCGGTCTGTCAGAAATTTTCGCGGAGCTTAACCCAATCGAAGACTACACCGGCCAAAAGCTGGAACTGCGCTTCGGTAAGTACGAATTCCAAGATCCAAAGAATTCAGAAAGCTTTGCCAAAGAAAATAACGTCACCTTTGACGCACCGCTGCACGCGATGGTCGAACTAACTAACAAAGTCACCGGTGAAGTCAAAGAGCAGGAAATTTACCTGGGTGACTATCCATGGATGACCGACCGCGGTACGTTCATTATTAACGGTACTGAACGTGTCGTCGTTTCGCAGCTAATCCGCTCGGCAGGTATCTTCTTTACCGCCGAAAACGCCACTGGCCGCAACTACTACGGCGCCAAGCTGATTCCTGGCCGTGGTGCATGGTTAGAATTTGAAACCGCGACCAACGGTGTCATTTACGTGAAGATCGACCGTCGCCGTAAGCTGCCTGTCACAACGCTGCTTCGCGCCCTTGGTCACTCTAAAACGTCTGAAATCAAAGCACTCTTTGCCGATGTCGACACTGGGGACACGAAGTACATCGACGCAACCCTTGAAAAAGACGCTGCCCGCGGTTCGAACGAAGCCTTGATCGAAGTGTACCGCCGCCTCCGCCCAGGCGACCTAGCAACTGTCGACAACGCCCGCCAAATGATCGAACGCATGTTCTTTGACTTCAAGCGCTTTGACTATTCTCGCGTTGGTCGCTACAAACTGAACCAACGCCTTAAGCTGGACGTTGCGAACACCACCAAGAACCGCGTGTTCCAAATGAGCGACTTGGTTGCTATCGTCAGCGAAATCATCCGCTTGAACAACAGCCAAGAAGATGCCGACGACATTGACGCGCTGTCAAACCGCCGCGTTAAACTGGTTGGTGAACTTGTCGCCCGCCAATTCCGCGTTGGTATGCTGCGCATGCAGCGTAACGCCATGGACCGTATGTCTATGAGCGACCTTGAAACGGTCACGCCATCACAGCTCATCAACGCCCGCCCGGTTGTTGCTGCTGTCCGTGAGTTCTTTGCAAGTTCACAGCTTTCTCAGCTGATGGACGAAGTAAACCCACTGTCAGAGCTATCACACAAACGACGCCTCAGCTCAATGGGCCCTGGTGGTCTTTCTCGTGAACGCGCCGGATTCGACGTCCGTGACGCCCACCCAACTCACTATGGCCGACTTTGTTCGGTTGAAACGCCGGAAGGTGCCAACATCGGCTTGGTGTTGAACCTTGCAGCCTACGCCCGTGTTAACGAATACGGATTCATTGAAACGCCATACCTTAAGGTTAAGAACGGCAAAGTTACTGACGAAGTTGTCTACCTCGACGCTTCGCAGGAAGTTACCGAAGTCATTGCCGACGCTGGTGCTGAACTTGACGCGAACGGTAAGTTCGTCGCAGAACGCGTCAGTGCCCGTAACGGTCTGCTCCCAGAGCAGGTCGACGCCAGCGAGGTCACCTACATGGATGCCGCGAACAAGCAGATCCTTGGTTCAACCGCCAGCCTGGTTCCATTCATTGAAAAGAACCGTATCGACCGATCATTGACCGGCTCGAACATGCAGAAGCAAGCAGTGCCACTACTAACGCCACAATCACCTGTAGTCGGTACTGGTGTCGAAGGCGAAATTGCCAAGAACACCAGCCAGCTGATTCTAGCCGAAGGTGCTGGTGAAGTCGTTCGTGCCGACGGTGACGAAGTCCATGTCAAGTACAAGGACGGCGTCAAGATTTACGAACCCATTCACTTTGCGAAAAGCAACGACGACCGCTCAATTAACCAGAAAGTCCGTGTCACTCGTGGCCAAAAGGTCAAAGCTGGTGACATTCTGATCGAAGGTGCGTCTGTCGCCGACGGCGAACTGGCTCTTGGCCGTGACCTTACCGTGGCCTTCATGCCATGGGGTGGGTACAACATGGACGACGCTATCGTTCTTAGCAACAAGTTAGTTCAAGACGACAGCCTGACCAGTATTAACATCAAAGACTACAACGTTGAAGTCCGCGAAACCAAGCTTGGTCCTGAAATCGTTACTCGCGACATTCCAAACGTCAGTGAAGAATCACTGCGTCACCTGGACGAAAACGGTATTGTACAGATTGGTTCTGAAGTCCGTGCCGGAGATGTACTTGTCGGTAAAATTACGCCAAAGGGTGAGCAGGAACTCAGTTCTGAAGAACGACTGCTACGTGCCATCTTCGGTGAAAAAGCCAAGGATGTCCGTGATACCTCACAGCGTATGAACAATGCAGGTGGTGGTAAAGTTGTCGGTGTTAAGATCTTCAGCCGCGAAAACGGTCACGAGCTTAAAGCCGGTGTGCTGATGCAGATTCAGATCTTCGTCGCCCAGCTCCGAAAGATCTCGGTCGGTGACAAGCTGGCTGGACGTCACGGTAACAAGGGTGTCGTCGCCCGCATTCTGCCAGTCGAAGACATGCCATTCCTTGAAGACGGAACTCCAGTCGATGTTGTATTGAACCCGCTTGGTGTCCCGAGCCGTATGAACATCGGACAGCTGTTCGAAACTCACCTAGGTATGGCTGCTCGCGCCCTTGGCTACAAGGTAGCAACGCCACCATTTAACGGTGTGCCGAACGAAGTCATTTCTAAGGAACTTGAAAAAGCCGGCTACGCCCCAGACGGCAAGAGCCAGCTGTATGACGGCCGTACCGGTGAAGCCTTTGAAGAACGCACTACTGTTGGTGTCATGCATATCATTAAGCTGCACCACATGGTTTCAGACAAGATCCACGCCCGCTCAATCGGACCATACACAATGGTCACCCAGCAGCCACTTGGTGGTAAGGCGCAGAACGGTGGTCAGCGGTTTGGTGAAATGGAGGTGTGGGCACTTGAAGCATATGGTGCTGCCACGACGCTTCAGGAAATGCTTACCATCAAGTCTGACGACGTCTACGGTCGTGCTAAGGCCTACGAATCCATCATCAAAGATGAACAAATCGTCGGTCCGAAGCTGCCAGAAAGCTTTAACGTGCTCGTGAAAGAGCTGCAGGGACTTGGCCTTCGTGTCGACCTGCTCGATGAATCGGATGTTATTGACGCCGAAGAAGTTATCGCCGAAGCTGGTCCGGACGATAAAACCGTTCCTGCCGACCCTGTTCTGCCATCTGACGATGAAGAAACTGTATTCGACGAAGCCGACGAAATCGACCTCGAAGAAGATGGTCTGAGCGTGGAAACTGCTGAAGAATTTGCAAATGAAGAAGACGAAAAGGAGGTAGCGTAATGTCACGTGTCGTCGCCACCACCGGTATCGCTGACTTTGACGCCGTCCGCCTAGCCGTCGCTAGCCCGGAAGACATCCTGAAATGGAGTCACGGTGAAGTCACCAAGCCGGAAACTATCAACTACCGTACCCAAAAGCCTGAGCGTGACGGATTGTTCTGTGAACGGATCTTCGGACCGGTCAAAGACATCAACCCGCACGACAGCAAGCTAAAGGGTGTTCGCTCACGCGAAGCCGCTGTTGACAAGAACGGCGAGCTGGTTACCAAGGCTATCGTCCGTCGTGAACGCATGGGTCACATTAGCCTGGCCGCTCCTGTCGCCCATATCTGGTTCATGCGCGGTACGCCGTCAGCTATGAGCCTACTGCTCGGCCTGACGGTCCGTAACCTAGAACGCATTGCGTACTTCGCAACCTACGTCATTCTAAAAGTTGACGAAGCTAAGCGAGACCAAATGCTAGCTGACCTTGAAGCCGAGACCGAAGCCGGCCGAGCCGCTATCAAGATGCGCTACGAAAAAGAAGCTGAAGCTGAAGGTGCTGATGTTAAAGCACTCGCCGAAGCACAGACCCGCGAGAGTGAAGAACTCGAAGAGCGCTACCTGGCTAAGAAAACCCAGCTCGACAGCCTGCAAAAGGGTGCACTGATTTCTGAAACCGACTACCGCAACCTGCCAGAAGAGTACGAAGAACTCGTTGGTGTTGGCATGGGTGGTACCGCTCTTAAAGCAATGCTTGACGAAATCGACCTGCCAACGCTCATTGCTGAACTGACCGCAGAAGTCGAAACTGCCAAGGGTCAACGCGAAAAGAAACTACTCAAGCGTCTGAAGGTGCTTGAAGGCATGCAAGCTGCCGGCATTAAGCCGTCAAGCCTCTGCCTGACCGTCCTTCCTGTGATTCCACCGGACCTTCGTCCGATGGTCCAGCTGACCGGAGGCCGTTTTGCTACGAGCGACCTAAACGACCTGTACCGTCGTGTTATCAACCGTAACAACCGTCTGAAAAAGCTGGTCGACCTGAACGCGCCAGAAGTCATTCGCCGCAACGAAATGCGTATGCTGCAAGAAGCCGTTGATGCATTGGTCGACAACTCAGCTGCCCGTGGTGGACGTGCTGTTAACGCGACCGGTGGACGCCGCCGCCTGAAGTCTATCAGCGACATGCTGAAGGGTAAGCAGGGTCGGTTCCGCCAGAACCTGCTCGGTAAGCGTGTCGACTACTCTGGCCGTTCGGTCATCGTGGTCGGTCCAAAGCTAAAGATCAACCAGTGTGGTCTGCCTAAGCAAATGGCGCTCGAACTGTTCAAGCCATTCGTCATTAGCTGGCTTATCCGTGGTGAGCACGCACATAACATTCGCAGTGCTACCCGTCTGATTGAAGCCGGCGACGCATTGGTATGGGACGCGCTCGACGCAGTTATCGAAGGCAAGTACGTTCTGTTGAACCGTGCTCCGTCGCTTCACCGTCTGTCAATCCAGGCATTCATGCCGAAACTAGTTGAAGGTAAAGCGATTCAGCTTCACCCACTCGTTGCTAACGGTTTCAACGCCGACTACGACGGTGACCAGATGGCTGTCCACTTGCCGCTTTCAGACGACGCACAGCGCGAAGCCCGCGAGCTGATGTCTGCAACCAACAACCTGCTGAAGCCAGCCGATGGTGCGCCGGTACTCAACATTGGCCAGGACGTCGTGCTTGGTAACTACTACCTGACGTACGAAAAACCAGGCGCGCAGACGAAAGAAGTCAAAGCCTACAGCTCTGTCTACGAAGCCGAAATGGCCTACGACGACAAGAAGCTACAGCTGCAAAGCCCAATTCGTATTTTCGCCAAGGGTGAAATCCGCGAAACAACGCTGGGCCGCGTATTCTTCAACGAAATTCTGCCCGCTGACTTCCCGTACGACAACAATGTCCAAAGCAAGAAACAGCTGAAGAAAGTCCTTGCGAAAATCTTCGACACCTACGGGGCTGAAGAAACCGCAAAGACTGCCGACCGCATGAAAGGCCTGGCTTTCCGCTTCGCTACCGTTGCTGCCGTTTCGACTGGTAAGGATGACTATGTCCACTTCGACGAAATCTCTGAATTCGTTGCCGAAGGTGACGCCAAGACTACCTTGATTTCTGAACAGTACGACCAAGGTTTGATTACCGATGAAGAACGCTACAACCTTACCGTTGCTGCATGGCGCTCGGTCGACAACCAAGTCACCGACTTCCTAAAGAGCAAGCTTGCCGGCATGGACACCAGTATTTCCGTTATGGTCAACTCTGGTGCTCGTGGTGATATTAGTAACGTCAAGCTGGCCAGCGCCATGATTGGTATTCAGGTTGACGCGACTAACCGCGAAATTGAGCTGCCTATCCGAAGCTCATTCCGCCAAGGTCTTTCTAGCCTGGAAGCCTTCATCGCTACCCGTGGTGCCCGTAAGGGTCTGATTGACACCGCTCTTAAGACCGCCGACTCGGGTTATCTGACTCGTCGTCTGGTCGACGTTTCACAAGACGTCTTCACCGTTGAGGACGAAGCTGGTGATGACGATGGATTTGCCATTCTCCGCAGCGAAAGCGAACAGACCATGATTGATTTCAGCAACCGTCTGTACGGACGCTATGCTGCCGAAGATGTCGCTGGTCACGTCAAGAAGGGTGAGCTGATCACTCGTGCTATCGCGAACGAAATCGAAAACGACAGTTCGGTTGAATCAGTCAAAATCATGAGCGTGCTTTCAACCAAGAACCTTCGTGGTATTCCGCAGAAGAGTTACGGTATCGACATGGCTACTGGTGCGCTGGTCGCAAAAAGCCAGCCTGTCGGTGTCATCGCTGCCCAGTCGGTCGGTGAGCCTGGTACCCAGCTAACGCTCCGTACCTTCCACGCCTCTGGTGTGGCTGGTGGGGACATTACCCAGGGTCTGCCACGTGTCGAAGAACTGTTCGAAGCCCGCAGCCCGAAGGGTCAGGCGTACGTAACAGAAGTTACCGGCCTGGTCGACGTCTGGGAAGACGGCAGCCACTATGTGGTTCAGGTCACTCCAGAAGCCGGACACGTCGAACGCTTGCCGCTCGAAGGCCGCACGGTCAACGTTAAGGCAGGTTCTAACGTTAAGGTTGGTGACGTACTTGCTACCACCGAAGGCGAAGCTAAGCCACTCGTCGCTCCGTTTGATGGCGTCGTTGAAATCGCCGAAGACACGCTAGTGATTGCCGCAAACGCTTCAGCCCCAGTCCGCTACGAGATTCCTGGCACCACCCAGCTCGTCGTTAAGGCAGGTGACACGGTTGAGGCCGGTGACCGCCTGACGATCGGTTCGCTGAACCTGCACCAGCTGATGATGCTGAAGGGCACCGAAGCCACCCAGCGCTACATCATCAACGAAGTACTGCGTATTTACGCCGCACAGGGACAGGACGTCGCCGACAAGCATCTTGAGATCATCGTTCGACAGATGTTCTCGCGTGTACAAGTCGAAGACCCAGGCGACTCAAGCTTCGTTACCGGCGATATCGTCTCTAAGGCGGCTGTCGTCGAAGCGAACGAACAGCTTGCCGCCGAAGGCAAGAACCTAGTGGCCTATACCCAGCTGCTGCTTGGTATCACCAAGGTCAGTATCTGGAGCGACAGCTGGCTCTCAGCCGCTTCATTCCAAGACACGACCCGCGTGCTTATCAACGCCGCAACCTCTGGTCGTGCTGACCACCTGAACGGTCTGAAAGAAAACGTCATCATCGGACGCAAGATTCCAGTCGGAACCGGCGCCGAGACGTACGAAGAAGACTTCGAAGCTGTGGTCGAAGACGCCGAACTCGCCGCGTAAGTTCGGTACAGTTGCAAAAGCAATACAGCGCTCATTAGGGCGCTGTATTGCTTTATTATCATATTAGTGATATAATAATATATTATGGTTATTGACACACTAGGGTTTGATGACGGACGTGTATCGGTTCACGGAGAACACGTCACGCTCGAGCAACTCGATCTCATTATTCGGCACTTTGGTCGGCATGCGACAAGTGTCGTAGGTGTTAATGTTGATTATGATCTTCATTCCGAGCAACTTGAGCTGTCAGGAATTCCTACCGCTGACGCATCTGATGAGCGAGCGCGGTCAGCACTTAGCGACGCAATCGCAGCAGCCCAATATATTCGCCCTTCTAACGGTGTGGACATCTCTGCCTGAATCTGTTAGAGTTATTCATAAGAGTTTCATCTTTCTTGTCAGCTCCTTTAGCAAGAGCCCTTGAAAGACAAAGACGATTTGGAACAATGCTGAAGGTTCCCGAATCGTAAGATTAATTAGTATTAAATGGGAGTTTGCATTTAACATGCCAACAATCAACCAATTGGTTCGAAAGCCACGCAAGACTGCCGGTAAAAAGTCGAAGTCTCCTGCGCTTGGCACCATTCACAACGCGCTGAAGACGCGCTACTACCAGCAGAACGCCCCGCTGATGCGTGGTGTCTGTATCAAGGTCACTACTAAGACCCCAAAAAAGCCGAACTCGGCTCTTCGTAAGGTTGCTCGTGTCCGTCTAACCAACAAGCAAGAAGTATGGGCGTACATCGGTGGCGAAGGTCACAACCTCCAGGAACACGCCGTTGTGCTTGTCCGTGGTGGCCGTGTGCCTGACCTTCCAGGTGTCCGTTACCACATCGTTCGTGGTGCGCTTGACCTTCAAGGCGTTCAGAAGCGCCAGCAGGGCCGTTCAAAGTACGGTACCAAGAAGGAGACTAAGTAATGCCTCGTAAAGTTACCAAAAAACTGCAACGCGAACTGAAACCTGACCGCAAGTACCAAAGCGTCATGGTTCAGCGCCTGATCAACAAGAGCATGCTTGACGGCAAAAAGCTTGTCGCCGAACGTGCCGTTTACAACGCGCTTGAACGCGCCGCTAAAAAAGTCGACAGCGAAGACCCACTTGAAGTATTTGAAAAAGCACTCAAGAACGTCAGCCCGAACTTTGAAGTCAAAAGCCGCCGAGTCGGTGGTGCGAACTACCAAATTCCGTTTCCAGTCCAGGGACACCGCCAACTGCACTACGCTTTTAGCTGGCTAGTACAGTCTGCTCGTGCTCGTAGCGGTATGCCATACGAACAGCGCCTCGCCGCTGAAATCGTTGACGCCTACAACGAAGCTGGTGCAGCCTTCAAAAAGAAGGAAGACACTCACAAGATGGCCGAAGCCAACCGAGCCTTCGCCCACTTTGCCCGAGGCTAATATATGCCCGAACGACAACCAGGCCGCCCCACTGAAGAAGAATTCATCGGGGCGGCTGTTCGTTTTTTAAACGACGACTACCAGATTGAGCCAATCCATCTTATGAGCGGGTATTTCGTGAATGTCTGTCGGGTACCAATAGGAAAGACGGACGATATGGATATTATTCGACGCGAACAATACGCCGAAGGTCTGCCGGGAGAGCGCGATTCTATTCGCGATTTCGCACTGAAACAACTTAGCTATTATCAAAAAACCCGAAAACGTTGACGTACCCATTTTGCTCGTGCTATAACCAAAGCAAATGAGGGCAAAACAAACACGAAACGGGCTGGGGGACTGAAGAATGGTACGCGTGGGGCCGCTGCGATTTGAGCACCCGCCCCACTTGCCGTCCGTACAACAGGCCCCGATACTTGAGTGGTATGATCCTGAGCTCCGCCGCGTTGATGACACTCACCGTCTAGAAGCGCCAATAGATGACCGAGGTGTTGTTGACATCTTCAAGACTGTGGAACTTGCGTTAAGCTTAGTTGATGATGACTATATCTGGCCGCGATCTGAGCCAGAACCGGACATTCATCATTTTGTATGGGAACGGGACTGGTACCATCCTCGACATTTTAATGGCAGTTCGGTACCACGCGATTATCGAGACAGCATATCCTTCCATAAAGGGTATCTACCACGGCAGCTGCATGACTTCTTGCACGCTGTCATTGCGCCGCCGCCTATTCCTGATTTTTCGATCATGGAGGCCCGGGTACGAGATTACGAGATAGCTAGTGCCTTATTTGAATCAGCACGCGGAGCAGTTACTGCCCGCAAAAAACCAGGTAAGATTGCGGGCGTACCAGTTTCGCCCGAGACAGGTAGGGTTCTATTGGATGACGAGATCTTGCAGCAAATCATGTTGAACTTTGAAGGGTACTTTGAAAATAGCAAAGCGGAGGTAGTACATGGCAATGAATTCATTGACCACGACCTTGTTGACCGATCCCCTGAAGTGGTCGCGCGTCACCTTGGACGGATTGCCGGGCAAAAGGCACTTAATCTTATGCCTTTAGTGTACGGAAATCGACGGCGAGCTAGAGCGGCAGCTTAAAGTGCAGTTTGCGGTTAGGGTGCTTTAGCTTAATACTTTCCGGTGCAACTTTCAGGGTTAATAGCCCTGCTAGAATGATGGCGAAGCCGCACATGATACTTGGAATGCCAGCCATGGATTCGTTCCATAGGATCGTGACGGTCGTCGTAGGAATCAGTAGCGCTAAGTAGCCCGCCATCAGCGAGTACAATGCTACCTTACGGTGTTTGTCCAGTGTCGGTGCCCATTTGAATGTCAGGAACGTACCTACGAACAGCCAGCCGTAGTAGTACAGGGTGTATGGAAGTGTCGAGCCATCTGCCGTATCGAATGTCACGTAGTTGGCGTAACAGGTATGCCCTGAGATAGCTTGGGTGACGAACACAAAGTAGCCAAAGAACACAGCGCAGGTAAGGTATGCGAATGCGACGACGGGTCCTGGTTTTTTATTGGCCAGCAAATACGCCAAGTGAATACCAAGCGGTGGTAATAATGTAATGGCTGCGTAGCCGACGCGAGACCAGGTACCACCGCTTACGGCTAGACCACCGCAAAGCAAAAACTCGGTACCCTGGAATGTGGCAAGCAGCACGAGCAAAGCGACAATAAGTCGAGTAATAGGTGTAAAAGCATACCGCCACACGACATACGCGGCGAACAGTATCTCAATAGCAAACGTGGCCAACATCACCGGTGGTGAAAAACAGTAGAGGGCGGTTGATTTTGTTGTAGACATTACCGGCAGTATAGCATGTGAAAAGAACTAGGCATTCAGAAATTAAGTGGTATACTAGCCAAAACTGAAGGACGTGAGGAAGCTGTCAAATGGCCGGAGAACTGTCGCAAAAAGAAACAGAAGTTTTTTACGGTATTAGTGCGGAGTTTGAAAACTTCGATCGCGGTCTGGACGCCTTCAACACTAAACTCGGCTATGTTACGGGGCAGCTTAATGACTGGGGCGGTCGGCAGTCACCGAGCTATAATGGCATAATCGCTCAGTTAAATGACGAATGGGAGAACCTTGATCAGACAGCTAGGCTGACTGGCCGGGTCTATATGTTCGATACGGGAATTGTTGAGCTGGTTGATGAGTCGTGGGACGGTCCTCATAGGGACGCCCGCGGAACTTATTTTGTCGTCGATGGGGTCGAACTTGTGTCACTTGGTATCGTCGACGGTCTTGCTAACTCGCCACCCATACAGCAAGAGGACGGCAGTCTGTCGTTCCCGATTAATCTAGGATACGGCTTCAGTACCGAAGAATCAGATTCGGATTACCCAATGTTCTATGCGTTGCCTGAAGACATCCTACGCGCAGAATATGACGAACCAACCTACGACGCTATTGAAAGCCGGCTGCATTATCGCTGGCCGAAGTTACTGCGGTTTATCGACACGCACCTTGAAGGGGCTGGCGACGATCCAATGAAGACACTCGCGGCGCTTCGCCATATAACACGCCGCGCCGAGGCCGACTGTATAGATTCCCCAGAGCTCAGGGACTGGCTTCTTAAGTATCTGCGCAATAATACTGACTTCGACCAGGACAACCCATACCAGGTCACCCTGCAGGGCGATGGGCTTATGATGCCTATCCAGCAAGGGAATGGTGAGGTGGGCAACGTGAAGAACTTCACGGCAGATCAAGCGGTTACGCGGAACCTACGCCTTGACGCTATTGGTTCGCGGTTTTTTGACGGCAAGGACGGCAGGATTCGCTTCGAGTTTGGACTGGTATTCGACGAACCTACTTCACGGTATATCGACGAAGGTGTAGCAAGCAAGATAATGTTACCAGTGAATTCGATTCGCGATATGCGTTCCACCCGTCCGGTATCGAGCCTATGGGATTTAGTGACGGATTCGCAGCAGGAAGCGGAAGAAGCTTTTGCAAGTGAGCATACAGAAGAGGACGATAGGGTCGAATTCGTCAAACCAGCAACAGAATACGTCCATCGACAAATCTTGGAAGAGCAGCGTCTTGAGCAGTACCAGGCACTCATAAAAGATGCCATCAAACGGGTTAAGGCAGCCCGGACGGTCCGTTACCGTGATCCGAAGGAGGCGCTCGCAGAAAGTGCCCGTTTGAGCCAGCAGCTGGCAGAAGAGTTCCTGCAACTCAACCTGAAGCAGACAGACCTGCTGCAAGTGGCTGGCGGCGCGCGTAAGGCGGCAGCCGACCTGACGACGGCTCCGGGGAAGTTTCATCTAGACATCGATATGGAGGATCCTATCGTAACGCCGAAAGCCGACACCGAAGGATACGGCTACTTAGGGTATTTTGACGGCATGTTTGCAGCTGCGGCGTCATTCGAAGACAACGAAGGGCCATTCTGGCTGGTGGCACCCCAGATGCGCCTGATAGTGAACCAAGTCGCACAACCTGTCGCTGTCGCCGATGAATTCGTCTACGTTCGCGCTATGGTTGTTTCTGCCGCTTCCGTCAACCTCGATGGCAGTGCGGACTTTAGCCTGCCGCACCTAGAACGGTTACAGCGACGCAAGCAGGCGCTGGCGGATGCTGCTTTGCATGAGCATGGTACAAAGCTGCTGAATCGGCTTGTTTCAATCGACCGCGGTTTTATGCATGAAGATCCGGTTGAGACGGTTACCGCCAAAGACGGGTTGCTTCGGAACATACGCTCAGCCGCTCGCGATATCATCGAAGGGAATCACGAGACCGGGCTTGAAGCCTTGCGTGAACAGTTAATCGAGCGAAGAGTCGCGTTAACCGGAGAAGCCTGGGTCGGGCCATCATGGCTTGGCGGCAAGCATGCCGATTCTTTGAAATGCTCCGGTGACATACAAGAAGTCATTCGGGTTACTGTAGCTGGTCAGGAGAGAGTATTGGCATTGGTGCAACCGACCGCCACGCAAACCGCTGGTGGTGGCGAACGAGTCTGGATCGCACTCGATTCATTGACGGAGCTCATGTTTTAGCTGGTAAAAACATCGGTACTCTGGTAGAATTGGTGTAAAGCGCTATTTTTTATGGCAAAAATTCTGAAATAAGTAAGCAACGAGAGGAAGCACTAACAACCATTATGGCCACGACAGCTGATGTCCCACTAAAAGACTACCGAAACATCGGTATTATTGCTCACATTGACGCCGGAAAGACTACTACGACTGAAGGTATTTTGTACCGAACCGGCATTAACCATAAAATCGGTGAGGTTCGTGGCGACGGCGACGGTGCAACCACCGACTGGATGGCACAAGAAAAAGAACGTGGCATCACCATTACCTCGGCTGCCGTTACTTGCTTCTGGAAGGGTCACAAGATTAACATCATCGACACCCCGGGTCACATCGACTTTACCGCTGAGGTCGAACGTTCACTTCGTGTGCTTGACGGCGCGGTAACAGTATTCGATGGCAAAATGGGTGTTGAAGCTCAGTCAGAAACCGTCTGGCGCCAGGCAAACAAATACGGCGTTCCTCGTATTTGCTTCATTAACAAGATCAACCAAACCGGTGGCGACTTCTACAAATCTCTCCAAAGCATTCACACACGTCTTTCAAAGAATGCACTTCCTGTACACCTCCCAATCGGTTTTGAAAAAGATATCAACGGTCTTGTTGACCTGGTTGAGATGAAGGCTTACACCTACACCGACTACACCGATAAGGCACTTGTCGAAGGTGAGATTCCTGCAGATATGCTCGAAAAGGCAACAAACGCTCGCGCGCTTCTGGTTGAAGCTGCCGTTGAAGCCGAAGACGAACTGATGGACAAGTTCTTCGAAGGCGGTGTTGACGCGATTACCACCGAAGAGTTGAAGCGTGGTCTTCGTAAGCGTGTGCTTGCCGGTGATTTCTACTTGGTTTCAGGCGGTGACGGCCGTGGGGTGATTGTCGAAAAGCTGCTCGACATCATGACAGATTACTTGCCAAGCCCACTCGACGTTGATGCGATTTGGGGTACGAACCCTAAGACTGGCGATGAAGTATCTCGTAAACCAGACGAAAAAGAGCCAATGGCAGCGCTCGCATTTAAGCTTGCAACCGACCCATTTGTCGGTAAGCTGATTTTCGTACGCGTGTACTCTGGTAAGCTAACGGCTGGTAGTTACGTCCTTAACACCACGACTGGTGAAAAGGAACGCGTTGGTCGTATCGTTCGTATGCACGCCGACAAGCGTGAAGAAATTGACTCTGTGAGTGCCGGGGATATTGCCGCCGTGGTTGGCCTTAAGGGGACCTTTACCGGTCACACACTGACAGACCCTGCACACCCGATCGCCCTCGAATCAATTGTCTTCCCAGACCCACCTGTGTCTATCGCCGTTGAGCCAAAGACGAAGGCTGACCAGGAAAAGATGGGTATTGCGTTGCAGCGTCTTGCCGAAGAAGACCCGACCTTCCGTGTTCACACCGACGAAGAAACCGGCCAGACCATTATGTCCGGAATGGGAGAGCTTCACCTGGACATCCTGATTGACCGAATGAAGCGTGAATTTAATGTCGAAGCGAACGTTGGTGAACCACAAGTTGCCTTCCGCGAAACCATTCGTGGTACTGCTGAGGTCCAAGGTAAGCACGCTAAGCAATCTGGTGGACGTGGTCAGTACGGTGACGTTTGGGTTCGCTTTGAACCGAATGAATCTGGTAAGGGCTTCGAGTTCATCGACGAAATCAAAGGTGGTGTTGTTCCTCAGGAATACCGCATGCCAGTACAAAAGGGTATCCTTGAAACACTAAACGGTGGTGTTATCGCCGGCTATCCTGTCGTCGACGTCAAAGCAACTCTGTACGATGGTAGCTACCACGATGTTGACTCCAGCGAACTCGCCTTCAGCCTGGCTGGTGCGATCGCCGCACGCGAAGGTATTAAGCAGGCAAAACCAGTACTACTTGAGCCGGTTATGCGTGTCGAGGTTACCACCCCTGAAGATTTCATGGGCGACATTATCGGCGACCTTAACTCTCGTCGTGGTCGTATTGATGCCATGGAAGACTTGATGGGCGGCGCGAAGTTGATCAAAGCCTTCGTTCCGCTTGCTAGCATGTTTGGCTACACCGGTGATATCCGTTCAATGAGCCAAGGCCGTGCCGCCAGCACCATGGAACTTGCGCAGTACGAAGAAGTACCACCGAACGTCGCTGCCGAGATCATCGAAAAGCGCAGCTCGAAGTAGCCTCTATTCTGACAAATCTATGCCCGGTAGCGATATCGGGCATAATTTGTGTTTGTAAACGTAAGTAGTATAATGTGTGGCACATATGGTAAACGGAGAAAAAGAATGAAACGCACGCTTATCATCCCGGCTCTTACGGCCGTTGTGGTGGTCGCAGTCGCGGCGCCAGCTTACGCGCATGAAGATACGACCGAGCAAAACGACGACAATGGCGGTCTGGTTAAGACCGTCGAAAACACGGTGACAAGAACAACCGATGACACGAAAGAATCGCTTACGTCACTGCGGGACCGAATCGAAGCCCGAAAGACTGAACTCGAAGACAAGCTGAAGCAAAAGCAAGAAGATCGGCAGGAAAAACTCGAAGGCCGCCGTTTGGCACAGTGCCAAAACCGAGAAGCCGCGATTAATTCACTGCTTGATAAAAGCGTTGCTATAGGTAAGGCGCGCCTTGCAAAGATCCAAGGTATCGAGAATGGAGTCAAAGCGTTCTACGAGAAGCAGCAACTTTCTAGTACCGAATACGATGCTGTTCTTCAGACGGTCGACGAAAAGCAGGCCGCAGCTGTTGCCGCACTCGAAGTGGTTGAAAACGAGGACTTTAGTTGTAGCGAGGTAGACGGTGCGAAGCCTTCAGACACTATTCGCTCTGCACACGAAGCAAAACGGACGGCGCTTAATGAATACCGCGCAAGTGTCCAGCAGTTAATTAAAGTTGTCCGGCAGGCGTTTGTCGCAAAGGTACAGGCAGCGGAGGGCGGCAATGAGTAAATCTTCTCGCCTGAACGGCTTCTCACTCGTTGAAGGAATTATCGTTTTCGGTGTCGTCATACTGCTCGCAGGAGTCGGCTATGTCGGCTGGAAGGCCTTCACGAAAGCCGCGCCTAACACTGCGTCGACCTCAGGTACGTCCAAGCAATCAGCCGAAGTGATCACTACAAAAGCTGATCTTGAAAATGCTGAAAAAGCGTTGAACGAGCTGGATTTCGAAGACGAAGCGTCGGCATCAGCTGAATCCCAAGCGAACCTGTAATCTCGGCTTGTCCGCCCAGCGCATAAGCGGTATAGTGAAGACACTATGAAGAGGGTAGTCCGTGCCGTGTTCCCGGTGGTCGTTGCAGTTGGTCTAGTGGGACTATTCGCATTCCTCGTGCAGGGCAAGCAGATCGACGTCTTGCAGCCTGCCGGCGACGTAGCAGCCCAACAGTATAGTCTTCTAATGTTTGCATTGTTTCTAAGCTCACTCGTGGTCGTGCCCGTGTTTACATTGCTGGTATTCTTTTCAATCCGGTACCGAGCGGGCAATAAAAAAGCCACCTATAAGCCGGAGTGGGGCGAAAATAAGTGGCTGGAAGGCCTTTGGTGGGGCATACCTATTTTGATCATCGGTATTCTTGGTGTAATTACATACCAAACCAGCCATAGCCTTGACCCGTACAAGCCCTTAGTCGGCGGCAAGGCGTTGGAGGTGCAGGTTGTCGCGCTTCGCTGGAAGTGGCTGTTCATTTACCCCGATCAGCGCATCGCCACGCTAAACCAGCTACCAATTCCGGTCGATAAACCAGTCCATTTTACGATGACATCCGACGCTCCAATGAATGCATTTTGGATTCCGTCCCTCGGCTCCCAGGTATATGCCATGTCCGGAATGGCATCACAGTTGAACCTTAATGCAACAAAAACAGGGGAGTACACCGGATACACGACGAACATCAATGGGGAGGGATACGCTAAAATGACATTTAAAACCAAAGTCATGGGGCAAGCAGAATTTGAACGCTGGGCCGATTCAGCCGCGAAAAGCCAAGATTCGCTGACGATGGAAACGTATCATACACTGGCTGAACCTGCGAGTGACCAAACCGAAAGGACATATAGACTGGCGAATAAGAAGCTGTTCGAATATATCACTGAGAAGTATGACGGCCATTCAATGCATTCGGAGTCGTCCTCATGAATGAGCTGATTTCATTCCTGGTTGGTCGGTTGTCACCTGATTATTTACCGAAAGACCCAGTCACCATTGGCGCAGCCATCGGCATGCCACTAGCAGCGCTTGGCCTGGTAGTTTTAGTGACGTATCTTCGCCGCTGGCGGTGGTTGTGGGACAACTGGCTGACGAGTCTTGACGCAAAAAAAATTGGTGTCATGTATATCGTTGTTGCGATCGTAATGTTGCTACGAGGGGTGGCAGATGCTGCCATGTTGCGACTGCAGACCGCCATAGCGGCTAACGGCGCAGAAGGACCGTTCAGTAGTGACACGTTCCAGCAGGTATTTACCGCGCACGGCACGATTATGATATTTTTCGTTGCCATGGGACTTATGTTCGGGCTGATTAACGTGGTCATGCCTCTTATGATCGGCGCCCGTGACATGGCCTTTCCTCTTATGAATTCGATCAGCCTATGGCTGTTTGTCGCAGGTATGATTTTAGTAAACGTGGCATTAGTATTCGGCGGATTTAGTAATGGCGGGTGGCTCGGGTACCCCCCACTTACCGAGTTGGAGTACAACCCTGGTCCCGGGGTCGATTATTGGATATGGTCCTTGCAGATCGCTGGTATCGGGAGTCTGCTGTCGGGCATTAACTTCGTCGTAACGATATTAAAGCACCGTGCCCCAGGTATGACGCTCATGAAAATGCCTATCTTCCCATGGAGCGTTCTAGTGACCAGCGTGCTTATTATGCTGGCATTTCCTATTCTTACCGTCACGCTGGCACTACTCGGACTGGACCGCGCGATGGGCATGCATTTCTTTACCAGTGACGGTGGCGGCAATCCTATGCTGTACATTAACCTCATTTGGGCTTGGGGTCACCCTGAAGTTTATATTTTGGTCATGCCGGCCTTTGGTATTTACTCCGAAGTCGTCGCGACGTTCGCCAAGAAAAAGCTATTCGGTTATCGTACGATGGTCTGGGCTCTCATGGCAATTATGTTCCTGTCCTTCGTCGTCTGGCAGCACCACTTCTTTACTATGGGCGCCGGAGCGAATGTCAACGCATTCTTTGGCATTATGACAATGGTTATCGCGATTCCGACAGGTGTCAAAATATTCAACTGGCTGTTCACGATGTACCGTGGCCGAATTGACTTCAAAGCACCGATGTTTTGGTTTTTGGCGTTCGTATTTACATTCACTCTGGGCGGGGTCACCGGCGTATTAATGGCTGTGCCAGCGCTTGATTTTCAAGTGCATAACACCATGTTCCTGGTGGCGCATTTCCACAACACCATTATCGGTGGTGTCGTATTCGGCTTCTTTGCGGCGATTACCTACTGGTTTCCAAAGATATTCGGGTTCAAGCTGCACGACGGCCTTGGTCGCTGGTCGGCAGTTTTGTGGCAGATTGGGTTCCTGCTCGCGTTTATGCCACTTTATATCTTAGGTCTAATGGGGGCAGTCCGACGTATCGATAGCTACAGCGACCCAAGCTGGCAGCCGTTGTTTATTACTTCAGGAATTGGCGTGCTTGTCATCGTGGGAGGAATCGGTCTATTTGTGCTTCAACTGCTATACAGTGTTTGGAAACGAAAAGAACTAAAGGATACGACAGGTGACCCTTGGGACGGTCGAACGCTCGAATGGTCGGTACCATCGCCGGCGCCTCATTACAATTTTGCCGTCACCCCGATTGTTACACACCGTGATGAGTGGTGGCACCGCAAACAGAAAGGGGTCAAGACTCCGGCAAAGTCTGACTATGTTGACATATGGTTGCCTAAGAATAGTGCTCTCGGGCTGACAGTCGGTGCATTAGCTGGTCTGTTCGGCTTCGGAATCATATGGCACCTGTGGTGGTTGGTACTTATTGCTGCCATTCTTGCTATTGCTGTCATCGTTCGCAGAACCTTGAGTGACGATAACGATTACCATATAAGTGCGAACGAACTATATCATGAAGCGGTGAGGGCAAGGTCATGAGTCGGCAAACCAACGAAATGGTAATAGAGCGTTACGAAAAGGCCGAGTTTGGGTTTTGGCTGTACCTTATGACGGACATCATACTGTTCGCGTCATTGTTCGCGACATACATGGTGCTTCGTGGCAATACGGCGGGTGGGGCAACATCAGCCGATCTGCTTGATCCTAAATATGCGCTGATTGAAACGGGAATACTGTTAACCAGCAGTTTCGCCTGCGGTGTCGCAGCCCTTGCTCTGCGGTTTAAAAAAGTGAATCTAGCAGTATGGTCGCTGGCGGCAACGCTGCTTCTTGGCGTAGTATTCCTTTTACTCGAACTAAATGAATTTACCCAACTTGTAAGCGAAGGTAATTCGTGGCAAGCCAGCGCGTTCCTGTCTAGCTTTTTCACGCTTGTTGGTACTCACGGGCTGCACATTACCATCGGACTTATTTGGGGTGGCGCCATGGCGTATTACATTTTAAGGCACGGAAGAACCGCTAATTCAGTTCGTAAGTTCACGCTCTTTTCGCTGTTTTGGCATTTCTTGGACCTCGTTTGGATATTCATCTTTACTATTGTGTACCTTGGAGCAGCGTTATGAACCACACAGACTTTAATCGGTTACTTAACAAATATCTTCTTGGTTTCGCTGTCGCGCTGATACTCAGTATTCTTAGCTACGTCGTCGTGACGGGTGAATGGTTAGGGAATGCAGTTACGACCATGGCGGTACTGCTGTTTCTGGCGACCGCGCAACTAGTTATCCAGCTCGTCTGTTTCTTGCATCTAGGCTTTGAAGGGCGGTCGCGAAACCGCACATACACCATTGCATTTACAGTCATCATGATGCTAATTATTGTCATTGGTTCGCTGTGGGTTATGCGTAATCTCGACTACCATATGGGTATGAGTAGCGAAGACATGAACGACTATATGCAACAGCAGAACAAGAAGGGCTTTTAGCGGGTGCGCGAACGGTTACGAGCTTACTACCAAGTCACGAAACCGGGTATCGTTCGGGGGAATGCCGTGCATACGCTTGCTGGCGCACTTTTTGCATCAGCTGGAGGCGTGTTATGGAAAGAAATGATAGGCGTACTCGTCGGAACATCGCTTGTTATCGCGTCGGCCTGCGTGGCAAACAATTATATGGACCGTGGCATCGACGCACGGATGAAACGCACTAAAAAGCGGCCATCCGTAACCGGTCAAATTCCATTTAGAAACGCCATGGCTTACTTGGTATTTCTACTTGCCGTCGGGCTAGTGGTGCTCTACCTTACTACCAGCCTACTCGTCATCTCTATCGGCCTCATTGCCTACCTGTTATACGTTTTTGTGTATGGCTTGGCAAAGCGTACAACGATACATAGTACGGTAATCGGCGCCGTACCCGGTGCGTTACCTGCTATGGCCGGGTATGTGGCGATTGATGGGCAGCTTTCGGTGGGAGCTTGGCTTATATTCCTGTTGGTCTTCACCTGGCAAATGCCGCATTTTTATGCTATATCGGTGTTTCGACGCAGTGAATATAAAGAAGCCGGCCTCCCCGTGCTCGGAGCAGTAAAGCCGTTTGCGACCGTTAAGAACTACATAATGGCGTACATGTTGGTGTATGCGTTAACCATTGCGCTACTCATTACGTCCCGTACAGTGAGCGCGGCAGCGGGACTGTTGCTTCTTGGCGGCGCGGCGTACTGGGTATCGGTGTATTACAACAAAAAAGAAGGCGAAAGCAAGTGGGCGCTCGCCGTGTTTCTGGCGTCATTGGTGCTGACGGTGCTACTTGTTATAGCCGCCGTATTGAACCTGTTCACCGCCGACCTGCCGTACGGTACAATGAAATAAATAATCTAGGGAAATGAACATGCGAAAGAACCTGAATGTAACAATCGTGGGCGGTGGCTTCGGCGGCGTCAAGGCGGCGCTTGAACTCGCGAAGGACCGGACGAACCGAATTACCCTGATTAGTGACAAGACTGATTTCCAATACTATCCAGCTCTGTTCTCGGCGGCGACCGGACACGACCACCGGCAATCATGGGTGCCACTTGAAGCCATATTCGAAGGCAAAACGAACGTCACGCTGGTACACGACAGCATAACGGCCATTGATACATCGGCGCACCTGCTTACAGGCAGCCGCTCTTACCACTATGAAGATGTGATACTTGCCCTTGGCAGTGTTACGACATACTTCGGTATTGAAGGGCTTGATACGTATTCATACGGTATTAAGTCCCAAGACGAGATTAAACGGCTGCAGGCGCACCTATGGGATGAAATGAGCGATGGCCGTGACGACGAGAAGCACTACGTTATTATCGGCGCTGGCCCGACCGGAGTTGAGCTCGCTGGGGCGTTAGGGGAATACCTGCGACTGCTTCGCCGACAATTTGGCATTAAGAAAAAACGCGTAGCAATAAACCTCATTGAAGCAGCACCGCGAGTACTGCCTCGCTCCTCGGAATCAACGAGCCGCCGAGCCATGCGCCGGCTCAAAAAGCTTGGCGTGCATGTCGAAGTCAACAAAAAGGTAGAAAAACAGACCGCGAACGAACTTATGGTGAATGGTCGGCCGCTACCAACGCAAACAGTCATTTGGACTTCAGGTGTCATGAACGCACCGTTTTTCAAGGCGAACGAAGCAGAACTGCCGCTAAACGATCGTGGCAAGGTTAAGGTGGACGAATTCATGCGCGCGAATGCCCATGTGTATGTCATTGGAGACAACGCCAACACTCCATACGCCGGTTTGGCACAGACAGCGCTGCACGACGCGATCTTCGTAGTCAAACATTTGAAGGGGAGCAAAAAGCCGTACCGCCCGGTCATGCCAGCCACGGTTGTACCGATTGGACACGGCTGGGCTGTATTCGAATGGGGCAAACTACGCTTTGGGGGTTTTCTAGGTGGTATTATGCGCGTTCTTGCCGATATGGTCGGCTACCACGATGTCCTGCCTATTGGCTGGGCGGTGAAGGCCTGGCGTGCCCAGGCAAAGCAGGAACTTCGTCTCCCTGACAAATTCGAATCCTAAATTACATCATTTCACTTTACTTACCCCTAAAAGCTATGTATAATTGGCTCTATACGCCTGCGGGGTCTTTATTGAATGCCCTGCTAGCTAATAACTAACCAAAGGAGATATAACCTTAATGGCCGATTTCGATCGAAGCAAGCCGCACGTCAACGTTGGTACCATGGGTCACGTTGACCACGGTAAAACAACCCTAACCGCCGCTATTACGCACGTCCTCGCGAAACGGCTACCAAGCGAAACTAACAAGCCTCGTAACTACGAGGACATCGACAACGCTCCTGAAGAAAAAGCCCGTGGTATTACCATCGCTTCTTCTCACCAGGAATACGAGTCAGAAGCTCGTCACTACGCTCACGTCGACATGCCAGGTCACGCCGACTACGTTAAGAACATGATCACCGGTGCCGCACAGATCGACGGCGCAATCCTTGTGGTTGCTGCGAACGACGGTCCGTTGCCACAAACCCGCGAACACGTTCTGCTGGCTCACCAGGTGAACGTGCCTAAGATCGTTGTCTTCCTGAACAAAATGGACCTTGCCGACCCTGAACTGGTTGAGCTGGTTGAAATGGATGTTCGTGAACTGCTGACCAAGAACGGTTACGACGGCGACAACGCTCCTATCATTAAGGGTTCTGCTACCAAGGCTCTTGAAGGTGATGCTGAAAGCGAAGAAGCAATCATGGAACTGGTTAAGGCTCTTGACGAATACGTTGAAGAACCAGTCCGCGACCTCGACAAGCCATTCCTGATGCCAATCGAAGACGTCTTCTCAATCAAGGGACGTGGTACGGTTGCTACTGGACGTATTGAACAGGGTATTATTAAGCTGAACGACGCCGTTGAAATCGTCGGTATCAAGCCTACTCAGAACTCTGTCGTTACCGGTATCGAAGCCTTCAAGAAGAACCTCGACCAAGGTCAGGCAGGTGACAACGCTGGTCTGCTGCTTCGTGGTATCGAACGCGAACAAGTTGAACGCGGCCAGGTTATCGTTAAGCCAGGTAGCCTTACTCCTCACACCGAATTCGAAGCTGAAGTCTACATTCTGAAGAAGGAAGAAGGCGGACGCCACACCCCATTCTCAAAGGGTTACAAGCCGCAGTTCTACTTCCGTACGACTGACGTAACCGGTGAAGTTGAGCTCCCAGCTGACAAAGAAATGGTCATGCCGGGCGACACCGTTACCTTCAACGTCAAACTGCTCGCTCCTATCGCTATGGAGCAGGGTCTAAACTTCGCTATCCGCGAAGGTGGTAAGACCGTCGGCGCCGGCGTCGTTACTAAGATTACTAAGTAATCACGGTACATCAAAAAAAACATCCCCGCATAGCCGGGGATGTTTTTTATGCCAAAAAGGCTATTTACAGCGCGTAAGCACTAGGAGTATAGTGACTAGCATCTACTAAATGGAGTAAAAGAAACATGGCAGCAGAACGAGCACTCGAACCCTTTTTTGAAGACGGAGGGGTCGCGCAGCCGAATCTTCATTTGGTTCCGGCATTACCGGAGGATGATAGTCACAAGCAGACTATCGAGCGGCAAGTTAGTGTTGAACGGACGTCTGTCGGCGACGTGCACGTTAATGTCATTGTTGAGGTTGATGGCCGGGAGTACCCGCTTTGTGTCAATATTTCACGTCGTACGCTTGGCAATGGCATGCCAGTTGGTACGTATTTTGAACGGTTTGAGTATCGCCGACAAAACGAGGATGGTACGATAAGCGGTGATTTTGGGCGAGCAGATACGCTAGCTGAACACGCTCTTTATCTTGCGGCGCGCTAGAACTTCTTAGCGCGTTTGGCGGCCCTGTCCAATTGTTACGGTGAGTTCAGGAGGCTCGACACTTTCGTCGAGTTCTAACTTTAAAGAATGGTCAGCGCGAATACGTGCCGATATATCATCGGGGTAATGGGACAAGACGAAGCGCTCGAGTTTGCCAGCAGCGCTCTTTAGAGGGAAGGTGAACTGCTCAGCTTCTGGCTGCCGGGAAAGTTCATCGCGAATACGAATCAGTACCGACTTCGCTAGTAAATTCTTGCGTCGTTCCGATTCAAGTAAAAGCTCACGTGATGGCAGGCGTCGAAAACGATCCATTTGACAATTATAGCATAAGTAGCATTATAAAGCAACTTTACAGATACGAACTGCCGTGTTACAGTACTTCAGTATATAAATTTCGTCGACAACTCGGCCAGACGTGAGCCCCATGGGACACGAATCGAGCAGAGGTTACGACGAGCAGCAAGGAGAACGCCATAATGGCAAAAGAAGAAGGCCTGCGGATCCGTATCCGCCTAAAAGCATACGATCACAAAGTGATCGACCAATCAGCAAAGCAAATCATTGACACCGCGGTTCGTACCGGTGCGAGCATTGCTGGTCCTGTACCACTACCAACCCGTAAAAGTACCTACACCGTGATTAAAAGTCCTCATGTCTACAAGACTGGTGGTGAAAGCTTTGAGATGCGCGTTCACAAACGTCTCATTGATATTACGAATGCAAGTCCAAAAACCATCGACAGCCTACAGAACCTTAGTCTGCCTGCTGGTGTGGACGCTGAAATCCGCATGTAAATAGTGGTTTTGCCACTTAAAAATACCCTCTGCCTAGAGGGTATTTTTGTTTGTGTAGCGTCTTATGGTTTTATGGTTTCAGATGACATATTCGAAGCGTCGATGTCGTCGTACAGCGACTGAATATCCATCTGGAGGCGCATGAGCCAGATAGTGAAAAGAATGACAACAGCGCCAAGGACTACCCAGTAAATGGTCTCCTTGGTTAGCTGGAACGTCATGAACGGCTTTGTTTCTGGCTGTAGCCGAACAGTGCCGAGTGCTGAAGACGACTGAGTCTTCGAGCGCTTAATGGTTGGTTTTTTCTTGGTTGGAGCCTTCTTGCTCGTCGATTTTTTTGTAGCCATACCCCAAGTATACACGCTTGTGTTTAAAATTAGTCTAAATTACAATAGAAGAATTCATGCCAAAACAGAAACCTCGAAAAGCAGCGACAAAAACACCAAAACGGTTTCATGAACGTGTATTCGAAAGTGATAGTACATACTTTCTAAAACTTGTCGTGGTCGTGCTTTTTGGCACGTTGTGGCTTAAGTTTGGCACCCCATTGTCGCTCGGTGGACTGCAGTTGACTGCATTTCCGCTCGGTATCGCGCTCGGGTTCTTGGTTGTCCGGGCATTTGAGCACCATCAGGAAGACCGCAAAATTTGGTATGCCGTTTTGCTAGTCGTTGGTGTTATTAGTTATTTCGTACCGGCTGGTATCGTTATATAAAGTGTTTATGCATATGGTGGGATTACGTCAGAAGAATCAGCACCAAAGAGGCTTCACAATCGTGGAACTGCTTATTGTCATTATTGTTATCGGCGTAATCGCAGCTATTACGATCATTGCTTACAACGGTATGCAAATAAGGGCAGAGAACACAAAGACATTAGCAGCCGTAAATCAGTATGCAAAGGCACTGCAGTTATATAAGACAAACACGGGAGATTATCCTCTGGCCGGCGGCGGGTTTCAGTTCGGTTGTATCGCAGAGTCTGGAACGTGCGCCATGGTGAGCGGCACAGCCGGTCCAGATTGTGCCAGCATCGGTGCTTCAGGGGTCAGCAACACACTAAACACAGCGATCAAAACCGTCATTCCTCGCATCCCTTCCGCCAGCGATCAGACAATGCAGTGCGAGGGCAAAACTGTAAAAGGGGCCTTGTATGTAATGTATGGCACCTACTTTGGGCCAGATATTCGCAATGGGTACATAATCTACTATTTGAGGGGTGATCAACCTTGTGCCACTCCGGCAGGATCGAACCTCGTCACTCCAAATGGCCGTATCTACTATTCAACCGGTACAACTCGTTGCTATATTCAGTTTGACGCATAGTCACACTATTCTCATCTGTATGACCCCTTGACCAAAGACACCAAAGTGTGCTACAGTTAGTTGGTAACTTATTACGTAATAACAACCTCGTTTCCGAGTGAATGAGCAGGCCCAGGGTATAAAGGGAACCGCTCGTCACCGGAGATTTTAAATGGGAGAAAGAAGGCATGAAAGCACTTCTCGGCACCAAGATTGGTATGACCCAGATCCTGTCTGAGGATGGTACGGCTACGCCCGTAACATTGATTCAGGCCGGTCCTGTCACCGTTACTCAGGTGAAGTCTCTTGAAAAAGATGGCTACAACGCGGTACAGGTCGCATTCGGATCGGGTAAGAACCTGAGCAAGGCCGTCGCTGGACACGTAAAGTCAAGCAAAACTTCGCCGAAGTATATTCGGGAATTTCGTGTCGATGAGCTGACCGACGATTTGACCGTCGGAAGCACCATTGACGTAAGTGCATTCGCACTCGGTGACGTAGTGAACGCTACGGGCACCAGCAAAGGTAAGGGTTTTGCCGGTACGGTGAAGCGTCACAACTTCAACACCAGCAAAAAGACCCACGGTGGTAACGGTAACGTCCGTAAGCCTGGTTCGATCGGATCAATGTATCCGCAGAAGGTCTTCAAGGGCAAGCGCATGGCCGGCCGTATGGGCGGTGAGCGCGTGACCGTGAAGAACCTTGAGGTCGCTTACCTGGATGCCGAAAACAACCTGATTGGCCTTAAAGGTGCCGTTCCTGGTCCTCGCAAGAGCCTAATCATTGTAAATGGAGGTAACGCGTAATGGCTGAAACTACTCCAAAGACCGTTGCACTGCCAAAGACTACCTTTGCAGTCGACGTTGAAAACCACGAGCTACTGAAGCTCGCCTACGATGCCTACCTGGCTAACGCCCGCAAAGCTAGCGCGACAACCTTGAAGCGCGGTGAAGTAAGCGGTGGTGGTAAGAAGCCATGGAAGCAAAAAGGTACCGGCCGCGCCCGTTTCGGCTCGACCCGTAACCCAATTTGGCGTGGCGGTGGTATCGTATTCGGCCCATCTGGCAACGAAAACTACACCAAAAAGCTTTCTACTACCAGCAAACGTGTCGCCGTTAAGCAGGCCCTGAGCCTCGCCAACAAGGCCGGCAAGATTGTCGTGCGTGACGTAAAGACTACAGGAAAAACCGCTGAAGTCGCTAAATTCCTGGCTGACAACAAGTTTGCCCGAAAGACGCTCATTGTCGTCGACGAAAAGACGCCGGAACTGCTGCGTGCAACCCGCAACATTCAGAACGTCATGCTAGTCCGTAGCACCTACCTGAACGTCTACCACATTTTGAACGCTGACCACATTGTGATTAGCCCTGCCAGTGTCAAAACCGTTGATGCATGGCTTAACGGAGGAGAAAAGTAATGAATATCATTATTACCCCCCGAGCTACCGAAAAGGCCTACGGCCAAACCGTTAAAAACACCTACGTGTTCAACGTACCTCTTACAGCCAACAAGCAGCAAATCGCTGCCGCAGTCGCTGAAGAATATGGTGTAACCGTAAAGAATGTCAGCACCGCCGTTCAAAGCGGCAAAGCTGTTCGTTTCTCGCGCGGCAAGAACCGTTACCCTGGTACAACCACTCGTAAGGATTCTAAGAAAGCCTACGTAACCCTGGCCGAAGGCAGTTCAATCCAAGTGTTCGAACAGCCTGAAGCGGTCGCAGAGGAGAAGAAGTAATGCCGATTAAAGCTTACAACCCAACCACTCCGGCCCGACGTGGCATGACCAGCGAAGATTATTCGCAGATCACCACTCGTAAGCCCCTAAAGAGTCTTGTAAAGAGCAAAAAGCAGAACGCTGGACGCAACAACAAGGGTCGCATTACGGTCCGTCACCGCGGTGGTGGTGTTAAACGACACTACCGTCTGATGAACCACAACCTGGCTGACGGCCTTAAGCTGACAGTTGAGGAAATCGAATACGATCCAAACCGCTCGGCTCGCATTGCCCGTGTCAAAGACCAGCACGGTCTGTACCACTACGTCCTAGCTGATACCAGCATGACCAAGGGTAAGACGATCGAAAGCGGTGCCAGTGCTCCAATTGAAACGAGCAACCGCATGCCGCTATCAAAGATTCCAGTCGGTACACAGATTTACGCGATTGAAATTCACCCGGGCAAGGGCTCGCAAATGGTTCGCTCAGCTGGTACTAAAGCCCAGCTTATGGCCAAAGAAGGTGACTACGCGCAGGTGCGCCTACCTTCAGGCGAAGTCCGTCGTTTCCGTCTTGAAGCGACTGCCGCCATTGGCGTCGTCGGTAACGTTCAGCACCAGAACATCAAAATCGGCTCTGCTGGCCGTAACCGTCGTAAGGGTATCCGCCCAACCGTCCGTGGTGTCGTTATGAACGCCGCTGACCACCCGCATGGTGGTGGTGACGGTGGACGTCACGGTGCTGGTAAAGCGCCACGCACCCCATGGGGTCAGCTGACGCTTGGCTACCGCACCCGCCGCCGCAAGAACACTAACCGGTTAATCGTTCGTACGCGCCACGACGCGAAAAGGAAGAGGTAATATATGAGTCGATCACTCAAAAAAGGCCCATTCGTTGACGCGAAATTGGCCAAGAAAGTAGCCGCGCTCGGTCCTGACGACCGTACAGTCATCAAGACTTGGGCTCGCGCCAGCACAATCACACCAGAAATGGTCGGTAAGAACTTTGCCGTCCACAACGGACGTGTCCATGTGCCTGTAAACGTAACGGAAAACATGGTTGGTCACAAGCTCGGCGAGTTTAGCCCGACCCGTAAGTTCCGAAAGCATGGTGGTAAGAAGTAATGGCCACTGAAGTTTACACCGTCCGTTCATACGCTAAAGGCGTAGACATCGCTCCTCGCAAGGTAAGCGTTGTTGCCAGCCTAGTGCGTAACCGCTCGGTTGCCGACGCGTTGGTTATTCTTGACCACGTACCACGCCGCGCCGGACTACCAATTAAGAAAGCTATCGCCAGCGCGCAGGCCAATGCTGTAAATAACCATGGTTTGGACGCTGCCAGCCTGCAGATCACGACACTAAGTGTTACGGTCGGCAAGCGCTTGAAGCGATTCAAGCCGCACATGCGCGGTATGGCATTGCCGTTCCAGAAGATCTCGACCAACATTCTGGTAGAAGTATCTGGCACCGAAAAGCCTAAGAAGAAACCGGCCGCAAAGCCTGCAGCCGCTAAGAAAGAAGAGGAAGCATAGTTATGGGACAGAAAGTAAACCCGATCAGCTTCCGCCTTCAGGTCCACAAGAACTGGGATTCACGCTGGTTTGCCGGTAAGAAAGACTTCGCGGCCTGGTTAGCGGAAGACATTAAGATCCGTGAACTGATTGAAAAGCGCTTCGAATCGCGCCCGACAATTGACCGGATCGAAATTGAACGCTCAGCCAACCTTGTGACCATCACTATTCACACCGCTAAAGCTGGTGTCGTGATTGGTCGTGGTGGTGCCGGCGTCACCGAACTGAAGAACGCAATCGAGAAGATCGTTGGCGGCCCAGTTCGTATCAACATCGAAGAAGTCAAGCGGCCTGAACTTGCAGCCAAGCTGGTTGCCGAGAACATCGCTCGTCAGCTTGAACGCCGTATCAACTTCCGCCGCGCCATTAAAATGGCCGCACAGAACACTATGAACGCCGGTGCCAAAGGTATCCGTATTCAGGTATCTGGCCGTTTGAACAACGCTGAAATGGCCCGCCGCGAAAAGGTATCTGAAGGTTCAGTGCCACTGCACACCCTGCGGGCTGACATTGACTTCCACACTGCTCGCGCTCAGATGCCGAACGGTGGTGGTATCGTTGGCATCAAGGTATGGATCAACAAAGGTGAAAGGAGTGACGCGTAATGTTACTTCCTAAGAAAACCAAGTACCGCAAGGTACGAATCGGCAAAAACGACGGCAACGCAACCCGTGGCAACTACATTGCCTTCGGTGACTATGCACTGCAATCGCAAAGCAATGAACGTATTACCTCACGTCAAATCGAATCTGCCCGTCAGGCAATGACCCGTTACATCAAGCGTGGTGGTAAAATCTGGATCCGCATTTTCCCTCACACGCCTGTGACCAAGAAGCCACAGGATGTAAAGATGGGTAGCGGTAAGGGTAACCCGGAATACTTCGCCGCCAAGGTGAAGGCCGGAACCGTCATGTTCGAAATGAAGGGTGTTTCAGAAGAAGTTGCCCGTGAAGCAATGCGTCTTGCGAGCCACAAACTACCAGTAAAGACCAAATTTATTAAGCGGGAGGAGGCGTAAAGCTATGGCTGAAAAAACTACCAAAGCAAAAGCCGCTCCTAAGGCTGAACTGACCCTGGCTCAGCAGCTTGATGCTAAGCGCTCGGACCTACGTGACGCACGTAAGTCACTTGCGTCTGGCGAGCTGGTCAACCCACGCATTATCGGCACTATCCGTAAAGAGATCGCTCGACTACTTACAACCATTAACGCTCAGAAGGAGGCAAAGTAGATGGCTAAAACATTAACCGGCATTGTCACCTCTGATAAGCGTGACAAGACGATTACGGTGACTGTTACCAGCCGGGAAACCCACCCGATTTACAAGAAGCAGTACACCGTCAACCGTAAGTACCAGGCACACGACCCAAAGAACGAAGCTCATCTTGGTGACAAGGTGCAGATTTCTGAAATCCGTCCTGTGTCTAAGACTAAAGCCTTCCAGCTCGCGAACATTGAGACGCGCGCGGTCGGTACGGTCGAACTGAAGGAAGATGTCCTTGAGGTTAGCGAGGAGACGAAGTAATGATCCAACAAGAATCACGCCTGAAGGTCGCTGACAACTCGGGTGCCAAGGAAGTCCTTTGTATCCGCGTGCTCGGTGGTACTCGCCGTCGCTACGCGCATGTCGGAGATATCATCGTCTGCTCAGTCAAAGACGCAAACCCAACTGGTGGTGTAAAGAAGAAGTCGGTTCAAAAAGCCGTCGTCGTCCGCACCCGCAACCAGATTAAGCGTAAAGATGGCAGCACGATCGCTTTCGATGACAATGCCGTCGTTATCATTAACGACGACAAGACTCCGAAAGCAACGCGTGTCTTCGGTCCGGTTCCCCGCGAACTGCGTGACCAAGGCTACGCCAAGATCATCAGCTTAGCACCGGAGGTACTATAATATGGCCCGTATTCGAAAAGACGATTTAGTCAAAATCATCGCTGGCGCCAAAAAGGGTACGACCGGTAAGGTCCTAGCTGTTGATAGCAAAAAGAACACTGTTCTGATCGAAGGCGTCGGTGTTGGCCACCGCCACGTCAAGCCTTCACAGCTGAACCCTCGGGGCGGAAGCAAAGACATCCACGTCCCTATGGATATCAGTAAGGTCGCGCTTGTCGTTGACGAAAAGACCGGCAAGACGTCACGCGTTGGGCTGGTCAAGAACGCCGAAGGCAAGAAGGCCCGCGTGGCAAAAAGTATGAAGAATAAGGAGATTAAGTAATGGCGAACACCGCTACTGCCGTAACTCCTCGCTTGAAAGCCTTGTATGACACGACCGTCGTCAAGGAACTACAGGCCGAACTTAACCTTGGGAACGTACACCAAGTACCCAAGCTTGAAAAGATCGTCGTAAGCGTAGGAACCGGTAAATCAAAAGACGACAAGCGTGCGCTTGATACCGTCAAAAACACCGTAACAAAGATTACCGGCCAAGCCCCGGTTGAACGACTGGCTAAGAAGTCGATCGCTGGCTTTAAGATCCGTGCCGGCATGGGTAGTCCAATCGGCGTTTCCGTAACGCTTCGCGGCGCTCGTATGTATGAGTTCCTCGACCGCTTGGTTAACGTCGCTTTGCCACGTGTCCGTGACTTCCACGGCGTCAAGGCCAAAGGCTTCGACCGCGGCGGTAACTATAACCTCGGCATCATCGAACAGTCGATCTTCCCGGAACTGACATTCGAGGAAACGCAGGTCCTGCACGGATTGCAAGTCACGTTTGTCATGAAGAGTGAAGACAAGGCGCACAGCCGCGCCCTACTGGAAAAATTCGGCATTCCATTCGAGAAAGAGGGAGGAAACAGGTAATGGCTAAGAAATCCATGATCGCCCGCGATGAAAAGCGCAAGAAGATGATTGCACAGTACGCCGAAAAACGTGCTGAACTGAAAGAACTCGGTGACCAAGAAGGTCTGCAGAAGTTACCTCGCAACAGTAGCCCGACTCGTTGGAAGAACCGTGACATCCTAAGCGGCCGTCCGCACGGATACATGCGTAAGTTCGGTCTGAACCGTATCAACTTCCGCGAAAAAGCAAGCAAGGGCGAAATCCCTGGTGTCACTAAGAGTAGCTGGTAAAGGAAAGGAGAAAGAATATGAGTTTACAATCTACAGACCCAATCGCTGATCTCCTGACCCGGATCCGCAACGCTGCCGCTGTCGGCAAAACCGAGGTGCGCGTACCAAACGCCAAGCTGAAGAAGGTCGTCGCCGACCAACTAAAGAAGAACGGCTACCTAGCTGACGTTAAAGTCGAACCTGGTTCACCACGTGACACGTTGGTTATTACCATCAACAAAGCAGGCGAAAACGCTACGTTCACCGAACTGACACGTATGAGCAAGCCGGGACGCCGCATGTATGTCGGCGCGAACGACATTCCACGCGTCAAAAGCGGCCGTGGTATCGTGCTCGTTTCAACCAGTAAGGGTGTCGTTACCGGCCAAGAAGCTGTCAAGCAGCGTCTGGGCGGCGAACTGCTCCTGAAGGTGTATTAATAAGTAAAGGATAAATCATGAGTCGAATCGGAAAACTACCAATTCAGATTCCATCAGGCGTGACAATCACGGTCGACTCAGATGTTATTTCGGTTAAAGGCCCTAAGGGCGAACTGACCGTTCCACATCTGAGCGACGTGACCGTTGCTGCCTCCGATGGTGTCGCAACCGTCACCCGCAAGGATGACCAAAAAATCGCTAAAGCCCAACACGGGCTGCAGCGTGCGTTACTGAACAATGCTGTCGTTGGCGTGACTGAAGCTTTTGAAAAGAAACTTGAAGTCAACGGCGTCGGTTTCCGTGTTAGCGGTGGCGGACAAGAAATCGAAATGCAACTCGGTTTCTCACACCCTGTTAAATACAAGGCACAAGACGGTGTCCAACTGACCGTCAACAAAATGGAAATCACCGTCAGCGGTATCGACAAGCAAAAAGTCGGCCAAGTAGCGGCTGAAATCCGTGCGCTAAAGAAACCTGAGCCATACAAGGGCAAGGGTATCAAGTACGCCGACGAGCAGATTCTGCGCAAGGCTGGAAAGGCAGGTAAGTAATCATGGCTACTGACAAGAAACTACTGAACAAGAACCTGCGTAAGGCACGTGTCCGCGCAAAGGTGTCAGGAACGGCTGAACGCCCCCGCCTGACTGTTACTATTTCGAATATGCACGTTTCAGCACAGCTGATTGACGACGTAAACGGTAAGACGCTTGCCGCTGCTACCACAGTCGGCAAAAAGACGACCGGTACAATGAGCGAAAAGGCAGCAACCGTTGGCGCAGACATCGCAAAGAAAGCTGTTAAAGCACAGGTAAAGGCTGTTGTGTTCGACCGGAATGGACGTGCATACGCAGGACGATTAAAAGCACTGGCCGATGCGGCCCGTAAGGAAGGATTGGAATTCTAGTATGGCTGACGAAAAAGCAGCGACTACTACCCCACGCGCCGAAGCACCAGCTTCGCGACCGCGCGGTGGTCGCCGGGATGACCGGCGAAACGCTCCTCGAGTCGAGGAACCAAAGCAGTTTGAAGAAACCGTCATCAATATTGACCGTGTCGCCCGTGTCGTAAAGGGTGGACGCCGTTTCCGCTTTAAGGCACTCGTCGTGGTCGGTGACCGCAAGACAAAGGTTGGCGTTGGTGTTGCTAAGGGCGCTGATGTTCAGTCAGCTATCGCCAAAGCAACCGACGTAGCAAAAAAGAGCATGATTACTATTCCGGTAGTAAACTCTACTATTCCGCACGACGCCGAAGTCAAACTGTCTGGCGCCCGCGTTATGATCAAGCCTGCCGCTCCAGGTACCGGTATTATCGCCGGCGGCGTGGTTCGTCAGATCATTGGTGTTACCGGTATAACGAACCTGCTTTCTAAGAGCCTTGGTTCTACCAACAAGGTGAACATCGCTTACGCGACCATCGAAGCGCTCAAGAGCCAAGTTCCGAAAGAACAATGGCTGAACGCTCCAAAGCCAAAAACGGCGAAAGCTAAGAAGGAGGAGGCGTAATGAAATACAACGAACTCCAAATTTCGGCCAACAAGAACAAGAAGCGTGTCGGCCGCGGTATCTCTGCCGGTCAGGGTAAGACCGCCGGACGTGGTACGAAGGGTCAGGGCGCCCGCACCGGTAAAAAACTGGCTGCCAGCTTCCAGGGCGGACAGCGCGCTCTCGTTCAGGCGATTCCTAAGAACCGCGGTTTTAAGAGTCTGCGCACACCAGCTCAGGTTGTGTACATGGACCACCTGAACGCGTTTGGTGGCAAGACCGTCGACAACATGAGCCTGTTCGAGGCTGGTCTTATTTCTACACCGTTCCACACCGTCAAAGTTATTGCCCGTGGTGAGCTCACCGCCAAGGTAACTCTGAATGTCCAGGCTGCTAGCGCCAGTGTTAAGGCGGCTGTCGAAAAAGCCGGTGGTAAGTTCAACAAAACTGCCACGCCTGTTCCAGCCAGCCAAAAAGCAGCTGAAAAAGCCGATAAGTAGCCCGCTTGTTACTTACCTCGTAGTATACTGGAAGAACGTATACTACGGTGTGACATAAGAAGCGCTTCAAATCAGAGGGTAAGAAATACGATGAACTGGAAAACCATATTCAAATCTTTTAAGAACGGGGACATGCGAAAACGGCTGCTTGTCGTGCTGGGCCTAGTCGTGGTCTATCGGCTACTTGCCCACATACCTGTTCCTTTGGCCGAACCCTCGGAGCTTAAAGAAGTCATCAATAGCGTTGTATCTGGTAGCGATTTTGGAGGGTTCTTAAACCTACTCTCCGGTGGCGCGCTTGCCAGCTTGTCGATCGTACTCGTGGGCCTAAGCCCGTTTATTACCGCGAGTATTATCACTCAGCTGCTGACTAAGGCTATTCCTAAACTCGAAGAACTCCATAAAGACGGTGAGTCCGGTCGCCGTAAAATTCAGCAGTGGACACGTATCATTAGCCTACCTCTTGCTGTGGTGCAGTCTATTGCGTTCATATACATCCTCAGGCAATCGGTGCTAGCAGGCAATACCTCGTCGGGCTTAGGTGACACGACGCTCATTGAGTGGGTTGTTGCCGTTGGAGCTATGACGGCCGGCTCAATGCTTCTGATGTGGCTCGGTGAAATTATGACCGAACAAGGGGTCGGTAACGGTTTGTCGCTACTTATTTTCGCAGGTATCGTTAGTCAGCTGCCTCAAACACTCCAGACCATCGGAACTTCACTGCTCGACACGAGTAGCGGTAAACTACACGTCTTTAACTGGTTTGACCTGCCTGTGAATCCGCTGGCATTCTGGGTGGTACTCGCTATGGCGGTAGTATCACTTATAGTGCTGTACTTACTAGTCAAGATAAATGAAGCTCAGCGCGTCGTGACAATCAATTACGCCAAGCGTGTTCAGGGTAATTCAAGCTACGGTGGTGTCAAAAGTATTCTTCCGATGAAAATGATTGCCGCCGGGGTGATTCCGGTCATCTTCGCTGTCGCGTTCCTTAGCCTTCCAGCTTTCATTGGCCAGGTGCTGAAAGCGACCAATAATGTCGACTACGTAACGATTGGTAACAACCTTGTCACCTGGTTCCAGACACCGAATCCGGGCGAGTTTACTGGCGAAACATGGCAAGCGTTCATTTATCCTGGCTTGTACTTCCTGCTTGTCATTGCCTTTACGTACTTTTACACCGGTATTGTCTTTAATTCTAACGAAATCGCCGAGAACTTACAGAAACAAGGGGGTTTCATTGAAGGAGTTCGTCCCGGTGAACAGACCGAAAAGTATCTGTCTATGACGATGAACCGTTTAATACTCTTCGGATCGTTAGTGCTTGGACTTATTGCCGTACTGCCGTTTATTGCCGAGTACTTGCTCTACCAGTTGGCTGGCGTGCAGAACAGCAACTTGGCGGTAGGTGGAACAGGTGTGCTAATTGTCGTGTCCGTCGCCCTCGAAGCCCTACGGCAGATCAACTCGCGTGCCCTTATGGTCACGTACGATGATTATAAGTAAGGCTTATAATCACACGAGCGCGCGAATGCCGGTATGATTTAAGCCGACCTTGTAATCCTACGTGCGCGGCTTGTCCCGGTATGATTATAAGTAGACAACACGTATTTGCGGCTTCGTACCGTTTATGGTAACCTAGTTTCAAACAAGGGGAACGGGAAATAAACATGTCGGGACTAGAGATCCAACATAAGCGAAATTATCATGTTATTCGGTGGGCAGTCGCATTAACGCTGCTCGCGGGCGTTGGCATATATGCTTACTTTGGCTTGCGTTGGTACAGTACGGGTATTGAATCGCCTCTGCCACTCCCTGTCGCGGCCGCAGATTCGTCTGTTGACGAAACGCCAGTAACTGACGAGCAAATAGCAAAACATAGCGTTGCAACCGATGCGCCGCGTTATGTAGAAATTCCAAAATTGGGCGTTACGAAAGCACGCGTCACGAAGGTTGGCCTGACAGACCGGCGTATTTTAGACATGCCCCGCACGCTTGACGATACCGGCTGGTATACCAAAAGCGCCAAGCCAGGTAGTGGTGCGGGCGCTGTGCTGATTGATGGCTATGCGAAGGGTGTATCGCGGGGCGGTACGTTTGAAAAACTTTCAATCCTTCAAAAAGGCGACCAAGTATCCGTTGAGCGCGGTGACAGCAAGATATTTACCTACGAAGTCTACGATGTTCGCACCATGCCGTTCGAATGGGTGTTAAAAGCCGGCATGAAAGAAATGATGTACTCGGTCGACCCAAGCAAAGAAGGTTTAAGCCTTATTGCGCCCGCTGGAAAATGGATTCCAAAAGACAAAGTGTTCGACCACCGCGTGCTTGTTCGCGCTACGATCGTTGAATAATCTGATATTATATCCTTACCGGACACGCAAATGTGGGTCTCACGAAGGTGCAATGCCTGGAAACTGAGCACATGTCCGGCGCCGTGTAGAGGTACGAAACCTCCGCACGTTCAATGAAACCGCGGCCGAAAGGCTCGCTCGAGAAACCGACGATGGCCGGTATAAGCTATCGACGTCGGATTAGATACCCGACGGTGAACAGGTGACCACGCTGTCGCCTCGGCGATGAAGAATATGACGGGTGCATAACGTTACCGGCTGGGTACACCCATGCAGTCATACGCCAGAGCCCCCTGAGGGCCAAAACAAGCCGGAAGGGCGGGGTGTCTGAAAAATGACACCCCGCCCAATTAAATTTGAGATGGTTTTACAAATGAAAAGGCCACCCCGGAACGGGGCTCTGCTGCGGACTGGTGTCCGGCAGCGGCCTCTTCGTTCCGCGGGTGGCGGGGTGAGCTGGCGCCGTTAGCGCCTGCGAGCGATGTCGCGCAGGTCGAGGAGTGTTCGAACAGCCTCCTCGCGGCCCAGACGGGCGATCCGCTCGTTCGACATCTGGTCGAGCCCCCTGAACAGGTGGATCAGCGACAGGTCGCGAACGAACGGCAAACCTCTCAGGTCCATCAGCATCTGCTTGACAGACTCGTCGGACATCTCGCGGATGTCCAGCTCGGTCATCTCGATCAGCCCCTTCAGGCTGGTCGTCTCGGCGGTGGTAGCAACCACTGTCGAACTCCTTTTCGGTGCGGCCATCCTTCGGTCGAATGGCTATATTACTATAGTATCACATAAACGTAAGCGTGTCAATTAGCTTGACCCTTCAAGCGTTTTCGGTACAATAGAAGTAATTCAATTTTCATTTCAACGGCGGGTAGCCGAGTGAAATACTCTTATAAAATGCTTTACATATACCCCTGTTTGCCGTATAATTCATA
>DEBQ01000005.1:0-10249 GCA_002348605.1 Candidatus Saccharibacteria bacterium UBA2952
TGACGATACCCCTTGAAAAAACCATAAGCTTAAAGCTATAATACGGACAAGATTAATCGTAGAGGGGGCCGCCGTACCACCACAAGGTGTACTCGGAGAGCGTAATGAACATACTGATGCTTGGGTGGGAGCTTCCGCCACACAACAGTGGTGGACTAGGCGTCGCTTGTTATTACATGAGCAAAGCGCTGGCGCTGGCTGGTTCCTCCATCGATTTTGTTCTGCCCTATTCTGCTGAGCACCCCGATACATCTTTTATGCGGATACACACAGCTACGAAGCTTGGCCCTCTAGAACGAAACGGCCTTGGGGCGTACGACGCGTCGGGGTCAATCACAGATGCCTTACACCGAAAATCTGGGGAAGGTTTGAACGATATTCGTGATGTCCAGGCTAAATATATCGAATTTGTTGAATCTCACGTCAAACACAGCAAGCCCGACGCTATTCACGCGCATGACTGGCTAACAATCGAAGCGGGCATTAAAGCCAAAGAAATCACTGGTGCACCACTTGTCGTACATGTCCACGCGACCGAGTTTGACCGCGCCGGTGGGTACGGCAATCCACTAGTTCACGAAATCGAGGAACAAGGACTACTGATGGCTGACCGAATAATCGCCGTGTCCGAAATTACTAAAGGACTAATCGTACACCGCTACCGAATTCCGGCCGACAAAGTCGAAGTCATGCACAATGCGTTTGACGCTTCAGTAATGGCCGGCTATAACTACGACGACCAAACCTATAAATATCTTGAGTACCTTAAGGGCGAAGGCTACACGGTCGCCGCAACAATCACGCGGTTTACGGTTCAAAAAGGACTGATTCACTTCATGAGGGCGGCCGCACGAGCATCGGAACGGTATGACAGGTTAGTATTTCTGCTTGCTGGCGACGGTGAGCAGCGCGATGAGCTGTTGCGGCTGAGCGCTGACCTTGGTATAGCTGACAAAGTATTCTTTACCGGTTTCGTGCGCGGCCAACGCTGGCGCGATGCATATACTGTTGCCGATATTTTTGTTATGAGCTCGGTATCCGAGCCGTTCGGACTGACAGCACTTGAAGCAGCCCACCACGACAACGCGCTTATTATTTCGAAGCAATCGGGAGTCGGTGAAGTTTTGTCGCACATTTTCCGTTACGATTTTTGGGATATCGACCGTCTGGCTGACCAAATGATCGCTATTGCCGCGTCTAATGGCTTGAAACAAACGCTAAAAGTGAACGTGAAGCGAGAATACACACGGCTTTCTTGGGATGATGTCGCGTCCCGTTGCCTGGCCATGTATCGCCGACTTCTTCATGGGGTAGCCGCGTGAGCAAGAAAGGCATTACGCTTTACCTTCATGTGCACCAACCGTGGCGTGTTCGTGACTATTCCGTGTTCGACACCGCGCAGCACCATGACTATTTCGACGGTAATCACGATAACGACCGGAATAATCGACGCGTGTTCGAAAAGGTAGCTGAAAAATCATACCGGCCAATGAACCGGCTGCTGCGGCAACTACTCGAGCGGCACCCTGATTTCAAACTATCACTCAGTATTACCGGTACGTTCGTCGAGCAGGCCGAAGCCTATGCACCTGACGTGCTTGAAGACTTCAAAGGCCTTGTCAAAACAGGACGGGTCGAAATCGTATCGGAAACATACTACCATTCACTCGCCTTCTTTTATTCACGCTCTGAGTTTGACCGTCAGGTAGCACAGCACCGGGAAATGGTTGAACGGGTTTTTGGCGTCACCCCCACGGCGTTCCGTAACACGGAACTTGCATACAATGATGAGCTGGCCGTATGGGCTGACCAAGCAGGATACAAAGCCGTACTTTCCGAAGGTTGGGATCCTGTCTTGGGCGGTCGCACCCCAAATGCTGTTTACCGACCAGCTGGCACCGAAAATATTTGCCTGCTCACAAAAAACTACCGCTTAAGCGACGACGTAGCATTCCGATTCGGCAACAAAGCCTGGGAACAGTGGCCGCTCCACGCTGATTCTTACGAACAATGGCTCAACGCTGCGCTTGATGGCGGCGACACGATCAACCTGTTTATGGACTATGAAACATTCGGTGAGCATCAATGGGAAGACACGGGAATCTTTGACTTTTTCGGTGACCTAATAGGGCGCTGGTCGAGCCGAGACGACGTATCGTTCTATACCGTTACCGAAGCTGCTGAAGCATTCGAACCGCGTGGCGAAGTATCGATGCCATATACCGTCACCTGGGCCGATACCGAACGAGACCTCACCGCATGGTTGGGTAACGGCATGCAGCAAGAGGTTATGCGCTATTTGTACAACCTGGAGCACGACATCATTCGCTCTGGCGATATGTTGCTCATTTCGGATTGGCGGAAGCTTCAGACATCCGACCACGTTTATTACATGTGTACTAAGTGGTTCAAAGACGGCGATGTACACGCCTACTTTAGTCCGTATGACTCACCGTACGACGCGTTCCTATATGTCATGAACACTGTGCGAGACCTGCGCTACCGCCTGATGGCTTACCATTCAAGCTCTCATGGAGGCTTCTGATGGGGCGGCCAATACTTCTTTCTAACGGCGAACTTCATGTTGGCCTGAACCAATTCGGGTTGGTCCACGACCTATACTTCCCCTATGTAGGGTTCGAAAACCACAGCGCAGGCGCAAATCTTCGACACAAAGTAGGAGTATGGGTTGATGGAAAAATTTCTTGGCTCGACGATGGCACATGGCGTATCCGAATGCATACTGCCAGCGGCGCGCTGATTGGCCATACGAGGGCGCATAACCCAGCAATTGGAATTATTCTTGAGTTCGACGATGTCATTGACACTTCTGTCAGTGTGTTTATTCGCAATATTCATATCGTTAACGCCACGGATCGTCAGCGGGATATCCGTTTGTTTATGCACCAGGCGTTCGCTATAGGTGATTCACGCAGCAACACCGACACAGCGCAGTACCTGCCAGACAGTAACGCGCTACTCCATTACCGGGGGCGACGAGCATTTGTTATTGGCGGTGAGTATGCTTCCGGCGATCCGTTTGATCAGCATTCTGTTGGAATATTCGGTATCGAAGGCCGCGAAGGAACCTACCGCGACGCCGACGACGGAGAGCTAAGTGGCAGCAATGTGGAGCATGGCCGTGTTGATTCAATCATCCGGTTTTCTATGGACATTCCCGCACACGAATCTGCTCGGACTCACTACTGGATGGCCGCTGGAACGTCCACCCGCGAAGCTCTGTATATTCATAAGTCCGTCCAGGAGCATGGGCCGGAACATTTCATTAACGCGAGTGCGCAGTGGTGGTATGAATGGCTTGAACCAGTTAGGGCTGCCAGCAAGGTAATAGAGCCCGAGTTTCGAGCCTCATTCATCCATAGCGCTATGGTCGTTAAGGCGAATATAGACAAACGTGGGGCGGTTATTGCCACCACCGACACATCCATGCTGAACTATGCACGCGATGCGTATGCGTATTGCTGGCCGCGCGACGGAGCGTTCGCCTTATGGCCCCTCATACGGCTCGGGTATACGTCAGAACCTCTGCGTTTTTTCGAATTCTGTCGGCGCGCGCTACATCAATCAGGCTACCTAATGCACAAATACCTTGCGGATGGTTCGCTAGGTTCAAGCTGGCACCCATATGTTCACGGCGATATCAGCGCACCTCCAATTCAAGAGGACGAGACTGCCCTGACACTCTTCATGTTCAGCCAATATTACGGCATCCAGAAAGACCCGAAACTACTAGCCGAGTTTTACGACAGCTTTGTTAAAAAAATGGCGGACTTTTTGGCCGATTACATCGACGAATCAACTTGCCTACCTAAGCCGTCATACGACCTTTGGGAAGAAAACTTTATGACCACGACCTATACTACGTCCGTCGTGTATGGTGCTTTGCTGGCAGCTGCTGAACTAGCTGAAGTTGCTGAAGATTCTGATTCTGCCGTCAAGTGGCGTTCGGCGGCCGATGATATCCAGCAGGCGGCGCATAAGCACTTATACAACAAATCACGGCAAGCGTTCTATAAGGGAATTCGTTACGAAAACGGAAACCCAGATTTCGATGGAACGGTCGACAATTCCAGCTTTTTCGGAGCGTTCATGTTTGGTCTGTTCAGCCTAGAGAGCGACGAAGTTAAGAATAGCTTCATGACGCTCAAGAACACTTTCAAGCTCGGTGAGCGTGGCTTTGGTATACCCCGCTATGAAAACGATAATTACCACCGCACTCGCCGTGACTCGTTAGGGAACCCATGGTTTATTACTTCACTATGGGCTGCACAATATGCTAATGAAACAGGCGACGACGTATTGGCGCATGATATTGTCGGCTGGGTCAGGTCTATGACTGATGAATCTGGTATGCTCGGCGAACAGATCGACCCGGATACCGGCGCATCCGTATCGGTTTCACCCTTGGTATGGACACATGCGGAGTATATGGCAACGCTGCTTGATATGAGTGACCGAAAGGCTGGTAAGTAGCATGGGTAAGCTCAGACACATTGTGCCGAGGGGTCTGCTGCCATCAACACAAGCGGTTAGGCGCATGGTGATAGAATTTGCTGACCGGTCGGGCATGGTGTATTTTGGCTACGTTAGCCAGCGTACTGACGAGCACCAGATTGTTCGTGGTCTGACTGTCAGTACGGACCACGTTGATGATCATTATTGTATCGGTACGTATGATCAGTACGACGTCATGTTTGTAGAGCGTTCGGACGAACTGAAGTCAGGTAAGCGACATACTTGGCATATTATGGAGTTCGACCTTAAGTCGACAGCCGATATTCCACATTTTTTCATCGGCTCTTCCAAGCACGGCCAGGGATTTCACGAACTACTTGGAACAAAATATCCAGCACTCCACGCCATGACCCTTGGCGCTACTGCAGAATACCCCGCAAGCTTTACATCGTATTTCAGCTCGTACGTTACACCCGCGCATTTGGTTGTCATGGAGCGTCTGATTACCCCTGAAATCGCCGAAACCATAGCCGACCACTTCAAAGGAGTGGTCATGGAAGTTACCGAGCAGGCACTTTACCTTTATTCTGAAAAGTCCCACCTAACAGCTGATCTGCTCGACACCATGCTACAAAATGGCGTGTGGCTAGCGAAACAAATCGATCAAAATAGCCGGCACATTTGACTGTACCGGCTATAACTGCTGGGCTAACCAGATTAGCTCTTGCGAGCTTTAACTTCGTTACGTCCGAGGTTCTTCTTGGTTTCGACGTATAGGGCGTGCTTACGAGCAATCGGATCGTACTTTTTGATCTCGATCTTATCTGGTGTATTCTGCGTGTTCTTAGTGGTGTAATACGTGCGGTGACCGCTCAGTTCACTGACCAGACCAACTAGCTTGCGTTTTGTATTCTTCTTCGCCATTTCGCTCTCTTTAGATTTATTATCTTAATTATTATCATTATAGCACAATTTTTGTAATTATGCTAGTGGTGCATAAAAATGGAGCCATCGTCGGGGCTTGAACCCGAGACCTCATCCTTACCATGGATGCGCTCTACCAACTGAGCTACGACGGCATATTCGTAAATAAAAAATGGTACCGGAGGTAGGACTCGAACCTACGAAGCTAAAAAGCGGGAGATTTACAGTCTCCTGTCATTGCCACTAGACGACTCCGGCATACCTGTGTTGTTAATATGGAGCCGCTTCTCGGATTCGAACCGAGGACCTACTGTTTACAAAACAGTTGCTCTAACCAACTGAGCTAAAGCGGCACGCATTGTATATTGTATCAAATTACCTCTGTTACGCAAGTATAGAGTATAACGAAATCTTTCTGCGAATTTACTTCGAGAAAGATTTATAACTAAGGGAAAAGCCCAGCGAAGCGATAGGAAAAACCGTAGGTTTGTCCTATACCCCCTACATTACGACGCGACGCGGCTGTTTGACGCGTTTTGGCTGTCCATCGGGAACAATAAGCTTAGCTGCTTGCTCACGCAGATCGGCTGAAAGCTCTGACTGTCCTGCCCTGTCGTATGCATCCGCTAAAATCGTCAGCGTCTGAGGGTTTTTTTCTAGCTCGACGGCGCGTTCAAGAGCAGTAATCATACGTTTAGTGTTCCCGAGCTTTTCTTGTACCTTGGCGTAGGCGATGTGACGCGCCGCTAAGTCTTCTTCCATGCCTAGGGCCTGCTCAAACGCTAACGCAGCTTTGTCGTACTGTTCGGTCTCATAGTAAATCAGACCCACGTTGTGCAAGCTGGAGGCACTCGGTTCCAAGCTTTGAGCGATTTCAAAGCACTCAATCGCATCTTGGAATGCCTGCTGTTTCGAATACAAAATACCGAGCCGGTTGTATGCGGTTGCGTTCCGTTCATCGACGCGAAGAATAGTCAGCAGTGCTTTTTCGGCGCGCAGGTACTTTTTATCACGCAGGCTTTCCTGAGCAATATCCCATAAACGGTCCAGCTTATCCGTTAGGCGCGACGGAAGCTCAAGTGTTACCTCGGCAATCGTCTGTCGTTGATATAGCGCCCACGCGGCAATAAGTGCAAGAAGAACAAGTCCTAGCATTGTTACTCAATTATACCATTAATTCACTACTGCGGATGCAAGATGGAGCCGCACATGACCATTTGCCCGAATAGCTTCCGACGCACCGAGCAACCGGTCAATGAATTGAAGAGTTGCCTGATCTGGATTGCTAGCTAACGATCGGCGAAGCAGCAAAATGACTGTTTCAATTACCTTCAGGGTAGCCGCACGATCTTCCGACAAAGACTGCACTGCTGCCAGTCGGTCATATGTACTACCTTCGATAAGTCGCCTGGCTTTGTTGACCCGCTCTGATAAATCCTTAAAGTCGCCATCTGTTTCAGCCAAGCGTGTCAGTTCAGCAGGCAGTCCGTCGGCGACGAACAAAAGCCGCTGTTCTGCAAGTTCGTCCTTTATACCGATCGCACGGAGCAATCTCCGGCTTTCGAGCTTACTTAGTGGTGGCACGGCAAGTGTTCGTACGCGCGAGCGAATGGTTGGTAGTAAACGGTCCGGCGAATGAGACGTCAGTACGAAGTGTATAGATTCGTTCGGCTCTTCAAGAAGTTTTAGTAGTGAGTTTTGGGCAGCGGTTGTCATGGCGTCGGCATCGTCGATAATGACGAAACTGGGCGTATTCTGGCGTGAGCGGGTTTCAGTATATAGTTCCCGGATACGCTCAATCGATATTGCTGCCAACGACCCGGTTCGTTTGACTTCGGGGGCTACTTGTACAAGCAAAGTACCATTGGTTTGCGCCATATGCGCGGCTAGTGTACCCAAGCCAGCTCCGACAGGTCCGGTCAGTAGTACTGCATGTGGCAATGACTTCGAAAAATCGTCTAAAAATTCAGTTACTCCTTGGCTAAGGTAGAGTTTCATTCTTTTGCCTTTTTGCCGAATGATTCAGGAATCGGCGAGGTAAATGTTTGACGATTGCCACCAGGTAGCGTTACCTCAAGCTGCTCCGCATGAAGATACATACGGTCTGCCTTTTCGACGCCGTAAACCTCATCGCCCACAATAGGACATTTAATATATGCCAAATGAACCCGTAGCTGATGGGTCCGACCTGTTTTTGGCTCAAGCCGTACGAGCGCATGCTTCACCGAATGGTCGGCCAGCAGGTAATATGTTTCGGCGTGCTTGCCGCCGGCGTCTACCCTAAATGTACTGGGTGCATTCGGATTACGGCCGATCGGTAGATCAATGACGGCTTCGTGCTGCGAGGGTATGCCACTGGTTACTGCCGCATAGCGCTTTCTGGCTGTTCGCTGCGAAAATTGGCGCGATATATAACTGGCCGTTTCGTCATTCTTGACGCATAAAATAACCCCTGACGTCGCACGGTCAAGTCGGTGAATAATTCCCGGCCGGTTTGAATCGGCCTTATAAGTAGTTTTGGGTCGCACGAATTCCGCCACGGTAAATTCGTCGTTCAAAGCACCCTTGCTGTGGGTAAGGACTCCAACAGGCTTGTTAATGACGATGACGTTCTCGTCTTCATAAATTATCGGTAGGGTTTTGTCGGTATGGTCAGGAGCTTTCGGTTCAACCACATTTACGTAATCATCTTCGCCAAGATCATATTTTACAGAAGTAACGACTTGTCCATTTACGGTCACATGACCGGCCTCGATCAGTTTTTGCCAGGTCGAACGTGACTGTTCCGGCCAATACTGCGCCACGTATACATCTAGTCTCATGTTCTACGCCTTAGGTCGAAGCCCAACTGCCTGCTGAACTTTGTAGAGCGTCTTGTTGGCTTGATTATTCATCTTCATTTCAGACTGCTCTAACTTTTGCAGGATGTCGGCTTCGTTCACGTCAGCCAAGTTGGCCTGGAAGGAGGTCAAGAAATCACTCACATGCTTAGCCACTTCAGCCTTAAACTCGCCATACCGAGTCTGGCCGGCATTGCGCTCAATAGTCGCCTCTAGGGTGTCGCCTGCAAGCAAGGCGCTGATTTGAAGCAAGTTACTAATTCCGGGCTGTTCCAGCGGGTCGTACGCAACGAATGCTTTGTCATCCGTCGTTGCACTCATGACTTTTTTTGCTGCCAAAGCCGGGTCATCACTTAAGAAAATAACGCCTTTTTCACTCCTCGCAGACTTACTCATCTTTTTGGTCGGGTCAGCAAGATCCATAACGCGTAGCCCTTGGTCATTTCCAAAGAATTCGTGCTGCTTTTTGACTGGCTCCGGCACAACGAATAACTCGCCGAACCGCGTATTCATGCGTTCGGCAATATCACGCGTAAATTCAAGGTGCTGCGTCTGGTCATCACCTACGGGTACGTATGTCGCGCTGTACAGCAGAATATCGGCTGCCATAAGTACGGGATAATTAAATAGCCCGACACTAACGTCATCCTTACCTGTAGACTTATCCTTAAACTGAGTCATTCGGCTCATTTGGCCGACACCCGTAAAGCAGTCAAGAATCCATGTTAGCTCACTGTGCGCGGGTACGTAACTTTGCCTGTAAAGGTGTATGTTCTCGTCTTCGATAGGTAGTCCCGCAGCAACAAACAGCTTGGCAGTCTGCAAAATCTGCTCGTATAGCGCGCTATGGTCGATTGGCGTTGTGAAGCTGTGCAGATCAGGAATGAACATATTGATCTGATAATCGCCAGAACGCGTTTTCGCCATGTCAATAATCGGCAGCATACCACCAAAATAGTTACCGAGTGTCAGGTCATTATTGGCCCGCAGGCCGGTTAGAATCACAGGTTTCGTCATTACTACTTAAGTATACCTTATGTATTTGCGTCAGACGGGTATGTCATTTCTTGCAGCCTCTCGACTACGGCGCTGCGCATTGTTCCGACTACATTATGCCCGGCGCCTTTTACGACAGTATGGCTGATAAATTTGTTCGTTTTGGACAGACGGTCAAGGTTTTTGCCGATTACCAAGGGGTCGAGTGAGCCGCTTAGTATGGTCGTCGGTATTTTTATCTGTTTTATCCGGTCTATCGCCGCTTGGTTCACAATCGACGCTTTAAGGGTTGCGAGAAAAGTGTCGATGTTTAGATCGCGTGCAAGATTAATTCCGTTCCGCTTCGCATAGTACTTTCGGGCAAGCAACAGCGCCTTTTCGGACGTCTTGGGGTTTCGGTGCATGATTTTATATATGCCCCGTAGGATGTCTTCGCGCTGGGTTGCAACCACCTTTCCTCTTGAAGGGCGATAGACCGGTGGACTTATGAGTAGCAGTTCAGATACATAGACCGGTACCGCACCGGCTACCTCTGTTGCAACGAGCGCGCCAAGCGAATGCCCGACGAGCAGACTACCAGGCGGCAAACGGTTCAGCACCATCGTTTTGACGACGCTTTTGACTTGCGTCGATACGCTATAGGTGGCCCAGGTGGGCTGAGGTGACTTACCAAACCCTAGAAGGTCTATCGCAACGACACGCACGTCGACTGGCAGCGACGTTGTGACATCGCGCCACATGTTGGTTGAGCTGCCGATTCCGTGCAGCAAAATCACCGTCATGCGCGGCTTTTTTGGTGTATTCAGCTCCTCTATATGTAACGTATAGGGCAGGCGCAGGTGTTTGTGAACCAATGTGTCTAACATGTGCCCTTATTTTCGCACACAAAAAGCACCCCGCCAAAAGGGGTGCTTTTGAATGCTCGTGCGGAATTAACGCTTTGAGTATTGTTCGCGCTTACGAGCCGAACGAAGACCGTACTTCTTGCGTTCCTTTTCGCGTGGGTCACGCTT
>DEBQ01000005.1:10394-10766 GCA_002348605.1 Candidatus Saccharibacteria bacterium UBA2952
CTTTTCGCGTGGGTCACGCTTTAGGAATTCAGCCTTTTTAAGGGTTGAACGCAGGTCACCGTGTTCAACGGTTAGAGCCTTGGCAATTGCCAGCTTGATTGCGTCAACCTGACCAGCCAGGCCACCACCGCTAACGCGGATAGTGACGTCGAAGTCTTTTTGCTTGTTAACAAGTGCCAGTGGGTCGGTAACTTCAGCAAGCATAGTGCTGTTACCGCTTAGGTATTCTGCAGCCGGCTTGTCGTTGATTATTACGTTGCCTTTGCCTTTATATAGGCGGGCACGAGCCGGAGCGGGCTTTTGACGGCCAAGAACCGAGGCGGACTTAGCTTTCGCCCTATTTTTTTAACTCTACTTTCTCTGGAGTGTGTG